>JAAQTN010000005.1 GCA_011742915.1 Billgrantia desiderata | reverse complement strand
GTGCGCGGCAAGGAGGTGCTGATCGCCCACGACGACGTGGTGGTGGAGTCCGGCGACCACCTGATCCTGTTCGTGATCGACAAGCGCCGCATCCGCGACGTCGAGCGGCTGTTCCAGGTCGGGCTGACGTTCTTCTGATGGCTGGCCCGATGACACCCCGCGACGCAGGGAACGCCGCCCGATGAGCCTGCGAGTCATTCTTCGTATTCTCGGTCTGCTGCTGATGATGTTCAGCCTGACCATGCTGCCGCCGATCCTGATCTCGCTGCTGTTCGGCGACGGCCAGTGGGACGCCTTCATCATCGCCATCCTGATCACGGTGATGACCGGCCTGGTGATGTACCTGCCCAATCGCAGCGCGCGCAAGGAGCTGCGCATCCGCGACGGCTTCCTGATCGCGGCGCTGTTCTGGAGCGTGCTGGGGCTGTTCGGCTCGCTGCCGCTGATGCTCACCGGCGACGCTGCTCTCGCCCCCACCGACGCCGTGTTCGAATCCTTCTCGGGGCTGACCACCACCGGCGCCACGGTGATCACCGGCATCGAGTTCCTGCCCGAGTCGGTACTCTACTACCGCCAGCAGCTGCAGTGGCTGGGCGGCATGGGGATCGTGGTTCTCGCGGTGGCGATCCTGCCCACGCTGGGGGTCGGCGGCATGGCACTCTACCGTACCGAGATCCCGGGACCGCTGAAGGACTCCAAGCTGACCCCGCGCATCACCGAAACGGCCAAGGCGCTGTGGTACATCTACGCGGCGCTGACGCTGACCTGCTTCCTGGCCTACATGGCCGCCGGCATGAACTGGTTCGATGCCCTGGGCCACAGCTTCTCCACCGTGGCCATCGGCGGTTTCTCCACCTACGACGCCAGCATCGGATATTTCGACAGCGCGCTGATCGAGCTGATCTGCGTCTCCTTCCTGATCGTTTCGGCGATGAGCTTCAGCCTGCACTTCCTGGCCTGGCGCGGCAGGCAGCTCAGCCACTACCTGCACGACCCCGAGGCGCGCTTCCTGCTGCTGTTCCTGTCCGGGCTGATCGTCATCGCCGTGGTGTCGCTGTGGCTGACCGGCACCTATGACACCGAGCGCGGCCTGCGTCACGGCCTGTTCCAGGCAGTCTCCATCGCCACCACCGCCGGCTTCGGCGTGGCCGATTTCGCCGCCTGGCCGGGGGCGCTGCCGTTTTTGCTGTTCATGGCCGCCTTCGTCGGCGGCTGCTCCGGCTCCACCGGCGGCGGCATGAAGGTGATCCGTATCATCCTGATCCTGAAGCAGGGCATGCGCGAGGTGATGCGCCTGATCCACCCCAGCGCGGTGATCGCGGTAAAGGTAGGCAAGGTCAGCGTGCCCGACGGCATCGCCCAGGCGGTGTGGGGTTTCTTCTCGGCCTACCTGATGCTGTTCTTCCTGATGCTGGTGGGGGTGATGGCCACCGGCGTCGACCAGGTCACCGCCTGGTCGACGGTGGCCTCATGCCTGAACAACCTGGGCCCCGCGCTGGGTGAGGCGGCCGCTCACTACGGCGACCTGCCCACCGCGGCCAAATGGATCCTGGTGGTGGCGATGCTGCTCGGCCGCCTGGAGATCTTCACCGTGCTGGTGCTGTTCACCCCCGCCTTCTGGCGCAGGTAGACCCGGCGCCGGGTTTGGTTCGGGGCTCGGCTTCGTGGATAATCGGGGCTTCACTCCCTGCAACCCGAGCGTTCATGACCGACTCCCAGGATTCCGTGACCGACCCCCGCCAGGAAGGCGCCTTCAGCGGTCCCCATCGCGTCGTCGAGGTGGGAGGCACCCGCTATACCCTGCTGGGGACTGCACACGTCTCCGCCGAGAGTGCCGAAGACGTGCGCCGCATGATCCGCTCCGGCGAGTTCGACGCCGTGGCCATCGAGCTGTGCGACGCCCGCCACCACAACCTCAGCAATCCGGATGCGCTGGCCCAACAGGACCTGTTCGAGATCTTCCGTCAGGGCAAGGCGGGCATGGTGGCTGCCAATCTGGCGCTGGGCGCCTTCCAGCAGCGCGTGGCCGAGCAGTCCGGCATCGAGCCGGGCGCCGAGATGCGCGCCGCCCTGGATGAGGCCCGCGCTCTCGACCTGCCGCTGCTGCTGGTCGACCGCGACGTGGGCGTGACGCTCAAGCGCATCTATCACAACGTCCCCTGGTGGCAGCGCATGTCGCTGCTCACCGGCCTGCTCGGCAGCGTGATGTCGCGTCAGGAGGTCAAGCCGGAGGAGATCGAGAGGCTGAAGGAGGGCGACGTGCTGGAGTCCACCTTCAGCGAGTTCGCCACCGAATCGGAAGCGCTCTACACCCCGCTGATCACCGAGCGCGACCGCTACATGGTGCTGCGCCTGGCCGAGCAGGCCCCGCCCGGGCGCTACCGCAACGTGCTGGTGGTGATCGGCGCCGGGCACATGAAGGGCATGGTCGAACATCTCGAGGCCCCGCTGCCCGAGGCGCCGCAGGCGGAACGCGAAAGCCTGGAAGTCACCCCGCCGCCGTCGAAGATCTGGCGCGCCCTGCCCTGGCTGATCACGGCGCTGGTGCTGACCGGCTTCGCCATCGGCTTCTCGCGCAACACCGAGCTCGGCTGGCAGCTGGTCGGTGAATGGTTCCTGATCAACGGCGTGCTCTCGGGGCTCGCCACACTGATCGCCCTGGCCCACCCGGTCACGGTGGTGGCCACCATGTTCGCCGCCCCGCTGACCTCGCTCAACCCCACCATTGGCGCCGGCTTCGTCGCCGCCGGGGTCGAGCTGTGGCTGCGCAAGCCCAAGGTGCAGGACTTCTCGACCCTGCGCCACGACGTCACCGAGCTCAAGGGCTGGTGGCGCAACCGCGTTTCGCGCACCCTGCTGGTGTTCCTCTTCGCCACGCTGGGCTCCGCCGCCGGCACCTGGGTGGCGGGCTTCCGCATCGCTGGCGCCTTGATGGGCGGGCCGGCCTAGCCGGCGTCGCCTTCGCCGGGCTTTCGCTCCCGCCCTCCCTCAGTCCCCTCTTCGCCCGAGCCGGCTTCGTCGGCACGGGCGAAAGCCTCGATGACCTGAGCCACCACCTTGCGCTGCTCCACCGGCAGCGCCAGGTAGCGCTGCAGCACACGACGCTCTTCGGCGCCGACCGACGCCTCCCAGGCGCCGCGGGGCTCGCTCACCTGATAGCCGCCACGCTCGCCGAAGCGCAGCGTCTGCGGTTCGACCCCCAGCCACTCGGCCAGCACCTGCAGCTTTTCCTGCTGAGGCAGGGTTTCGCCGCACAGCCAACGCCGCACGCCTTGTAGCGTGACGGGCTTGCCCCAGTAGCGCAGATTGAACTCTCGTTCGAGCACGGCTGGGCGCGGTTCGTAGCCGGCGGAGCGCATGGCGGCGGCCAGACGCTCGGCAAAGGCGGTCTTTTCATTCATCGGGGGAATGTGCCGCGCTCGTCGGGTCCGCAGTTGAACTAATGGTTGATGCACTCCAACAACAAATGGTTTACTTTCTTCATGTCAGAGGCCCTCGTACGCCCGCCAACCATCCCGGATGGCCTGGCGCACCGCAGGGAGGACGGCAGCCATCCGCTGCCGGCGATACCACAGGGAACCTTCATGCCGGACTCGCTTGATAGGGAACGCGATGCGAGCATCTGCCCATCCGCACCCGTCGTCGGGGAGGCGGTTCAACCGCATGGTTGTCTCATCGCTTTCGACAGCGACTGGCAGCGCGTGCACCTGGTGAGTGCCAACCTCTCGCGCTTCTTCGGCTCGTCGGCCAGCGAAGCGCTCGGCCGACGGCCGGAACAGGTGCTGGGGACCGATACCGCGACGGTCCTGGCACGAACCTTGGCCGAGGGAGCCCCTGGCATGGCGATCCCTTCGGGCCAAGCGGATGTGGCCTCGCGGCATCTCTATGTCTCCACACGTCTGGCCGGACGGTATGTCGTCCTGGAAGTGGAGCCCCTGGCGGCAGAAAGCCACGAGCTACCGGGGCTCGGTCATGCCTGGAGCACCCGCCTCGCCCGCGCCGGCAGCCTTCATGAACTGCATGCCCACTTGCTGCGGGCACTCCAGGCCCTGACCGGCTTCGAATCCTGCACGCTGCATAGTCATGAGTATGGCGGAGGTAGCGCGCAGCGGGGCCGGGAAGGCATGCGTCTGGAGCCTTTCCCCAGCGCCGTGGAGCGTCGCATCGACACCCCCTTGATGCTGGTCGACAACCAGGCGAAACCGGTCGAGCTGCTGGCGTCACCGGCAGCGCTGCCCGTTGCGCTGCCCTGCTCGCTGCGCCTGCCGCCGCCAAAGCTGGCAGGCTGGCTGCAAGGCCAGCAAGCGCGTGCGGCACTCATCCTCGCTCTGCATGGAGTGTCGCCGGGCCAGAGCCTGGTGGTCTGCCGCGACCGGCGCCCCCGTCATCTCCCCCCGCCCCTGCGCCACCTGCTGCAACAGCTGGTTCAGTTGGCCGCGCTACGCGGAGCGCTGCTGCATGAGCAGCGCGAAACCAAGTACCGATACCGCCTGCTGCACGAGCGCAATACCAAGCTTCAGTGGCTGGCCTACACCGATCCGTTGACCCAGGTGGCGAACCGTCATCGCATCGAACAGGTACTCGAGGCCGAGCTGGCCACGTCCAGCCGCAACGGCAGCTCCCTGACCCTGCTGCTGTTCGATGTCGACCACTTCAAATCGATCAACGACACCTATGGCCATGAAGTGGGCGATCGCGTCTTGCATCAGGTAGCACGGGTGGCCCAGACGCAGCTGCGCAAGAGTGATCACTTGGGCCGCTGGGGCGGCGAGGAGTTCATCGTCGTGGTGCCCGGCTGCGACCTGGCCCAGGCACAGGAACTGGCCTGGCGTCTGTGTCAGGCCCTTGCCGGATCCACCATCGAACCGGTCGGCCAAGTCACGGCCAGCTTCGGCGTTGCCATCAGCCAGCCCGGCGACACCTCGCGCAAGCTGGTTCAGCGCGCCGACCGCGCCATGTACCGCGCCAAACGGGCGGGGCGTGCCTGTGTCAGGACCCAGGAGCTCGACGAATGATGCGCGTCACTCACCCCGACACGCCAGCAGTCGCCGCATGGCCGGAGTCGGCTGTTCGAGCTTCTCGTAGCGTCGGCTGGCGTCGTAGCTGACGTTGAAGGCATCGAAATAGTCGTCCAGCACCTGGGCTGCGCGCTCATCGCCACTCTGGCGCAACAGCTCGGCGGCCACCTCGGCGGTGCACAGGTGAGCCTGGGAAGCGGGCTTGCGCAAACGGTAGCGCGTCAGCCGCGTCGTCGCCAGGGGCAGCACCGGCAGGTTGTCGAGATAGGGGCTCTTGCGGAAGATCCGCCGCGCCTGACGCCAGGTGCCGTCCAGCAGGATGAAAACCGGCGTTTTGCCGCCGGCCTTGACCTCGCCGACTGCGCCCATGTCCACCACGCGATCGGCGTAGTCCGGCTGGTCGTCGGGGAAGATCACGAAGGGCGCGAAGCGCGGATCGTCGAGCAACGTCAGCAGGCGCTCGTTCGGCGCCGTGCGATACCAGGTGAAGACCTCGGTATCCGGCAGCACATCGCCAATCAGGCGCCCGGTATTGGTCGGCTTGAGATGCTCCAGCGGATGCGTGATCAGCCAGACCCGCGCCTCGCTCTCGGCGCTGACCCGGTAAGGACAGAGACAATTGAGCACCGGCAGGTTGCAGCCGGGGCAGCGCTCGGTGAAGCTGCCGCGCGCCTTGAACTCACGCCGCGGCGGGCGGGGATGACCGGTTGCGGGGTCATGCGCCAGCCCGGTGTCGGGGGCTTGAGCAAGCCCGGTATCGGGGTCGGCAAGAGTGGCCTGGCCAGTCTCATCCAGCATCATCACGTATCCAGGGGCAGCGGGGTGCGGCATTCTAGCATCACTGAGCTCACCCCAGCAGGGTTTCCGGCACCCATAATCGCCCCTCGCGCCGCCAGTGACGTACCAGTTCCGGCACCCCCTTGCCGGCGGGCTGGCTGATACGAAACACACCCGGTGGCGCCAGCGCCGCGGCCTCGGGGTCGACCAGCACGCTGGGCGCGTCGAGCGGCGCATGTTCGAGCAGCGAGGCTGCCGGCATCACCGCCAGCGAGGTGCCCACCACCAACAGCATGTCCGCCTCGGCGACGATCTCGCAGGCCTCGCCGAAGTGCGGCACGCTCTCGCCGAACCACACCACGTCGGGGCGCAGCTGGCTGCCCTTGTCGCAGATGTCGCCCAGCTCGATCCCGCCGCGGGGCAGCGGATACTGCATGCGCGCATCCACCGTGGAGCGCGCCTTGAGGATCTCGCCGTGCAGGTGCAGCACGTTGCGCGAACCGGCGCGCTCGTGCAGGTCGTCGATGTTCTGGGTGATGATGCTGACGCGAAAGCCCTGGCGCTCCAGCTCCGCCAGCGCCTTGTGCGCGGCGTTGGGGCGCGCCCGACGCACCTGCTCGCGGCGCAGGTTGTAGAAGTTCAGCACGCGCGCCGGATCTCGCCGCCAGGCCTGGGGCGTGGCGACCTCCTCGATGGGGTGTTCGGCCCACAGGCCATCGCCGGCGCGAAAGGTCTGGATACCGCTCTCGGCACTGATGCCCGAGCCGCTGAAGACCACCAGATGAGGCCGCCTGTCGTCAGCCATGAGCCTCCTCATGTCGTTGAAATGCGCTCGGCCTAATAGACCAGGCCGTTCCCCTCGCTGGCGCTGAAGCGCTGCTTGTTGCGATAGGGGTAGACGTCGATCACTCGCCCATCGCGGATTGCCTGCTGCACGCTCTTCCAGTAGTCGGCGTCGAACAGCTCGGGGTGGAGCTGATAGAAGAGCTTGCGCAGCTTGAGGTCGGCGAACAGAAAGGGTCCGAACTCCTCGGGGAAAATATCATTCGGCCCCACCGAGTACCAAGGCTCGCCGGACAGCTCCTGCTCCGGGTACATCGGCTCGGGGATGTGGCGGAAGTTGCATTCGGTGAGGTAGCACACCTCATCGTAGTCGTAGAAGATCACCCGGCCATGGCGGGTGACGCCGAAGTTCTTCAGCAGCATGTCGCCGGGAAAGATGTTGGCCGCCGCCATCTGCTTGATGGCGTTGCCGTAGTCCTTGAGCACCGCGTGGGTCTCCGCTTCGCTGCACTGCTCCAGATAGAGGTTGAGCGGCGTCATCATGCGCTCGGTGTAGCAGTGCTTGATGATCACCTTGTCGCCCCTGAGCTGCACGGTGGTGGGCGCCACCTCGAGCAGGTGCTCGAGGCACTCCGGGGCAAAGTGGTCCTTGCGTGCGATGAAGTTGGAGAATTCCTGGGTATCGGCCATGCGTCCGACCCGGTCGTGGCGCTTCACCAGCCGGTACTTCTCGCGCACGGTGTCGCGGCTCATCTCCTTGGAGGGGTCGAAGCGGTCCTTGATGATCTTGAACACGGTACGAAACGAGGGCAGCACGAATACCGCCATGACCATGCCACGTACGCCCGGCGCGATGATGAACTGGTCCTCGCGCCGGGCCACCTGGCGGTTCAGCGCACGGAAGAACTCGGTCTTGCCGTGCTTGAAGAAGCCGATGGCGGAATAGAGCTCGCCCGCAGGCTTGTCGTGCATCAGCTGCTGCAGGTAGTCGACGAACTCCCCCGGTACCTGCACCTCCACCTGGAAGTAGGCGCGGGTGAAGGAGAAGATGATCGAGACTTCGTCCGGCTCGATCAGCACGGTATCGAGATGCAGCCCTTCCCCCTGCTCGTGCAGGATCGGCAGCACCAGCGGCACCTGGGCGCCGTCGCCGTGAATCCGCCCCACCAGATAGGCGCCCTTGTTGCGATAGAACACGCTCTTGAGCAGCTCGATCTCGGCGTCCGGCGCGTCGAGAAGGACCTGGGGCAGATGCCCGCGCAGGAACTCGCCTCCCAGGCGCACGTCACGCTCCAGGTCCTCGAAGGGGGTCTCGAACGGTGCTTCGGCGAGCGCCCAGCGGATTGCCGCCGCCCAGTCGCCGTTCACCCGCAGGCGACGACACGGCTCCAGCCCCGAGTGGTGGGCCGCCGCATCCCGCGAGCTGTAGACGAACATCCAGTCGTTGCGGATGTGGCGGTGATGGAAGATCGAGCAGAACAGCGAATTGAAGTAGGTCTCGGCCAGCTCGTAGTCGAGCCGCTCGCTGATCATCTCGGCGTAGTGGGTGCGCGCCTCGCGCCAGCACTCGCAGTGGGTCAGGTCATCCTCGTCCAGCGCGCGCTTCAGCCGCCCCAGGGTCTCGCCGACCTTCTCCTCGTAGAGGTTGATACGCTCGGCCGAGGCCTGCTGAGCCTCACGCCAGGCGGCATCGCGAAAGCGCCGGCTGGCATCGGCAGTGATCTCCTTGAAGCGGGTACGGTACTCGTCGAAGCCGTGCAGGATGGTCGCGGCGAGGCGATAGGCGGGCGAGTGCTTCATGGCGGAGACTCCGGGCAGCATAGGTCACCAGCTTCGCCAATTCTCGTCCGGGATGCGAGCCGACCATGGTGGTGCCTGTATCAGGCGACCCTATCCGAACGCCCATTCTCGCAGGTGCCTTTATCGTCATTTCCTCAACCCGTCGCGGAGTCGCTGGATAGAGTTGCTGGAGAGAGTTGCTGGAAGAGGGGCCTCAGGGCCATTGTCATCTCGCTGACATCGCCCCCCCTTAATCTAGGCTTTTCTTCAGAGAGGCTGCGTCATGCCCACCCCTGCGCTCCGAATCGACCGCCTGCATAAGCGTTTCGGCCAAGTCGTGGCGCTCGATGGCATAGATCTCATGCTGCACAGAGGCCAGGTGCTTGCCCTGCTCGGCCCTTCCGGCTGCGGCAAGACCACACTCCTGCGTTGCATCGCCGGCCTCTCCGAAGCGAATGAAGGCGAGATTCATCTCGACGGCGAATGCGTCGCGGCTCCGGGCCGCCATCTGAGCCCCGATGATCGCCGACTGGGCATGGTGTTTCAGGATTACGCCCTCTGGCCACACATGAGCGTGTACCAGAACGTGGCGTTTCCGCTCGAAATGCAGGGGGTGAAGGCCAACGCCCGCCGCCCCCAGGTGGAATGGGCGCTCGCGCTGGTGGGGCTTGCCGATTTCGCCGAGCGCGCTCCCGGCGCGCTTTCGGGGGGCCAGCAACAGCGAGTCGCGCTGGCCCGGGCCATCGTGGCCAAACCGCGCTTGCTGCTGATGGACGAACCGCTCTCCAATCTCGACAAGGGCCTGCGCGAAAGCTTGGCGCTGGAGATCCGCAGCCTGATCGAGGAGCTCGGCCTGACCGCCGTCTTTGTCACCCACGATCAACACGAAGCTTTTGCTCTGGCCGACCGGGTCGCCGTGCTGCAGCAGGGCCGCCTACAGCAGGTCGACTCACCCGAAAGGCTCTTTCACACCCCGGCCACCCCAGCCATTGCCGATTTCGTGGATGCCGGCACCCTGCTCGACGCTCGGCTCGACGCCCACGGCCTTGCGATCGCCGATACCCGGCTGCCACTCGCTGCGGCCTGCGGCCATCAAGGCGAGATTCGCCTGCTGCTGCCGCGCAGGGCCCTTCACCTCTGCGCCCCCGACGATGGCCTGCTTCGCGCACGCATTACCGGTCGACTATTCCAGGGCGAGCACCTGTCGCTTCAGCTCACCCTGGCCGACGGCCGCACGCTCAAACTGCATGCACCTCATGCTCCTGAGCGCGGCTGTCTGGTAGGGGTCGGCATCGATGTCAGCGCTTTGCGTGCGTGGGATGCCAACGCAAGCCTGCTCGACCTCATACCACGCACAGGCGTGGCCACTCCAGTACCGGCTAAACCCGACCTACGCCACTCAATCGATGACTCAGGAGAATGACCGCCATGTTTCCTTTGAAACCTCTTGCCTTGGGGGTCTGCCTAATAGCCATTCCGAGCCTGGCCTCGGCGAGCGCGCTCACCGTCTACTCCGCCGGGCCCGGTGCGCTGATCGAAGACCTTGCCGCCGACTTCACCAGGGAGACGGGTATCCAGGTCAACGTCTTCCAGAGCACCACGGGCCAGGTCATGGCACGACTGGAGTCCGAGCAATCCAATCCGCTGGCGGACGTGGTGATCTCCGCCTCCTGGGACAGTGCAAAATCGCTGCATGAACAGGACCTGTTGCACCCCTACCTCTCGCCCAATGCCGAGACGGTACCTGACTTTCTCAAGTCCGAACACTACGTCGCCCAGGGCGTTTCGGCTCTGGCGCTCGTGTGGAATCGCGACAGCGATGTCCCTCAACCAGGCGATTGGAGCGATCTCACCGATGCAGCCTATCGCGATCAGGTCACCATGCCCGACCCGGCCCAGTCGGGAGCGGCATTCGAACTGATCACAGGCCTGCTCACTGCCATGGGCGATGAAGCCACTTGGTCCCTTGTCGAAGAACTCTCCGATAACGGCATGATCGTGCCCGGCCCCAATGCCCGCGCCCTCAATCCGGTGCTGCAGGGTGCCAAGTCGGTGGTGTTCGGTGCGGTAGACTACATCTCGCTTGGCCAGCAGGCCGATGGTGAGGCCATTGAGGTGATCTTTCCGACCAGCGGCACGGTCATCGCCCCTCGACCGATGATGATTCTCGCGTCTAGCCGCATGCCCAACGAGGCCGAGCGGTTCATCGACTTCGTGCTCTCCGAACAGGGGCAGGCGCGGGTCGCCGAGAGCTATCTCATGCCGGCCCGCAGCGATATCGAGGCGCTGCGTCCGACGCTCGAGGAATTGACCCTGATCGACGTGGACAGCGAGGCGATGAATGCTCAGCGCGACGTCATCCTGCAGCGCTTCCGCGAGGTCACGGGTAGTTGATGTCCGAGCGTATTGCCTGGCGCCTGCCCCGGGTCAACGGGGCTGGCGTCATCATGCTGCTGACGGCGATGGCCCTGTTGCTGCTGGTGGGGTTGCCGCTCCTCTACGTGTTACTGCAGGCCATCTTCCCCGGCTGGTCGCGTGGCGAGCTAAACGGTGCCTTCACCCTTTTCGTTCCCTTGCTCTCCGATCCGGCACTGCTCGGGCTGCTGGGCAATACCCTGCGCCTGGGTCTAGCCGTGGTGGTCGTCTGTGCCCTGCTGGCCATTCCCCTGGGTGCACTGAGAGCTTTGACCCGGGTACCCGGGGGTGCCGCCTGGGACCTGATCTTCCTGATTCCTTTCATGATCCCACCCTATATCGCGGCACTCTCCTGGATGCTGACGCTGCAGCCTCGGGGCTATGCCGAGCAGCTCACTGGGCTTTCCGGTGGCGCATTTCTGTTTTCGTTTTCCGGCATCGTCTTCGTGATGGTGCTCAACGTCTTTCCGGTGGTCTACTTCGCCGTGTCGCGCACCATGATGAGTGTCGGCGGTCGCTATGCCGCCGCGGCCCGGGTCAGCGGCGCCGGCCCCTGGCGCGCCTTCTGGCGCATCACGCTGCCGCTATCCACCCCTGGCATCGCGGCCAGTCTGCTGCTGGTTTTCGCCCTGACCATCGAGGAATTCGGGACACCGGCGACGCTGGGCGCGCAAGCTGGCTACAAGGTTCTGGTCACCGGCATTCATGAGCGCTTCTCCGACTGGCCCATCGATATCCCAGGGGCGGCAGTGTTGTCGCTGCTTCTAGTGATGCTGGCCATGGCCGCCTTCTACCTGCAGCACTGGCTGGTGACACGACGCTCCTTCGTCAGCCAGACAGGCAAGCCTGCCGCCCCGGAGAGCATCGAGCTCGGACTCTGGCGCTGGCCGGTGCTGGCGCTCTTCGGACTGGTCGGACTGATCTCGGTGGGCGTGCCGATCCTTGCCGTGCTGGCCACCGCCTTCACCGGCACCCTCTCCGGCGGGCTGACCCTGGAGAACGTTTCACTGCGCCACTTCGAGGCATTGCTGGCCAACCGCGGCGGTGCGCTGCAGGCACTTTCCACCAGCCTGGGCCTGGCCATCGGTGCCGCCGTACTCACCGGCATACTAGGGGCTCTCGTCGGCTATCTGGTGGTACGCGCACAACTGCGCGGCAAGGGCCTACTCGACCTGCTCTCGCTACTGCCCAATACCATGCCCGGCATCGTGGTCGCGGTGGGCTTGATCCTGGCCTGGAACCAAGCCTGGTGGCCGATTCAGATCTACAATACCGGTGCCATGCTGCTACTCGCCTACGCCTGCCTGTTGCTTCCCTATCCGGTGCGCTACGCCTCGGCGGCCTTCCGCCAGATGGGCGAAAGTCTGGAAGCCGCCGCGCGTGTCTGCGGCGCTGGTTTCTTTACCGCCTTCCGACGCATCCTGCTGCCCGCCCTGGCACCGAGTTTGATCGTCTCCATGCTACTGGTCTTCGCCATTGCGTCACGCGAACTGGTCGCATCACTGATGGTAGCCCCCGCCGGCATGCGCACGGTCTCGACCTTCGTCTTCGGTCAGTTCGAGCAGGGCTCTCCTGGAGTCGGCATGGCGATGAGTGCCGTGGCGATCTTCACCACCACGGCGCTGCTGGTGGCGCTGACCGTATTCAGCCGCAAGCGTCTGCCGATTGCCGGTTGAGGCGAGCGGCAGGTCCGGTCGCTGAGGCATGGCAACAGAAAAGATTCGCTATCAGGAGTGGATGGTCATGCCGCAACCATTGAGCAGTTCAACCGTGTATCTGATCCGTCACGGCCAAACGACAGGAGACATCGAGAACAGATTTGGGGGCGCCTACGACGACTACCTGACCGATCTCGGTAAAGAGCAGAGCCGCAACGTAGCGCAGGCATTACAAGACTCACCATTGGAGATCGTCTACTCGAGCTCCCTCAACCGCGCGTTGGAAACGGCAGACATCATTGCGGATTGTCTTGACGTGCCACGTGGTGTCCTCCCGGAGTTCAGGGAATGCAATCGTTACGGCATCCTGTCAGGCATGACCAAGCATGAGGCGCTACAGCATCACCCACAAGAAGTCGCCAAGCTAAAAGACCCGGAGGGGACTGTCACGGGCGCAGAATCTTATCGCGACTTCAGACAGCGGGTGACGGCTGCTTTCGAAAGACTATTTACCGACGGCGCGAAAGGAGAGATAGCCTTAGTGACTCATGGAGGCGTATTTCGTCTATTGCTCCGCGACATCCTGGGACTCGGAGAAGCCTCTGTCGGCGACTGTGCCCGGATAAAATTATGGGTTGGGCAAAAAGGAATACGCGTGATCGAACAACATGGTATCAATATTAAGTAAAACAGCACCACACATTACGCTCTTCCACTACAAAAATCGATTCCGAACGAAGAAAGCCGACAGTTTCACTGTCGGCAAAGTAGAAACAGTACCTAAAAAAGCAACATCAAAGACGACTGCCAGTCTTACCTATCCGGCTTTGTCCGGTAGCGGAGAAAGCCGGACTCTTCAGATCGACTTAAAAGTCGTATCTAATACCAACGGTGTAGAGAAGGCTATCGTCGATATTCTCACCGCTGACATCTGCATCAAAGATTTCAGCGTAGACACGCATCGGCCTGAAGCGATAGTCGACACCGATTGCCCAAGGATTATTGCTGCTCACCTCGTCCCCGACATAGCTAATGTCATAGACATCGGCATAGATGTTCCCTTGGCCATAGTTGAAGGTTGCGCCTAGACTGAAAATCTCTTTTCTGGCGCTATCGGACGCATTGTCATTGACCGAGCCCAGCTCCTCGTAGCGGATACGAGCAGAGAAGTTGGGCAGGAACTGATACTGGGCGGCAATGCCCCAGATGTCCTCACCGGCGGCGTTGTTACTGCCGCCATTGTAGCGGGCGCCGCGGTCGGAGACATCCTTGGACTGGTTGTAGCCCGCTGCCAGGTAGAGATCGTTCCAGGTGTAGCTGAGGGCCGCTGCTGCAGACGTCGTCGAGCTATTGTCCTGGGCACCAATCACAGCGTCATTGCCGCTCAGGTGCTTGACCTGAACGTGGCCCTGAAGGCCGTTGAACACCGGCGAGGAGTAGGCCAGGGTGTCGCCACGCGAGCCCACCGAGCCGCTGTCAAGGCTGATGAATCCTTCATTCTCGTAGACATCGAACAGGCTGGAAACCGCCTGGAAGTAGACGCTATCGAAGTTCCCGATGGTCACGGTTCCCAGCTGCTGGCTTCTCAGGCCCAGGAAGCTGTTGCGGATGGTCATGGGGGAAGTGTTCTGAGCGTCCGCATTGAAGCGGAACTCCATACGCGCGAAGACGCTGAGGTCACTGTTCAATTCATGGTTGGCACGGAAGCCGAAACGAGAGCCGTTATTCTGAAACTCGCTACCGCTGACTTTCTCCGCACCTGGCGAGAGGTCCTGATTTCCTCCGCTCGTGATCATATAGTTGATACGGCCATAGACATCCACCTTGGTGCCGTCTTGGTCGTAGACCGTTGCCGCCTGGGTAATGGCAGACACCGCCAAAGCGCCAACCACAGAGGTAGCGAGGAGTGTTTTCTTGAACATGAAGGTTCCTTGATGATCTTGGGATAATTGACAAGGCGGACTCACAGCCCTTTAAAGGGCATTTTCTAAGCCACCGGATGAAATGTTTATTTTTGTTGTGCAGGGAAATTACCGTTACCGCATGGCAAACAGGTGACAGAATTCTTACTTTCTTAGCCACTCGTATAAAAAATAATTACCTAAAGAAAATTCGGCAAAGTATCCCCAATGCAAAAATTTGCCTTTTCCCTACACGGCGATGCCAAGCAGTGCCGCCTTGTCATGAACCCTTCGACGCAGACGGTATGGCCTCCGGCGCCACTTGCTCTTGGCGGACTGAGTTTTTGCTGGCACCGACCGGCTTGCCGGCTTAACGACAATAAGGGCCTGCCTTCTGCCGCTGTCATGCTTTCATCATGTCCAAGACCCCTGTTCGTCATACGCGCCTGACATCCTCACTGTCATGCTCACCACGGCGAGGATGCCATGCGTATCTGTCTTGTCAGCGAGACCTGGGCACCGGAGATCAACGGCGTCGCCCACACCCTGGCGCAGCTGAGTCTCGAACTGCAGGCGCGCGGCATGGCGCTGCAGCTCATCCGCCCGCAGCCGGCAAACGGTAGCGCTTCAGAACCCACCCCGGGCATGCAGGCCGAGCTGCGAGTGCCTGGCATGGCGATTCCCGGCTACCGTGCCGTGCGTATCGGCATGCCGGCCGGCCGCCGCATCCAGCGCCTGTGGCAGGTTCAGCGCCCCGACGTGGTGTACCTGGCCACGCAAGGGCCGCTGGGCTGGTCGGCACGGCGTGCGGCCAGACGCCTGGGTATCCCGCTGGTGGCCGGCTGGCATACGAATTTCGATCATTACTGCGGCGATTACGGCGTACCCTGGCTCGCCCCGCTGCTGATGCGTGGGCTGCGCCACTTTCACAACGGCTGCCAGGCCAACCTGGTACCCACCCGACAGCAGGCTAATGACTTGGCCGGCCATGGCTTCGAGCGTCTGGAAGTGATGGGGCGCGGCATCGACCAGGAGCGCTTCTCACCAGGGCTACGCTGCGCCGAGCTGCGTCGCAGTTGGGGGGTCGACGAGCACAGCCCGGTGGCGTTGCACGTCGGCCGCCTTGCGGCCGAGAAGAACCTCACCCTGCTGCGCGAGACGCTGCACGTCATGCGCAGCGCCCGCCCCGACATGGCGCAGGTAATCGTCGGCGACGGCCCGGCACGGCGCTCCCTGGAGAAGGCGTTGCCGGAGGCGCATTTCACCGGCTTCATCTCACCCGAAGACCTGGCTCGTCACTACGCCAGCGCCGACATGTTCCTGTTCCCCTCGCTCTCCGAGACCTGGGGCAACGTGGTACCGGAAGCCATGGCCAGCGGCCTGGCAGTGGTGGCCTATCGCCACGCTGCCGCCGCCGAGCTGATCGACAGCGGCGTTAATGGCGTGACGGTGACCGCCGGCGACGCCGAGGCGTTTCGCGACGCTGCTGTGGCGCTGTGCCAGCAACCCGCCCGCTACGCTCAGATGGGCCGTGCTGCGCAATTGCGCAGCCAGACCTGCCGCTGGCCCGCCATTACCGACAAGTTCTTGTCCGTCTTACAACAGGTCCGGGAGATAGACCATGAGACCACGCGCCCCTGCCGTATTTGATCGCCTCGACCTGTTGGAGTGGCGGCTGTGCCAGCGCTTCGCCAACCTCAGCCTGTACACGCCTTGGCTGGCCACCCTGCGCCTGGCCAGCCGCCTGGGCGACTGGCCACTGTGGGTGGCATTGATCGCCGCCCAGCCGTGGCTCCAGCCCGAGGCGGGGCTCGCCTTCTTCCTGCAGTACGCCGTGACCGGGCTCGTCGCCATCCTGATCTATCGCCTGATCAAGACGCGCCTCTGCCGGGAGCGCCCCTTCATCACCTTCGTCAACCTGATCCAGTGCGGCGAACCGGCCCGCGACCGCTACAGCTTTCCCAGCGGGCACACCATGCACGCGGTGATGTTCTGCGTGATGACGGCGGCCCATGCGCCCTGGCTGCTGCCATTGCTGGTACCGCTGGCGGCACTGATCGCCCTCTCGCGGGTCGGCCTGGGCCTGCACTACTTCAGCGATGTCGCCGCCGGCGCTGCCATTGGCTATGCCTTCGGCCTGACGAGTCTCTATCTGGCGGGTTGAGCCGCATTCATGAGGACGTCACCCAACCGTAACGCGATGGACCGCAAGTCGTAATGCCAAGACAGCAGGATGGCAGCCGTAACAGTTCGCTACCTTTCCGCAAAACAGGTGATCGACAATGCTGTCCCAACGTTTCTCCCCTCTGCTGCTGCGTACCGCCGTTGCCGGCGTCCTGACCACCATGGCGTTTCAGGCCAGCGCCGACCTCTCCTCGCGCTACACCGATGCCGATGGCGACATGGTCGCCGATATCCCCAGCGATGAGTCCCGCTGGGTCGATCCCAGCACGCTGGTGTTCGCCTACACCCCGGTGGAAGACCCGGCCGTCTATGCCGACGTCTGGGCCGACTTCCTCGACCACCTGGGCGAAGCGACCGGCAAGCGGGTGCAGTTCTTCCCGGTGCAGTCCAACGCCGCCCAGCAGGAGGCACTGCGTGCCGGCCGTCTACACGTGGCCGGCTTCAACACTGGCGGCGTGCCGGTGGCGGTGAACTGCGGCGGCTTCCGCCCCTTCGCCATCATGGCCGCCGAGGACGGTAGCTACGGCTACGAGATGGAGATCATCACCCACCCGGACAGCGGCATCGAAAGCATGGAGGATCTGGCCGGTCGCCAGTTGGCGTTCACCTCGCCCACCTCCAATTCCGGCTTCCGCGCCCCCTCGGCGCTGCTGCGCAGCGAGTACGGACTGGAAGCCGACGAAGACTTCGAAACCGCCTTCTCCGGCTCGCATGACAACTCCATCCTCGGCGTGATCAACCGTGACTACGATGCCGCCGCCATCGCCAACTCGGTGGCTCACCGAATGCTGGCCCGCGGCGTGATCAACGAAGGCGACTACGAGGTCATCTACACCTCCGAGACCTTCCCCACCACCGCCTACGGCATTGCCCACAACCTGAAGCCGGAACTCCAGGAGCAGATCCAGGAAGCCTTCTTCAGCTACGACTGGTCCGGCACGCCGCTGGAGGCCGAGTTCGCCAACTCCGGGGAAGCCCAGTTCATTCCCATTACCTATGAAGAGCACTGGTCGGTGATCCGCACCATCGCCGACGCCAATGGCGTCACTTACGACTGCGACTGATGCGGGAACGGCTGCGAACCGCAGCCTGACACCACAAGAGCAGCCGGGGAAACGCCCCGGCTGCTCCGTGCATGCAAGAAGGGAGCTGCAACCATGCTGACTCTATCCCAGGTCACCAAGCGCTACCCCACCGGGGACCGTGCTCTGACCGACATCGACCTGAACCTGCCGCGCGGTCAGGTCATGGCACTGATCGGCCCCTCCGGGGCCGGCAAGAGTACGCTGATTCGCTGCGTCAACCGTCTGGTGGAGCCCACCAGCGGCAGCATCCGCCTGGAAGACACCGAACTGACCCGCCTCTCCGGCGCGGCGCTGCGCCGAGCACGACGTTCCATGGCCATGATCTTCCAGGAGTACGCTCTGGTGGATCGCCTCACGGTGATGGAGAACGTACTCTCGGGACGGCTCGGCTACGTCGGCTTCTGGCGCAGCTTCACGCGTCGCTACCCGCAGGAAGACATTGCCGAAGCCTTCCGCCTGCTCGACCGGGTCGGCCTGCCGCATGCCATGGACAAGCGTGCCGACGCGCTCTCCGGCGGCCAGCGCCAGCGGGTGGGCATCGCCCGGGCATTGATACAGAGCCCGCGCCTGCTGCTGGTGGACGAGCCCACTGCGAGCCTCGACCCCAAGACCTCACGTCAGATCATGCGCCTGATCCGCGAACTGTGCGCCGAGCGTGAGCTGGCCGCCATCATCAACATCCACGATGTGGCTCTGGCCCAGCAGTTCGCCGACCGCATCGTCGGCCTGCGCGCCGGCCAGATCGTCTTCGACGGCAAGCCCGGCGAACTGGATGCCGACACCCTCACCACCATCTATGGCGAGGAGGAGTGGGATACCCGAGTTCAGGACGACATCGGCGAGAGCACGTCACCGCGTGAGGTACCGGCTTCCCGACTCATGCTGGCCAGTGGTGGCGCCTCATGAGCCGCCAGGCAAAGGCCCAGGCAGGCCAGTGGCGACGGCTGCCGCTGATCGAAAATCCCAGACTGCGCTGGGGGCTGGTTCTCGGTCTCGCCGTTTACCTGGTGCTCGCGTTGGCCTCGGTGGAGGTCAACTGGACTCGGGTCGCCGAGGGCGCCGGTCGCGGGCTGAACTTCCTGGCCGCTTTCACCCAGCCTGATTTCGTCAGCCGCCGCGGCGACATCATCAATGGCATTCTCGAGAGCCTGACCATGACCGTCACCTCGACGGTGATCGGCGTGGCCCTGTCGATCCCGGTGGGGCTGGGCGCAGCGCGCAACATCGCACCCTGGCCCATCTACTACCTGTGCCGCGGCATCATCACCGTGTCGCGTACCTTCCAGGAGATCATCATCGCCATTCTGTTCGTGGTGATGTTCGGCTTCGGCCCCCTGGCCGGCATGATCACGCTGGCCTTCGCCACCATCGGTTTCATGGCCAAGCTACTGGCCGAGGACATCGAGGATCTGGACTGGCGTCAGGTCGAGGCGGTCCGCGCCACCGGGGCCAACTGGTGGCAAACCATGAACCACGCCGTACAGCCCCAGGTGATGCCGCGCTTGATCGGGCTCTCGATGTACCGCCTGGACATCAACTTCCGCGAATCGGCGGTGATCGGCATCGTCGGGGCGGGCGGCATCGGCGCCACCCTCAACACCTCGATCAGCCGCTACGAGTACGACACCTCGGCGGCAATACTCTTGATCATCATCGCCATCGTGCTGCTGTGTGAGTACTCCTCGAGCCATATCCGCCGCTGGACCCAATGATGCGATGGCGGTGTGCGCGCCGCCCATTGTCTTTGTCTGAAAGGATTGACACATGCCCGTTTCGACGACTCCGCAGGGCACGCCGAGCTGGCGCCTGCACACCACCCGCACCCAATGGCTACAATATCTCGGCTGGCTGGCCGGCGCCTGCCTCTTCCTGCTGTGCTGGAAGGTGATCTCCGACAACACCATGTGGGTCTTCGTCGAGGACGCCGGCCGTCAGGGCAGCGATCTCATCAGCCGCATGCTGCCGCCTCAGTGGAGCTACGCCCACCGGCTGTGGGGGCCGATGTGGGATACCCTCAACATCGCCACCCTGGGTACGCTGCTGGGTATCGCCATGGCCTTCCCGGTGGCCTTCCTGGCGGCCCGTAACACCTCGCCGCACCCGCTGGTGCGCAGCGCCGCCTTGCTGATCATCGTCTCGTCGCGCTCCATCAACTCGCTGATCTGGGCCATGTTGCTGGTGACCATCCTCGGCCCGGGCGTGCTGGCCGGCATCATCGCCATCGCTCTGCGCTCCATCGGTTTCATCGGCAAGCTGCTTTACGAGGCCATCGAGGAGATCCACCCCACCCCGGTCGAGGCGATCAGCGCTACCGGCGCCGGGCGCATGCAGGTGATGGGCTACGGCGTGCTGCCCCAGGTCATGCCCGCCTTTGCCGGCATCAGTGTCTATCGTTGGGACATCAACATCCGGGAATCCACGGTACTGGGGCTGGTGGGCGCAGGCGGCATCGGCCTGCAACTCAACGCCGCGATCAACAGCCTGGCCTGGAATCAGGTCAGCGTCATCTTCGTGATGATCTTCGTCACCGTGCTAGCCTCGGAGTGGATCTCCGCCCGGGTGCGCCACGCCATCATCTGACCGCCGCGACAGGAAACCGACCATGCGCTTTACCAATGCCGAGGTGATCATCCTCGACCTGATCCGTCACGGTGAGCCGGTGGGTGGCCGCATGCTGCGCGGCACTACCGACCATCCGTTGAGCGAACTGGGCTGGCAGCAGATGCAGACCGCCATCAACGACCTGCTGATTGATGGAAATCCGCCGTGGGACGCCATCGTTAGCTCGCCGCTCTCGCGCTGTCGTGAGTTCTCCCTATGGCTGGGTGAGCAACACGACCTGCCGGTGACGATAGAGCCAGCACTCGCTGAGATGAACCTTGGAGCTTGGGAGGGTAAGACCCACGCCGAAGTGCGCGCCTTTGAAAAGGACACGGATCGCCAGGCCGCCCTGTGGACCGACCCCAGCCGAACGTCGCCGCCCGGCGGAGAGAACGTCGAAGCTTTCGACAAGCGCGTGGGCGCGGCCTGGCAGGGGCTGCTGGAAGCGCCATCCGGCAGCCACTTGCTGGTAGTCTGCCATCTGTTCGTGACCAATGCCGTGCTGCGCCAGGTACTCGAGCAGCCGCTCTCGCGCATCCTGGCCTTCGACTTGCCCTATGCCGCGACCTGCCGCATCCGCCATGAGCGCCATGCGCTGGGTGAGACCAGCCTGGTGGAGTGGATCGGGCGGTAACGCTCGTCAGCCATCGCCGGACACCTCCCTGCTGCTGCGCACGCAGCGCAGCAGACAGAACACCGCCAGCGCGCCTGTCACCGTCGGCAGCAGGAACCCGACGGCGTAACTGTCGCTCAGCCAGACGATCAGGCTGAACAGTGCCGGGCCCACCAGCACTCCCATGTAGGTCAGCACCAGAACCGCGGCGGTGGCCTCGCCCACCTCTCCCGGCTCGCAGCGCCGCGCCACCTCGGCCAGGTAGACCCCGTTCCAGCCCACGGCGGTGGCACCGGCAATCACCAACAGGGCAACGGTCAGCCAAGTAGGCAACCCACCGCTCAATAGCGCCAGCAGCAGAAACACCAGAGCGATGACACCCGCCAGGCCGAACAGCACGGGCAGGCTGGCGCCCAGCCGATCCGCCAGGGCGCCCCAGGCCAGGCGTCCGGTTACCCCGGCCACGTGCACCATCGAGACGACGGCACCCGCAGCCACCAGGGTCAGCAACAGCTCCTCCACCATGTAGGCCACCGCAAAGCTGAGCAGCGAGAGCTGTGCCGCCGACAGGCAGAAGCCAGCGGCACCCAGCCACAGCATGGCCCGGGAGCGGTGAAGCACGGTCAGGCTTCCGCCGCCCTGCATGCGCACGCTGGCATCCCGCGTCGCGTCCCAGAAGGCGCGCCGCAGCTGCAGCAGCAACAAGGTGAAAAGGCAGGCGGTGCCCACCGCCAGGAAGGCCGCCTGCCAGTTCCAGATGGCCGCCAGCGGCGGTGCCATCAGGCCGGCCAGCACACCGCCCAAGGGCACGCCGGTCTGCTTGATGGAGTAGACCAGGTTGCGTCGCTCGGCGGGGGTGAAGCGGGTCAACAGCTCCGCCGCCGCGGGACTGGTCAGGCCATAGGCCAGGCCTAGCAGCAGCGTCGTGGCCAGCAGCGCCAGCGGCGTGCCGAGCAGCGCCATCAGGCAGCCCGCCATCACCAGCGCCATCGCCAGTTGGCTGGCCCGGCAGCCGCCCAGGCGCCGCGCCACCACCGCCGACTGCAGCGAGGCCAGCATCGCCACGCCATACAGCAGGCTGACCTGAAGCCCGACCAGATTGGTGGCTACCCCAAAAGCTGCCGCGATCTGGGGCGCCAGGGTAGGCACCAGCAGCATGCCGCCACTGCACAGCACCTGTACCCAGGTCGTTGCCGCCAGCACCCACCAGCCCTCCGCTCGGGAAGTGACAGGCATCGCTGTGGATGGCGGGGTTGGCATGGAACGGCTCCGGCAGCGGCATGGAAAACCGTTAGCCTACACACAAATTTTCCACTTTAGCCAACGTTATTGACGAAGACTGCCTTCGTCGTGCCAACCGTTCGACGCCCGACTACCAGGGCAGCGCCTCGCCGTTGCTGTGCCAGAAACCGCCGCTGTTCTCCAGCGTCAAGGCCTCGATGCGCGCGGCGATACCGGCTGCCGCCTCCTCGGGAGTTATCAGCCCGCCGAAATTGACCATGCGGGTCTGCACGTAGCCCGGGTGCAGCTGAGCCACGGCAATGCCGCGGGGTTTGAGATCCATGGCCAGCGACTTGCCGAAGGCGTTGAGCGCCGCCTTGGAAGCCCGGTAGCCGTAGCGACCGCCGGAGTCATTGTCGGCGATCGAGCCCATGCGACTGGTGACGTTGGCCACCTTGCTGCCCGCACCGAGATTGTCGAGCAGCGCTTCGGTCACCCGCAGCGGAGCGTAGGCGTTGACTTCCATCTGCTGGCGAATGGTGTCGAAATCGAGCGAGCCCAGCGACTCGTCGCACAGCAGGCCGGCGTTGTTGATCAGCAGGTCCAGACGCTGTCCCGCCAGCGCCTCGGCCAGCCGTGCGACGTCCTCGGTGCGGGTCACGTCTACCCCATCGATGACCCGATCGGCCACCTCATCGAGCTCCGGCGAGGTGCCGCGGCAGACGCCGTACACTCGCCAGCCCGCCTTCTTGTAATGGCGCGCCAGCGCCAGGCCAATGCCGCGATTGGCACCGGTAATCAGAACCGTGGAAGACATCCCGACTCCTCTTCGTTGCATGCTGTGATAACGCCACCAGTGTGGTCGCCGCCTGGCGAAGTGCAAGCGCCGATTCGGCACATATCCCTCAACGCAGACCCGACATATAATGGTTACGCAATGTAACCCCTGGCGGGCCCTCTCACCGATGCTTGCCATCGAACAAGGACGCTTTCATGGCCAATCGCGCCTCCTCCACCTCTCTTGCCGCCCTGGGCGGCGCCGCCATCGGCTTGATCGTCGGCTGGCAAGTACCGAGTAGTTCGACCGCTCCCGTTCCGGCCATCGAACAGGCCGTAGCGGACGCTACCGTTTCCACGCCGACCTTGCAGCTTGGCGAACGGCTGCGCAGCGAGATCACTTCGTCCAGCGAACTGAACGGCAAGGATGGCAGCCGCTTCGAGCGTTTCCACCTGCCGCTCGAAGAGGGAACCCTGATCGAGATCGAGCTGGGTGGCCCTCTGCACGGCACGCTCACGCTCTATGATGCCGAGCTGCAGTTGCTTACCAGCAGTGCGGGCCCCATGTATTACGACGCCTCGACGGCCGCTTCCCTGCGACGTCGGATCGACGAGGGCGGCGAATACGTGGTGGTGGTCAGCGGTCAGGACATGCACAGCTACGGCCCCTTCACCCTCACCACTCGGGAGATGGAGCTGACGACCAGCGACACGCTGGCCATGCCCACCCGCGCCGACGGCTGGCTGCAGGACGGCGGAGATACCTACAGCGTGACCATCGAGGAGAGCGGCCTCTATCAGTTCGAGATGCGCTCCAGCGACGTTGATGCCTACCTGGTGCTCGAAGGTCCCAATGGTTATCGCCGCGAGGACGACGACAGCGCCGGCAACCTGGATGCCCGCATTGCCGACTTCCTCGAGCCCGGGGAGTATCGTCTCACCGCCCGCAGCGCCTACGGCCAGGACAGCGGCCTCTACACCCTGGAGCTGGGCCTTCATGAGCTGGCCAGCGACGAGACCCTGCGCAACAGCGGCGCGCTGGCGATCGGCGAGCCGCTGTTTGGCTGGTTCAGCGGTAACGGCCTGGAGTACCGGCTTACGCTCGAGGCTCCCGCCATGGTGACGTTGGACATGCTCTCCGCCGACTTCGATGCCTTTCTGGAGCTGTATGGCGAAGGGGTCTCCGCCAGCGACGACGATGGCGGCGAAGGGCTGAACGCGCGCCTGGTCCGCTCGCTGGAAGCCGGCGAGTACACCGTACTGGCTCGCAGCCACAGCGGCCAGGGCAGCGGCCTGTTCGAGCTGCGTGCCGCCGCCATCGCCCTCGACGAACTCGCCAGCGAAGGGCAACTGGAGAGTGGCCGTGCACTGCAGGCCTGGCTGGAGCCGGGGGCGCGCAACGTCTATGAAATCGTGATCGAGGAAGCCGGCCAGTATCGCCTGGACCTGCTTTCCGACGACTTCGACGCCTATCTCGAACTCGAAGGAGAAGGGCTTTTCCTCAGCGACGATGACGGCGGCGAGGGAATGAACTCGCGCATCGTCACGCACCTTGAGGCGGGCACCTACCGCGCCACCGCCCGTTCCTACGGCAACAGCGAGAGCGGAAGCTTCACCCTCTCGCTCAGCGCTGAATAACGCAACAGCCGGCCTCGCGTGTCGTGGGGCCGGCTCTCACCTGACGCGCCGTTCAATGAAAAGGCTGTTACCGGCTTGCCGCTTGGCCTGCTGCTTGAGTTCCGAAAGGTCTTCGGAAATCGCCAGGACATCGCAGCCGCGACCATCACGTACCGGCCTTGCCGCCAGCGACAGACTGACGAAGGGATAGAACGTCACGCTGCCCTGCCGATTCTCGACCCGTACCCCGCCGGCTCGGCGATCCTCCGCATCGTAGAAGTCCGGCGCCATGGCGCCGAATGCTGTCAGAATACGGTGGCAACGCGCCTCCCAACCGGCATCGTCCAGCAGCAGCATGAAGTCGTCACCGCCGATGTGACCGATGAACCCCGCCTTGCCGACCTGCTCATCGAGCAGTTGAGCCAGCGCCAGGATCACTCGGTCGCCCCGCGCATAGCCGTAGGCGTCGTTATAGGCCTTGAAGTTGTCGAGATCGCAGTAGACGGCAGTGAAGACCTTGCCATGCTCCAGCCATTCGCTCAGCGTCTCGTTGATCATCAGGTTCCCGGGTAGGCCGGTGAGCGGATTGGCATGGCGCGCCTGACGCACCTGAATGGCAGTGATCTCACGCAGCAAGTCGACGATATTACCCATGTCGCGATAACAGCCCTCGCCGTCGACGATGACGAAATCCTCCTGGGGCACATCCGCACTGTCGGTGATCTGCTGGCTGAGCAGGGTCAGCGACGTTTCATCGACGGCCACGGCGAAGCGCGAGTCGCAAATGTCCCGCACCAGACGCTTGGCGAACAGGGCATGACTGTAGGGGTTGGTGAACAGGGTAAGTAATTCGTTGCGCCGCACCACACCGACCGGCCTGTCGTTTTCCACCACCGCCACACAGCGCAGGCTCGGCTCGCCACGAAATCGTCCGCTCAGCTCCAGTACCGGCATCCGCGGTTCGATCGGTGCCAGCGACTTCATGATGGTGTGGGCGCTGCGTATCAATCCATGGCGGGGCGAGGCCCCGCCCGGCAGTGCGCCGCCGATATCCCGCGACGGGGTCTGGCTGGGACGGGCAAAGTAGTAGCCTTGCAGCAGCGACAGGCTGCGATCCAGCTCCCACAGCGAGCGGTACTCCTCGGCGGTTTCCACGCCTTCCGCTATCAGCTGGCAACCGAGGCTGCGCGATACATCGAGAATCGAGCGCAGGAACTGCCGCTTGTCGGGGTCCTGATCGATGCCGGTGATGAAGTGGCGGTCGAGCTTGACGAAGTCGGGGCGCAGCTCGGCCCAGTGGCGCAGACTCGAATGGCCGGCCCCCAGGTCGTCCAGCGCAACCTGAAAGCCCATGTCGCGATAGTGCTCCACCGCCTGGCGCATCAGCACGTAATCGGTGATCGGCAGATGTTCGGTGAGTTCGATGACGACACGATTGGGAGCCAGCCCATGGTCGCTCAGATAGCCCAGGGTCAACCCCTCGCTGAAGTCCCGCTCGACGATGGTCAACGGCATCACGTTGAGGAACAGCCTACCGGGCAAGCCTAGCCGCACGAAGGCGGCAATCGCCAGGCGGCGGCACAGCAGATCGAGCTCTACCAGCAGGCCCGACTGAATGGCCACCTCGAACAGGGCCAACGGAGAGTGCAGCCTGGAGCCTTCGGGGCCACGAATCAGCGCCTCGTAGCCATGCACGCACTGCCTGGCGACATCGACGATGGGTTGGAAGCATGGCGTGAGCCGCTCGCCCTCTATGATCGCTCTGAGCTCGCTCTCCTCGGTGTCGGAGGTCGTCATGGTCAGCCCTGAAATGGTGTCAGGGCGAGATTGCAACGTTTAGATGACAGCACCATGACAGCGCTATGCAATGCTTATTCATATTCGTGAAACCTGATTGACACGCTACGAGCCTAGCGTTATCGGCGACATCACCCAAGGAGAGTCTCATGTCGCCTCGCTCTACCGCTTTCATGTCAGGTGCACTCGTAGCGTCACTGTCCTTTTCCGTTCATGCCGCTACCGAAGTTCAATGGTGGCACGCCATGGGCGGCGAGCTGGGAGAGATGCTCGAAGCCGTTACAGAAGAGTTCAATGCCTCTCAGGACGACTATCGAGTTCGTCCCAGCTATCGTGGCAACTACACCGAGACCATGACTGGCGCCATTGCTGCCTTCCGCGCGGGCCAGCATCCGCATATCCTGCAGGTATTCGAGGTGGGTACCGGCACCATGATGGCAGCGGAAGGCGCGGTCTATCCTATCTACCAGTTGATGGAAGACCATGGCCGCACCTTCGATCGGGAGGCCTTCCTGCCGGCGGTGGTGGGTTATTACACCGATACCCGCGGCAACATGCTCTCCTTCCCCTTCAACTCTTCCACCCCGATTCTCTATTACAACCGCGACGCCTTCGAGGCGGCGGGTCTCGAGGGCGCACCGCAGACTTGGGAAGAGATCGAAGCTTATTCGCGCCAGTTGCGCGAACAGGATGCCGCCAACTGCGGTTTCACGACCTCCTGGCCAAGTTGGGTCATGCTGGAGAATTTTTCCGCCATGCATGACTCTCCGCTGGGAACGTTGGAGAACGGCTTCGGTGGTCTTGAAACCGAATTCGTCTTCGACAATGACTTGGTCGCCCGCCACTGGGACAACCTGAAGGCGTGGCAGGACGAGGGCGTATTCCGCTGGGGTGGACCGGGGCCGGGCAACGACGCAGCACCGATGTTCTATTCCGGTGAATGCGCCATGTTCTTCGGCTCCTCGGCAGCCCGTGCCGGCGTGCTGGCCAACGCCGATTTCTCGATCGGCTACGGCATGCTGCCCTACTACGAAGATGTCGATGGTGCCCCGCAGAACTCGATCATCGGTGGCGCCACCCTGTGGACGCTTCAAGGTCACAGCGAAGAAGAGTACGCAGCCGTAGCAGCCTTCTTCGATTACCTCTCCCAGCCTGAAGTGCAAGCCGACTGGCATCAGAAAACCGGCTACCTGCCGATCACTCATGCCGCCTGGGAGTTGAGCGAGTCACAGGGTTTCTATACCGAAAACCCGGGCACCGAAATCTCCATCGAACAAATGACCCTCAACGAGCCCACCGAAAATTCCAAGGGGCTGCGCTTCGGCAACTTCGTGCAGATCCGCGACATCATCTCCGAGGAGATGGAAGCGGTAATGACAAGCAGCAAGAGCGGGGAACAGGCCAGTGCCGATGCGGCTCGCCGCGGCAACGCTCTCCTTCGCGACTTCGAACAGGCCAATCAATAAGAAACAGCCATGGCGCCTCCGCCCCAGTGGTGGGGGCGCCTTTTTCCTTCGCCTTGCCGAGCAATACCATGCAAACCAAACGCATGACGTTCCCCGGGCGCTGGCTGCCCTACGCGCTACTGGCCCCTCAGGTCATCGTCACATTGGTCTTTTTCATCTGGCCGGCGAGTCAGGCGCTCTATCAGTCGCTGCTGCGTGAGGACGCCTTTGGCCTGAGCTCCAGTTTCGTGGGTCTTGCCAACTTTTCCCGACTCTTCGACGACGCCTACTACCTCAATTCCCTGTCGGTTACCGCCGTGTTCGCCATCGGCACGACTCTGCTTTCGATGAGCGCGGCACTGCTGCTGGCGGCAACCGTCAACCGACTGCTTCGCTCTCGCGACGCTTATACCACGTTGCTGGTATGGCCCTATGCCATCGCCCCTGCCATTGCTGGCGTGCTGTGGTGGTTCATTTTCAACCCATCCATCGGCATCGTGCCCTACGTTCTCGACATGCTGGGCTACCGCTGGAACCACCGCACCTCTGGAACGGATGCGATGCTGCTGGTGATCATTGCTGCAGCATGGAAGCAGATCGCCTACAACTTCCTGTTCTTCCTGGCTGGACTGCAGTCGATCCCGCAATCACTGATCGAAGCCGCCGCCATCGACGGAGCCGGACCGGTCAAGCGCTTCTGGACTATCGTATTCCCATTGCTGACGCCCACTACGTTCTTCCTGCTGGTGGTCAACGTGGTCTATGCCATGTTCGACACTTTCGGCGTCATTCACGCCACCACCCAAGGGGGTCCGGCCCAGGCGACCAACATCTTGGTCTACAAGGTCTACGCCGATGGTTTCGTGGGCATGAACATCGGCAGTTCAGCTGCACAGTCGGTGATCCTGATGGCCATCGTCATCGCGCTGACCGTCATCCAGTTCCGCTTCATCGAGCGGCGCGTCAACTACTGATCCCAAGAGGCACACAACGTTATGGTCGAACATCGACCCTGGGGGAATCTTTTCGCCCACTCCATTCTGATCCTTGGCGTGGCCCTGGTACTGTTCCCGGTCTACATTGCCATCGTCGCCTCCACCCAGGGGCCTGGCGAGTTCCTGCGCGGCACCCTGCCGTTGGTGCCGGGCAGTCATGCCCTCGACAATTACCGTGCCATGTGGGAGACCGGACTCTCTCGCGCCGGGGCGCCCCCGGCAGGCCAGATGCTGTGGAACAGCCTGGTGATGGCGCTGGCCATCACCTTTGGCAAGCTGTCCATCTCGCTGCTGTCGGCTTTTGCCATCGTCTATTTTCGCTTTCCGTTCCGGCTGTTCTTCTTCTGGATCATCTTCATCACGCTGATGCTGCCGGTGGAGGTACGCATCATCCCGACCTTCCGCGTGGTGGCGGATCTCGGGATGCTCAACAGCTTCGCCGGCCTCTCCATCCCGTTGATCGCCTCGGCGACCGCCACTTTCCTGTTCCGCCAGTTCTTCATGACGGTGCCGGAAGAGCTGCTGGAAGCCGCCCGCGTCGATGGCGCCGGGCCGCTGAAGTTCTTCAAGGACATCCTGCTGCCGCTGTCGGTGACCAACATCGCCGCGCTGTTCGTGATCATGTTCATCTACGGCTGGAACCAGTACCTCTGGCCCCTTCTGATCACCACCGACCCCGACTACTACACCATCGTCATGGGCCTGCAGCGCATGACCACCGCTGCCGACGGCGACCCACAATGGCACCTGGTGATGGCCGCGGTGGTCATGGCCGCGCTGCCCCCGGTGCTGGTGATCCTGTTCATGCAGCGACTGTTCGTGAAAGGCCTGACCGAGACGGAGAAGTGAGATGGCACGCATCAAATTGGAAGGCCTGAAGAAGACCTATGCTGGCGGCGTCCAGGCGGTAAAGGGCATCGACCTGGAAGTGGCGGATGGTGAATTCGTGGTCCTTGTAGGCCCATCGGGCTGCGGCAAGTCGACCCTGCTGCGCATGGTGGCGGGGTTGGAGACGATCAGCGAGGGACGCCTGGAGATCGGCGACAGTGTAGTCAACGACCTGGAGCCCGCTCAGCGCGACATCGCCATGGTGTTCCAGAACTACGCGCTCTACCCCCATATGACGGTGTTCGACAACCTGGCCTATGGCCTCAAGAATCGCGGTTTTAAGCGCAGCGAGATCGAACGACGAGTACAGGAAGCGGCACGCATGCTGGAAATCGAGGACTTCCTGCCGCGCAAGCCGCGCCAGCTCTCGGGCGGCCAGCGTCAGCGGGTGGCCATGGGCCGGGCTTTGGTGCGCGAGCCTGCCGCCTTTCTGTTCGACGAGCCGCTCTCCAACCTCGATGCCAAGCTGCGGGTGCAGATGCGCGTGGAGATCAAGCAGCTCCAGCGTCGTCTGAAGACCACCAGCCTTTATGTCACCCACGATCAGCTCGAAGCCATGACCCTGGGCGACCGCCTGGTGGTGCTCAACGGCGGGCGCATCGAGCAGGTCGGCACCCCCATGGAGATCTATGCGCGCCCAGCCTCGATCTTCGTGGCGACCTTCATCGGCTCACCGGCCATGAACCTGATTCCGCTAGACTACCTGCGAGAGAGGGGCAATGGCTTACTCGGGGACCTGCCCAAGAGTACCGATATCGTCGGCATTCGCCCCGACGACCTACACATGCAAGCCCCGAGTGGCCCACACCTGGTGGTGGACTCCACCTTGGAGCTGTTCGAGGCCGCCGGCGCCGAGAGCCACCTCTACGTACGCCTGGCCGGCAGCGACCAGCCCAGCGTGATTCGCACCGCCGGCCAGCCTCCGGTGGCGGAAGGCGAGACCCTGCGCTTTTACGTACGCCGCGAAGCGCTGCATCCCTTCAACCGCAAGAGCGGCAAACGTACGGTGTAGGGGGGAGACGGCTGGTGAGCCAAAGCCTGGCGCAAAGTAACCCGAGTGGTTCGAAAGCGTTCCGCCAGGGTCCGCTCGGCGGGCAGGCGGCCCGCCTCGAAGGCCTCCGGGTTGCTGAGCAGCTCACGCAGATGATCGGTGAGGCGCAGATAGTAGGCATCACTCATGTAACACTCCCTGTCAGCCAGCAGGCAACAATGATCGACTATAGAGAACGTGCCCAGGGAGTACGAGATCAAGAGTGCAACATTGGTTGGCTCTGCGGAATGTTCGAGCCTGAGCGAGACGCAGAGTCAGCCGACCAGCGCCGCACACGGTCGCCAGTCCAGCCGCTCCCAGCCCTCTACCCGAGCCACTTCGGCAAGTACCGCATCGGGGTTCACCGCCACCGGGCGGTCCACCCGGCCAAGTAGCGGCAAGTCGTTCTGAGAATCGGAATAGAACGTCAGATGGCTGACAGCGCCCTTTTCCGCCAGCCACTGCTCGAGGCGAGCGATCTTGCCATCCCGGTAGGAGAGTATCCCGGTAGTGCCACCGGTGAAGTACCCACTCTCCAGCGCCGGCTCCACGGCGATCACCGCCTCGATACCCAGCTCGGCAGCAATCGGTGCCACGAGATGCCGCGACGAAGCGGAAATGATCATCGGCGTCTCACCCCGAGCGCAGTGCTCGGCGATGCGCGCCCGCCCTTGAGCAAACAGCCGCGGCAGGATGCGCGCCGCGACGAAGTCCGCCACCTCGGCGTCAACCTCATTCACATGGCGCCCGGCCAAGGGAGCCAAGGTCAAAGACAGATACTTCTCCAGACGCAACCGGCCAGTATGGTAGGCCGCATCCATGGCCTGTGCATGGGCCAGAAACTCGCCCGGGGCATCAACCCAGCCACGCTCTACCATCCAGCCATTCCAGAGCGCGCTGCAGTCGCCATCCAGCAGGGTATCGTCAAGGTCGAACAGGGCAAGGTGCATGGCATCCTCCACAAGCCTGGGTTTCAAGACGCCCCATAGCCTGCGTCAGTCCAGTGACAAGGGCAATGACACCGGTTGCGTTACCAAGAGCGGCTGTGCCCATCTCGATGGACCCGATAAATGGCCATAGAAGTGAACAGGCGAGCAGTCAGTAGTTTTCAGGAAACAGCTCCCGCTCCACCAGCTCGATCAGAATGTGAATGACCTTGATATGCAACTCCTGAACTCGATCGGCATATTGCCCTGCTGGAGTACAAATCTCAGTGTCCGACAGCTCGCTAAGCGTAGAGCCGGGGCGACCGGTCAACGCGATGATATGGATCCCATGGCGGCTTGCGTAATCCGCCGCGGCGAGCACATTGGTACTCGTACCGCTGGTACTGATGGCCAACAGGCAATCGCCCTCACGGCCATGAGCCTCCAAGTAGCGAGCGAACACCCGATCATAGCCATAATCATTACCGACACAACTCAGGTGACTCGGGTCACTGATGGAAGCCGCTGGCAACCCCTTGCGATGCAACCGGTAACGGCCCGACAGCTCTTCGGCGAAGTGCATGGCATCGCACATGGATCCGCCGTTGCCGCAACTGAATACACGTCCACCATGACGAAACGTATTACTGAGCTGCCGCCCAGCTGCTGCAAGTGTGCGTAGGGTCTCTCCATCATCTAGCAAGGCATCCAGTGCCGCCCGTGCTTCGTTCAGACTTTGATAGACGTACTGTTCCATTTCCCTCATGACACTTCGCAGCCTTGTGGATACATGAAAATGAAGTGTGCCAGTTTGGCTCATCGAAGTGACAAGGGGATAACACGCCGATACCCCAAGGGGTAGCCGAGCGGGAGAGCAAAAGCGCCCGCTCTCACCGTGACAGGAAGAGAATCACACTGTCACCATGGCGTCACTCGGACGACGCAGGATGGTGAGGCATCCTGCCATGCCGAGCCGAACCATGAACATATTGATGCTTTCTGACGTCTACTTTCCCCGCATCAACGGTGTCGCCACCTCGATTGCCAGTTTCCGCGATGCGCTACAAAGGCTCGGCCATTCCGTCACCCTGGTCTGCCCCGGCTATCCCGTGGGGCAAGTGGATGAACCGGACGTACTGAGGATCTCCTCGCGCGGCGTTCCTGGCTCCCCCGAAGATCGCATGATGCACTATCGCGAGGTGATGAAGCTGGCGCCGCGGCTCGCCGCAGAGCACTTCGATCTGGTACACATTCACACACCCTTCGTCGCCCACTATGCCGGCGTGGCGCTGGCAAGGCGGCTGGGCATTCCGGCCCTGGCCACCTACCACACGCTGTTCGAGGAGTATCTCCCCCTCTATGTTCGCGGCGTACCCAGCCGTTGGCTGCGCTTCCTCGCCCGGCGCCTCTCGGTGTGGCAGTGCCGCCGGCTGGCAGCGCTGGTGGCACCGTCGCATGCCATGCACGACACACTCCTGCGCTATGGCGTCAAAACTCCCGTGGCAGTCATCCCCACCGGATTGGCGCTGGAGCGCTTCCGTCATTCCGTCGAGGACGATGACTTCCGCGACCGCTACCATCTGCCGAAAAACGCCCGGCTGCTGTTGTTCGTCGGACGCCTCGCCTTCGAGAAAAACATCGCCTTTCTGATCGACCTGCTGCCCCGGGTGCTGGCCGAGCATCCCGATACGCGCCTGATCATTACTGGCGAAGGACCGGCCCGAGCGGCCTTGGCACGCCGGGCTCGGCAGATCGGCATGGAGTACGCCGTGCACTTTCTTGGCTACCTGGGGCGCAACGGCCCGCTGCAGACCGCCTACCGTGCGGCCGATGCCTTCATCTTCGCCTCACGCACCGAAACCCAGGGGTTGGTGCTGCTGGAGGCCATGGCGCTGGGTACCCCAGTCGTCTCCACCGCCATGATGGGCACCCGCGACGTGCTGGTGGACGGTGCGGGTTGCCTGATTGCCGACGAGGATCTCGACGACTTCGCCGCCAAGGTGAACCGACTGCTCGACGATGACGCGCTGCGCGGCGAACTGGCGCAGCGTGCCATGACCCATGCGGCAGGCTGGCACGAGGACGCCAAGGCCGCCGAACTGGCCGGGCTTTATGCTCGAATAGCAGGGATGCAAATAGCAGGGAGCGGTAACGCCAGAGCGGTGCCACTCACCACGCTGACGGCCTCCAGTACCCAACAGACGGTATCGTCTGCGACAGAGGTATTACCCCCCGAAGCCAATGAAAAGGAGCAGACGCCAGTCATGTGAGACACCGGCAGGTGTCAATTTCCCGACATCTGCAGGCAGTAACATAGTGGTTTTGGCCATGATCCAAGAGGCTCGGCATGACAAACGTTACCTCACCCACTCTGATCGATACGCTCAAGCAAGCCGCTCAGGCAGCGGGCGAAATCCTGCGCGAGGGCTACCGCGCCGCCGGCACGATCGACTTCCAGTGCAAGGGCGCCTCGGACTTCGTGACCGACTACGACCGGGCGGCAGAACACGCCATCATCAACAGCGTGCGAAACGTTCATCCCAAGGTCGGTTTCCTGGGTGAGGAAACGGGCGCAACGCCGGCTCAAGACAACAACGTCGTGGTGGTCATCGACCCGCTGGACGGCACCAACAACTTCCTGCACCGAGTGCCCCACTTCTCGGTATCCATCGCCGTGCGCCAGGGCGACCAACTGACCCACGGGGTGGTCTACCAACCGCTGCTCGACGAGATGCTGTGGGCGGTTCATGGGCAAGGCGCTTACCTGGGCAGCCGCCGTGTCGTCGCCTCTCCGGCCCGCCCCATGCCGGAAATGCTCCTCGCCACCTGCCTGCCCTATCATGCCAAGGGCGACTGCCCTACCAGCCTGCGCCAGCTCACGGCAATGATGCCGGCCGTGGCCGGGATTCGGACCCCCGGCTCGGCAGCACTGGAGATCGCCTACACCGGCCTTGGCCGCTTCGATGCCTTCTGGTCTCAAGGCGCCAGGCTCGACCTGTGGGACGTGGCCGCCGGCATCGTCTTCGCCCGGGAGGCGGGTCTTGTCGTGACTGACCTCGAGGGCAACACCAACCCTGCCGAATGGCACAGCCTGCTGGTAGCCCGTGCCGAGCGGCACGATGAGCTGCTAGACGCCTTGCGGCAAGCAGGCTGACCAGCTTCGTGTTCACCCGGCTCGGATCGTCACCACTCTGTCACCATCCGTCGTTAGCGTCGGAGAGACCTAGCGCTTCGACAGGAGAAGCCCTATGCCACGGCGCCAGCGCGAACCGCTCAGTGACGAGGAGATCGATTTCCTGGTCCAACTGGCAAATGGCAATGCCCTGGCCCACCACCGCCGCCGTGAGCGCGAGCGGCGGCGCCGGACTGGAGCCCCACCCCCGGACCGAACCGCCGAATGACCGCTGTTCGGGATGGCAGCTGCTATGCTTTAGCTAGGCTATTTCGATGGAATGAGACGCTGGTGGAAACTGACTCTCTCAGGGACGTGAATGCCAAGCGGCGGCTGCGCCTGCGCCCCGCGACACCCGAAGACCGTGTCCTGCTCGAACGCTGGGACGCCGAGCCCCATGTCGTTGCCGCCAACCCCAACGACAAATGGGAGTGGCAGACCGAGCTGGCCCAGCCGACCGACTGGCGTCAGCAGTTCATCGCCGAGCGCGAAGGACGCGCCATCGGCTTCATCCAGATACTCGACCCCGCCCGTGACGAGAGCGGCTACTGGGGGGAGGTGGGCGACGGCCTGCGAGCCATCGACATCTGGATCGGCGAACCCGACGAGCTGGGCAAGGGATACGGCACCACCATGATGCAGCTGGCCCTGGCGCACTGCTTCGCCGACCCGCAGGTTTCCGCCGTGCTGATCGACCCGCTCGCCGACAACCGGCGTGCCCAGCGCTTCTACGAGCGGCTGGGCTTCCGCTTCGTCGAACGGCGCCACCTGGGCAACGACCTCTGCTGCATCTACCGCCTCGAGCGTAGCGACTGGCTGGCCTGAGGTCGTCGGTACGCCGCGGCGCAGCCCTCGCGACGCTCAGCCCTTGGCCACCAGAAAGGCGCCTGCCGCCACCATCAGCGCACCCGCGGAGCGGTTGGCTCCCTTCATGGCCCGCTCGCTCTGCAGCCACCGGCGGGCGCTGGCGGCCCCCATGGCAACCAACATCAGCCCCAGCATGAGTCCGACGAACGTGAGCGACACGGTCAACAGCATGTCGCCCGAGGCCAGCGCAGCGAGATCGACGAAGGTCGGCAAGAAGGCGATGTAGAACAGGATGACCTTGGGGTTGGAAGCGGAGATGAGAAAGCCCTGCAGAAACCCCTTTACGATGTCGACGCGCCGAGAACCTGCCGACAGGTCGGCGTCACCGACGGGCGAGGTCCACAGTTTCCAGGCCAGGTAGAAGAGGTAGCCGGCACCGAGATAGCGAATCAGGGTGAACGCCTCGCCCCAATGCTCGGCCAGCACCGCCAGCCCGTGAAAGGCCAGCATGAGGTACAGCAGGTCGCTGACCGTCATGCCCAGCGCCAGGGGCCAGCAGGCACGCGCCCCGGCGGACATGCCGCGGGCCAGGATGGCGAAGATCCCGGGGCCGGGGGTGACGGCGAAGACGAAGATGGCCAGGAAGTAGAGCAAGGCGCTTTCAGGAGACATGGGAGCCTCACGGTCAGGGAGAAAATCCGATCATGCCCGAGCACCATGCTTCATGGCCAGCCCCCATCGTCACGCGCCAGGCCCTGCTCGGCCCATCAAGCTCACTCCCTCAGAGCCGACCTGCCAACCATAGCGCCAGCAGCACCACGATCAGCAACAGCAGCCCGCTGACTACGCTGCCGGCCCATTTGGCGATGACATGCAGCATGCTTCCCTCCTCAACGATGCGCTCTGCTAGACGATGTCGAAGCGGTCGGAATAGATCCGCGTGGCCGCCGCGCCTTGCGCGAGCAACGCTTTCTCCGCGGCATTCATCAGCGGTTCGGGGCCGCAGATGAAGTACTCGCGGCGGCCGTCGTCCGGGGGCAGGCGGCGCCTCACCAGCGCTTCGTCGATCTTGCCGCGCTCCCCTTTCCATTCGGGTTCGGGATCGCTGATGACATGAATTACGTCGAGATCGAGAACCTGCTCCAGCTCGGCCAGTTCGTCGCGAAAGGTGGCGTCCTCCCAGGTCTTGTTGGCATAGAGCAGCCACAGCGGCCGGGTGTCGCCCTGGTCACGCAGCGAGCGCAGGATGCTCATGATCGGCGTGACGCCGATGCCTCCGGCGATGAGTACCGCACCGGAGGCATTGTCCGGTTCGGGTATGAAGGCGCCATAGGGGCCTTCGACGAAGACACGCGTGCCCGGCGGTACCTCGGGGAGCGTATTGGTGAAGTCGCCCAGGCGCTTGGCCGTGAACGCGAAGCGCTTGCCGTCTGCGCTGGACGAGGCCACCGAGAAGGGGTGCTGCTGCAGCGAGAACGGCGTCTCGCCCAGGGTGATCCAGAAGAACTGCCCCGGGGCGAAATCGAGCCGATGGTCTCCTTCGGCCTGCAGCGTCAGGGTCGCCGCATCGCCACGCTCCTGCTGGTTGTCCACCACCGTCCAGGGGCGCTTGCGTAGCCGCCACGGCCTCAGCAGGCGCGATTCGACCACCAGCAGCAGCGCAAGCCCCACCACCGCGCCCAGCAGCAGCGTCGTGAAGATGCCTTCCGTGTAGTGCTGCACCATGACCGCATGGCCCAGGCCACCGGCGACGACGAAAAGCGACAGCCCGCCGTGCAGAGCCCGCCACCACTCGTAGGAGAGCCCGAACCGCGTTCGCCACAGCGAGCTTGCCACCAGCAAAAGCGTGGCCAGCACCAACAGTATCAGGGTGATGGCGCGCAGGGTCTCCTCGCGGGGGTCGAGATACTCGATCCAGCCGGGGCGGGTGGCGATCATCGCCAGCGGATGGGCCAGCACCAGCAGCAGCGCAAAGATGCCGGTCTGGCGGTGGAATTGCAGGATGTTGTCGTGGCCGACCGCTTCGGCGAACCAGCGATGCCGCCCCGAGATCACCGCCTGACCGGCCAGCACTCCGAGCGCCAGCAGTCCCAGCAGGGCACCGAACTCGGCACCGAATTCCCGCGTTTCGTCGGGCCGGACGACAACGGCGATACCGAGGGGCAGCAGAACCAACAGCAGATAGCCACCGCACCAGAGCAGCGCGCTTCGGGCCAATCGACTCACACCAACCTCCTTGTCCGAATCTCCTGCTCAAGATAGTGCTTCAGCATGTAACCGTTTGAAGCTTTATGTTCTGGCGTCCTTGGCTCACATCCCAGCCGATGCTGCTACGCTGAATCAGGCAACGACAGGTCACATCATCAGGAGGAAGCCGATGTCCGGGCAAACGGAGCATGCCAACCTGTTCGACGATGCGCGTTCGCGCCTCGAGGAAGTGTGCCAAGCCATCGACATCCAGGGCGATGCCAGGGAGCGGCTGATGCAACCCACCCTCTCGCTGCAGGTCAGCGTACCGGTGCGCATGGACGATGGCAGTCTCAAGGTCTTTCCCGGCTGGCGGGTGCAGTACAACACGACGCTGGGGCCGGCCAAGGGCGGCATTCGCTTTCATCCCGACGTCAATCAGGAGGAAGTGACCACCCTCAGCTTCTGGATGGCGGTGAAGTGCGCCGTGGTCGACCTGCCCTACGGCGGCGGCAAGGGCGGCGTGAAGGTGGACCCCAAGCAGCTGTCGAAGCTGGAGCTGGAACGACTGGCCCGGGGCTACGTTCGCGCCATCGCCGACATCATGGGACCCGACCGCGACATTCCCGCACCGGACGTAAACACCAACGCCACGGTGATGGGCTGGATGGCCGACGAGTTCGATCATTTGGCCCGCGGCAAGGTGCCCGCCGCGATTACCGGCAAGCCTCCCGAGCTGGGCGGGTCGCTGGGTCGTGTGGCCGCCACCGGACGCGGCGCCCTGCACGTGCTCGACCTGTGGGCAGCGCGCGAGAAGCGCAAGCCCGAGGAGACCACGGTGGCCATTCAGGGTTTCGGCAATGCCGCCTATCACTTTGCCCGTCTGGCCCACGATCAGGGCTATCGCATCGTTGCGGTGTCCGACTCCAAAGGCGCCATCTACAGCGAGGAAGGCCTCGATCCTGACGCCATCATGGAGCAGAAGCAGCGCAATATGCGGCTGCACGAGATGGTTTACTGCGACGATTCTGTGTGCATTGCCGAGGACGTTGAGAAGCTCGATCGCGACGAGCTGCTCACCCTGGAGGTAGACGTCCTGGCGCTGGCGGCACTGGAGAATCAGGTGCATGAAGACAACGTCGATCAGGTCAAGGCCGGCGCGCTGCTCGAGATCGCCAACGGGCCGGTCAGTAGCCGTGCCGACGAACGGCTCGAGGAGCGCGGCGTGCCGGTACTGCCCGACGTGCTGGCCAACACTGGCGGCGTCATCGTCAGCTACTACGAGTGGGTGCAGAATCGTAGCGGCGAGCGCTGGCCGGAGGAGGAGATCAATCGGCGGCTGGCCGAGCACCTCGAACGCCAGAGCGAACTGGTCTTCGAGCGCGCCGAACAGGAGGAGATCTCCTATCGCCGGGCGGCGTATCGCCAAGGCATCGAGCGCATCGCCCACGCCATCGAGCTGCGCGGCAACTGTCAGGACAGCGAGTGAGCGAGGCAGCCAGCCGCAACTCGGGGTGACAAGGGCATTGGCCAAGGCGACAATAGCGGCCTTTCGTTGCCGAACCGGGCCGTCATGACGAACCCTCTGAGCCTTCTCTACCGGGACGAGCACCTGGTCGCGGTGCACAAGCCGGCGGGCCTGCTGGTGCACCGCTCCAAGCTGGCGGGCGGCGAGCGCGAGTTCCTGCTGCAACGCCTGCGCGATCAGCTCGGCCAGCGCGTCTATCCGGTACATCGACTGGATCGCCCCACCTCGGGCGTGATGGTGTTCGCTCTGAATTCGGACATCGCTGCACGCCTGGGCGAGATCTTCACCGAACGCCGGGCCGCCAAGCGCTATCTGGCGGTGGTGCGCGGCGTCGGCCCCGCACAAGAGTGGCTCGATTACGCCCTGCGCGAGGAGGATGGCAGCCGGCCCAAGGCGGAGATGCCGGCGCTCGAAGCCCTCACCGAAGTGAAGCGGCTGGACAGCGTCGAGCTGCCGGTGCAGGTGGACCGCTATCCCAGCAGCCGCTACTCCCTGATGGAGGTGCGCCCGCTGACCGGCCGCCGCCACCAGATCCGGCGCCACCTGTCACGGCGCGGCTACCCAATCATCGGCGACGCCAAGCACGGCAAGGGCAACCACAACCGCTTCTTCGCCGAGCGCCTGGGCTGCCCGCGGCTGCTGCTGGCGGCCGTCGGCTTGAGCTTTGAACATCCCGTCACGGGGCGCTGCCTGACCTTGAGCTGTAGCCTGGACGCCGCCATGACGACCCTGTTCCAGCATTTCGGCTGGGCTGGCCACCTGCCTACCGACCAGGCAGGTTGCTCCGAAGCGCCGCTCTCCCTAGCCTGACACCACCGCCACCAACCGGAGTTTCAAGACGCCGACATGACCGCCCCATTGCCACCGCAGGAAGCCGCCCCGGCCCAGGACGACTACGATTTCCGCTTCGGTGGAATTCGGCGACTCTACGGCGCCCGTGCGCTCGACTACTTTCGTCAGGCCCACGTCGTCGTGGTCGGCGTGGGTGGTGTCGGCAGTTGGACGGTAGAAGCACTGGCGCGCTCGGGAATCGGCCGCCTCACCCTGATCGATCTCGACGACGTCTGCGTGTCCAACGTCAACCGCCAACTTCCCGCCCTGGATGGCAACATCGGCCGGCCCAAGGTCGATGTGCTGGCCGAGCGCTGCCGGGCGATCCAGCCCAGCATTCAGGTCGTCGCCGACACGGCCTTCGTCACGCCGGGCAACCTGGCCCAGCGCATTCCCGAGGATGCCGACTACGTGGTCGACGCCATCGACAGCGTGGTGGCCAAGGCCGCGCTGATCGCCTGGTGCAAGCGGCGCAAGCTGCCCATCGTCGTGGCCGGTGCCGCCGGCGGGCAGCAAGACCCCACCCGCATCAAGGTGGCGGACCTGGCGCGCACCGAGCACGACCCGCTGCTGGCCAAGGTGCGCGCCCGGCTGCGCCGGGATTACGGCTTCTCACGCAACCCCAAGCGTCGCTTCTCGGTGGAATGCGTCTATTCTGACGAACAGCTGATCTACCCCGGCGCCGACGGCGAGGTCTGCCTGCAGAAACCCGGCGCCGGGGAATCGACCCGCCTCGACTGCGCCTCCGGCGTGGGTGCGGCCACCTTCGTCACCGGCGGCTTCGGCTTCGTGGCCGCCTCACGGGTGCTGGCCCGCCTGGCAAAGCGCGCTGCCGAAAGCGGCGACCGATAACGATAACGACCCTGAACTGGAGCCCTGCGCGATGACCCACCCCCACCCCGTTCCCGGCATCTACAGTCACTACAAGGGCAACCGCTACGAGGTGATCGGCGTCGCTCATCACAGCGAAACCGAAGAGCCCCTGGTAGTGTATCGCGCGCTGTACGGCGACTACGGCCTGTGGGTCCGCCCGCTCGCCATGTTCACCGAGACCGTCGAGGTGCGCGGCGAACCGGTGCCGCGCTTCGACCTGGAGAAAGCGTTCTAGCGCTGGCCTCGATGCGCCCACCCCGTCATCCGCTTCTCCAGTAACGCAAACAGCTCGTACATGACCATGGCCATGGCGCTGATCACGATCAGGCCGGCGAACACCAGCGCCATGCGCATCTGCGAGCCGGCGCTCATCATCAGGTAGCCGATGCCCTGGTTCGACGCCACCGTCTCGGAGACCACGGTGCCGACGAAGGCCAGAGTGATGGCGATCTTCAGCGAGGCGAAGAAGTAGGGCAACGAGCGCGGCAGCCCCACCTTGAGCAGCACGTCGATGCGCCTTGCGCCGAGTACCCGCAGCACATCCTCCATTTCCGGCTCCAGGGTGGCGAGCCCGGTGGCCACGTTGACTACGATGGGAAAGAAGCAGATCAGAAAGGCGGTGAGGATCGCCGGCACCGAGCCGATGCCGAACCACACCACCAGGATCGGCACGAAGGCCACCTTGGGAATGGCATTGAAGCCCACCAGCAGTGGATAGCAGGCGTGGTAGAGAAAGCGCGAGGAGCCGATGACGAAGCCCAGCGCCAGCCCCACCGCCACGCCCAAAGCGAACCCCGCCAAGGTGGTCCACAGGGTCTGCCAGGAGTGCATGCCGATGGGCCCGGCAAAGGTCACCAGCGCCTGGGCGGTGGCCGAGGCGCTGGGAAAGATGAACTCCGGCACCTGCAGCAGGCGCACGCTGACCTCCCAGATCGCCACCAGCGCCAGCACCGCGACCCAGGGCGCCAGCCGCTCGCGCAGCTTGTCGTTGTTGTTCATGCTCGCTCCTCAGGCACTGCGGATGTCGCCGATCAGGTTGCGCAGCTGCTGCACCAGATCGATGAAGGGCTTCTCGTAGGTGACCGCCAGCTCGCGGGGGCGCGGCAGATCGATCTCGCGGCGTTCGATGATGCGCCCCGGGCGCCGGCTCATGACGTAGACGGTGTCGGCCAGGAACGCCGCCTCGCGCAGGTCGTGGGTCACCAGCACCACGGTGAAGCGCTGGGCCTCCCACAGATCGCGCAGCACGCACCACAGCTCCTCGCGGGTGAAGGCGTCCAGCGCGCCGAAGGGCTCGTCAAGCATCAGCAGGCGCGGACGGTGGATCAGCGCGCGGCAGATCGAGGCGCGCTGCTGCATGCCACCGGAGAGCTGCCAGGGGTACTGGTCCTCGTAGCCCTCGAGCCCCACCGTGCACAGCAGGTCGCGGGCCCAACCGACGAACTCCGCGCGTCGCTTGCGAAACTGCGAGCGATAGGGTTTGACGATCTCCAGCGGCAGCAGCACGTTGTCCAGCGTGGTACGCCAGGGCAGCAGATTGGCGCTCTGGAACGCCATACCGCAGATCTTCAGCGGCCCGCCCACCGCGGCGCCGTCCACCTGCACGCTGCCGGCGGTGGGCGCATGCAGCCCGGTACACAGCTTCATGAAGGTCGACTTGCCGCAGCCGGAGGGGCCGACGAAGGCAACGAACTCGCCCTCCCGGATGGAGAGCGAGATGTCCTCGATGGCATTGCCGGAGTCGTCGTAAGCCAGGCTGACCCGGTCGAAGTCGACGAAGGGCGTGGAGTCTGCCAAAGCCGTCACTCCGCGCGTTCGGGGAAGATCATGCGCTCCTCCTGCGGCGGCAGGAAGCGCGAGGTGAAGACCCGCTCGGGCTCGGGCACCGAAGGCAGGTCGTAGGCGTCCGCCACCAGTTGGATGGCCTCGCGCAGGCGCTGCTCGTCCACGTCGCCGGCGCCGTTGGCGCGTGCCTCTTCGGTGTCGATGACGCTGTCGATGGCAAGCTTGAGCCGACGCGTCTCCATCTCCACGTCGATCAGCGCGTCGCGGTTACGCACGTACTCGATGGCCCCCTCGGGGTCGGCCAGGGTCTCCGCCAGGGCGCGGTTGAAGGCGCGCAGGAAACCCTCTACTGCCTCGGGGTTGGCCTCGGAGAACGCTTCACTGGCAATGATGGCGTTGCCGTAGAGCGGCACGCCGTAGTCCGGGAACGGCATGATGGTGAGCTGCTCCTCGCTCATGCCACGGCCTTCCAGATTGAGCAGGCTGGTGAAGTAGAAGCCGGTGATGGCATCCACGTCGCCGCGGACCAGCAGCGTCTCGCGCAGCGCGGGGTCGACGTTCTGCCATTCGACGGCCCCGGCCTCGAGGTCGTTGGCGGCGGCGAAGATGCCCCAGGCCCGGTAGCCGGTATCGAAGGCCGGGGCGGCGAGCGCCTTGCCGGCCAGGTCCGCCGGCGACTCGATGCCGCGATCCTTGCGCGCCAGCACCGAGGCCGGCGTGCCGTCGTAGACCACGTAGACCCCCTGGATGCCCGGGCCGTCTGGGTTCTCGGCAAGAAACTCCACCAATGCATTGAGATCGCCGAAGCCCATCTCGTAGGCCCCCGAGGCGACCCGGTTGATGGCGCCGGCGGAGCCGCTGCCGGAGTCGATCTGCACGTTGAGCCCCTCGGCGGCGAAATAGCCGCGCTCCACCGCCATCAGGAAGGGTGCCGAAGGCCCTTCGAAGCGCCAGTCGAGCTGGAAGCGAATACGGGTTTCATCCGCCTGGGCCACGGCGGTGCCGAGCAGAGACAGGCCCAATGCACCGGCCAACAGGCCGGCGGTAAGTTGACGACTCATGAATGCCACCCTCGCGATGCGTTCTGGTTGTGCTTGTTCTATGCAATCGGCCTGCCAAAGCCATCAAATCCACTTCGGCTTTGGGGGTCAGCGAGCCATGTCGGGGCATGGCTCTCCGTCATGGCACCAGGCAGAGGCATGCGCTGGCACCAAAGCGGACCGTTTGCACCAGCTTAGTTCATCGGTAACGGCAACAGCACAGGCCAGGTAACGCAGCGTAAACGCAGGGGAGGGGAAATGGCCCATGGGAGCCAATAGAAAACGGCACCGACGAGGGTCGGTGCCGTGGGAGCCTTGCGGAGCCGTCGTTACTCGTCGCCGGCTTCCTGCATCTGCTTCAGCAGGTAGTTCTCGATGCCGACCTTGTCGATCAGGCCAAGCTCGGTCTCGATATGGTCGATGTGCTCTTCTTCGTCGGCCAGGATCTCGCGGAACAGGTCACGGGAGACGTAGTCCTTGACCTGCTCGCAGTAGGCGATGGCCTCGATGTAATCGTTACGACCTTCATGCTCGATCTTGAGATCGCTCTCGAGCATCTCGCGCACGTTCTCGCCGATGTGCAGCTTGCCGAGATCCTGCAGGTTGGGCACGCCCTCGAGGAACAGGATACGCTCGATCAGCTTGTCGGCATGCTTCATTTCGTCGATGGATTCGTCGTACTCCCACTTGGCCAGCGCCTTGAGGCCCCAGTCCTTGTACATCTTGGCATGCAGGAAGTACTGATTGATGGCCACTAGCTCGTTGCCGAGGGCCTTGTTCAGGTGCTCGATGACCTTGGCATCGCCTTTCATTGCCTTTCTCCCTTCTCCGGTCGGTCTTGGGGCCTTGCCTTGTCGTTACGTGACGCTCATCCATTAAGGATAGGCAGTATCCGGCCAACCACGCAAAAAATCCAACCGGAGCAGCAGGTTGGATCAATGACAACAAGAATGAGAAAGATTGGCGTCACTGGCAGGCTGATGCCTGCGAGGGAAGAAGAGAGCCGCTATACGGCGTAAGCCAGGTCGCTGGCGGAAGCCATGACTTCAGCGGTGACGGCGTCGCGGGTGATGGTCTTGCCCACAGAAGCGCACTTGCCGCACTGGGTGCCGCAGCCCGTTTCCTGCTGGACTTCACGCCAGCTGCGCGCACCGTCCGCCACGGTCTCGCGGATCTTGCGGTCTGATACGCCCTTGCAGAGACATACGTACATCGACATCACCTCGCTGTGCTTACAAGGATTAATGTAAATGATTCGCATAGACTATCGCAAGGGCAAATCGAACATTTTTTGATCGGTGTCACATTATCGTCGCGTCGCCTTGGGCAGCACCACCACCTGCGTACCGGAGACGATATCCGGCCAGCTGCGGCGCTGGCGGTCGAACAGTACCCACAGATAGCCCAGGCCGAAGGCGGCCAGGGAGAGCCAGGCCACTACATAGCGCAGCAGGCTCTGCATCAGCGTGATCGAGCGGCCATCGGGGGTCTGCACACGCAGGCGCCAGGCCTGCATGCCGAGCGTCATGCCGCCGCGCATCCAGGAGAAGGCGAAGAAGACGAAGGCGCCAGCCAGCAGCAGCAGTTGCAGCGTCAGGCGCTGGGGCTCCCCTGCGCCGACATCCTCCGGGCCCAGGCCCAGCACGTAGCGCACGAACGCCACGTGCAGCACGGCGATGGCGATCCAGATCGCCGCCACCAGAAAGGCGTCGTAGAGCATGGCGCCCAGGCGCCGACCGAGGCCGGCCGGCCATACATCGTCGAGCTGATCGAAACGTCGTTGCATTGCGGTCTCTTTTCCTAGCGTATACGTGGGCTCGATCGCCCTAGGCAGTGCGGCCAGCGCCCCTCAGCCGGTACGGCGCAGCAGGTAAAACCCCAGCCCGGCACTGACCAGAATCGGGGTCAGCACCGCCCATACCGGTGAAAAGCCGAACACCGTCGAGGCCGGTGCCAGCAGGTCCTGCAGGTACTTGAACGTCAGCCCGACGATAACCCCATAGAACACCCGCGTACCGGCCGCCACGGTACGCAGCGGGCCGAACACGAACGAGGCCGCCACCAGTACCAGCGAGGCCATGGTCAAGGGCATCAGCATCTTCTGCCAGAAGTAGAGCAGCGGCTGGGTCGCCTGCAGGCCCTGATCCCGCAGGAAGCGGGAGTAGGCCCACAGCTCGCTGGGCGCCTGGCTGTTAATCGGCAGCAGCAGTCGATTGAGCTGGGCCGGCGTCAGGTTGGTCTGCCAGGGGTGCTGAGCGTGATGCTCCGCCTCGGTGCGGTCGTCGAAGAAGCGCGTGATGCCCACCTCCTCGAGCTGCCAGCTCCCGTCGCGCCATACCGCACGCTCGGCTACCGTGGCCTCGCGCAGCTCGCGCCCCTCGAAGCGGTAGCGGGTCAGGTCGAGCACGGTGTCGTCGGCGCGTATGGCGCCGAAGCGGTAGACGCTGTCGCCCTCACGCTGCCAGCCGCCGCGCTGGACCAGCACCGCGCCCTCGCCCTGCATCTGTTCCAGACGCCAGGCACTGGCGAACTGCTCGGTACGCGGGCTGACGTACTCGGCGGTCAGCAGCACCACGACCACCACCAGGATGATGGGCTTCATCACCCCCCACAGGATGCGCGCCAGGGAGCGCCCCGCCGCGCGCATCACCGTCAGCTCGTTGCTCGACGCCATGCTGCCCAGGCCGATCAGCGCGCCGATCAGTACCGCCACTGGAGCGTATTGATAGAAGCGCCATGGCACCCGCATCAGCAGATAGAGCAGCACCTGGAAGGCGCCGTAGTCGCCCTCCACATCGTCCAGGTCATTGATGTAGGAGATCACCAGGTCGAGGCCCAGCAGCACCACCTGGACGACGATGATCGCCCCCAGCACATTGCGGGCGATATAGCGATCGAGACGATCCGTCAGCATCAACGCATCCCCCTGCGCTGGTGGTGCATCATCAGGCCCAGGCCGAGCGCCAGGAACACGAGGTGAATCGGCCACATGCCGATTGCCGCCGGCAGAGTACCGCGGCCGATGGCGTCCAGCGCTGCCAGCAGCAGGCTGAGATAACAGACGTGCAGGAAAATCGCCGGCAGCAGCTTGGCGAAGCGTCCCTGACGCGGGTTGACCCTCGAGAGCGGCATGGCCATCAGGGTCAAGATGAAGACCATCAGCGGCAATGACAGGCGCCACTGCAACTGGGCCTGCGCACGGCTCGAGTCGTCGCGCAGCAGCGCGGCCGTGGTGGCGTACTCCGCCGACTCCAGTTCGCGCCGCTCACCGCCGAGCGAGAGGCGTACGGCATAGGTCTCGAACTCCAGCCGCTCGGCCTCGAAGCGCCCCGGGTCGACGCTGTAGCGCTCGCCGTCGGCCAGCACCAGGAAGCGGCTGCCGGTGTCGGGGTCGACGGTCTGGTAGCCGCTGCCGGCGCGGGTCACGGCGGTTTCCGGCGTGCCGTCGCGGCGTCGCTGCCGCTCGCTGATGAACACCTCTAGCATGCGACTGCCATCATCGCTGAACGACTCGGTGTAGGCGGTGCGGCCGCCGCCGAAGTCCTGGAAACGCCCCGGCGCCAGGGCGGAGAAGTCGAGCCGGCTACGCTGCTCCTCCAGCATCACGGCATTGTGCAGCGCGCCCGCGGGGGTCAGCCACATGCTGCACAGCCCGACCAGTACCGCCACCAGGGTGGCCGGCACCAGGCTGATCTGGAACAGCCGAATGGGGCTGGTGCCGCAGGCCACCAGCACGGTGATCTCACTGTTCAGATAGAGCTGCCCATAGGCCAGCAGAATGCCGAGAAAGAAGGCCAGCGGCAGAATCAGCTCGAGAAAGCCAGGCAGGTGGAACAGCATCAGGTTGCCGAGGATGGTGGCAGGAATGTCGCCCTCCGCCGCATCGGTGAAGTAGCGGATGAACCGGCTGCCCATGATGACCAGCAACAGCACGCCGGCAACGGCGGCCATGGTGAGCAGGATCTCGCGGGTCAGGTATCGAAAAATGATCATGCAGCGGTCTTCCATGCAATGGCGCCATGCCTTGAGTACACTGGGGTGATTCGGCAGGCCCCGGAGCCGTGCCGGCATTATCCAGAATCCCCCATCGCTTGTCTTGTGGAGTCACCATGGAATTCCCAGTTCAGACGGCCAATCCCGCCAAGGCCGAAGCGGCCTGTCTCGTGGTCCCGGTTTTCAAGGATGGCGATCTGCTGCCTGCCGCCGCCAAGCTCGACGACGCCAGCGAGCGGCTGATCGGCCAGTTGATCGAGCGCGGCGACTTCGATGCCAAGCTGGGCAACGTGCAACTGCTCCCCTTCGCCCCCGGCCTCAGCGCCGACCGCCTGATGCTGGTGGGGCTGGGCGAGCGCGGCAAGTGCCAGGAGCGGGCCTTCATCAAGGCGCTGGATGCCGCCTTCACCGCCGTCGCCGGCCTGCCGGTGGAAGACGTCGCCGTGGCCTTCACCGACGTCCCCGTGCCTGAGCGTAGCATTGCCTGGAAGGCACGCATGACCGCCGAGGCGGCACAGCGTGCGGTCTACCGCTTCGACGAGTTCAAATCGGAGAAGGCCCCGCGCCCCCGACTCGACAAGGTCGCCCTGCTGCTCAGCGACAGCGAGGCCGCCGACGAAGCCCGCGAAGGCGCCCGTATCGGCAATGCCGTGGGCCAGGGCGTGGCCTATACCCGCACCCTGGGCAACCTGCCGGGCAACGTCTGCACGCCGAGCTACCTGGCCGATCAGGCCGAGCAGCTCGGCCGCGAATCGGGCGGCGCCCTCGAGGTCGAGATCCTCGACGAGGCGGCGCTGGAGGAGCTCGGCGCTCACAGCCTGCTCTCGGTGGGCCGCGGCAGCGAGCAGCCCTCACGGCTGATCGTGATGAAGTACCAGGGCGCCGAGAACGCCGACGAGGCCCCTCACGTACTGGTCGGCAAAGGCATCACCTTCGATACCGGCGGCATCTCGCTCAAGCCCGGCGAGGCCATGGACGAGATGAAGTTCGACATGTGCGGCGCGGCCAGCGTGTTCGGCACCGCCAAGGCGGTACTCGGCATCCGCCCCAAGCTCAACCTGGTGTTCATCGTCGCCGCCGCCGAGAACATGCCCGACGGTCGCGCCACCAAGCCCGGCGACATCATCAAGACGCTGAAAGGCCTCACCGTGGAAGTGCTCAACACCGACGCCGAGGGGCGCCTGGTGCTGTGCGACGCGCTGACCTACGCCGAGCGCTTCGAGCCTGCCAGCGTGGTCGACATCGCCACCCTCACCGGCGCGGCGATCATCGCCCTGGGCCACCACGCCACCGGCCTGCTCTCCAACGACGACGACCTGGCGCTGGACCTGCTCGACGCCGGCGAGGCGGCCTGGGACCGCGCCTGGCACCTGCCGCTGTGGGACGAGTACAAGGAGCAGCTCGACTCCAACTTCGCCGACATGGCCAACATCGGCGGTCGCCCGGCCGGCACCATCACCGCGGCCTGCTTCCTCTCGCGCTTCGCCGACAAGTTCCCCTGGGCGCACCTGGACATCGCCGGCACCGCCTGGACCTCGGGCAAGCAGAAGGGCGCCAGCGGCCGCCCGGTAGGGCTGTTGACCCAATACCTGCTCGACCGCGAGGAAGAGGCGCGCCAGGTCGAGAACGGAAGCTGACGCGCCAAGGTTGCCATCCCGGGCGCCAACCGTTACATCTGTCGCATCAGGCGCTCCGGCGGCATACGCCGGAGCGCCGAAAAGCTCAATAAATCGCCGGAATCCCGGCATAGCGGAGACCCATTTGCCGTGCCCAACGCCACTTTCGACATGCTGCCCACCGCGACGCCCACGGCAGCCAACATTCGCGCCGACATTCTCGCCAACCCCGGTTTCGGCCTGCACTTCACCGATCACATGGCCCACGTGCGCTGGACGGCCGACGCCGGCTGGCACGGCCACGAAGTGCGTCCCTACGGCCCGCTGACCCTCGACCCGGCGGCCGCCGTGCTGCACTACGGCCAGGAGATCTTCGAGGGCATCAAGGCCTACCGCCATGCCGACGGCTCGGTGTGGTCGTTTCGCCCGGAGAAGAACGCCGAGCGCTTTCGTCGCAGCGCACGTCGCCTGGCGCTGCCGGAGCTCGACGACGAAACCTTCGTCGAGTCGCTGCGCGCGCTGATGCAGCTCGACCAGGGCTGGGTGCCCACGCCCAAGAACGCGGGCGACGAATCGAGCCTCTACCTGCGCCCGTTCATGATCGCCAGCGAGAAATTCCTCGGCGTGCGCCCGGCCAAGGAAGTCGACTACTACGTGATCGCCTCCCCCGCCGGGGCCTACTTCAAGGGCGGCATCGCCCCGGTGTCGATCTGGCTCTCCTCGCACTACAAGCGCGCCGCCCCCGGCGGCACCGGCTTCGCCAAGTGCGGCGGCAACTACGCCGCCTCGCTGGCCGCCCAGAAGGAAGCCGAGAAGCACGGCTGCAGCCAGGTCGCCTTCCTCGATGCCGCCGAGAACAAGTGGATCGAGGAGCTGGGCGGCATGAACCTGTTCTTCGTCTACAAGGACGGGCGCCTGGTCACCCCGCGCCTGACCGACACCATTCTCGAGGGCGTGACCCGCGACTCGGTGCTGACCCTCGGCCGCGATGAAGGCCTGACCCCGGAAGAGCGTGCCATCAGCATCGACGAGTGGCGCGACGGCGTGGCCTCCGGCGATATCGCCGAAGTCTTCGCCTGCGGTACCGCGGCGGTGATCACCCCGGTGGGCCAGTTGGTCACCGAAGAGGGCACCGTGCAGATGCCCGACGCCGGCAACGAGATCGCCAAGCGCCTGCGCGGCAAGCTGCTCGATCTGCAGTACGGCCGGGCCGAAGACAAGCATGGCTGGTTGACCAAGCTGATCTGACAAGGATTCCCTGCTGCGCTCGAGATCCTGGCCGCCGGCGGTGCTCACGATCCTCATTGAGCAACAGTCAACTCCGGTCGCTCCGCTCCGGCGGCGGCCAGCCTCTCATCGCTCGCGACGGGAATCCACGCTTCGTTAATGACATTTGAGTCTGCTACCTAGACGAGGGGCGTCGGGGACAGGGTGAAGAGGAGGTCTTTTGCCATGGATGGCAAAAGTAGCGCCCAGGGATGGGTTCACAGCGCCTCCTCGTAACCCTGTCGCCGGCAAAGCCCCTCTGCCACCGAGGTCAGAGAGCCTTCCATGACCCAGGTCGACTTCTACATTCTCCCCGACACCACGCTGGAAGCGCGGCTCGACTTCGCCTGCCGGCTGGCCGAGACCATCGCCGGCAAGGGCTACCGGCTGCACCTGCACGCCGAGGACGAGGCCATGGCCAGCGATCTCGACGAGCGGCTGTGGACCTTCCGCCCCGAGGCCTACCTGCCCCACGCCCTGCTCGGCAGCGAGATGGCCGAGAGCGTGGCGGTGACCATCGGCTGGGAGCAGCCGCCCGAGCCAAGCGCCGAAGCGCCCATGGCGCTGCTCAACCTCGACCCGGGCATCCCTGAGTGGTTCTCGCGCTTCGAGCGGGTCGCCGAGATCATCAACCAGCACCAGCAGGTGCTCGTCGCCAAGCGCGAGTGCTGGCAGACCTACAAGCAGCGCGGTTATCCCGTCAAGGCACATCAACTCAAGGGGTGAACCCCGCTTCAAGGTTGCGGGAGGCTGCCGGGACCGGGGCTGATCCGGCGGCAGGGCTGCGAGGAGGCGCTGTGAACCCATCCCTGGGCGCTACTTTTGCCATCCATGGCAAAAGACCTCCTCTTCGTCCTGCCCCCGGCGCCCCTCTGAAGTGTTAACACACCTGGCTGACGCCCACTCCCCCATCGCGCTATAATCGAGCCCATTTTTCGCACGCTTTCGATGACTTCCCGCCGCCCGGCCCCACGACCCGGCGGCGATCATTTCTGGACCCGGAACGCCCCATGGACAAGACCTACCAACCCGAGCAGATCGAATCCCGCTGGTACGAGCGCTGGGAGGCCGACGGCCGCTTCGCCCCCTCGGGCGAGGGCGAACCCTACTCGATCATGATCCCGCCGCCCAACGTCACCGGCAGCCTGCACATGGGCCACGCGTTCCAGGACACCATCATGGACACGCTGATCCGCTGGCGCCGCATGCAGGGCAACAACACCCTGTGGCAGGTGGGCACCGACCACGCCGGCATCGCCACCCAGATGCTGGTCGAGCGCAAGGTCGCCGCCGAAGAGGGCAAGAGCCGCCACGACCTGGGCCGCGAGGCGTTCATCGACAGGGTGTGGGAGTGGAAGCACGAATCCGGCGGCCATATCACCCGCCAGCTGCGCCGCATGGGCGCCAGCGTCGACTGGTCGCGCGAGCGCTTCACCATGGACGATGGCTTCTACAAGGCGGTGCAGGAAGTCTTCGTGCGGCTCTATGAAGAGGACCTGATCTATCGCGGCAAGCGCCTGGTCAACTGGGACCCCACCCTGCACACCGCCATCTCCGACCTCGAGGTCGAGAACCGCGAGCAGCAGGGCCAGTTCTGGCACTTCCGCTATCCGCTGGCCGACGGCGTGACGACCGATGCCGGCCTCGACTATCTGGTGGTCGCCACCACCCGCCCCGAGACCCTGCTTGGCGATACCGGCGTGGCGGTCAACCCCGAAGATCCGCGCTACGCCTCGCTGATCGGCAAGTTCGTCGAGCTGCCCTTGGTCGGCCGCCGCATCCCCATCGTCGCCGACGAGCACGCCGACATGGAGAAGGGCTCCGGCTGCGTGAAGATCACCCCGGCCCACGACTTCAACGACTACGAGGTGGGTCGCCGCCACGGCCTGCCGCTGATCAACGTCTTCACCCAGGACGCGGCAATCCTGCCCCAGGCCGAGGCCTTCGACATCCAGGGCCGCCCGCTGCCCGAAATCGATCCCAGCCTGCCCCAGGCCTACGCCGGCCTCGACCGCTTCGAGGCGCGCAAGCGGATCGTCGCCGACATGGAGGCCGCCGGGCTGCTCGAACAGATCGAGACGGTCAACAACACCCTGCCCTACGGCGACCGCTCCGGCGACGTCATCGAGCCGCTGCTCACGGACCAGTGGTTCGTCGCCGTGGAGAGCCTGGCGGGGCCCGCCATCGAAGCGGTGGAGAACGGCGACATCCAGTTCGTACCCAAGAACTACGAGAACATGTACTTCTCATGGATGCGCGACCTGCAGGACTGGTGCATCTCGCGTCAGCTGTGGTGGGGCCACCGCATTCCCGCCTGGTACGACGCCGAGGGCAACGTCTATGTCGCCCGCACCGAGGCCGAGGCTACGGCGAAATATCTTGAGCAAATGGCAGCGACAAGCGGTAAACATGCTGTAGCACTGAAATACCTCAAGGATAAGGATTTATTGGTCAATGGAGAGGTTAATGAAGAAGGTATTTCTAAATTAACTGAAGACTTTGAGTTCGAAAGACTGACCCAGGACGAAGACGTGCTCGACACCTGGTTCAGCTCGGGGCTGTGGACCTTCGGCACCCTGGGCTGGCCGGAGCAGACCCCGGAGCTCACGACCTTCCACCCCTCCAGCGTGCTGGTCACCGGCTTCGACATCATCTTCTTCTGGGTCGCGCGGATGATCATGCTGACCCTCAAGTTCACCGGCGAGGTGCCGTTCAAGACCGTCTACGTGCACGGCCTGGTGCGCGACGGCCAGGGCCAGAAGATGTCCAAGTCGAAGGGCAACGTGCTCGACCCCATCGACCTGATCGACGGCATCACCCTGGACGAGCTGCTCGAGAAGCGCACCGGCAACATGATGCAGCCGCAGAAGGCCAAGGCCATCGCCAAGGCCACCCGCGACGAGTTCCCCGAGGGCATCGAGCCCCACGGCACCGATGCGCTGCGCTTCACCTTCCTCTCCCAGGCCACCACCGGGCGCGACATCAAGTTCGACATGGGCCGCCTCGACGGCTACCGCAACTTCTGCAACAAGCTGTGGAACGCCTCGCGCTACGTGCTGATGAACGCCGAGGGCCAGGACTGCGGGGTCTCTCTCGAAGGTCAGGGCGAGAGCGTCGAGCTGTCGCTGGCCGACCGCTGGATCGTCTCGCGTCTGCAGCAGACCGAGGCCCAGGTGACCAAGGCGATGGAGGAGTTCCGCTTCGACCACGCCTCCCAGGCACTCTACGAGTTCGTCTGGAACGAGTACTGCGACTGGTACCTGGAGCTCTCCAAGCCGGTGCTGTGGGACGATAACGCCAGCATCGAGGCCAAGCGCGGCACCCGCCGCACCCTGGTGCGGGTGCTGGAGGCGATCCTGCGCCTGGCCCACCCGATGATGCCGTTCATCTCCGAGGAGATCTGGCAGCGCGTGGCTCCCCTGGCGGGCAAGGCTGCGGGCGACGGCAGAGAATCGATCATGGCGCAGCCGTGGCCCGTGGCCGAGCAGGAGAAGATCGACGAGCAGGCGACCCGCGACATCGAGTGGCTCAAGGGCGTGATCGTGGCAGTGCGCAACGTGCGTGCCGAGATGAACATCGCCCCGGGCAAGCCGCTGGAGGTGCTGCTGACCAAGGGCTCTGCCACCGACCGCGAGCGCCTCGAGGCCAACCGCCTGTTCCTCGCCAAGCTGGCCAAGCTGGAAAGCGCCACCTGGCTCGACGACCCGAGCCAGGCGCCGTTGTCGGCCACGCAACTGGTCGGCGACATGGAGGTGCTGGTGCCCATGGCCGACCTGATCGACAAGGACGCCGAGCTCGCCCGCCTGGCCAAGGAGATCGACAAGCAGGACAAGCTGATCGGCGGCATCGAGAACAAGCTCGGCAACGAGAGCTTCGTGGCCAAGGCGCCGGAAGCGGTGGTCGAGAAGGAGCGCGGCAAGCTCAAGGAGTACCAGGCGGCTCGCGCCGTACTGCTCGAACAGCGCGACAAGATCGCCGCGCTGTGATCCAGCGGCCCGAAACCGCCGCGCGGTGACTTTTCAGCGGCCCGGAGATGACGCCAATGCCTCGAGACGACAGCAGCATGGCCAGCCAGAGCCACGGCTTGACCCTCGAGGCGATTCGCCCGCTGTTTCCACTGCTCGAGCGCAACAGCGCCGGGGCGATCCTGGTCGACGAGGCGAGCCGCCTTATCTGGATCAACGCCTGCTACTGCCGGCTGCTGGGCATCGACGACCCGGCCCGCGTCATTGGCCGCCCGGTCGCCGAGGTGATTCCCCGCACCCGCATGCCCGAAGTGGTGCGCAGCGGGCGCCCCATCCTGCTCGACATCATGGAGTACCAGGCACGACAGCTGGTGGTCACCCGGTTGCCGCTGCACGACCCGGCCAGCGGCCGGGTCAACGGCGCGGTGGCCTTCATCGTGTTCGACGACCTGGAGCCGCTGACGCCGCTGATCGGCAAGTACCGCCGCCTGCAGCACGACCTGGCGGTGGCCCGGCGCGCCCTGGCCCAACGCGGTTCGCGCTACGCGCTGGCCGATTTCGTCGGTGCCAGCCCGGCAGTACTGGAGGTCAAGCGCCGCGCCCGTCTGGCCGCCGCCCGGGCCACGCCGGTGCTGCTGCTGGGCGAGACCGGCACCGGCAAGGAGGTGCTGGCCCAGGCCATCCACGGCGACTCGCCACGGGGGGCCAGCCCCTTCGTCGCCGTCAACGTCGCCGCGGTGCCGGAGAACCTGCTCGAGGCCGAGTTCTTCGGCGTCGCGCCGGGTGCCTACACCGGCGCCGACAAGCGCACCCGCCAGGGCAAGTTCCAGCTCGCCGACGGCGGCACCCTGTTCCTCGACGAGGTCGGCGACATGCCGCTGCCGCTGCAAGCCAAGCTGCTGCGCGCGCTGCAGGAGGGCGAGGTGGAACCGCTGGGCTCCAACGAGATCAAGTGTGTCGACGTACGCGTGATGGCCGCCACCAGCCGCGACCTGGAAGCCATGGTCGAGGAGGGCAGCTTCCGCTCCGACCTCTACTATCGTCTCAACGTGCTGCGCATCCAGGTACCGCCGCTACGCGAGCGCCTCGCCGACCTGGGTATCCTGTGCGAGACCCTGCTCGGACGGATCGCGGCGGAAAGCGGTGAGCCACGCGCCGAGATCACCTCGGAGGCGGTGGCCCTGCTGCAACGTCACTCCTGGCCCGGCAATATCCGCGAGCTACGCAACGTGCTCGAGCAGACCCTGGCGCTGAACGAGGCCTGCAGCGTGATCGACGTGCCGGAACTGCGTACCGCCCCACCCCACGCCAGCATGACAAACCCGCTGCCGCCGCCCACCTCCGCGGTACGCCCGCTTGCCGAAGTGGTGCTCGCCGCCGAGCGAGATGCCCTGCATAACGCCCTGGCCGCCTGCGGCGGCAACAAGTCCCGGGCAGCCCGCATGCTGGGCATTCCACGCTCGGTGCTGTACGACAAGCTCGCCCGACTGTCCGAAAAACCAGACATGTGACCGCATTTCCGGACAAAATCGCTTTCCACCAAGGTCTAATAATGTCCGTAATTTCGGACACTCCCGCTATTTCCCTCACCCCGACGAACACATAACCAGCTGAAATAAAAAGACTTCTCCGAAGTGGCATGAAGCCTGCAATGACTTAGTCACGCGTCATGTGTTGACGCGACGTCGCGGCCAGCCGCGGCACATCGAGTCACATGGCTGCAACGACAGCGCCAACCATAGGCGCTGCGACGACAACAAAGCACAAGGAGCCTTCATGTCGTTCATTCCGTCTCTCGCCACTCGCCTTCGCCCGCTCACCCTCGGAGTAACCGCCGCCACCTTGATGGTCGGTGCCGCAGGCACCACGACCGCCGAGGCTCAGGAGCGGGTGCGTTGGCAGGTGCCCATCGCCTTTCCGTCCCACTTGGTCGGTCTGAGCACGCCTGTGCGTTTCCTCAGCGAATCCCTGGATCAAGCATCCGGCGGCAACATCAACCTGCGCTACTACGAGCCGGGTGAGCTGATTCCGCCGTTCGAGATTCTCGATGCCGTTTCCGAGGGTCGCTACGACGCCGGTTTCACCTGGGTCGGCTACGATCAGGGCAGCATTCCCGCGCTGCCGCTGTTCGCCGGCGCACCGTTCGGCATGGAGCCGCCCGCCTACCTGGCCTGGCACTACTTTGGCGGCGGCGCCGAGCTGCTCGAGGAGATCTACGAGGACTACAACGTCCAGCCACTGCTGTGCAGCATGATCGGCCCGGAAGCCGCGGGCTGGTTCGCCGAGCCGCTGGAAGACCTCGATCAGATCGACGGCCTGCGCATTCGTTTTGCCGGTATCGGCGGACGCGTGATGGAGCGCCTGGGCGCCTCCGTGACCATGATCCCCGGCGGCGAGCTCTACCAGGCCATGGAGCGCGGCACCATCGATGCCATGGAGTTCTCCGCCCCGGCGGTGGACCGCATTCTGGGCATGCAGGAGATCGTGCAGAACTACGTGCTGCCGGGCTGGCACCAGACCTTCACCACTGCCCACCTGCTGATCAACAAGGACAGCTGGGAATCGCTGGAGCCCCAGACCCGCGCCATGATCGACATGGGCTGCCGGGCCGCCACCCTCTTCGGCTACTCCGAGAGCGAGATGGAGAATCCCAAGGCGCTGCGTGACTTCGAGGAAGAGGGCGTCAACGCCCAGGTGCTCTCCGACGAGATCCTCGGCGAGCTGCGCCGGGTGACCAACGAGGTGCAGGCCGAGATCGCCGCCGAGAACGACATGTTCCGCCGCGTGCTCGAGAGCCAGCGCGAGTTCATGAAGGTGCACGGCAACTGGCATGTGAAAGGTCACCTGCCGCGCTCCTACTACGCGCCGGAAAATCTCGAGGACTAAGAACGCCCGGCCCGAATGGGAATGCGCCTGTCGCCTACCGATTCGGCCCGCGTGACGTCTCCCGTCCTCACGCAGTACCGGCCGTCGCCTACTGGCGGCGGCTGGCTTCCATCTCCTTGTCTCGGAGTTACCCATGAGCATGCATGACTCGGCGACCCCGGCGCCGGAGGGGCACTCCGCGCCGCCTGAGCTGCCCACCAACCGCCTGAGCTATCGTCTCGACATGACCATCCTGCTGTTCGGCCGGGCCATCTCCTGGCTGTGGCTGGTCACCCTGGCGGTGGTGCTGACCAATGTGGTCAATCGATTCATTCTCGGCCGCGGCTCCATCGCCGTGGAGGAGCTCTCCTGGCATCTGTTCGGCGCCACCATGATTCTGACCCTGGCCTATGCCGTGGTCAGCGACGATCACGTGCGCGTCGACGTGATCCGCGAGAAGTTTTCGCTGCGCACCCAGGCCTGGATCGAACTGCTGGCCATCGTGCTGCTGGCCCTGCCGATCCTCTATCTGATGGTGGAGCAGCTGTACCAGTACGGTTACCGCTCCTACCTGCGTGGCGAACGCTCCCAGGCCCCCAGCGGCCTGCCCTATCGCTTCATCATCAAGACCCTGATTCCCATCGGCCTGACGCTGGTGGCGGTGGCGCTGTTCTCGCGCGTTCTGCGATGCAGCACGCTGCTGTTCGGCTTCCCCCGGCGCATTCACAAGACGACTCCGCGGCAATAGCCGCCGCGCCGAGCTGAAAGACGCCACGTTCACCAGAAGAGATCGACTATGGGACTGGAACAATTTCTCGTGCTGGCGATGTTCGCCAGCTTCATGAGCCTGCTGCTGCTGGGCTTCCCGGTGGCCTGGTCGCTGGCCGGCGTGGGCTTCGCCTTCGCCGTGGTCGGCCACGTGCTGGTGGAGTACATGGCCGCCGACCTCTGGTTCTCCTGGGGCGGCACCATCGGCGTACTCGACCGGCGCATCTACGGTATCGTCGCCAACGAGCTGATGGTGGCCCTGCCGCTGTTCATCTTCATGGGCATCATGCTCGACCGCTCCGGCATCGCCGAGCGGCTGATGAACTCCCTGGTACGCGTGCTGGGCGGACTGCGCGGCGGCTACGCCGTGACGGTGGTCATCGTCGGCGTGCTGCTGGCCGCCTCCACTGGCATCGTCGGCGCCTCGGTGGTGCTGCTCGGCATGCTTTCGCTGGGGCCGATGATGCGCGCCCAGTACAACAAGTCGCTGGCGGTGGGCACCGCCTGCTCGGTGGGCACCCTCGGCATTCTGGTGCCGCCCAGCATCATGCTGGTGCTGATGGCCGACCGCATGGGCACTTCCGACGCCTCCGTCGGGCGCCTGTTCATGGCCGCACTGGTGCCCGGCGTGATGCTGGGGGTGATGTACATCGCCTTCATTCTGATCGCCGCCTACCTTAAGAAGGACCTGGCGCCCGCGCCCAAGGATCGCGAGCCGCTGAATGCCCGCGCATTCATGCAGGTGTTCATCGCCGTGCTGCCGCCGCTGGGGCTGATACTCGCCGTGCTCGGCTCGATCTTCACCGGCTTCGCCACCACCACCGAGGCGTCGGCAGTGGGCGCGCTGGGCGCCATGCTGCTGGCCCTGCTAAATCGTCGGCTCAACCTGGCAACCCTGCGCCATGCGCTCTACCAGACCAGCCGCACCACCGCCTTCATCTTCGCCATCTTCATCGGCGCCACCGTCTTTGCCGCGGTGCTGCGCGGGCTGGGCGGCGACGACGTGGTGCGCATGGCCCTCACCGGGTTGCCCTTCAGCGAGACCGGCATCGTGCTGACCATCCTGCTGGTGGTGTTCCTGCTCGGCTTCTTCCTCGACTGGGTGGAGATCACGCTGATCATCCTGCCGCTGGTGGCGCCGGTGGTCTTCAGCCTGGGGGTCGACCCGCTGTGGTTCGCCATGCTGTTCGCCATCTGTCTGCAGACTTCGTTCCTGACGCCACCGGTGGGCTTTGCGCTGTTCTACATCAAGGGGGTCTGTCCGCCGGGCATCACCACTCGTGACATCTATCTGGGCGTCGCGCCTTTCGTGGCCATCCAGTTGACCGGACTGTTGCTGGTGTTCTTCTTCGCCCCGCTGGCGACCTGGCTGCCCAGCGAGATCTATGGCGGTCGCTGACTTTTCGGTAGGGGTTTCTCGACAGGGAGATGAACTATGCAACTCATTGACAAGACGGCACTGATCACGGGTGCCGCCGGCGGCATCGGCCGCGCCATTGCCGAGCGCTATGCCCGCGAGGGGGCCAGGGTCGCGGTGGCCGATCTCGACCTGGCTGCTGCCGAAGCCACGGTCGCACAGATCCGTGCCAGCGGCGGGCAGGCCATGGCGCTGGCCATGGATGTGACCGACGAGGCAGCGGTCGACGCCGGCGTCGAGCGAATCGTCGCCGAGTGGGGTCGCCTGGACATCGCCATCGCAAACGCCGGCATTCAGCACATCGCCCCGTTGCACAGCCTGAGCTTCGCCGACTGGCGCAAGGTGCTGGCGGTGCATCTGGACGGCGCCTTCCTGGTGACCAGCGCGGCCCTGCGTCAGATGTACCGTCAGGAGAGCGGCGGCTGTCTGATCTACATGGGCTCGGTGCACAGCAAGCTGGCCTCGCCGCTGAAGGCGCCCTACGTGGCAGCCAAGCACGGTCTGCTGGGGCTTTGCCGTACCGTGGCCAAGGAGGGCGCGAAGCACCGGGTGCGGGCCAACATGATCTGCCCCGGCTTCGTGCGCACGCCCTTGGTGGAGCGCCAGATTCCCGAGCAGGCCGCCGTACTGGGCATTTCAGAAGAGGCGGTGATACGCGACGTGATGCTCAAGGATACCGTCGACGGCGAATTCACCACCCTGGAGGACATCGCCGAGTTGGCGCTGCACCTGGCCGCCTTCCCCAGCGCGGCGCTGACCGGGCAGTCGGTGGTGGCCAGCCACGGCTGGTACATGCAATAGGGAAACACAGCACAAATACCTGCGCGAGCGAATCGCTGCGTTGCGCGGTGCCGAAGCGTCGGACCGTCGGAATCCTCACATATACCCCATATGCTCCGGTTCCTGTGCTCCGTGCGCCTTGCGCTTCATCTCGCTCGTCAATTTGTGCAGCATTTCCTCAAATACCGTGAGCATTAGGGAACGCTGTTCTGCAACGCAGCTTTCCCCTAGAATGGGGGCATCGACCATCAACCGTGCCGATGCCCTCATGCCTCATACCGAACCGACCTTCGCGCCTGGCCGCATTCTCGTCTTCAACCTGCTGGGTGCACTGCTGGTGTGGTCCTGGCTATCTCCCGGCCTGATGTTCTGGACCGAGCTCGACGATGCAGTATTCTTCGCCACCAACGCCTGGCTGACCGAGGACAACGAGACCTGGGTGCTGTTCGTGGCGGCGGTGAACAACCGCCTGTTCGACGTGGTCAGCCTGATGATCCTGCTGGCAATTTACCTGTGGGCCATCAGCCGCGACCCCGACCCCACCCATCGTATGCTGCGCTGGGGCGGCATCGGCGTCACCATGCTGTTGACCGCGGTGTTCATCGCCCAGGGCTTCCGCATGGTGGTGCCCTACACGCACCCCAGCCCTACGCTGGTGTACGACAACGTCAACCTGATCACGGAAATGGTCGACTTCTCGACCAAGGACAGCTCGGGCAGCAGCTTCCCCGGCGATCATGGCGTGAATCTGTTCCTCTTCACCGCCTTCATGTGGCGCTTCGCCGGCCTCCGGGTGATGCTGGTCAGCGCCGTTTTCGCCGTGCTGCTCAGCGCCCCGCGCATTCTCAGCGGCGCCCACTGGTTCAGTGATGTCTTCTTCGCGGCGCTGATGATCAACCTGATCGTCACGCCCTGGATTTTGCTGACGCCGGTGGCCCCCGGGCTTTCCCGTGCCATCACCGGGGGCATGATCAAGGTGCGCAATGCCCTGTCAGGCCGCTGACCTCACGCCTCACGTTGATTTTCCCCACTACGAAGAGGTGGAGTTGCGTTACGAGCGAAGAGAGGCTGGCCGCCGCCGGCACGGAGCAACCGGAGTTGACTGGTTGCTCAATGAGGATTGCGAGTACCGCCGGCGGCCAGGATATCGAGCGCAGTAGCAAATCCGCCCTTCGTCAATTGGCTTTGCGCCAGCCACCCAGTACCCGCTGATCGCGGCCGAAGAACACCAGCCGGTCGTGGTCGATGAGGAAGCGGTAGGCGTTCTCCATCATCCCGGTGACGCGCTTGGCGTCGTCGAGCTGAGGGCAGCCGCGCCGCGTGGTGCCCAGCTCGCCGAACTGGATGCGGTTGCCCCCGTCGAGATTCACCCGCCCATTGATCTCGTTGCAGCCATCGCTGCCGGTGACGCGACCGTCGGGTGAAACGATGAAATGGGGCGTCTCGGGCATGGAGAGACGTTCGTTGGTGCCGATCAGCAGCAGGTTCCAGCGCTGCCCCACCACCGGATGGTCGCTGGAGACACGGGGCTGGTCTTGTCGAGCGGGCTCGGTGGGCTTGCCGCCGCACGCGGCCAGGGACATGGCCACGAGCGCCAGCAGCAGCGCTCGGCCAGGCAGAGTCTTGATCATCGAGAGATTCGTTCCTTATTGCTTTAACAATCTGGGAAGCGCTGCACAAATAGACGAGCGAGATGAAGCGCAAGGCGCACGGAGCACAGGAACCGGAGCATATGGGGTATATGTGAGGATTCCGAGCACCGAGCAACGCAGCGATTCGCTCGCGCAGGCATTTGGGGAGTGTTTCCCCTTACCAGGAGCCGGTATTCGGCATCGAGGCCCAGGGCTCCTTGGCCGGCAGCGCATCGCCCTTCTGCAGCAGCTCGATGGAGATGCCGTCGGGGCTGCGCACGAAGGCCATGTGGCCGTCGCGGGGCGGACGGTTGATGGTCACGCCGGCATTCTGCAGCCGTTCGCACAGGGCGTAGATGTCGTCGACCCGATAGGCCAGGTGGCCGAAGTTGCGCCCGCCGCCGTACTCTTCCGGGTCCCAGTTGTAGGTCAGCTCCAGCTCCGGCGCCTTGAGTTCGGCGGAGCGCGACTCGTCCTCGGGAGCCGCCAGGAATACCAGCGTGAAGCGCCCCTTCTCGTTCTCCTTGCGCCGCACCTCCTTCAACCCCAGCAGGTCGCAGTAGAAGCGCAGCGACGCATCCAGGTCGCTGACTCGAACCATGGTGTGCAGGTACTGCATGAGCCCTCCTAGCCAATCAAAAACTCAATTCAGTGAGTATACTCGCTGAAGATGGCCGGCGTCCGATCCTCATGCTGCCAGGTCAGTACGGCATAGTCGTCGTAGCGGCCTGTTTCCATGCCGGGCGAGCCGTGCGGCATGCCCGGCACCGTCAGCCCTACCACGTCGGGCCGCTCCTCGAGCAGACGCTTGATGTCGGCGGCCGGCACGTGGCCCTCGATCACGTAGCCGTCGATCAGCGCCGTGTGGCAGGAGGCAAGCTCGGGCGTGACGCCATGCTCGATCTTGATCGAGCGCATGTCGCGGGTCTTGTGCTGATTCACCTCGAATCCCGCCTCCCGGAGGTGATCGGCCCAGTCGGTGCAGCAGCCGCAATTGGGATCCTGGTACATCTCCACCACCGAGCCGGCCTGGGTGCTGGTGCCGGGGGTGAAGGCAAGGTAGAGGGCCAGGGCACCACCGCCCAGCAGGGAGAGCGCGGTCACCTTTTTCGTCTTGCGGTTCATGGGTAGGCTTTTCATGCTGGGTGGCTCCTGAAGCGTTGACGCCGGATAATGGAATCGTGACAAGCCGCCGATGGCTTGCCAATACCCACTAAGGGAAAGAGAGCGGAAATGTCGCACTATTGTGATCTGGCACCAGGTCATCCATGGCACGGCCCTTACCACGAGAAGGAGTACGGCTTTCCCGTCAGGGACGACACGGCGCTGTTCGAACGCCTGGTACTGGAGATCAACCAGGCCGGCCTGTCATGGCTGACGGTGCTCAAGAAGCGCGAAGCGTTTCGTCGTGCCTTCGACAACTTCGACATTGCCAAGGTTGCAGCCTACGGCAGCGGTGAACGCGAACGCCTGCTCGGCGACGCCGGCATCATCCGCAATCGACTCAAGGTGGAGGCGGCGATCCACAACGCCGGCGTCATCCTGGCACTGCGCGACACCCACGGCAGCTTTGCGGCCTGGCTCGACCATCACCATCCGCTGACGAAAGCGGAGTGGGTCAAGCTGTTTCGCCGCACCTTTCGCTTCACCGGCCCCGAGATCGTCGGTGAGTTCCTGATGAGCACCGGCTATCTGCCGGGAGCCCATCATGTCGAGTGCCCGGTGCATCGGCATATCCTGGCCTGCGGCCCAGCATGGTACACGCGCCAAGGGCCAGGGCCAGACTAGCTTCAAGGAAAGACGAGGAGTCCAAACGGATGGATACCCTGACGCAGGCCGCACTGGGTGCGGCCGTGGGCGGCACCGTACTGGGACGCAGGCTGGGGCGCAAGGCGGTGCTGATCGGCGCGGCGCTGGGCACCCTGCCCGACTTCGATGTGTTCCTGGATTATGGCGATGCCGTGCTCAACGTTACCGAGCACCGTGGCTTCACCCATTCGCTGTTCGTGCTGACCGGGTTCGGCACCCTGCTGGCACTGCTTGCCCGGCGCTTCGCTCCGGCCCGCGACATCACGCTGGGGCGCTGGTGGGCCTTCTTCGTACTGTGCCTGGTCACCCACCCGCTGCTCGACGTGCTGACCACCTACGGCACCCAGCTCTGGTGGCCGCTGAACGTTCGCCCCAGCGCCTGGCCGGTGGTCTTCATCATCGACCCCCTCTATACCCTGCCGCTGCTGGTGGGCATCGGTTTCGCCATGGCGACGGGCAACGGCTTTCGCGGCCCCGCGTGGGGGCTGGCGCTCTCCTGCGCCTATCTGGCCTTTGCCATGCTCGCCAAGGGGGTCGTGGAACACCGGCTCGATCCGGTACTCGCGGAGCACGGGATCGAAGATGCGCCGCGGCTGGTGCAGCCCACCCCGTTCAACACCTTGCTGTGGCGGGCAACGATCATCGACGGCGACCGACACTACGAAACCCTGGTGGGGCTGTTCGACGGCGCCGAGCCACCGCTATTGGAGATCTTTCATCGTGGTGCCGAGCTGGAGGCGGCTGCCCTGGCGCTGGAGAAGGGAGAGCGTCTGGACTGGTTCGCCGGCCCCTACCTGCGCTATGAGGTGCGCGAGCGCAACGGCCGGGAAACCCTGGTCGCTACCGACGTGCGCCTGGGTTTCCCGGGGTTCTATGCCTTCAGCTACGCCCTGGCGACGCGCGAAAGAGAGACGTGGCAGCCGCTGGAGCCCACCGAGATGGTGACGCCTGACTCTCGGGCCGACAGGGAGGCGCTGGGCCAACTGGCCGCCCGCGTTTTCTCTCCCGAGGCCAGGCTGTGCACCAGCGACTTCGTCACCGACCGCTGGGTGGCGGACGTTCCCGAGGCGTGTTGAGGCTTACAGCCTCTCGACCAGCGAGTCGATGGCCTGGCGAGCCTCCTTGAGCGCGGCATTGCGCAGGCCGTCGCCCATGGCAAGTCCTTCGGCATAGATCGTCGAGACGTCGGTGATACCGATCATGCCCAGCATCGCCTTGAGATGCGGTGTCTGGGTATCGTTCTCGGTGCCGGCGTACTGCCCGCCGCGGGCGGCCAGGATCACGGCGCGCTTGCCTTTCACCAGGCCCACCGGCCCCTGCTCGGTATAGCGGAAGGTGGTGCCGGCGCGCATCACCCGGTCGAACCAGGCCTTGAGCTGGGACGGAATGCCGAAGTTGTACATCGGCACGGCCAGCACCAGCACGTCGTGGGCCTGCAGCTCATCGATCAGGTCGTCGGAACGCTGGGCCAGCACCTGCTGCTCGGCGGAACGCTCGTCGGCCGCCACCTGCCAACTGGAGAGCTCCTCCAGCCCCAGATGGGGCAGCGAGTCGACGGCCAGGTCGCGATGGGTGATGGCGAGTTCGTCGCGCCCGGCGGCGCGCTCACGAAGGTGGTTGGCCAAAGCATTGGACTGGCCGTGCTCACCGAGGATGGATGAAGTAACGAGAAGAATACGGGTAGCCATGACGATCTCCCAGATTGGGGTGGTGTTGATCGTCATGTTACGTGCAATTTTTGCCATTAAAAGCGCATAGTTTTGCACTTATCATTCGATAAAAACGAAAGTCTATCGCAGCAAAAGGCCCTGCCTATCGGCAGGGCCATGCTCAACTCGACACTCAGCCAAATGAATCGCTGAGCGGGAGCTTACGCCGATCGCACGCTCAGGAACTGAAGTTCTGGGCGACGAAATCCCAATTCAGCACGTTCCACACGTTCTCCAGGTACTTCGGACGCGCGTTGCGGTAATCGATGTAGTAGGCGTGTTCCCACACGTCGATGGTCATCAGCGGGGTCTGACCGTGAGCGATGGGAGTGTCGGCATTGCTGGTGTTGACGATGTCGACGCCGCCGTCAGCGGTCTTGATCAGCCAGGTCCAGCCGGAGCCGAAGTTGGCCACGGCGTTGGCGTTGAAGGTTTCCTTGAACTTGGCGAAGGAGCCGAACTTGGCGTTGATCGCCTCGGCCAGCGCGCCGCTCGGCTCGCCGCCGCCGTTGGGCGAGAGGCAGTGCCAGTAGAAGGTGTGGTTCCACACCTGGGCTGCCTGGTTGAACAGACCGCCGGAAGAGGACTTGATGATCTCCTCGAGAGACTTGTTGGCGTCGTCGGTGCCGTCGGTCAGCTCGTTGAGCTTGGTGACGTAGGCCTGGTGGTGCTTGCCGTAGTGATACTCCAGGGTCTCGGCGGAGATGTGCGGCTCGAGGGCGTTCTTCTCGTAGGGCAGTGCCGGCAGTTCGAATGCCATTATTGTGGCTCCTTGCTTTCACGGTGAAATGGCGGAGCGGTTCCAAGGCAGGTTCATTTGGCTCCCGACTTGCCTTGTGCGAGCCCCGCCGCTATTTTCCAAGAAAGTACTAGATTAATTCCAGCTGCCTTTATGTCAAGCAACCACGCAGGAAAAGGCGCAGGCGCGGCGGCGGATACCGCCGAGCGTCTGCTGCTGTTACTCAAGACCCGCGGCCCTCACTCCGCGGCGGCCCTGGGCGAGCTGCTCGGCACCAGCGGCGAGAACGCCCGCCAGCAGCTCGGCAAGCTGGCCCGTCAGGGCCTGGTGGCCCAGCGCCCGCTGCCCGGTGGCGTCGGTCGACCGACGATCGAATGGCGGCTCAGCGAGGCCGGGCATGCGCGCTTTGCCGACGGCCATGCCGAGCTGGCCTCGCGACTGATCGTCAGCGTGCGCGACACCCTGGGCGATGCCGCGCTGACACGGCTGATCGAAGCGCGTCAGGCCGAAACCCTGGCGCAGTACCGTCAGGCCCTGGCCGACAGCGACAGCCTGGAAGCGCGGGTGCAGCGGCTGGCCGAGATTCGCTCACGGGAAGGCTACATGGCGGAATGGCAGCGGGAGGCGGACGGCAGCCTGCTGTTGATCGAGAACCACTGTCCGATCTGCCAGGCCGCCAGCACCTGCCCGGACTTCTGCCGCTCCGAGCTGGAGGTGTTCCGCGCCGCGCTGGGGGAAGACGCCAGCGTCGAGCGCACCGAACACGTGCTGGCCGGTGCGCGACGCTGCGTCTATCGCATTCAGGAGAGTTAAGGCGCTATTCCTTGTCCGCAGCCTTGGTAGGTCTGCCCTTCGAAGGTCAGCGTGACCCGGGCCGGAAACGGCTCGCCGCTCATGTTGTCGAAGCAGGCCCGCGCTTCCAGGCGCAGCTCGAAGGGCTGATCGGTCAGGCCGCTGGAGAGCAATACCCTGCCGCCGCCGTTGTCCATGGCGACGACCCGATAGGGCAGTGTCATTTCCCTTGTTCCATAGTCCATCGTAAGCGTCAGTTCAGGGGCGTCGTGGGCCAGATTGACGTGCCAGCCCGGCTCGTTGCCACGGCCGTGGAACATCACGCCGGGGCGCTGCTCGCGGGTCAGCGCCGAACGCGCCATGGCGGCAGTACAGTCGAGCCTGCCGTTGGCGCTCTCCACCACGGCCTCTCCCCCCTTGTTCCAGAAGCTGAGATCGCCCTGTTGGTAGCGCGCTCCGCTGGCTACCACGGCCGGCGCCAGACGATAGCCGCCGTGGGCCGACCACAGCCGCAGCTCGCGCTCGCCGAAGGCGGTCACCAGATCCTGCTGCGGCGTGCAGCGCCAGGCCTCGAAGTGCTCGGCACCGCCGGGAAACAGCAGCGAGGGCAACAGCGGCGCTGTGCTGGCTACCTGACCGGCGCCGGCACGTGGCCCGTCGACGGGAGCGGCGGCGCAACCGACCAGCAGCAGCGAGGCGGCGGCCAGCAGCGCCGGACGGACGGAAGAGGGTAAACGAGACATCATGGGCGATTCCTTGGGCGTAGCGAACCGACACAGCATAACAGGCGCCGGGACGTGACGACCCGGCGCCTGTTTCACGCACAGCGAACGCAGCGCAGCGGCACACTTAGCCGTAGCGTCGGCGCAGCTCGCGAGCCGCCTCGACCATGTTGGCCAGGGCCGGCTCCACCTCGGCCCAGCTGCGGGTCTTGAGGCCGCAGTCGGGATTGACCCACAGCCGCTCGACGGGAATCCGCTCGGCGGCCTTCTCCATCAGCTGCACCATCCAGGCCACCTCGGGAACGTTGGGTGAGTGGATGTCGTAGACGCCCGGGCCGATCTCGTTGGGGTAGGCGAAGTCCTGAAAGGCGTCGAGCAGTTCCATGTTCGAGCGCGAGGTCTCGATGGTGATGACGTCGGCATCCAGTGCGGCAATGGCACCAATGATGTCGTTGAACTCCGAATAGCACATGTGGGTGTGGATCTGGGTGGCGTCGCGTGCCACCGAGGCAGTCAAGCGGAAGCACTCCACGGCCCAGTCGAGGTAGCTCTGCCACTCGCTCTGGCGCAGCGGCAGCCCCTCACGCAGCGCCGGCTCGTCGATCTGGATCGCCGGGATGCCGGCAGCCTCGAGATCGGCCACCTCGTCGCGCAGGGCCAGGGCGATCTGCCGGCAGGTCACCTCCCGCGGCTGGTCGTCGCGCACGAAGGACCACTGCAGCATGGTCACGGGCCCCGTGAGCATGCCTTTCATCGGCCGCTCGGTGAGCGACTGGGCATAGCGGCTCCAGGCCACCGTCATCGGTGCCGGTCGGGCCACGTCGCCGACGATGACCGGCGGTTTGACGCAGCGTGAGCCATAGCTCTGCACCCAACCGTTGCGGGTGAAAGCATAGCCGTCGAGCTGCTCGCCGAAGTATTCCACCATGTCGTTGCGCTCGGCCTCGCCGTGCACCAGCATGTCGATCCCGTAGGCTTCCTGGCGGCGCACGGCATCGGCGATCTCGTCGCGCATCGCCGCCTCGTAGGCGTCATGCCCCAGCTCACCGCTCTTGAAGGCGCGCCGGGCGGCACGGATCTCCGCGGTCTGGGGAAACGAGCCGATGGTGGTGGTGGGAAACAGCGGCAGGTCCAGCGCGCGACGCTGGGCTCGGGCCCGGACCGGATAAGGATTGTCGCGGGAGCGCTCGGCATCGCCGACGCCGGCCAGGCGCTCGGCAACCTCGGGCCGGTGCAGGCGCGGCGAGGCGCGCCGGGCGTCCAGTGCCGCCGTGGCAGCGGCGACCCGGGCACGATCCTCGTCAGTGCCACGATTGCCGAGCAGACGCGCCAGGGTCACGGTTTCGTCGAGCTTCTGGCGGGCAAAGGCGAGCCAGCTCTTGAGCTCCTCGTCGAGCGTCGTCTCTGCCGCCAGGTCTACCGGCACGTGCAGCAGCGAACAGGAGGGCGCCAGCCACAGCCGTTCGCCGAGGCGCATGCGGGCATTGGCCAGACGCTCGTGCAGCACCGCCAGGTCGGCGCGCCAGACGTTGCGACCGTCGATGGCACCCACCGACAGCACCTTGTAGCCCGACAGGTTGTCGAGCACCGCCGTGAGCTGCTCGGGAGCACGCACCGTATCGATGTGCAGACCGTCCACCGGCAGGCTCGCGGCCAGGCGCAGGTTGTCGCCGAGGCCGCCGAAATAGGTGGCCAGCAGCAGCTTGACCGGGGCGGCGCGCAGGCTGCTGTAAGCGAACTCATAGGCATTGCGCCACTCGAGCGGCAGGTCCTGCACCAGCGCCGGCTCGTCGAGCTGCACCCACTCCACGCCCTGTTCGGCCAGGCGCGCGAGGATCTCGCCATAGACCGGCAGCAGCGCCGGCAGCAGACTCAGGCGGTCGAAGCCGGCCTCACGCCCCTTGCCCAGCCACAGCCAGGTCAGCGGCCCGGTGAGCGCCACCTTGACCGGGTGCCCCGCGCCACGCGCCTCGGCCACCTCGTCGAACAGTCGCGTGCTGGCAAGCCGGAACTGCTGACCGGCATGCAGCTCGGGGACCAGGTAGTGGTAGTTGGTATCGAAATATTTGGTCATCTCACAGGCGGCAGCCGGCGCGCCGCTGGGCGCCCGCCCACGGGCCATGCGGAACTGAGTGTCGAGATCGACCTCGCCGCGTGCGACCTCCTCCTCGGCGGCGAAGCGCGTCGGTACGGCCCCCACCATGGCGCTGACGTTGAGCACCTGGTCGTAGAAGGCGAAGTCGCCCACCGTGACCAGATCGAGGCCGGCATCGCGCTGCGCCTGCCAGTGGCGCGCCCGCAGCTCCCGAGCGCTGGCCTCGAGAGCGTCCCGATCCAGTTCGCCGCGCCAGTAGGCCTCGACGGCTCGCTTGAGCTCGCGGTCGGCGCCGATTCGCGGATAGCCAAGCACATGAGCTAATGTCATGATGAAACCCTCTACGCATGAATGTTGCCGTAGAGTCTCGCTGGCACCGAAAAGTGAATCAAACTAAATATATTAACCAAGAACATGAAAGAAGCTCATGATTGAACTTCGTCATCTGCGCACGCTGATCGCGCTACGCGATGCCGGCTCACTGGTCGAGGCCGCCGAGCGGGTTCACCTGACCCAGTCTGCCCTGTCGCACCAGATCAAGGATCTCGAGGAGCGCCTGGGTACCGCCCTGTTCGTGCGCAAGACGCGCCCCGTCGAATTCACCCGGGCGGGGCAGCGGCTGCTGGTGCTGGCCGAGCAGGTGCTGCCGCTGGTGCGCATGGCCGAGCGCGACGTGGCGCGATTGATCGGCCATGAGCCGGGTCGCCTGCACATGGCCATCGAATGCCACAGCTGTTTCCAGTGGCTGATGCCGACCATCGACCGCTTCCGCGACCACTGGCCGGAGGTGGAGATCGACATTCCCGGCGGCCACCACTTCGACCCGCTGCCGGCCCTGGCCCGCGAGCAGCTCGACCTGGTGATCACCGCCGACCCACAGCCGCTGGGCGGCGTCTACTACGAGCCGCTGTTCCGCTACGAAGGGCTGCTGGCCGTGGCGCGACAGCATCGACTGGCCGAGCGCCCCTACGTGACCCCTGCGGATCTGGCCGAGGAAACCCTGATCACCTACCCGGTGGAGCATGCCCGGCTGGACGTCTTCACCCAGTTCCTCGACCCTGCCGGCGTGCGTCCTCGCGAGATCCGCACCGCCGAACTCACGGTCATGATGATGCAGCTGGTGGCCAGCGGCCGCGGCGTCTGTGCGCTGCCCAACTGGGCGCTGACGGAGTACCTGGAGCGGGATTACGTGAAGGCCGTGGGCCTCGGTGAGGCAGGCATGTGGAGCACGCTTTACGCCGCCATTCGCGACGAGAGCCGCGATCAGCCGTGGATGGAAGACTTCCTGCGCACGGCTCGCGAGACTTCCTTCGCCGTGCTCGAAGGCATCAAGCCGGCTTGACCGGCGGCAGCCTCTCCTTGCCGGCCGGCACCCGCGGCAGCAGCAGCGAGAAGCGCGCCCCGCCAAGCTCCTGGCTGTCGTCCACCACCACGCTGCCGCCGTGCCAGGCCATGATCTTCTGCACGATGGAGAGCCCTAGCCCATAGCCGCCGCTGCGCCGGGTGCGGCTGTCGTCGAGGCGGGCGAAGGGCTTGAAGATCGACTGTCGCTCACCGGGCGGCACGCCGGGACCGTCGTCTTCGATGTCCAGCCTGACCAGACGCGACTCCAGCGAGAGCCTGACCAGTACGCGAGACTGCGCATGGCGACAGGCGTTGGCCACGAGATTCTGCAGCGCCCGCTGCAGGTAGCGCGGGTCGGCCTGGACCTCGACCTCCGGCCCCGGGGCGAGCTCGAGACGCAGATGGGCATGCAGCGGCGCCAGGGTCTCGATCACCCGCTCGGCGACGGCGCGACAGTCGACCCGGGTACGCTCCAGCGCGGTACCGTTGACCAGGCCGCTGTCGAGGCGGGCATAGGTGAGAATCTCGTCGATGAGCTGGTCGAGCTCCTCGATGTCGCTGTCGATGCCGTGCAGCTGGCGGTGCACGGCCGGGTCGTCGGTCATGTCCTCGACCATCTGCATGGCAAAGCGGATGCGTGCCACCGGCGTGCGCAGCTCGTGGGAGACCGCCCGAATCATCTCCTGCTGCGAACGCAACAGCGACTGCACCTGGGCCGCCATGGCGTTGAAGGCCATGCCGACCCGGCCGATGAAGCCGCCGCCATCGACCTTGACCCGGGTATCGAGGCGGCCGCTGGCGATGCGCCCGGCGGCCAGCTCGAGTCGCGCCAGACGCGCCTCCACGCCGCGCACGATCAGATAGATGATCGCCGCCAGCACGCCGAGCATGATCACCAGTACCAGCAGCAGCAGTGAAATGGGGGTGGGTTCCAGCGCCGAGACGGGGCCGATCGACAGCCACTGCCGCGAGCCGTCGGCGGCAGGCACTGCCAGGTGAACCGTCAACGCCCAGTGGCCAGGCAGCAGACGAATCACCAGCTCACCGTCGCGCAGCCGGGAAAGCTGATGGCTGTCGAGCCCTTCGGGAGCCAGGTCCCGAAGCTGCACCGGCAGGGCATTGCTGGTCACGCCTTCAAGGCGCCGTTGGCGTGCCTCGCCGTCGACCTCGGCGAGCCAGTCGCCGAGCAGCTGCGCCAGACCGCGCAGCTGACGCTCGTTGAGCCCCGAGAGACGGGCCTCGAGAATACGCTCCTCACGCGGCAGCTGCCGATAGAGTCGCCAGCTGTCTTCGTCGTAGACCTTGACCAGCACGCGGCCCCGGTCCAGACGGCGCCGCTCGAACCAGTTCAGATCGGTATCGTCGGGCTCGCGCAGCGAGAGCCGCATGTTGAGTAGATCGGACTGCTGGGTCAGCCAGTTGCCGCGCTCTTGAGGGGGCAGCGCGGCGACTCGCCAGCTGAGCAACTGCAGCGGGGCTTCGGCCAGCTGTTCGCGATACTGTTCGACGCGCACCCGGTCGACCAGGGCCAGACCCATCAGGGCCAGGCCGAAGGTCAGCAGCAACGCCAGCGCCAAGGCCAGATAGACACGCAGAAAGGAGCCATCGGCCAGGAACCGCTGCATGGATCAGGCGTCCTTGACGAACAGGTAGCCCTTGCTGCGAACTGTCTTGATCCGGTGCGGATGGTTGGGGTCGTCGCCGATCTTGGGCCTTATCCGCGAAACCCGCACGTCGATGGAACGATCCTGGCCATCGTACTTGATGCCGCGCAGATCGCTGAAGATCTCTTCCCGCGTGAGTACCCGTCCGGCGTTACTGGCCAACAGCCACAGCAGGTCGAACTCGGCGCTGGTGAGATCGATACGCTCGCCCTCGAGCCAGGCTTCGCGAGTGGCGCTGTCGACCTCGAGATTGCCGAAGGTGAGCCGCGCATCGCCGGACTGGTCGGCATTCTCGGCGCGGCGCAGCAGCGCTCGCATACGCGCCAGCAATACCCGTGGCTGAACCGGCTTGGGCACGTAATCGTCGGCCCCCATCTCCAGACCCAGGACCTGATCCATGTCGTCGGTGCGCGCCGTCAGCATCAGGATCGGCCCGGCATAGTCCGGCCTGGCCCGGCGGCAGATCGACAATCCATCCTCTCCGGGCAGCATCAGATCGAGAATCACCAGATCCGGCTGCAACGCCTGGATCTGTTCAACGCCTCGCGAGCCCTCGGCCTCCACCGTTACCTTGAAGCCATTCGACTCCAGATAGTCCCGGGTGAGCTCCGCCAGGCGCACGTCATCCTCGATAATCAGCACGTGTTCCATGTCGCTGCTTTCCAGGTTGTCATCCATCCTAGTCATCCCCGTGCTGGGCCTCGTTGTCATTGGGACACCCTGTCCCGCCAATCACTCATCAAGGATACCCGAAATAGGCGCTTTCGCCTGCCTTTGGCGACATTTCGCGTCCTTGCAGCTTGCCAGCGAAGCATAGCCCGGACTGGACGATATCCCAAAGGATGCCCCCTGAACAGTCACAGCTCACCCACAGGTTATCCACTTGAAGACGGCGAAAAAGCACACTATCTTGTGCTCTCAAGATGGAACAACACAAGATGATGTGCATTTAGCAAGTCCACCCCTGACTGTCAATGCCTTCGTCGCCCCTGTCTCATCCCCACAAAAAAGGGATCATCGGCTCATGGAACTTCAGACCCCCGACCCGACCGACCTGTCGCTCACGGCCCCGCACACCCTGCGCGTGATCAAGCGCAACGGCGACGTGGTGCCCTTCGATGCCGGCAAGATCGCCGTGGCCATGCGCAAGGCCTTCATCGCCGTGGAGGGCGACAACGTCAGCGCCTCCTCGCGGGTTCGCGACTTCGTCGACCAGGCCAGCCAGGGCATTGCCAGCGCCTTCCTGCGCCGCATGCCCGACGGCGGCACGGTGCACATCGAGGACATTCAGGATCAGGTCGAGCTGGCACTGATGCGGGCCGGTGAGCAAAAGGTGGCCCGCGCCTACGTGCTCTATCGCGAGGAGCACGCCCGCGCCCGCGCCGCCGCCGGCGGCGACATCGAAAAGCCGCATCCCACGCTCAACGTCACCCTCGACGACGGCAGCCGGCGGCCGCTCGACCTCGGCCGCATCGAGACGCTGGTATTCGATGCCTGCGCCGAGCTCGAGAACGTCGACCCCAACCGCATCGTCGAGGCATCGCTGAAGAACCTCTACGACGGCGTTTCGGTGGACGGCGTGTCCCAGGCGCTGATGATGACCGCGCGCACCCTGGTGGAGAAAGAGCCCAACTATACCTACGTCACCGCGCGGCTGCTGCAGGACAGCCTGCGTCGCGAGGCGCTCTCCTTCCTCGGCGTGGCCGAAGAGGCGACCTTCGGCGAGATGGCCGAGCTCTACAAGCCCGCCTTCCAGGCCTATGTCGCTCGCGGCATCGAGTTCGAACAGCTCGACCCGAAGCTTGCCGAATTCGATCTCGAACGACTCGGCGAGGCGCTGGACCACACCCGCGACAACGCCTTCACCTATCTGGGCCTGCAGACCCTCTACGACCGCTACTTCATCCACAAGGATGACGTGCGCTACGAGCTGCCCCAGGTGATGTTCATGCGCGTGGCCATGGGGCTGGCGCTGAACGAGGACGACCGCGAGGCGCGCGCCATCGAGTTCTACGAGCTGCTCTCCAGCTTCGACTACATGGCCTCGACCCCAACCCTGTTCAACTCCGGCACCATGCGCAGCCAGCTCTCCAGCTGCTACCTGACCACCGTGCCCGACGATCTCGATGCCATCTACAGCGCCATCCGCGACAACGCCCTGCTCTCCAAGTGGGCCGGCGGCCTGGGCAACGACTGGACCCCGGTGCGCGCCCTGGGCTCCTACATCAAGGGCACCAACGGCAAGAGCCAGGGCGTGGTGCCGTTCCTCAAGGTGGTCAACGACACCGCCGTGGCGGTGAACCAGGGCGGCAAGCGCAAGGGGGCGGTGTGCGCCTACCTGGAGACCTGGCACCTGGACGTCGAAGAGTTCCTCGAGCTGCGCAAGAACACCGGCGACGACCGCCGCCGTACCCACGACATGAACACCGCCAACTGGGTGCCCGACCTGTTCATGAAGCGGGTCTTCGACGACAAGGAGTGGACGCTGTTCTCGCCGGCCACCTGTCCCGACCTGCACGACCTCTACGGCGCCGCCTTCGAGCAGCGCTACGAGGAGTACGAGGCGATGACCCGCTCGGGCCAGCTCAAGCTGTTCAAGCGCGTGCGCGCCAAGGACCTGTGGCGCAAGATGCTCTCGATGCTGTTCGAGACCGGCCACCCGTGGATCACCTTCAAGGACCCGTGCAACCTGCGCAGCCCGCAGCAGCACGCCGGCGTGGTGCACTCCTCCAACCTGTGCACCGAGATCACCCTGAACACCAGCGTCGACGAGATCGCGGTGTGCAACCTGGGCTCGATCAACCTGGCGCAGCACGTGGTCGACGGCAAGCTCGACGACGCCAAGCTCAAAAAGACCGTGCGTACCGCCGTGCGCATGCTCGACAACGTCATCGACATCAACTACTACGCGGTGCCCCAGGCGCGGAACTCCAACCTCAAGCATCGCCCGGTGGGGCTCGGCATCATGGGCTTCCAGGATGCCCTCTACGCCCAGGACATCGCCTACGCCTCCGAGGCGGCAGTGGAGTTCGCCGACCGCTCCATGGAGCTGGTCAGCTATCACGCCATCGAGGCGTCCAGCGACCTGGCCGCCGAGCGTGGCCGCTACGAGAGCTTCGAGGGCTCGCTGTGGAGCCAGGGTATTCTGCCCATCGACTCCATCGACAAGCTGGTGACGGAGCGCGGCGAGAAGTACATCGAGGTGGACACCAGCGCCACCCAGGACTGGGACCGCATCCGCAAGAAGATCGCCGAGCAGGGCATGCGCAACTCCAACGTGATGGCCATCGCCCCTACCGCGACGATCTCCAACATCTGCGGCGTGTCGCAGTCGATCGAGCCCACGTACCAGAACCTCTACGTGAAGTCGAACCTCTCCGGCGAGTTCACCGTGGTCAACGCCTACCTGGTGCACGACCTCAAGGCGCGCGGTCTGTGGGACGAGGTGATGATCAACGACCTCAAGTACTACGACGGCTCGGCCCAGCCCATCGAGCGCATCCCGGAGGACCTCAAGGCCAAGTACGCCACCGCCTTCGAGGTGGAACCGAAGTGGCTGGTGGAAGCCGCCTCACGGCGCCAGAAGTGGATCGACCAGGCCCAGTCGCTGAACCTCTACATCAAGGGCGTTTCCGGCAAGAAGCTCGACGTGACCTACCGCATGGCGTGGTTCCGCGGCCTCAAGACCACCTACTACCTGCGCGCGCTGGGCGCCACCTCGGTGGAGAAGTCCACCGTGGACCGCGGCAACCTCAACGCGGTGAGCAACCAGGCGCCCCCGGTGACCCCGGCAGCTTCCGCGACACCGGCCAGCGAGCCGCGCGGGGTGGAGGACTTCCTCACCGGCAAGGCGGGCAGCGGCTCGCGAGCGCCCAGTGCTGCGGAAATAGACGACCTGGGCTGCGAGGCCTGCCAGTAAGACACGTATTGCCACCGGCGTAGCGAGAGGAGCCGGGAGCAAGCCGGAGAGGAGGTCCTACGCCAGGGGTGGCGTCGGTAGCGCCCAGGGATGGGTTCACAGCGCCTCCTCGCAGGCTTGCTCCCGGCATGAGCCTCGAGCGGTGAATCCATCTACGGCCCCAAAAGAATCCGAGGTGAAGTGAAATGCTGAACTGGGACGAGTTCCACGAGGACGAAACCACCGTCGCCGAGCAGCCGGCCAAGGCCGCGCCGGCACCTGCCGCCAAGCCACAGCCCGCACCGGCCGACGAGGTCAAGGAATCCGGCGGCAACTACCGGGTGGCCGACAGCGACCGCCTGGCACGGGCACGCAAGTCGCTTGAAGAGCTCGACGTGGCCGCCGGTCTTGAGGAGCTGGAGATGGGCGCGGCGCGCATTCAGGTCGACGACAAGCAGATGATCAACGCTCGCGCCGACCTCAACCAGCTCGTGCCCTTCAAGTACGAGTGGGCGTGGCAGAAATACCTGGACGGCAGCGCCAACCACTGGATGCCCCAGGAAGTGAACATGAACGCCGACATCGCCCTGTGGAAGAGCCAGGACGGCCTGACACCGGACGAGCGGCGCATCGTCGAGCGCAGCCTGGGCTACTTCTCCACCGCCGACTCGCTGGTGGCCAACAACCTGGTGCTGGCACTCTATCGCCTGATCACCAACCCCGAGTGCCGCCAGTACCTGCTGCGACAGGCCTTCGAGGAGGCGATCCACACCCACGCCTACCAGTACTGCGTGGAGTCGCTGGGCATGGATGAAGGCGAGGTCTTCAACATGTACCGCGAGGTGCCGTCGGTGGCCGCCAAGTCGGCCTGGAGCCTCAAGCACACCCAGTCGCTGGCGCGCCCGGACTTCAATACCGGCACACCGGAGACCGACCAGGAGCTGCTGCGCAACCTGGTGGCCTTCTACTGCGTGACCGAAGGCATCTTCTTCTACTGCGGCTTCAGCCAGATCCTCTCCATGGGTCGGCGCAACAAGATGACCGGCGTTGCCGAGCAGTTCCAGTACATCCTGCGCGACGAGTCGATGCACCTGAACTTCGGGGTCGACATGATCAACCAGATCAAGATCGAGAACCCGCACCTGTGGACGCCCGAGTTCCAGGACGAAGTGACCCAGATGATCCTCGAGGGCACCGAGCTCGAGATCGCCTACGCCCGCGACACCATGCCCCGCGGCGTGCTGGGCATGAACGCGGCGATCATGGAGGAGTACCTGCACTTCATCTGCAACCGCCGCCTGGCCCAGATCGGCCTGAAGGAGCAATTCCCAGGGGCGCAGAACCCCTTCCCGTGGATGAGCGAGATCATCGACCTGCGCAAGGAGAAGAACTTCTTCGAGACCCGCGTCACCGAGTATCAGGTGGGCGGTGCGCTGAGCTGGGATTGAGCCCCACTCGTTCTCACGCCCCACTCGCTGACGAGTGGGGCGCTTAACCAAGCAGGACCCAGGAGCCACCGGCCTTTATGTAGCCAACCAAGACCCACTATCGATTCCAAGTGAGGTAAATGTCATGGCAAGTCACTCTCTGCAAGACCATGCACTGCCCACCGCAGCTCAGCTCCCGCTCGACGCCAGCGCCTGGCAATCGGCCCTCGACCAGGCACTGACCGCCCACGGCGGCCCCAACGCCCTGGCCCTCTACCCCCACGTGGCCTTCGCCTTTCCCTCGTCATCGCCCAACCCCTATACCCGCGAGTATCCGCTGCTCGACTACCACGAGCTCAAGGAGTGGGCGAATTCACGTGGCTGGCGGGTGCGCCCGGCGCCCGAGCGGGCGCCCGCAGGAGAGAAGTACAGCCCACCGGTGCGCTTCACGCGCCTGCCCAGTCGTTATCATTGAGGAATGACGAGCATGAACCAGGCTAACCCGTTCATTCTGCATATTGCCGCTGCACTGATCCTCGATGTCGAAGGGCGTCTGCTGCTGGTACGCAAGCGTGGTACCGAGCGTTTCATGCAAGCAGGTGGCAAGCTTGAGCCCGGCGAGCCTGCTGAGGCAGCACTGCGCAGAGAGCTACATGAGGAACTCGGCCAGAAGCCAACCGAATTGCACTGCCTGGGTGAGTGCACCGCGCCTGCTGCCAACGAGCCGGGGTATCTGGTTCATGCTCATCTGTTCCTTGCCAAGCTGCCGTCTCCTGTAGCGGCAGCCGCGGAGATTGCCGAGTTGCGTTGGGTGACTCTGGAGCAAGCATACCGCCTGCCTCTTGCAGCGCTGACACGCGACCACGTATTGCCTTTGGCCAGACGTCTCATCTATCGCCCGACTCATCTCTCATTGTCGTGATCGGCTTATCCCCCTACCCTCGGGACAAGGAGCATGGTAACGGCAAGGAGAGCCGCAATGGAGCCCACCTGGAAGCAGGGCAACCGTATCACCCTGATACCCGACAGCGAGCGCTTCATCCCCGAGCTGCTGGGGGCCATCGACAAGGCCGAGGAGTCGGTTTGGTTCGAGCAGTACCTGATCGAGTCCGGCCGAGTGACGCGCCGTTTCTTCGATGCCATGGAGCGCGCCGCGCAGCGTGGCGTCGCGGTGCATGTGGTGCTCGACAGTTTCGGCGCGGTGAGCCTCGGGCAGCGTGACCGTGAGCGGCTCTCCTCGGCAGGCGTGGCCCTGCGCCACTACAACCCCTTCATGATGCGGCGCCTGCGGCGCAATCTGAATCGCAACCATCGCAAGCTGCTGCTGGTCGATCGCCGTGTCGCCTATACCGGCGGTTACTGCCTCACCGACGACTACCTGGGCGACTGGTTCGACGTGGTGGTGCGTGCCGAGGGCCCGGTGGTGGAAGATTGGATCCGGCTCTTCGCCGATCTGTGGGAATCCTCCCGTACCCGGGGCGACAAGGGCGCCATCGACCGGGAGCGTCCTGCCGCGTCCGCTTCCGCTCGGGAATGGGAGATGCCGGCCCGCCTGGTGCACAACGAGGGGCCGAGCGACATGTCGATTCGCCATTCGCTGCATCAACGCATGGGCACGGCCAGGCAACGGCTGTGGATGTACACCCCCTATTTCCTGCCGTCACGGCAGCTGCGCAAGCTGATCGGCGACATCGCCCGACGCGGCGTGGACGTGCGCCTGCTGGTGGCCGGCAAGGGGCACGACCACCCCAGCGTGCGCTATGCCGGCCAGCGCCACTTCGGCGAGCTACTGGACGCCGGCATTCATATCTACGAGTATCAACCTCGCTTCACCCACGCCAAGTTCTGCCTCGTCGACGACTGGGTTACCGTGGGCTCGTGCAATTTCGATCACTGGAGTCTGCATTGGAATCTCGAAGCCAACGTGGAAGTGGAGCATCCCGGCTTCGCCGCCGAGCTGACCGAACTGTTCGAAAGCCATATGGGCGACAGCAAGCCGGTACGCCTGGCAGAGTGGTCCCAGCGTTCCAGTGCGCAGCGCTATCGCGAGCGCTTCGCCGCCCTCATCAGCACCTGGCTGGCAGGGTTGCGTTAAGATTTGCCCATTTTTCTCAATAGATGATGCCCATGCACCCGAGAATCCGCAGCGCTCTCAGGCACTTTTCCACGGCCGGCCTTCTGCTCGGCACGCTGCTGTTCGCCTTTTCGCTCACTCCCAGCCTGCTGCCACGGCCCACCTACGCCCAGGGCATCGTCTCGGGGCTCTCCTTTTCGGCTGGCTATGCGCTGGGCTTCATCGCCCACTGGCTGTGGGACTATCTGCAGCTGCCGCGCCCCCGCTCGCGTATCGAGCGGGTCATCAAGCTGACGGCGGCCGGCCTCTGTACGCTCATCGCCGTGGCCTTCCTGTGGCAGGCCTCGGCCTGGCAGAACCGCATCCGCGACCTGATGGGACTGGAGGAGGTCAGCGGCATCCGCCCGATCAGCATCGCCGTGATCGCCCTGCTGCTCTTCGTGCTGCTGTGGCTGCTGGTCAAGCTGTTCCGGCTGACCTTTCGCTTTCTCGCCCACAAGATGCGCCGCTTCGTGCCGCATCGGATCTCGAACCTGCTGGGCGTGATCGCCGCCGCGGCGCTGTTCTGGTCGGTCATCGACGGGGTCATCTTCACCCTGGCCCTGCGCGCCGCCGACAACTCCTTTCAGCAGATCGACGAGCTGATATTGGATGACCTGCCACCGCCCACCGATCCGATGAAGACCGGCAGCGAGCACTCCTTGATCAGTTGGGAAGCGCTCGGCGGACGCGGCAGGCGTTTCGTGACCCAGGGCCCTTCTGCCGACGACATAGGTGCCTTCCTGGACGCAGAGGCCGTGGCCATGGACCCGGTGCGAGTCTATGTGGGCCTGAGTGCAGCGGATACGCCCGCGGAGCGCGCCCAGCTGGCACTGCAGGAACTCCAGCGGGTCGGCGCCTTCGAACGCTCGGTGATGGTGCTGGCCACCCCCACCGGAAGAGGCTGGGTCGATCCGGCGGCACTGAACACGGTGGAGTATCTACACCGCGGCGACATCGCCACGGCCACCATGCAGTACTCCTACCTGCCCAGCCATCTGGCGCTGCTGGTCGAAGGGGATTACGGCGCCGAAAACGCCCGCGCCCTGTTCACCACCGTCTATGAATACTGGAGCGGACTGCCCGAAGACGAGCGCCCCCGGCTCTATCTGCATGGCCTCAGCCTCGGCTCGCTCAACTCGGATCTGTCGTTCGACTTCTACGACATCATCGACGACCCCTTCCACGGTGCCTTGTGGAGCGGGCCACCCTTCCGCAGCGACACCTGGCGCACGGTTACCCGGGAACGTGATGGCGGCTCGCCCTCGTGGCTGCCCACCTTCCGCGACGGTGCCGTGGTGCGCTTCATGAACCAGTACCAGGGACTGGACGCCGCGAATGGCGACTGGGGCGATTTCCGCATCGCCTACCTGCAGTATGGCAGCGACCCGATCACCTTCTTCGAGCCGCGCATTCTCTATCGCGAGCCGGAGTGGCTGCGCGAACCACGAGCCCCCGACGTGCTGCCCGAACTGCGCTGGTACCCGGTGGTGACCATGCTGCAGCTGCTCGGCGACCTGGCCGTGGGTCGCGCACCGCCCGGCTATGGGCACACCATCGCCGCCGAGCACTACTTCGATGCCTGGGTGGCGCTCACCGAGCCGAATGGGTGGAGCGAAGCAGAGCTGGAGCGGCTGAGAGAACACTTCCGCGAAGTGCGTTAACCCTTGCCACGCCGCCAGCGCCCATAGCGATAGGCCAGCGGCGCTGCGGTCATGCCGTGGGCGAGCATGGACGCCACCACGATCAGGGTGCCCACCGTCCAGGCCAGGTCGTAGCCGGTTCGACTCGATATGAAGGTGGCGTAGTAGAGCGCCGATACCCCGATGGGGCCGAACCAGCCCATGATCAGGGTGATCGGCAGGTCGCGCATCGCAGGCAGCCAGGGTTTGAGCAGTAGAATCGCCGGCAGACGGCGCAGCAGCAGTATCAGCAGTGCCAACAACACCCCCTGCGGGCCCAGCGCCCGCCACTCGGCCCATGGAGCGATCAAGCCGAACAGCACGAAGATCGGCATGGTCAGCAGAATGTTGACCGCTTCCTGCACGTTGTCCTCTTCACTGCGCTCCTTGCCCCCCACTTCCTGATCGAAGGCCAGACCCGCCGCAAAGACCCCGAGAATGCTGTTGGTGCCCAGCAGCTCACCCAAGCCCAGCACCAGCAGCGTCAAGGCCAGGGTGATCGAAAGAAAGGAGGGCTGATCGAGATAGCCGCGCTCCTCCGACCACTGCAGTGCCCGTCCTGTCGCCCAACCGAGAGCTACCCCGATCAATATCCCACCGCCGACCTCCCACAGCCAGATCGTGACGAACCAGTCGAACCAGGCATCGCCTGCGGGCAGGGTCAGCAGCAGCACCGGCAGCAGCACCAGCGGATATGCCAAGCCATCGTTGGCGCCGGATTCGCTGGAAAGCAGATGGCGGAAGCTCTCGGGCAGGTTCTCCTTGGCCACACCGCCGGTGACGATCGAAGAGGCCACCACCGGATCTGTGGCGCAGATGGCCCCGCCCACCAGCAGCGCCATGAGCAGCGGCCAGCCCATGACCCAATGGGTGAGCAGCGAGCTGATCAGGAACATGGCCGGCATGCCCGCGGCCAGAAGCACCAGCAGCGAACGCCAGTGTACGAAGGGATAGCTGGGCGGCAGGCGCAGCGCGATGCCCATCAGGCTGATGCCCAGCGTCAGGCGAGCCGTCTGCTCGAGCATCTGCTTACCATCGCCCCACGCCATCGGATCGAGCACGTTCAATCCGTGGGGGCCCAGCGCCACACCGAAGAGGAAGGCGAACAGCGGGGCGGAAAGCCAGGAGCGGTCCAGCGGGCTCGACAGCAGGCCCACGACCAGTACCAGCCCTCCCACGACGGCGAGAGCGACGTTCAGCTGCTCCATGCCAACTCCTTCGGCTCCTTGCCCGGCTACTCATAACCTAGGCAACCGTGCCCCAGACGTAAACCGAGCAGCCGACCACGGCCGCTATTGCGCGACACGCCCGACCTGCCCTAAAGTAGTTTCATCATCAACTAAACGGGAGGCAGCAGGATGGACGACAAGTCACGCAAGAGCGTCATCAGACGTATCTACGTTCCCACTCACGTGCGTCGTCTTCCCGATGGCGAAAAGGTGACCGTGCCGGGTCACTACCGCAAGCCCAACGGGCAATGATCTCCAGGGCCTCTCGACGAGGCCCTCTCACTGCCAGGCAACGATACGCGGCTCCGCCTCGATATACGCATCGCGGTTGGTCACGTTGTTAATGCTGGTGAAGACGATGCCGCCGCTGCTCTGAATGAAGCTCCCCGCCACGATGGAGCCGTAGAGCCTCGAAGTCCCGCTCTGGCGCACGTGACCACCGGCCCAGAACACCCCGTAATTGTCGGTCCTGCCCGAAAACTCGATATTGCCCCCCGCGACCACGAACAGGCCGATCTCTGCCCGTTCGGGCGGTGACGTCGTCGTGGAACCGCTCATGGAAACGCTGCCGGTAGCCACCAGGGTGATCTGCCGGCCTTCCACGCTGCCGCTCCCCACGGAGAGGTTGCCCTCGCAGAACACCGTGGTGCCGCTGGCCAGCGCATTGAGATTGACGTTGCAGCTGCGAACCACGCCGGGCCGGTTGCGGTACTCGTCGAAGATGGCGGGCTCGTAGCGCTTGTAACAGTGGGGCGGTGGATCGCCGCGGGTGCAGTCGGCCAGGCTTTCGTTGGGCGGGCGCTCCCCCGGCAGCGGCACCTCTACCATCCTATCGGCCCCCGAAGTGATGTAAGCCCTCTGCGCCTCGGGCACGCTGATGCTGACGATGCTGTTGGCATGCACGACGTTGGGGTCGATACTGCCGTCGGCGCGACGCGCTGGAGTCAGTTCGGAGTTCCCTGTCACGGTGATATACCCTGCACTCAACAGGCCACGGGTAAAGGCCGGGTCGGGAATTTCTCTGAACTCCACTCGCGCCACCACGGGCATGCTGCTGGCCACGGTGTGGTCACCCTCACGTATTGCCCCCATGGCGACGATGTAATACTGACCGCCGACTCGCACGTAGCGAAAGGGGCAGCGCAGGTTGCCGCGGCAAGGCCCGGCGCGACTGCCGGGATAGAACGACGCCCAGCCCTGGGACGTCACTGCTTCCAGAGCGTCGATGGTGACGAAATCACCCGCCGTGAGGTGTTCGCCGCCCTCTCCCCAGGCGTAGGAAACGGCCTCCTCGGCGCCCATCTGAGCCAGACTGGCAGCACGATGATTGCCGGCAAGGCGCTCGTTCACGAGAGCGGACTGGTAGCCCGACAGGCCCAGCATCAAGGTGATGGAGAGTAGCGACAGAACGATGATGAGCGCGGCACCGTGCTGCTGGTGCATGCATGCCTCCCTGGCAAGAACCATGACCACATCACCGGGAGCCATCCTGGCTCCCGATGTCAGCTTGCTTCGTTACTGTCAGGGTAGGTCATTTCACTCTAAAATACGAACCAAATAAAAAGTCTTCTAATCTAGAAAAAGTCTTAAAGCCAGCTGCGAATGCCTTTAACTTCTGACATAATATTATTTTCTGCCGAGACACCATAAAAATCATCTAACGTCAAACCAAATGAACTGAGTGCCTCTGAGACTTTTTGACTGTCAAACCAGACCGTACCATCTCCTCCTCCGCCGTTCAGCTTAACAAAAGTAGCAGGGGAAAGGCTCCAGCTTTCAGCGCTAAGATCATCAACATTAAGAACTATCAATGTACCATCCAAATGGGAATTCCCGCCTATTTGGACAGCACCATTCAATACAATATGTATCCCACTCAGCGAATGGTTTCCAGTAAAATCCATCTGGTTACTTCCTGTATAAAAATGCACGCCAGGAAAGCTTGCTGATGGTGCGTCTTTATACTGCTCATACATCCTTCTAATGAGCGAGACAAAGGCCACCGGCTCCTTGCTTAACGAAACAACCGTATCCTCATTTAAATTCGCCTTATCTTCATATACGCCCTCAATATTTAACAGACCATCACCTTGAAGAATAGACATTGCCGCAACATTAATTTGATTACCATCCTCATCCAAAAACCCATCAGCACCAGATATTTTACTTTTAGCTGATGTTGGCCACTGCAAAGCATTGTTAGGAACATTTTCATCTATACCGCCTGGAAGCGACACGGCTGAAGGTGGACCAAATCCATTCCACAAATCAATATCAAGCAAAACGAAAATTGGAACGCTTTGCGAACCAACCCCTGAAACCCCCATGGAAAAAATATAAGCCCCTTCATTCAAGGCCAAATAACCCTGACCAACATGAACAAAGCACGCCGCACCCACATTACTATTTAAAAAATGGCAGCCTAGTGAATAATCAACATGAGATGCCAAGTCAGAAAACTCATCCCAACTAAACCCGGACTGAAGAGCATTAAAGTCACTCAAGACTTCTTTAGCATCTAAGTGAGAGGGATCGACAATTCTTTCATATAACTCTGCCACTGCGCGTTCGGCATTCATCTGTGCCTCAGCAGCCGCTTTGTAATTCCCGGCAAGACGCTCATCTATTAGCGAAGACTGCATTCCGGAAAGTCCCAGCATCAGCGACATCGCCAGCATCGACAGTACTACCACTAGTGCTGCACCTCGTTGCTGTTTCATGCCCCACCCCCTCGCCCATCAAGGCGTTATTACAGCCTGACTTCGGTTGACCGCTAGAAATGAAAAATCATCCGTTTCTTCAGGGTTATCTCTGTTATTCATTAGGCTGAACTCCAGGACCCATATGCCATTATCCTCATCGGTCTCGGCCTCATTGCGACCAAAGCCACCATCGGCGAAGCCGGTGACGAGCGGCTCGAAAGCGCCGCTGGTAGGTGTACTGTCACAATCTTGACCCATGGTCAGAGCCCAGCCTTCTGTGGCACTCACAGCGGAATTGCTCAGCCGATAGACGCGAATGACATTTTCGCCTGGGCCGCAAGCCGCCATGTCGCCATTGTTGGGAAACTGGACGGTTAGCTCCCTACTGCTAAAATTGATATCACTGGCACGGCGAATATCCCGAATCAGCGTTTCTGTGGCAAAGGTCAACGCTGCCTGCTTGTTGCTCAGCAGCTCGATCTGGCGAAAGGTCTGGAACCCCATCAGAAACAGCTGCCCGGCGCCCAGGATGATGATCAGGCCGATTACCAGCGCCACCATCAGTTCGATCAGGGTGAAGCCTGCCTGGCGGTAGGTTACAGCATTGCGCAAACAAATATAACCATTCTTTTTCATAGCGATGGCAACCTAAACACATACTGGAAATTATTGCCACCCTCTTCCATGAATCGCTGATCTGTCCAAGTTATTTCTACCTCGTACTCACAAGCAGCATCTTCGGAAAGCGAGTAGGAAAAATCAAGAACACCACCCCAATAATCACTCCATGCAGACTCAGCATCAACCGAACAATTTTTTGTTGGGTGCTGACTCATCAATGCCCATGTCCTTTCTTGAGCATCTATAGCTATCAGGCTAACCAGCGCCCTTTGATACCCTGCATGCGCACTTTGCAGTGCCTTGAGCTGCATCGCCGCCACGCCGAGCAGGCCGATGGAGAGCACCAGCAGGGCAATCAGTGCCTCCAGCAGCGTAAATCCCGATTGGGCGTGACGTAGCATGGCGCTCCTCAACTCGTTGGCTTGCCGATGCGGCCGGTGGTGCTTACCTGAAGCTCGAGTCTGCCGGCCCCCGTGCGGTCGACGGAGATGGTGCAAGTGGGGTCGCAGTCTTCGCGACGCCCCAACTGGTCGAACGTGATTTCCGTCTCGGTGACGGAAACCTGTCCCCTACCGGAGCGGATGGAAATGACGCTGTCGTCTGCCAGCCTCACCCGATAGCTCCAGGGCGCACTGGCGGCGACCTGGAACCTTACCTCCTCGCGGCGCTTGATGGCCTCACTGCGCGCCTGGTTGAGGCCGGAGAGCACGACATTGTAGTCGCCTGCCAGCTGGTTTCGGGCCATCATGCCCTGAAAGCCCGGCACGGCAATCGTCGCGATGATCGACATCACGGCAATGGTGACCAGCAGCTCAATAAGCGTGAAGCCAGAGCTTTTCATGGCATCACCAACAACTTTCCGGCGCTCTATCACCAAGATGATTGTATGTCATAACTCCACCATTATCGGCACAGCCATCCCTACTATTCACCGAGCTTGACACAAGATAGCCTTGACCACCTGACGGACTTGGAAAAGAAACCGTTATTGTATATTCCTGATCAGGCGACATAATGCTCGAGCCAACTAATGAACAGCCCGCATGATTATAAATATTATATTGCGTGTAACAGCGTTCCATAATTCCCGCAGCTTCTAGTATCCCTGCTTTAGCATCTGCCCTTAACGACCGCTCCACATAGCCCCGATAGCTGGGCACCGCAATCGAGGCCAGAATGGCAATCACGGCCACCGCGATCATCAGTTCGATCAGGGTGAAGCCGCGCTGCGCCCTGAGCGGGACATGCCGTCGAGCGTGGCTGGCGTAGCGAGTCACTCGGCGCTCCTCCGCGTTCGGTTACACTTAGTTTCAGTATGTATCATGACAACGCCACCTGCTAGGCGTGTCATGAAAAAAGCCGGGCCAAGCCCGGCTAGGTCGTCTCGTGCAGCATGAGCCAGCTCATGCGCCGGGGTTGAGATCCTTGCATCGCGCCTGCTCAGGATAGTGAATCGCTGACGATCACGCGCTCACGCAGCTCGCGCGGCATCGAGAAGGTGATGGTTTCCTCACGGCCGGCCAGTTCTTCCGGCGCTTGAGCCCCCATTCCCTGCAGCCGCTCGATCACGCCCTTGACCAGCACTTCCGGCGCGCTGGCCCCGGCGGTGATACCGATGGTGTTGACGCCCTGCAGCCAGGCCGGGTCGATCTGGCTGGCGTCGTCGATCAGATAGGCCGGCGTGCCGACCCGCTCGGCCAGCTCGCGCAGGCGGTTTGAGTTGGAGCTGTTGGGGCTGCCCACCACCAGCAGCAGCTCGCAGCCGGCGGCAAGCTCGCGCACCGCATCCTGCCGGTTCTGGGTGGCGTAGCAGATGTCGTCCTTGCGCGGCCCCTGAATCTCGGGAAACTTGGCGCGCAGGGCGTCGATCACCCGAGCGGTGTCGTCCATGGAGAGAGTGGTCTGGGTGACGAAGGCGAGCCGCGCGGGGTCCTTCACCTCGAGGCGCGCGACGTCTTCCTCGTCCTCAACCAGGTAGATGGCCCCGCCGTGGGCGGTATCGTAGCGCCCCATGGTGCCTTCGACTTCGGGATGCCCGGCATGACCGATCAGAATGCACTCCTGGCCCCGCTTGGCGTAGCGCAGCACCTCCATGTGCACCTTGGTGACCAGCGGGCAGGTGGCGTCGAACACCTTGAGACCGCGCCGCTCGGCATCCTCCTGCACCGCCCGGGAAACGCCGTGGGCGGAGAAGATCACGATGACGTCGTCGGGCACCTCGTCGAGCTCCTCGACGAAGACGGCGCCGCGTTCGCGCAGGGTGTCGACCACGAAGCGGTTGTGCACCACCTCGTGGCGTACGTAGATGGGCGGGCCGAAGACGTCCAGCGCACGATTGACGATCTCGATGGCGCGATCGACGCCGGCACAGAAGCCGCGGGGATTGGCCAGTCGGATTCGCACGGGATTAGCTTGCATGGTTACGTCGCCTTGATGCGTCGGGGGCATCCGAAAATGTATTCAAGTCAGGGCTGTCTCGGAGCCCTTCCGGCAGTCGATCCTCGAGCTAACGATCAGTGTGTCTGCGCGGGCCTGACATCCAACACTTCGACCTCGAAGGTCAGGGTACGCCCGGCCAGCGGATGGTTGAAGTCCACTTCCACGTTGCGCTCGTCGGCAGCGATGATCACGCCGGGCAGTTCACCGCCGGCGGGGTCGGCAAACGACATCACCGTGCCCACCTCGGGCTCGATCTCCTCGAAGTCGTCGCGGCTGAGCATCTGCACGTTCTGCGGATTGCGCTGACCGAAACCATGCTCGGGAGCAATCTCGAAGCTGCCGCTCTCGCCCCCTACCAATCCTTTCAGTGGGCGTTCGAACCCCGGCGGCAGGTTGCCGTCGCCCACCTGGAAGGTGGCCGGCTGCTTGTCACGGGTGGAGTCGACCACGGTGCCGTCCTCCAGCTTGAGGGTGAAGTGCAGCGTCACTTCCATGCCCTCGTCGATGCGAAATTCGCTCATCGTTGCTCTCGCTCAGTCGGTCGTACGCGTTCGCTCGTGCACGTTTGGTCGGGGCTTGCCAAGCAGCATAGCAGTTGGGCTCAGCCGCGCCGCCGGGCCTGCTTGCGGCCCTCGAAGACGGATTCCCAGATCAGGCCGATGGCCCCAAGGGTGATGCCGATGTCCGCCACGTTGAAGGCCGGGTAGTACCAGCCGGCCACGTGGAAGGAGAGAAAATCGACCACGTAGCCGTGCACCAGGCGATCGTAGAGGTTGCCCAGGGCACCGCCGATGATCAGCGCCAGCGAGGCGCCGAGCAGCTTCTCGTCGGCCTTGAGCCGGCTCATCCAGATCGTCAGGCCCACCGTGGCGCCCACCGCGATGATGGCGAAGAACCAGCGCTGCCAGCCGGGATGGCCGGCCAGGAAGCTGAACGCCGCCCCGGTGTTGTGCAGCAGCGTGAGGTTGAAGAACGGCAGCACCTCCACCGGCTGGCCGTAGCTCAGCACGCTGGACATCAGTGCCTTGGTGCCGAGGTCCAGCACGACCACGGCGGCGGCCAGCCACAGCCAGCGCAGCGGCTTGCTCATCGGCGGCACCGAAGTGCCGCTGTCATCCTGCTTGTTACGCATAGTGGCGAGTCTCACCCGGCCCCTCCGGTAAATTGCTGATACAGCGGCCGCACAGGTCTTCGTGCTCGGCGTGGCTGCCCACGTCCTCGCGATGGTGCCAGCAGCGCTCGCACTTCTGGTGCGGGCTGGCGGCCACCGCCACCTTCAGGCCCGCCAGTTCGGTGGCCTCGGCATCTTCCACATTCTGGCCCTCGGCCAGCGGCGCCAGCCGCACTTCGCTGGTGAGCATCACGAAGCGAAGCTCCTCGCCCAGCTTGGCCAGGGTCGAGCCGAGCGTCTCGTCGACGAACAGGGTCACCTCGGCGGCCAGACTGCCCTTGATCACCTTGGCGTTACGCGCATCCTCCAGGCACTTGTTGACCGCCTGCTTGACCTCGAGCACCTGCTCCCAGAACTCACGTCCCATCTCGGCGTCCGGGGCCAGGGTAGCGAGGCCGTCGTAGTAGGTCTCCAGCAGCACGCTGTCGCCCTTGGCGCCGGGGATGTTCTCGTAGATCTCCTCGGCGGTGAAGCTGAGAATCGGCGCCACCCAGCGCGACAGCGCCTGGACCACATGGTAAAGCGCGGTCTGACAGCTGCGCCGGGCCAGTGAGTCGGCCTGAGTGGTGTACTGGCGGTCCTTGATCACGTCGAGGTAGAAGCCACCGAGCTCCCGCGAACAGAAGGTATGCACCTGCTGGTAGACGTCGAGGAAGCGATACTCCTCATAGGCCTTCTCGATGCGCGCCTGGAGCTGGGCAGCACGGTCCACCACCCACTGGTCCAGTGCCAGCATGTCGCCGAAGGCCACGCTGTCGCGGGCCGGATCGAAGCCGTTGAGGTTGGCCAGCAGGAAGCGCGCGGTGTTGCGGATGCGCCGGTAGACGTCGGCGGTGCGCTTGAGGATCTCGTCGGAGACCGCCATCTCGCCCGAATAGTCGGTGGAGGCGACCCACAGGCGCAGGATATCGGCGCCCAGCTTGTCCATCACCTCCTGCGGCGCCACCACGTTGCCCATCGACTTGGACATCTTGCGGCCCTGGGCGTCCACGGTGAAGCCATGAGTCAGCAGGCCGCGGTACGGCGGGTGGCCGTCGATGGCGCAGCCGGTCAGCAGCGAGGAGTGGAACCAGCCGCGGTGCTGGTCGGAGCCCTCCAGGTAGAGGTCGGCGCGGGGGCCGGCCTCATGGCCGTGGGGATGCGAGCCGCGCAGCACGTGGCGGTGGGTGGTGCCGGAGTCGAACCACACGTCGAGAGTGTCGGTGACTTTCTCGTACTGTGCCGCCTCGTCGCCCAGCAGCTCGACCGGGTCGAGACGGAACCAGGCGTCGATGCCCTCGCGCTCGACGCGCTTGGCGGCCTCTTCCATCAGCTCGACGGTGCGCGGGTGCAGCTCGCCGGTGGCCTTGTGCAGGAAGAACGGGATCGGCACGCCCCAGTTGCGCTGGCGCGAGATGCACCAGTCGGGACGGTTGGCGATCATGGCGTGCAGCCGCGCCTGGCCCCAGGCCGGGGTGAACTGGGTCGCCTCGATGCCCTCCAGCGCCCGCTCGCGCAGGGTGCGCCCATCTTTCCCTTGGAGGTCCATGCCCACGAACCACTGCGCCGTGGCGCGATAGATCACCGGGGTCTTGTGGCGCCAGCAGTGCATGTAGCTGTGGGTGATGACCTTGTGCGCCAGCAGGGCGCCGACCTCACGCAGCTTGTCGACGATCTGCGGATTGGCCTTCCAGATCAGCTGGCCGCCGAAGAACGGCAGGTCGTCGGCGTAGACACCGTTGCCCTGTACCGGGCTCTTGATCTCCTCGAACGCCATGCCGTGGGCGCGGCAGGTGACGAAGTCGTCGACGCCGTAGGCCGGTGCCGAGTGGACGATACCGGTGCTGCCCACCTCGGACTCGACGTAGTCGGCCAGATAGACCGGCGAGAGGCGGTCGTAGAACGGATGACGGAACTCGATCAGGTCGAGCGCCGCGCCCTTGGCGGTGGCGATCACCTCGCCCTTGAGTTCGTAGCGCTCCAGGCACGACTCCACCAGCTCTTCGGCCAGCACCAGCAGGCGTTCGCCGGTATCGACCAGGGCGTAGCTGAACTCGGGATGCACGTTGAGCGCCTGGTTGGCCGGCACGGTCCAGGGCGTGGTGGTCCAGATCACGATGGCGGCGGGCTTGGGCAGCGACGCCAGGCCGAAGGCGGCCGCCAGCTTGCCCTCGTCGGCGGCCGGGAAGGCCACGTCGATGGCATCGGACTTCTTGTCCTGGTACTCCACCTCGGCCTCGGCCAGCGCCGAGCCGCAGTCGAAGCACCAGTTGACCGGCTTGAGCCCCTTGAACACGTAGCCGGCGGCGACCATGTCGGCCAGGGCGCGGATCTCGCCCGCCTCGTTGGCGTAGTCCATCGTGCGGTAGGGGTGGTCCCAATCGCCGATCACGCCCAGGCGCACGAAGTCGGCGAGCTGGGTCTGGATCTGCGAAGCGGCGTACTCGCGACACAGGGCCCGCGCCTGTTCGGGCTCGAGGTGCTTGCCGTGGGTGGTCTCCACCTTGTGCTCGATGGGCAGGCCGTGGCAGTCCCAGCCGGGCACGTAGGGGGCATCGAAGCCGGCCAGGTTCTTCGACTTGACGATGATGTCCTTGAGGATCTTGTTGACGGCGTGACCGATGTGGATGCTGCCGTTGGCGTAGGGAGGGCCGTCGTGCAGCACGAAGGTCTCGCGACCGCGGCGCTCTTCACGCAGGCGCTGGTAGAGCTTCATGTCCTGCCACTGCGACACCCGACCGGGCTCGCGCTGAGGCAGGTTGCCGCGCATGGGGAAGTCGGTTTCGGGCAGGTTCAGTGTGTGCTTGTAGTCGCTCATATCCTGGGAGTCAGCCGTCGTCGTGGTCGGCGGAACGTCCCGCCGAGGATTCGAAATTCACGGTCTCGCGCGCCAGCGGCGCCGAAGCCAATGGAAGTGAGTCGTCTGTCAGGCCAAGCTCCCTGGCCCCCTGGCACTCATCGGAAAAATAGCGCCGGGCGCGGGCCTGGTCGGCCGCGATCTGCTGCTTGAGGGCAGCGAAATCGTCGAATTTCACCTCGCCGCGCAACCTGGCGCAGGGAAACACCGTGAGCCGCTGTCCGTAGAGGTCGCCGTCGAAGTCGAACAGGTGTACCTCCAGCACCGGTCGGTCGCTGCCCACCGTGGGACGCCAGCCGATGTTGGCCACGCCGGGGCAACGGTGCCCGCCGGGCAGCTCGACCACCACCGCATAGACGCCGCGCAGCGCCAGGGGCAGCCGCGGCAGCGGCAGGTTGGCGGTGGGTACGCCGATGGTACGCCCCAGTTGCTGATCGGCGACCACGCGACCGCCGAGGCGATAGGGGCGGCCCAGCATGCGTGCCGCCTGGGCGAAGTTGCCGCTGGCCAGCAGGGTGCGCACCCGGGTGCTGGAAACCCGCTCGTCGTCCAGCGCGAAGGTGCGCGTGTGCTCGACGCTGAAACCTACGCGACCGCGCCGCTCGCCCTCTTCGGCCAGCAGGCTGAAATCGCCGCTGCGATCGCAGCCGAAGCGGAAGTCGTCGCCCACCACCAGGTGGCGTACTCCCAGTCCTTCGACCAGCACGCGGTCGATGAATTCCACCGCAGTGAGGCTGCGCAGGCGCTCGTTGAACGGCAGGCAAAGCACGTAATCGACCCCGCTCTCGCCCAGCAGACGCACCTTCTCGCGCAGGCGGGTCAACCGTGGCGGCGCCTGGTCGCCGGCGAAGAACTCCCGCGGCTGGGGCTCGAACACCACCACCGTGACCGGCAGGCGCAGCTTCGAGGCCTGCTCCCGGCACTGGTCGAGAATCGCCTGGTGGCCGCGGTGCACGCCATCGAAATTGCCGATGGTGGCCACGCAGCCGCGATGCTCCTCGCGCAGATTGTGCAGTCCTCGAATGACTTCCATTCAGTCTTCGCTAAGCCTTCTGGTTGAAAAACGAACAAAGGGGAAGATTATAGCGAACCCCAGTTCCCTTGACAGCCGGCGATCCGCTTCACGAGGCTTCCGGCTCCCCCACCGAGGGGTGCCCTACCCGCGCATACGAAAATGCCGCGGCCTGACGCCCAGGGCGGCCAGCCAGGCGAAGTAGATCGCCGCGCCGACCACTACCAACAAGGCCAGCCACTGCACCCGCGCCGACACACCCCACTCGAGCCACTGCTGCCACTCCGGCGCCAGCCAGGCCAGGCCCACGCTCATCACCACGCAGCCGCCCACCAGTTGCACGGCATAGCGCCCCCAGCCCGGCTGGAACACCAGCACGCCCTGCTTGTGCAGCAGCCAGCCCAGCAGACCGGCGTTGAGGAAGGCCGACAGCGCCGTGGCCAGGGCCAGGCCGGCGTGGGCCAGCGGCCAGATCAGGATCAGGTTGAACACCATGTTGGCGACCATGGCGATGATGCCGACCTTGACCGGGGTCTTGGTGTTCTGGCGGGCGAAGAAGCCCGGTGCCAGCACCTTGATCAGCATGAAGGCGACCAGGCCGAAGGCATAGGCGCGCAGACTCATGGCCGCCATGACGATGTCGTGCTCGGTCATGGCGCCGTAGTGGAACAGCGAGATCAGCAGCGGCTCGGCCAGGATCGCCAGGGCCAGCGCCGCCGGCAGGCCCAGCAGCAGCACGGCGCGCACCGCCCAGTCGAGCATCGCGGCGAAATGCTCGCCCGACTGCTCGGCATGACGCTTGGAGAGCGCCGGCAGGATCACCGTGCCGATGGCGATGCCGAACACCCCCAGCGGCAGCTCCACCAGACGGTCGGAGTAGTAGAGCCAGGAAACGCTGCCGGGAGTGAGCAGCGAGGCCAGCACGGTGTCCAGCAGCAGGTTGATCTGCGACACCGAGACGCCGAACAGCGCCGGCGCCATCAATATCAGGATGCGTTTCACCCCGCTGTGGGCGAAGTTGGGCCAGGGCCGCGGCATCAGCCCCAGGCGGGCAAGGAACGGCACCTGGAAGGCGAGCTGAGCAACGCCGGCGATCAGCACGCCCCAGGCCAGCGCCATGGCCGGCTCGCTCATCAAGGGCGTGAGCAGCACGGCGGCCCCGATCAGCGAAAGATTGAGCAGCACCGGCGTGAAGGCCGGCACGGCAAAACGGTTCCAGGTGTTGAGCACGCTGCCGGCGAAGGCAGTGAGCGAGACCAGCAGCAGATAGGGAAAAGTCAGCCGCAGCATGTCGGCGGTGAGCGCCAGCTTGGCCGGGTCGCGGCCGAAGCCGGGAGCGAAAACCCACACCAGCCAGGGCGCGGCGAGCATGGCCAGGGCGGTGATCAACGCCAGCACCGCGGTGAGGCTGCCGGCCACGGCGTCGAGCAGCTCGCGCACCTCGCGCTTGCTGCCGCGGGTGGCATACTCGGAGAGCACCGGCACGAAGGCCTGGTTGAAGGCGCCCTCGGCAAACAGGCGGCGCATGAAATTGGGAATCTTGAACGCCACGAAGAAGGCGTCGGCGCCGTTGCCGGCGCCGAACAGGGTCGCCACCACCACGTCGCGCGCCAGTCCCATGACCCGCGACAGCATGGTCATGGCACCCACCACCAGGCCGGAGCGCATCAGCCCACCGGCCTTGGGCGCCACGGCGCGGTCGTCCTCGGCCACCAGGGGCGCGCTCGACTTTGCTGAATCGGGCAACTTCTCGGGTTCCGTCACCGCTCCCATCCTCGACCATTCAGCCTTGGCAAATGCACAGGCACAAAAAAACCGGCCGCAGCCGGTTTTTCACGAGCGTCGCCAACGTGGCCCGAGGGCATGGGTTCGCGACGTCTCCAGGCGACCGGCTTTACGCAGCCAGCGCCTTAATTCGCTTGTTCAGGCGGCTCTTCAGGCGCGCAGCCTTCTTCTTGGAGAGCACGTCCTTGTCGGCGATGCGGTCGATGACCGGCTGCGCCTTCTGGAACTCGGCCATGGCGGTGGCGTGGTCGCCGCCGTTGATGGCCTTGATGACGCGCTTCACATAGGTACGCACCATGGCGCGCTGGCTCGCCTTCAGAACACGACGGCCTTCCGCCTGACGGGCACGCTTGCGGGCTTGCTTGCTATTTGCCACTGACTATCTCCTGGAAAACTTTGACGCCGCCCGGTCTGGGGCGGCATCGATAACGATTTGTCCGGCTTGGAAATTTCGCTTTCCTGCCGGCCTGGCCATCTCGCCAACGCGAAGGTTGTCGACGGGCCGTGTCTGAGAGGATGGCGCATACTACCACAGGTGCGCGGCGTCATGCTACAGGCCGCGCAAACACTGCGTCACAGCACCACCAGGTTGTCGCGATGGATCAGCTCCGGCGCTTCCATGTAGCCGAGAATCGCCTCGATCTGATGGCTCGGCTGACCGAGAATGCGGCGCGCCTCGTCGGCACCGTAGTTGACCAGCCCCTTGGCGATACGCTGGCCCTGTTCGTCGACGCACAGCACCATGTCGCCACGCACGAAGTCGCCCGACAGCGCCTTGACCCCCACCGCCAGCAGGCTCGAGCCACTGCCACGCAGCACCTTCACCGCCCCGGCGTCCAGCGTGAGGCTGCCGCGCACCTGCAGTTGCCCGGCCAGCCAGCGCTTGCGCGCCGCCATGGGGGCCTCTTCCGGACGCAGCAGCGTGCCCAGCGGCTCCCCTTCGGCCAGCCGGGTCAGCACATCGGGCTGACGCCCGCTGGCGATCACCGTGACGGTACCGGAGCGCGCCGCCAGGCGAGCCGCCTGGATCTTGGTGGTCATCCCGCCGCGCCCCAGCGCACCGCCGCCGCCGGCCATGGCGGCCAGCGCCGGGTCGTCGGCCCGCCCTTCGCTGATGAGAGAGGCCTCGGGATTGTGGCGCGGATCGGCGTCGAACAACCCCTCCTGGTCGGTGAGGATCACCAGCGCCTCGGCCTCGAGCAGGTTGGCCACCAGCGCGCCCAGGGTGTCGTTGTCGCCGAAGCGGATCTCGTCGGTGACCACGGTATCGTTCTCGTTGATCACCGGGATCACGCGCAGGTCGACCAGGGTGCGCAGCGCCGAGCGCGCGTTGAGGTAGCGCTTGCGATTGGAGAGGTCGTCGTGGGTCAGCAGCACCTGGGCAGTGAGCAGCCCATGGCGTGCAAAGTGGTGCTCGTAGCACTGAGTCAGGCCGTTCTGGCCCACCGCGGCGGCGGCCTGCAGCTCATGCACCGCCGAAGGTCGGGCCTGCCAGCCCAGCCGCACCATGCCGGCCGCCACGGCGCCCGACGACACCAGCACCACCTCGAGCCCCTGACGATGCAGCGCAGCGATCTGGTCGACCCAGCCGCCGATCGCCGCCTCGTCGAGGCCGCGCCCATCGTTGGTCAGCAGCGCACTGCCGATCTTCACCACCACCCGGCGAGCGCCACGCAGCGCATCGCGACCCGGAACCCGCTCGTTCACACTCTGCTCTCCCATCCAGCAAAAACCAGCCAGCCATGTCAGCGCAACTGAGCGAGCGAAGGCCAGACAAGGCAAAAATCGACGAAGAAACGGAGTTTACAAGCTGTAAATGAGTATTCTAAGTCGATTTTTAACGCCGTATGGCCGAGCGCAGCCAGTGTTCCACCTAGGGGGCGTATTCGACCTCGACATCGTAATCATCATCGTCGAAGTCATCGTCATCGTCGTCCTGATCGCGACGCTTGCGCCGGCGACCCAGCCTCGCTTCGGTGCGCGCCACCGCCTCGGCCTCCATGCGCTCGCGCATCTCGCGCTCGTGCTCGGCGGCCTCCTCGTCCTCGTGCTCCAGTCGGCGCTGGTCGGTGAGCCAACGATGGGCTGCCTGCACCAGGGCATCGGTGCCCTCGCCGCTAATGGCCGAGATGCGGAACACGGGGCCCGTCCAGCCCAGCCCCTCGACGATGGCGGCCACTCGCGCTTCGCGCTCCTCTTCGGGCACGAGGTCGAGCTTGTTGAGCACCAGCCAGCGCGGGCGCTCGGCCAGGGTCGGCGAGAACTGCTCGAGCTCGTGGGCGATGGCCCGGGCCACCTCGACCGGATCGGACTCGTCGAAGGGCGCCACGTCGACCACGTGAAAGAGCAGGCGGGTGCGCGTCAGGTGCTTGAGGAAGCGCAGCCCCAGCCCGGCGCCGTCCGACGCCCCCTCGATCAGCCCCGGCACGTCGGCCATCACGAAGTGCTCGTGCATGCCCAGCTTGACCACGCCGAGGTTGGGCACCAGGGTGGTGAAGGGGTAGTCGGCCACCTTGGGTTTGGCCGCGGACACCGAGCGGATCAGGGTCGACTTGCCGGCATTGGGCATGCCCAGCAGGCCGACGTCGGCCATCACCTTCATCTCCAGGCGCAGGTTGCGCCGCTCGCCGTCGGTACCCGGCGTGGTCTTGCGCGGCGCCCGGTTGGTCGACGACTTGAAATGAATGTTGCCGAGCCCGCGGCGACCGCCCTGGGCCACCAGCACCTGCTGGCCGATCTCGGTGATGTCGGCGATCACCTCGAGGGTGTCCTCGTCGATCACGGTGGTGCCCACCGGCACCTTGACCACCAGGTCGCTGCCGGCGCGGCCGCTCATCTGGCGCCCCTGGCCGGGGCGACCGCTCTCGGCCTGGTAGAAGCGCTGGTACTTGAAGTCGATCAGCGTATTGAGGGCATCGTCGCCCACCAGGTAGACGCTGCCGCCATGCCCGCCGTCGCCGCCATCGGGACCACCCTTGGGCACGTATTTCTCGCGGCGAAAGCTCAGGCAGCCGTTACCTCCCCTGCCCGCTTCCACGATGATCGAGGCTTCGTCGACGAACTGCATTGTGACTCTCCCGACGGTATCTACCGTCATGATACAAGAAGGCCCCGCCTGAGCGGGGCCTTCCATCTACCGGTTCGTGCGTTCTCAGGCAGAGACGACGCTGACGAACTTGCGGTTCTTCGGACCCTTGGTCTCGAACTTGATCACACCGTCGCTCAGGGCGAACAGGGTGTGGTCGCGGCCGACGCCGACGCCGGTACCGGCGTGGAAGCGGGTGCCGCGCTGACGCACGATGATGTTGCCAGCGGTGACGGCCTGACCGCCGAACAGCTTGACACCAAGGCGTTTGGATTCTGAATCGCGGCCGTTACGGGTAGAGCCGGCTGCCTTCTTATGAGCCATTGCAAAGTCCTCGCTCGTTAAGGGGAAGCCGCTTAGGCGGAAATCCCGGTGATCTTGACTTCAGTGAACCACTGACGGTGGCCCTGACGCTTCATGTGATGCTTGCGACGACGGAACTTGATGATGCGGATCTTCTCGCCACGGCCGTGGGAAACGATCTCGGCAGCCACCTTGGCGCCCGCGACCAGCGGAGCGCCGACGGTCACGTCGTCGCCGTTGGCAACCAGCAGCACCTCATCGAACTCGATGGTTTCGCCGGTGGGGATTTCCAGCTTCTCGAGCTTGAGGGTCTGACCTTCCTGAACGCGGTACTGCTTGCCACCGCTCTTGATAACAGCGTACATGTGTCTCTCTCCAGAACTCATCGGGGTTGGCTCTTCGTCGGCCTGCTTCGAGTGGCGCCCCTTTCGGCAGCCATCTGACAGGGAGCATGATGAGTGGGCCGCGCATTATAACCGCGCCCCGCGGGGCGTTCAAGCACTGCTCACACCGACCGAGGCATCGCCGCAGGCACGCACCGCGGCGTAGCTTGACGCCCACATGGGTGGGCCATAGCATGAGCCGCAGCCCAAGGCCACTGCCATGTCCGGCATGCCGGCCCAACAGCCCGATGACACTGCCTCATGCCAGCCAACGCCTCACCCCGTTCGTCTGACAGCAACACCACCTCTTCGTCACTGCATGCGGCAGTCGCCGACGACTTTGCCGCGGTCAACCGCACCATCAAGGAGCAGCTGGCGTCGCGGGTGCCGCTGGTCGAGACCATCGGTCAGTACATCATCGCCAGCGGCGGCAAGCGGCTGCGCCCGCTGCTGGTACTGCTCGCCGCCCGCGCTCTGGGCTATCAGGGCGACAAGCACATCTCGCTGGCCACGCTGATCGAATTCATGCACACCTCGACCCTGCTGCACGACGACGTGGTCGATGAATCGCACATGCGCCGTGGCCGCGCCACCGCCAACGACGCCTGGGGCAACGCCCCCTCCGTGCTGGTAGGCGACTACCTCTATTCCCGCTCCTTCCAGATGATGGTCGAGATCGGCTCGCTCAAGATCATGGGCATACTTTCCGGTGCCACCTGCATCATTGCCGAGGGTGAGGTGCAGCAGCTGACCAACGTGGGCAATCCGGACGTCGATGAAACCGTCTACTTCGAGACCATCCAGGGCAAGACCGCCATGCTGTTCGAGGCCGCCACCCACAGCGGCGCAGTGCTGGCCGAAGCCGACCCGCAGCAGGAAGCGGCGCTGCAGCTTTATGGCCGCTACCTGGGGCTGGCGTTCCAGCTCGTCGACGACCTGCTCGACTACCAGGGCGACGCCAAGGCGATGGGCAAGAACGTGGGCGACGACCTGGCCGAGGGCAAGCCGACCCTGCCACTGATCCAGGCCATGGCTGCCGGCACCCCGGACCAGGCCAGGACGATCCGCCAGGCCATTCGCCAGGGCGGTCTCGAACGGCTCGACGAGGTGCTGGCCATCGTGCGCGATACCGGCGCGCTGGACTACACACGGGCACGCGCAGAAGAGATGTCGGCCAAGGCGCTGGAGCAGCTCGATTTCCTGCCCCCCAGCCGCTACCGCGACAGTATGGCCGACCTGGCCCGGCTCGCGGTGGAGCGCCAGCACTGAAGGCGCCGCAGCGGGGCTTGCAAGGCCATGGCTTTTGCGTATAATGCCCATCCGTCGGCCCCCGGAGCCGACGTCGAGCATCGCCCGAAAGCGGCTCGAAAAGGAAGCAATAGAAGTAACGGAGTATAGCTCAGCTTGGTAGAGCGCTGCCTTCGGGAGGCAGAGGTCGTAGGTTCGAATCCTGCTACTCCGACCAAAGAATTACGAAGGCCTTGCAAGCGATTGCGAGGCCTTTTTTCGTCTCGCCGCCCTCCCTCGCCGCCTCAACGCCTTTCGAGCGGGTCAACATCGACGTGAATGCACCGTAAAAAGGCGCTATGCTGCGCGACCGGGTCGCCAGACGCCCGTTGGACGAACGTTACAAGCCAGGGAATACAAGCAAAACCATAAGAGACTTGCGCTAGAACAAGTTCTACTCGCACGGAGGTGCTCGTGAAGAACGGCGAGCATGAAGCAGTGCATGGCGGCAGCGAAAGCGAGCGCGCCATGTTCCACCCTTACTGGCCCGACGTCGATCTCGACACGCTGCGGGTCAAGTTCTATCAGCTTTACATTGCCGTGGAACAGAGCCCGGCAGCGACGGCGATCACCGACACCGAGGGGCGCATCGAGTACGTCAACCGACGCTTTCTCGAAGTGACCGGCTACTCGCGCGAGGAGCTGATCGGCAAGACGCCGGCCATGATCCAGTCGGGCATGACTCCCGACCACGTCTACCGCGAGCTGTGGCAGACCCTGCGCAGCGGCCGGGTGTGGCGCGGCGAGCTGCAGAACCGCAAGAAAAGCGGTGAGCTCTACTGGGAAGCCGAGACCATCACCCCGGTACGCGACGACAGCGGCAGGATCCGCCACTTCATTGCCGTCTTCCACAACATCGCCGAACGCAAGCGCCTGGAAGAGGAGCTGGAGCAGCAGGCCACCCGCGACCATCTGACCGGCACCCAAAACCGCCGCGCCTTCGATGTCGCCATGCGCAAGGCGGTGCGTCAGGCCGAGCGCAGCGACAACACCTTCTCGCTGCTGCTGTTCGACATCGACCACTTCAAGTCGATCAACGACCAGCACGGTCACGACACGGGCGACATCATCCTCAAGCGTCTGGCCACCCTGGTCGGCCAGACCCTGCGCAGCACCGATCTGCTCGCCCGCTGGGGCGGCGAGGAGTTCGCCATCCTGCTGCAGGACACCACGGCGCAGGGGGCCTCCATCTTCGCCGAGCGGCTGCGCCAGCAGGTGGCAGAGACCCGCTTGCACGGCCTGGCCGTGACCATCAGCCTGGGAATCGCGGAATATCGCCGGGGCGACGACCCCGAGGCGATACTGGCACGCGCCGACAGCGCGCTGTATCGCGCCAAACGCTCGGGGCGCAACCGGGTGGGCATCGCCGACACCCAGGAGTGATGCCGCCGCGCGTTACAGCAGCGGTTCGAGCCGCAGCAGCCGACTCACCCCGGCCCCACCATGCCGCCACAGGCTGCCGGGCTCGCGCAGCAGTTCGACCGACTCTCCCTGCACGAGGGCCTGCCAGTAGAGCCGCCCCGACGGCGTACGCCCGACCCGGTAGCTGAGCGCCGGCGACTTGCCGATCTCGGTCAGGCGCTGAAACTCGTTGGCCAGGCCCTGACTGGTCACCAGTACGCCCACCTCGGTATTCCACCACACCGAGCGCGGGTCGGCGTTGGGCGACCCCACGAAGACACGATCGGCGTCGATGCCCAGCGCCTTGATGTGCAGGGCAGAGGCCGAAGACCCCACACTGAAGCCGATATCCGCATCCGGCTCGTGCTCGGCACGCATCTCATAGAGTGCGACCCCGCTATCGAGCAATGCCTCCCGCCTGGCCTGGTAGGCACCGTGCACCACCGGTACATCGGTAGCCTCCAGGGCATTGGTGAATATCTCGACCTCCACGCCGGCCTCGGCCAGTTCCGTCAGCAGCCGGGTTCCCTGTCTGCCGGGCACGAAGTAGGCGGACACGAGGGTCAGCCGCTCGCTCGGCTCCCCCACCTGGTCGAGCAGCGCGCCGGCCATGGTGCGCCCGAAGGCCGGTCGCCCCCGCCAGGCGGGCTTGCCCGGCGGGTCCCACAGCGCCACTCCCTCGCCCCAGTGCAGCTTGCCGACCAGCGGCCCCTGCTCGATGTCGGCATAGCGCTGGCGCAGGTCGGCGAAATAGGGCGAGTCGATACTGGTTTCGAACCACTCGGCGAGCGACGCCAGCAACGCTTGCCAGGCGCCCTCATCGACCTGGTGATAGCGGCCGATGGGCTGCGCCAGGCCGTGGTTCCAGTACAGATGGAAGCTTTGCGACAACGCGTCCACCACCGGCCCCAGGGCCAACAGGTCGAGGTCGGTGAAATTGCGCGGTTCACTGGCGCTGTAGTACTCGTCGCCCAGGTTGCGACCGCCGACGATGGCCAGCGCGTCGTCGGCGATCCACAGCTTGTTGTGCATGCGCCGATGCTGACGCGCCGCCTGGGGCGCCGAGGCCAGCACACGACCTGTCAGCGTGCCCCGGCCGACGCTCAAGGCGTTGTAGACGCGCACCTGGACGTTGGGGTGGCTGTCGAGCGCGGCCAGCTGCCGACCCTGGCCCACCGCACCGATGTCATCGATCAGCAGACGCACCTCGACGCCGCGCTCGGCGGCCCCCAGCAGCCGGTGCAGCAAGGCCCGGGTGGTCTGTCCGTCGCCCATCAGGTAGGTCTGGATATCGAGCCTGCGGTCGGCCTGCTCGCTGAGCAGCACGCGCAGGCTGAAGGCATCCTGGCCGCTGGAGAGCAGCGCGAAGCCGCTCTTGCCCGGATGCGCGGAGCCGCTCAGGCGCGCCCACTGGCCCAGCCAGGTGGCCTCGCGTTCGGCCGGGGTCAACGGTACGCCATGTTCGCGCACCGCCGCGTTGCCGGCACAACCTTGCAGCAGCAGGAGCAGTACGCCACACAGCACCAGCCGCCAACCGCGGGTGCGGCGCCTGGCGTCCGGATCAGGGTTCGTCATCGTGCTCTGCCAGACGGCGAGCCATGGCCTTGCGCGCCTTGTTGCGCCGATAGAGCCGCGCCACGGCCAGCGCCAGGGCAAAGGCCACCATGGCGCCCAGGGTCACTCCCTGCCAGGGCCGGGCGGCCTCGCCCCCCATGACCGTTTCCAGCGTGATGATCAGGATGAAGCCCAGCGCCTGGCTACCGATGGCCAGGGCGCGCAGGGTATCGAAGGTCTTGTGTGCCATGTAGGCTCCCGCCGGTGACAGCGCCGTCCTGGGGCAGTAGGCTTGCTCTGCCTGACGCGTTACTTTATGCAAGTGAGTGATTTTACCCGGTCATGGCGCTTGCGCCGACCCTAAATGCTGGAGCCGAGCCAATGGACGCCTTTGCCCTGGGCCCCGTGCTGATATCCGTACCGCGCCTCTATGCCATTGGCTGTGCCCTGCTGCTGCTGCTCGCCGCCTGGCTGCTGCTGGGGCTCTCGCCCTCGGCGCGGTCGCGCTGGTTCAACGGCCTGCTGCTGGCCTGGCTGGTAGGCGCCCGCCTGGGGCACGTGGCGCTGAACTTCGACGCCTATGCCGCCGCTCCGCTGGACGTGTTGAGGCTCTGGCAGCCCGGCTATCACGGCCTGTGGGGGCTGCTCGCCGCGCTGATCTGGACCGGCTGGGCACTGCGCGACCGGCTGCTGTCGATGATCGGCGCCATGGGACTCACCGTCGGCGCCTCGGCGCTGTGGCTGGTGCTGGTCACCCTGGCCCCCTTCGGCGGTGACATGCCGCTGCGCGAGCTACCCGACATCACCCTGGAGAACCTCGACGGCGAGCCGGTCAACCTGCAGCAGCTTCAGGGCGAGCTGGTGGTGGTCAATCTGTGGGCCACCTGGTGCCCGCCCTGCCTGCGCGAAATGCCGCTGCTGGCCGAGGCCGACACCCGCGACGGCGTTACCGCGGTGGTGATCAACCAAGGCGAGGAGTTGCTCCAGGTGGCGCGCTACCTCGACGAGCAGGAGCTCGCGTTCCGCTATCCGCTGCTCGATCCAAACCAGCAGATGATCCGCAGCATGGAATCGCCGGGGCTTCCCACCACGGTGCTGTTCGACCGCGAAGGTCGCGCGGTGGAGCGCCACGTGGGCGAACTGTCGCGGGCGCAGCTCGATACCTGGCTGGGACGCCACTGATTACCACCGGTAACAGCCGCTCCCTACCATTTCCCGCTCGTCTCCACCAGCCTTAAGCCAGCGCGGGCTTTGCGATAGAATCGCCCGCCCTGTCCGCCGAAGCCATGCTGCGGCGGCAGCGTGCGCACCGTGTTCAGCATCGACCGAGGCATCATGAGCGACTTTTCACCCGGCCAACGCTGGATCAGCGACGGCGAGGCCGACCTGGGCCTGGGCACCATCCTGAGTTGCGACCACCGTAGCGTTACCGTGCTGTTCGGCGCCAGCCAGGAAACCCGTACCTACAGCAGCCGCCAGGCACCGCTGACCCGTGTGGCCTTCGGCAGCGGCGACCGCATCCAGTCCGCCGAGGGCTGGAGCCTGACCGTCGACGACAGCAAGGAAGTCGACGGTCTGATCGTCTACATCGGCGAAGACGACCAGGGCCAGCTGCGCGAGCTGCCCGAGGCGCGTCTGGCCGACAGCATGCAGTTCGACCAGGCTCGCGATCGCCTGCTCACCGGCCAGGTCGACCGCAACGACTGGTTCGACCTGCGCTTTCGTACCCTGCACCACCATCATCGCATCGAGCAGAATCCGGCGCTGGGCCTGGCCGGCCCGCGCATCGACCTGATTCCCCATCAGCTCTACATCGCCGACGAAGTGGCCCGGCGCCATGCGCCGCGGGTACTGCTGGCCGACGAGGTGGGCCTGGGCAAGACCATCGAGGCCGGTCTGATCCTGCACCGCATGCTGCTCACCGGCCGCGCCGAGCGCGCCCTGATCCTGGTGCCGCCGAGCCTCATGCACCAATGGCTGGTGGAACTGCTGCGCCGCTTCGCCCTCGAGGTGACCCTGCTCGACGAGCAGCAGAGCCTGGCCCAGGCCGAAGCCAACCCCTTCGAGTCCGGCCAGTTGATTCTGGCCAGCCAGGCGTGGCTGTTCGCCAACCCCCAGCGCCAGGAACAGGCGGCCGCCTGCGACTGGGACCTGCTGATCGTCGACGAGGCGCACCACCTCGACTGGAGCGCCGAGCAGGTCGGCGCCGGCTACGCCTGCGTCGAGCGTCTGGCCAAGCGCGTGCCGGGGGTGCTGCTGCTCACCGCCACGCCGGAGCAGATGGGCCTGGAGAGCCACTTCGCCCGCCTGCGCCTGCTCGACCCGGACCGCTACCACAGCCTGGAAGCGTTTCGCGAAGAGGAGCAGCACTACGTGGAAGTGGCCCAGGCCATCGACGCCCTGGAACGCCTGCCGGCCGGCGGCGAACGCGACCGTGCCGTCGTGGCCACGGTGATCGAGGAGCATGACAGCCTGGCCCTGCTCGACACCCTGGCCAACCCCGAGAGCGGCCCGCAGCAACAGCAGAGCGCACGAGACCAGCTGCGCGAGCAGTTGCTCGACCGGCACGGCACCGGCCGGGTGATGTTCCGCAACAGCCGTCGCCATGTGGGCGGCTTTCCCGAGCGTCACCTGCACCTGGCCGAACTGCCACTGCCCTCGGCCTACCGCCGGGTACTGCGCAAGCTCGAGCGCGACGAGGACCATCTCGACGAACTGCTGATCGAGACCGGGCTCGACCATCCCGACGTGCTGATCTACCCCGACGCCACCTACCGCGCGCTTTCCGACGATCCGCTCAACGCCGAGCCGTGGTGGCAGATCGACCCACGGGTGAACTGGCTGCTGGAGCGCCTCGCCGACGACGGCGAACAGGGCTTCGCCAACGACAAGGTGCTGGTGATCGCGCACAGCCGCGAGACCGCCCAGGACCTGGCCGAAGCGCTGCGGGTGCTGGGCGGCATTCATGCGCCGGTGTTCCATGAGGGACTGACGCTGGTGGAACGCGACCGTGCGGCGGCCGCCTTCGCCGACGAGGAGGAGGGCAGCCAGGTGCTGGTCTGTTCCGAGATCGGCTCCGAGGGACGCAACTTCCAGTTCTGCCGCCATCTGGTGATGTTCGACCTGCCCCAACATCCCGATCAACTCGAGCAGCGCATCGGCCGGCTCGATCGTATCGGCCAGCGTCACGCCATCGAGATCCACGTGCCGCTGTTCGAGGCCAGCCCCGGGGCGCGTCTGCTGCGCTGGTTTCGCGAGGGGATGGACGCTTTCGACGCTCCCCACGGGGTCGGCAGCGAGCTGTTCGACGCCTTCGGTGACGCCCTCGCCGAGGCGCTGCTCGACGACGAGGCCCTCGACGACGTCATCGCCGAGACCCGCGCCCTGTTCGAGAACCGCCTGGCCCAGCGCGACGCCGGGCGCAACCGTCTGCTGGAACTCAATGCCTGCCGTCCGGATCGGGCCGAGGCGGTCGCCACGGCGATCCGCGAACTCGACCATGACCCGGCGCTGTCGCGCTACCTCGACCAGGCGCTGGACATCTTCGGCGTCGACAGCCAGGAGCTCGGCGGCGGCCTGCTGCACCTGCAGCCCAGCCCGCAGATGCTCGACGGCCTGCCCGGCCTGGCCAAGGGCGAGGAGGGGTTCACCGCCACCCTGTCGCGCGCTCGCGCCCTGGCCCGCGACGACGTGCAGCGGCTCTCCTGGGAGCACCCGCTGTTGCGCGAAATGATGGCGCGCATCCTCGACGGCACCATGGGCAACACCGCGCTCGCCCTGCTCAAGCACCCGGCGATTCCCGCCGGCAGGCTGATGGCGGAGCTGGTGTTCCGCACCTACTGCCCGGCGCCGAAGCGTCTGCACGTCAATCGCTTCCTGCCGCCGACCGCGGTACGCGTGCTGCTCGACGAGTCCGGCGCCGTGCTCAGCGACAAGGTTTCCTTCACCGGGCTTTCCAAGAACCTGCAGAAGGTCAAGAAGGCCATGGCCCGGGACCTGATTCGCAGCCGCCACGACCAGCTGCGCGAACTGCTGACACAGGGCGAGCAGGAGGCCGAGCGCGAGCTGCCGAGCATCGTCGAAGCGGCTCAGGTCCGCATGCGCCGGGAGCTCGACGGCGAGCTGGCCCGGCTGGAGGCACTGGCACGACTCAACCCGGCGGTGCGCGAAGCGGAGCTCGAGGCGCTGCGCCGCGAACGTGGCGAACTCGACGGCGCCATCGAAGGCACGCGGCTGCGGCTGGACGCCGTGCGGGTCATCGTCACGGTGGGCGACGAGGGCCGCTGAGCCTCGCGGCGGTAAGCGTCAGGACTTGCCGAGGATATCGGCCAGCGCCTGCTCGAGGGTCGGGAAGTGAAACTCGAACCCAGCCTCGAGCAGGCGTGCCGGGCGCATGTCGGCACCGGTCAGCAACAGCCGCGCCATCTCGCCGAAGGCGGTCTCCAGCACGATGGCCGGCACCGGCATGACGGCCGGGCGATGCAGCTGCCTGGCCAGGGTACGTGTGAACTCGGCGTTGGTGACGGGATGCGGTGCGCTGCCATTGAACGGCCCCTCGAGATCGTCGCGCTCGAGCAGGAACAGGATGCTGCGCACCAGATCTTCTCGATGGATCCAGGGCATGAACTGGCGACCGCTGCCGAAGCGTCCCCCGAAGCCCAGCTTGAAGGGCGTCAGCATCTTCTCCAGGCTGCCTCCGCCCGTATCCAGCACCAGCCCGGTGCGCAGCAGCGCCACCCGCGTGCCGAAATCCGCCGCCTCTCTGGCGGTATCCTCCCAGCGCTTGCACAGGCGATGCGCGAACTCATCGTGGGGTGGGGTCTGTTCGGTGACCTCCACTTCACCCTGATCGCCGTAATAGCCCATGGCCGAGCCCGAGACCATGACGCCGGGCGCCTTGCCGTTGGCCTGCTTGAGCTGCTCGCAGAGGATCACCAGATCGCGGGTGACGTTGACCCGTGAGTCGATCAGCCGGTTCTTCTGCTCGTCGCTCCAGCGCCGGGCGGCGATCGGCTCGCCCGCCAGGTTGACGATGGCATCCGGGGGCGACTCGACGAAGTCGAGCACCGAGCGCCTTATGTCGGCGCCTTGGGGCAGCTTGCTCCTGGCCGCGTCCGGATCGCGCGACACCACCTGCAGGCGATGCCCGGCCTGCTTCAAGCGCAGGCACAGACGCTGCCCGACGAAACCGCTGCCACCCGTGATCAGTACCCGCATCGCAACCCCTCCGCACCGCTGCCTTTCGTTATACAGCCGTTGTACACCTCTGCTATGCTGGCGACAATTGCAAGAGCCCTGGTAGCGCCGGGGCGCCGACCTGCCAGCATCCTGCCTGCTTTCGGGAGACAACCATGTCCTACAGCCTGATCCTTCTCGCCCACGGCTCTAGCGACGCCAAGTGGCGGGCCCCGTTCGAACGCCTTCATGAGGCGCTCGCCGCCCGCATGGAGGCGAATTTGAAGCTCGCCTACATGGAGCTTAGCGAACCCTCACTGGAAAGTACCGTGGCTGAACTTGCCGCCTCGGGCATCCAGCGGGCCGAGATCCTGCCACTATTCTTCGCCGCCGGGCGTCACCTGCGCAAGGATGTGCCGGCCCAGGTCGAGGCGCTGCGCTCCGCTCACCCCAGCGTCGATCTGCAGTTGCTGCCCCCGGTGGGCGAGCATCCGGCCTTCGTCGAGGCCCTGGCCGCCGTGATCGCCGAGCAGGCGGGGGAAGCACTGCCGACTTGACCATGACCGTCATCAGTTGTACACCGTTCGAGTAGTGTACAATATTCTCTGCTGCCACCCGTAACGACGGCCAGCCAGGCAGACGAATCCAGGGATGGCAAGGTCCACACAACAAACGAGCAGAGGCACGCATGACCGCAAAGGGGGGCCACCCGGCCGACACACCGCTCTACCCGATTCGCGAGGTGTCCCGAATCACCGGCGTCAACTCGGTGACCCTGCGCGCCTGGGAGCGACGCTACGGCCTGATCCGCCCCCAGCGCACCCCCAAGGGGCACCGTCTCTACGCTCGCGAGGACATCGAAAGGGTCGAGCGCATTCTGCAATGGCTGAGCCGTGGCGTACCGGTCAGCCAGGTCAAGGAGCTCATCGACCAGCCCGCCTCTGCGCCGACCCCCGAACCCGCCTCGGGCGACTGGCCCAGCCAGCAGCGCCAGCTGGTCGCCGCGGTCGAGGCACTCGATCGCGGCCAGATGGAGACCCTGTTCACCCAGAGCCTGGCGCTCTACCCCGTGACCACTTGCCTGACGGAGCTGTGGCAGCCGGTGACACGCGAGCTCGAGGAGCGCTGGCGCGACCAGCTCGGCGCCAGCCTGCAGCGCCGCTGCCTGGAGTCCTTCCTGCGCACCCGCATCGGCATACGCCTCTACCACGCCAACCAGCTCGCCAGAGGGCCGTTACTGCTGATCGTACCGCTGCCCGACGACCCGGGGACGCTGTGGCTGCTGCTGGCCGCCCTGGCCGCCAGCGATGCCGGCTATCGTATCCAACTGCTCGACAGCGCCTTGCCCTTCAGCGAACTTCCCCTGGCCGTCGAGCGCTTGCAGGCAGCGGCAGTGTTGCTGGTCAGCGGCCGGGCCGAGCGGGCCGACCTGATTCGCCGCCAGCTGCCACGGCTGGCCGAGCAGCTCGACGCCCCGTTGGGCCTGTGCGGCCCCGTGGCGCGCATCCGTGACGGCGACCTGGCCGACAGCCTGGTGGAACTGCTGGGCGACGACCTGCCTCAGGCCATGGCGCGCCTGCGGTCGTTGATCCAGGACGCCTGACCCTCGGCGAGGCGACCGCCATGACCCGCGCATTGGTATGGTTTCGCAGCGACCTGCGCATTCATGACAACACGGCGCTGGCAGCCGCAACGCGGCGCGGCCCGGTGGTCGCCGTCTTTCTGCGCAGCCTGCCGCACTGGCAGCGCCATGGGCACGGCGCCAACAAGCTCGACTTCTGGCATCGCGGCGTCGTCGCCCTGAAGGAAGGCTTGGCCGGCCTCGGCATCCCGCTGCTGCACCGGGACATTGCCGGCTTCGACGACGCCCCTGCCGCGCTGCTGCAGATCGCGCGCGAGATCGGCGCCGACGAGCTGCACTTCAACCTTGAGTACCCGCTGGACGAGCAGCGTCGCGACCGGGCCGTGGCAAGGGCCTTTGCCGACGCCGGCCTCACGGCCAGGGGCCACCACGACAGCGTGGCCTTCGCCCCAGGCGAACTGCTGACCGGCAAGGGCGACTTCTATGGCGTATTCACCCCCTTCGCGCGGGCCTGGCAGCGCCAGCTGACGCCCGAGCGTCTGGCGCTGCGGGAGACACCGGCGCCGCAGCCATCCCCGGGTATCGCCGCCGAGCGGGTCGAACCGCCCACGCTGCCCGCGCCCCCCGTCGATGCCGAGCGCTGGCCCGCGGGCGAGGCCGCGGCGGCCGACCGCCTGGAGCGCTTCCTGCGCTTCCGGGCCCGCCACTACGCCACCCAGCGTGACTTTCCGGGCCTGGCCGGGACCAGCGAACTATCCCCCTACCTGGCCTTGGGCATGATCTCGCATCGTCAGTGCCTGCAGGCGGCGCTGAGCGAAAACGACGGCAGTCTGGCGGAAGGCGATGCCGGCATCGTCAGCTGGGTCAACGAACTGGTGTGGCGTGAGTTCTACCACCACGTGGCGACGGGCTTCCCCCGGGTCTGCCGCCACCGGGCGTTCCAGCGCCACACCGAGGCGTTGGCCTGGCAGGTTGACGAAGCCGGCTTCCATGCCTGGTGCGAGGGGCGTACCGGCTACCCCATCGTCGACGCTGCCATGCGCCAGTTGGTACGCACCGGCTGGATGCACAATCGCCTGCGCATGATCGCGGCGATGTTCCTGAGCAAGCATCTGTTGATCGACTGGCGACGAGGCGAAGCGTTCTTCCTGCAGCATCTGGTGGACGGCGAGTTCTGTGCCAACAACGGCGGCTGGCAGTGGGCTGCCTCTACCGGCACCGATGCGGCGCCCTACTTTCGCATCTTCAATCCCACCACCCAATCGCGCCGCTTCGATGCGGACGCCCGCTTCATCGCCGAGTACGTGCCCGAACTGGCGGAACTGCCGCCCCGGGATCGCCACTCCCCCAGCGTCGCACAGTGCAAGCAGGTGGGATATCCCCGCCCCATCGTCGATCACAAGGCGGCACGCGCTCGCGCGCTGGAGGCTTTCAAGTCGCTGCCACCCGGCACCTGACCACACGCATTACCCTCGACCACGGAGATATCGCCATGCACCGGGACGACCCCCTGGCGGCCTTCTGCGCCGCTTTCAACAAACTAGACAAAAACTGTACAGAATTATTGTACGAGTTATATACTCGCGATGTGACCTTCATTGATCCATTCCATCGGATCGAGGGGGTAGAAGCGCTCGAGGCGCACTTCCTCAAGCTGTACGACAACGTGACAGAGTGCCGCTTCGTCTTTCACGACAGCGTGAGGGTGGAGCAACAGGCCTATGTCACCTGGACCATGCAGTTGAGACATCCGCGCCTGGCCGGGGGCAACTCCGTCGCCGTGGAAGGCTGCTCGCAGCTGACCTTCTCGACCCGTCATCCCGGGCGCGTCAGTCGCCATCGCGACTACTTCGACGCCGGCGTGATGCTCTACGAGCAGTTGCCCGTCCTCGGCGGCATGGTGCGCTGGCTGAAGCGACGGATGGCGAACTAGCGCACGGGCTCACGCAGCGAGGAGCAGGCATGACGTCTCCCAACGAAACACGGCGGATCTGGCTAACCGGCGCCACCTCGGGCATCGGTCGTGCCGTGGCGCTGCGCCTGCTCGACCGGGGCCACCTGGTCGCGCTGAGCGGCCGCAGCGAGCCGGCGCTCAAGGCGCTGTGCGAGGGTCGAAACAATGCCTTGCCGCTGCCCCTCGACGTGACCGACCGTGGCGCCGTCGAAGCGGCCGGTCGCCACCTGGGCGATCTCTTCGGTCGCCTCGACCTGGCGGTGCTAAACGCCGGCACCTGCGAATACCTCGATGCGCCACACCTGGACAGCGCTCTCGTCGAGCGCGTCTTTGCGGTCAACTTCTTCGGTGCAGTGTATTGCATCAGCGCCGCGCTGCCGCTGCTGCGCCAGGCTCGTCAGACCGGCAGGCGCCCTCAGCTGGCGGCGACCTCGAGCGCCGCGGCCTACCTGGCGCTGCCGCGGGCCGAAGCCTACGGCGCCTCGAAGGCCGCCCTGAGCCACTATCTCGAGTCGCTGCGCCTGGACCTGGCCCATGAGGGCATCGACGTCAGCGTGATACATCCCGGCTTCGTCGCCACGCCGCTGACCGCGCGCAACGACTTCGCCATGCCCATGCGAATTTCGGCCGAAGCGGCGGCCCAGGCCATCGTCACCGGCCTGGAGAAGCGTCGCCTCGACATTCACTTTCCCCGCCGCTTCACCTACGGCCTCCGCCTGCTCGGCTTGCTGCCGCCGCCGCTGCGTTATCGCCTGGGCAAACGGCTGGTGTGTCATCCCGCCATGGAGACCTGACCCATGACCGCCTCGTTTCAGCCCGGCCCGGCCGCTCCCAACCAGCGCATCGCCGTGGTGGGCAGCGGCATCAGCGGCATGGCCGCTGCCTGGTACCTCAGCTCCCGTCATCAGGTCACCCTGTTCGAGGCGGCGGAGCGGCTGGGCGGACATACCGCCACCGTGGACGTCGAACTCGACCGGCGCCACTACGCCATCGACACCGGTTTCATCGTCTTCAACGACCGTACCTACCCGCACTTCCAGCGCCTGCTCACACAGCTCGACGTGGCCGTGCAGCCCACCGAGATGAGCTTTTCCGTGCACGAGACGCAGCGGGACTTCGAATACAACGGCCATACCCTCGGCTCGCTGTTCGCGCAGCGTCGCCACCTCACCAGCCCGCGCTTTTACCGCCTGCTGGCCGACATTTTGCGCTTCAATCGCCAGGCCAGCGACGACCTCAGGTACGAGCGGCTGCCGGCGGCGCTGACCCTGGCCGAGTATCTCGACACCTGGAGCTTCGGCAGCGACTTCCAGCGCCGCTACCTGCTGCCCATGGGCGCGGCCATCTGGTCGGCAAGCCTGGGGGAGATGCGCCGCATGCCGGCGCTGTTCTTCGTTCGCTTCTTCCATCATCACGGCCTGCTGTCGCTGCGCCAGCGCCCCCAGTGGTACACCCTGGTCGGCGGTTCACGCACCTACATCCCCGGCCTGACGGCGCCCTACGCCGAGCGGATCCGGCTCGCCACGCCGGTACGAGGCATTCGCCGCCGCCCCAACGGCGTCGTGCTGACCACCTCGCGGGGCCAGGAAGGGTTCGATCAGGTGGTGCTGGCCTGCCACGCCGACGAGGCGCTGCGGTTGCTCGAGGATGCCAGCCTGGCCGAGCGAGAGGTGCTGGGCGCACTGCCCTACGCCGACAACGAAGTGGTACTGCACACCGACACCCGTCTGCTGCCGCGGCGCCCACGCGCGTGGGCCAGCTGGAACTACCGCCTGGACGGTCGCGGCGACGATGCTCGCGCTTCGGTGACCTACAACATGAACATCCTGCAGCGGCTCGAGGCGCCGCACACCTTCTGCGTCACCCTCAACGACACCGGCGCCATCGACCCTGGCAAAGTGCTGGGGCGCTTTCGCTACGCCCACCCTCAGTTCAGCCTGGCCGGTCAGCACGCCCAGGCCCGGCATGGCGAGATCTCGAGCTGCCCACTACGTACCCACTACTGCGGCGCCTACTGGCGCAACGGCTTTCACGAAGACGGGGTGTGGAGCGCGCTGCGGGTGGCCCACGCGCTGGGCTGCGACGAAAACGGCACGCGCGCCTTGGGCACGCCCAGCATGGCAGCGCTCAGCCCATGACGGCCCATCCGCGCTCGCGTGTCTGCCATGGCAGGCTGCGGCATCGTCGCCACCTGCCCCGCCGTCATCGCTTCGAATATGCGGTGTGGATGATGTGGCTCGACCTCGACGAGCTTCCCGAGCTGTTCGACGGCGTGCCGGGCTTCAGCGCCCGCCGCCCGGCCCTGGCCCGCTTTCGTCGCGAGGACTATCTGACGCCGTTCGCCCCACCCCTGGCCGAGGTGGCACGGGCCGAGGTGTACCGCCAGCTCGGCCAGGCGCCCCAAGGGCGGGTCTGCCTGCTCACCCAACTGCGCACGCTGGGCTCGGGCTTCAACCCCATCTCGCTCTACTACCTCTATCACCGCGAGGAGGAGGGCGGCGCCCTGGGCGCCGTGCTGGGCGAGGTGACCAACACGCCATGGCGGGAGCGAACTCGCTATGCCTGTGCCGTGGAGCCGGGGCGGCATGCCCACGCCGCCGAGTTCACCAAGAGCCTGCATGTCTCGCCCTTCATGCCGCTGGACATGACCTACCGCTGGCGCTTCGTCACCCCGGGCGAGACGCTGGCCCTGCACATGGAGACCTGGCGTCAGGGAGAGCGTCACTTCGATGCCAGTCTGACCCTGACGATGCGCCCCGCGACGCGCTCGGCGCTGCTCGCCGCCCTGGCACGCCAGCCCTGGATGAATCTCAAGACCCTCGCTGCCATCCACTACGAGGCACTCAGGCTCTGGGCCAAGGGGGTACCCGTCCACGACCACCCACAGCGCAAGGAGACCACGCCGTGAACATGCTCCGCACTCACCCCGAGCGGCCGCTGCCCGAATCCGAATCGGCCCTGATACGCTGGCTCCGGCCGCGCATGCTGGCTCAGCTCGGCAGCCTGGAGGGCGGCACCATCACATTGATCGAGGGCAGCCAGTGTCACCGATTGGGACAGGGTGGCCCGCTGCAGGTCACGCTGGTGGTGCGTCGGGCGAGGGCATGGCGGCGGCTGGCGCTGGGGGGCAGCCTCGGCGCAGCCGAAGCCTACGTCGACGGCGACTGGGACGTCGACGACCTGGTCAGCCTGATTCGGCTATGTGCCATCAACATGGAGCAGCTCGACGGCGATGTGGGCTCGCGAGTGGCGCGGGCAGGCATCTGGCTGGCCAGCCTGGGCCAACGACTGCTGGGCAACACGCGAAGCCGCGCCCGGCGCAACATTGCCGCTCACTACGACATCGGCAACGAGCTTTTCGCCCTGTTCCTCGATCAGCGTCATTGGATGTATTCGAGCGCCGTCTTCCCGCATCCGGAAGCCAGCCTGGAGGCGGCCTCGACCCACAAGCTCGACCTGCTGCTGACCCAACTCGACGTGCAGCCGCAGCATCATCTGCTGGAGATCGGCACCGGCTGGGGCGGCCTGGCCATCCATGCCGCTCTGACCCGCGGCTGCCGGGTCACCACCACGACCATTTCCGGCGAGCAATATCGGCATGCGCGGCAGCGCGTGCGCGAAGCGGGCCTGGAGTCCCGGGTCGAGGTGCTGCAACGGGACTACCGCGAACTCGAAGGCCGCTATGACCGCCTGATCTCGGTGGAGATGATCGAGGCCGTCGGCCATCAGTACCTGGACACCTACCTGGCCACGCTGGATCGACTGCTGGCGGACGACGGCATGGCCATGCTGCAGGCCATCACCATTCGCGACCAGCGCTACGAGGCGGCCAGGCGGGAGGTGGACTTCATCAAGCGCCACGTCTTCCCCGGCGGCTTTCTTCCTTCGCACCGCGCCATACTCGACGGCCTGACCCGGCGCACCTCGCTCAACCTGGTGGCCCTGCAGGAGATCGGCTCCCACTACGCCCGCACGCTGCGCGAGTGGCGTCACCGCTTCGACGCCAACCTGGATACCGTGCAGCGGCTGGGCTACGACGAGCGCTTCATTCGCCTGTGGCGCTACTACCTGTGCTACTGCGAAGCGGGGTTCACCGAACGTACCATCGGCACCAGCCAGCTGCTGCTGGCCAAACCCGGCGCGCGCCCCACGGCGTGGTCCTGGCATGGCACCCTGAAGTGAGCCCAGCGCCATGCAGCTAGCTCGGCGCTATGCAGTGGGCTCGGCGCGTAGCATCAGCCCCGCCGAATCGGTCTTGAGCGCCTGCCACTGGGCCTCGATCACCTCCGCCGGCCCCGGCCGGGAGTAGAGATACCCCTGCACCAGGCGGCAGCCGGCCCGCTGCAGAAAGTCGAGCTGCCCGCGGGTTTCCACGCCCTCGGCCACCACGTCGAGTGCCAGACCACGCGCCATGGCCAGCACCGCGCTGACGATGGCGGCATCGGCGGGATCGTCGGGCAGCGAGTGGATGAAGGCGCGATCGAGCTTGAGCTTGTCCAGCGGCAGGTTCTTCAGATAGCTCAGCGATGAATAGCCCATACCGAAGTCGTCGATGGCGATGCGATGCCCCTTGGCGCGCAGCGCTTCCAGCCGCGGCACGATGTCGCCGGCGCGCTCGTCGAGCAGCACCGACTCCGTGAGCTCCAGCCCCAGTTGGGCGGGCTCGATGCCATGCCGGGCCAGGCCAGAGGCGAGTGCCGCTTCCAGTTCGCCCTGAAACATCTGGATCGCCGAGATATTGATCCATACCGGCAGCTGCGGGAGCCCCATCTCGCGCCAGCGCGCCATTTGCGCCAGCGCCTCGTCGATCACCCAGTTGCCCAGCGGCCCCATCAGCCCGTGGCGTTCGGCCAACGGGATGAAGTCGCCGGGCGAGACCATGCCGTGCTCCGGGTGCCGCCAGCGCAGCAGCGCCTCCATGCCGACCACGGCCCCGTCCATCACGCGATGCTGGGTCTGGTAGTGGAGCTCGAGCTGTTCGCCGTTGGCCAGGGCGTCGCGCAGGCTGTAGACCAGCGCCATCTGCGGTGAGTCCTGCACGTCGAGGGCCGGACGAAAGCGCCGACTGACGTTGCGCCCATGGCGCTTGGCGGAATAGAGCGCCGACTCCAGGCGCTGAAACAGCACGCCGGACTCCTTGCCATCCTCCGGTGCTCGACAGCTGCCGATGGAGAGTCCCAGACGCAGGGTCTTGCTGCCGACCTCGAACGGCTCTCCCAGGTGGTCACGCAGGCCGGCGATCCAATTGTCGTGATCGTCGAAGGTGGTGGTGCGAATGGCCAGGAATTCGTCGCCGCCCAGACGCCCCACGACACCGCCCGCTACATGGTGCGCCAGACGCTGGCCGAAGCGGGCCAGCAAGCGGTCGCCCTGCTCCACGCCCAGGCTGTCGTTGACCGACTTGAAACCGTCGATGTCGATGATCGCCATGTCGAGGCTTTCGCCGGCGCGCAGATGGCGCAGACGCGAGGTCATCAGGTCGTGCAGGCGGCGGCGGTTGGGTAGCCCGGTGAGGGGATCCTCGAAGCCGATGCGCCGCAGGTCCTGCTCACGGGCCTTGTGCACCGAGATGTCGGTAAAGGTACCGACATAATGAGTGATGCGACCGCGGCCGTCGGTCACCGCCTTGACCCGCAGCCACTCGGGGAATTCGTCCCCCTGCTTGCGCCGATTCCAGATTTCACCCTCCCAGCGCCCCTTGCTGTGCAGGGTCTGCCAGAAACGCTTGAAGAAGGCCGCATCATGACGCGCCGCCGCCAGGCTGGCGGCATTGAGCCCGCGAATCTCGTCTTCGGTGAAGCCGGTGATCCGGGTAAAGGCGGGATTGACGGCGAGGATGCGATTGTCGGCATCGGTGATCTGCACGCCCTCTTCGGAAAGCATCAGCGCCTGCTGCATCAGGTCGGCGTGCTGGCGATCGCGCTTGATCTGACGCCAAGCCACCCACAGACCGGTAGCCACGATACCGACCGCCACCGTCCGCAAACCGGGGTCGGGCAGCCAGATGCAGGCCGGCAGCGCTACCATGGCAGCCCAGAGCAGCGGTCGATTGAAGGCGGAGGATGGCCGCATGTGTGATCCCGCAATGACGGTGGTGAGAGTAAAGTGCGCCCATGCAATGCATCGACCCTGCATTCAGTATCGACACTTGACGCCGACACTTTAATCCGTGGTGAAGGTCGCGTCATGCCTGACGTGCAATCGAGGGCCACGGCCAGTAGACTAGGCAGGGCCGCCCGGGCGGGTCGGCTCTGCGCCAAGCCGCCGCTGCACTGCATGCGGAAAGGCCCATTACAACTGTGACTCGGAACGACTCAGTGACCAAGCAACACTCTTTCGAACGCGAAGAACTGCTGGCATGTAGCCGCGGCGAGCTTTTCGGCCCCGGCAACGCCCAGCTGCCGGCGCCCAACATGTTGATGCTCGATCGCATCACCCGCATCTACGAGGACGGTGGTGACTTCGGCAAGGGCGAGCTGATCGCCGAGCTGGATATCCATCCCGACCTGTGGTTCTTCGACTGCCATTTTCCCGGCGACCCGGTCATGCCTGGCTGCCTGGGGCTCGATGCCATGTGGCAACTGGTCGGCTTCTACCTGGGCTGGTTGGGCAATCCCGGACGCGGCCGCGCCCTGGGCTGTGGGGAGGTGAAGTTCACCGGCCAGATCCTGCCCGACGCCAAGAAGGTCACCTACAAGATCGACATCAAGCGCATCATCACCCGGCGTCTTATTCTCGGCATCGCCGATGGCACCGTGTCGGTCGATGGCCGCGATATCTACCAGGCCACCGATCTGCGCGTCGGTCTGTTCACCTCTACCGCGAATTTCTGATACAGGAGGCTTCCATGCGACGAGTGGTAGTCACCGGCCTGGGCATCGTATCCTGCCTGGGCAACGACCCGCAGGCGGTCGTCGAGGCGCTCCGGAATGGGCGCTCGGGCATTCGCTTCAAGGAGGAGTACGCTGAACTTGGCTTTCGCAGCCATGTCGCCGGGGTCGTGGACATCGATCTCGACGCCCTGATCGACCGCAAGCTACGCCGCTTCATGGGTGATGCCGCGGCCTACGCCTATGTCAGCATGGCACAGGCCATCGAGGACGCCGGGCTCTCCCCCGAGCAGGTATCGAACGAGCGCACAGGACTCATCGCCGGCTCAGGCGGCGCCTCGAGCGCCAACCAGGTCGAAGCGGCCGACGTCATGCGCGAGAAGGGCCTGCGCCGGGTCGGCCCCTACCGGGTCACCCGTACCATGGGCAGCACCGTCTCGGCGTGTCTCGCCACGCCGTTCAAGATCAAGGGGGTCAACTACTCGATCTCCTCCGCCTGCGCCACCTCGGCCCACTGCATCGGCAACGCCATGGAGCAGATCCAACTGGGCAAGCAGGACATCGTCTTCGCCGGCGGCGGCGAGGAGGAGCACTGGACGCTGTCGTGCCTGTTCGACGCCATGGGCGCGCTCTCGACCCAATACAACGACACACCGGAAAAGGCCTCGCGCCCCTATGACAAGGCCCGCGACGGCTTCGTCATCGCCGGCGGCGGCGGCATGCTGGTGCTCGAGGAACTCGAACACGCCAAGGCACGCGGGGCCAAGATCTACGCCGAGCTGGTCGGCTACGGTGCTACCTCCGACGGCCACGACATGGTCGCCCCTTCCGGCGAGGGCGCGGTACGCTGCATGCGTCAGGCCATGGCCGGCGTCGACGGCGCCATCGACTACATCAATACCCACGGCACCTCGACGCCGGTGGGCGATGTGGCCGAACTCAAGGCCATTCGCGAGGTCTTTGGCGACTCCACCCCGCCCATGAGCTCCACCAAGTCGTTGACCGGCCACTCCCTGGGTGCCACCGGCGTGCAGGAGACCATCTATTCCCTGCTGATGATGGAGCACGGCTTCATTGCCGCCTCGGCGAACGTGGAAGAGCTCGACGATCAGGCGGCCGGCTTCGATATCGTGACCCGTCTGCGCGACGGCGTCAGTGTGGATCGCGTGCTCTCCAACAGCTTCGGCTTCGGCGGCACCAATGCCTGCCTGGTACTGCAGCGCTACCGCGACTGATCCAGGCAGACGACCCACGCCAACGCAAAAGGCGCCCCTCGCAGGGCGCCTTTTGCGTCATATGGCCTCTTGCATCATACGTCAGCCGGCCAACAGCATGGGTCAGCCGATACCGGCTCCCACGGCTGGCTTGGCATCAGCCGGGCGCGGCACTTCGGAAATCTCGGCCAGGCGCGCCTCGATCCAGGCCTCGACTTCCACCAGCACTTCCTCGGGCGTTCGCCCTTCGGTCGCGATGGGCTCGCCCACCACCACGTTGAGCACTCCCGGATTCTTCACCCACTGACGCCCCGGCCAGCGCTCGCCGGCATTGTGCGCCACCGGCACCACCGGCACACCGGCACGACAGGCGATGACGGCACCGCTCTTGTTGTACCGCCGGCGCTGGCCCGGATCCACCCGAGTGCCCTCGGGAAAGATCAACACCGAAAGCCCCTCCTGCAGGCGCGCCACCCCCTGGCTCAACACCTGGCGCATGGCCCGCGCCGGCTTCGAGCGATCGAGTCCGATGGGGTGCAGCAGCCTGAGCCCCCAGCCGAAGATCGGGATACGCAGCAGCTCCTGCTTGAGCACCGTGCACACCGGCGGCTTGAGGATCTGCAGGAAGAGGGTTTCCCACTCGCACTGGTGATTGGCCAGGATCACGCAGGGCCCGGCCGGCAGCCGCTCTCTGCCGCGGACCCGATAGGTCACGCCGCAGGTCCAGCGGAACCAGGCGGTGATGAAATGGTTGTAGAGATTGAGCAGGCGATAGCGTGCCGACAGCCCCAGCAGCGGTGCAATGGGCAGGAACAGCACGCCACAGACCAGGATGGCGAAAAAATAGCCGAAATAGAACAGCAGGCTGCGCAACACATTCATGAGGTCGTGCCGCCCTCTTCATCGAGCCGGCTGGTGCGGCGCGCCTGGCACCACTCGTCGAGCAGACGCCCCACCTCCAGACGCCAGGGCTTCTGGTGCACGCCGAACGCCTCCAGCACCCGTCGACAGTTCAGCACCCGGCGCAGCGGCTGGTCATGGTGATGCTTGAGCGGCTTGACCTCGCCCAGCTCGATCTGCTCGCCCAGGCCCTCGAGCCGGGTCGAAAGCTGGGTGCGCACCATAGTGGTGAAGGTGTAGGCGCTGACCGGCTCCGTGCCTGCCAGGTGGTAGGCACCCCAGGCGTTCGAGCCGCAGGCCAGCTGATGCAGCATGCCGACCAGGGCCATGGCCACGGCGTCGGCGGCGGTGGGACAGAAGACCACATCCTGCGCCGCGCGCACCTCTTCCCCGGTAACCAGGCTGTCGATCACCCCGCTGAGCCAGGCATGCCCGCCCTCCAGGGCGAACAGCGGGCCCAGCCGCACGATCAGATGGCGCGGATGGCCGGCACGGATGCGGTCGCCGATGGCGATCAGACGACGCAGGCTCTCGTCGCGGGGCGCCGGAATCACGTGCTCGTCGATGGGCGTTTCGAAGCCGTCCTGGTAGAGCTGGTCGGAGACGCACCAGACCAGCGGCGTATCGGTCTCGCGGCACGCTGCCAGGCAGGCGTCCACCCCCTCGCCATGCGCCACCACGGCGGCCGGCTCGATCTCCATCGGCGCCGAGAGCGGCGGAATGATCACCGCAGCCGGCGCCACCTCACGCAGCAGCGCGGCATCGATGTTCAAACCGGGCCTGATGACGAGTTCGGTGTCACTACGCCGATGCGCCAGCCTGGCCAACGCCAGGTTGAGGCAGTGGCCGGCATCCAGTACCAACAGCTTCACGATAGCCTCCGGCAGCCTGGGACGAGCAGCGTCAGAACGGGATCTCGTCGTCGAAATCGTCGAAGCTGCCGGGATCGGGCGCACCGTAGTTGTTCTGCTTCTGGCCGCCCTGCTGAGGCTGACCGCCCTGCTGAGGCTGGCCGCCCTGCACCGGGCGCTGCTGCTGGGGTTGGCCACCGCCATAGCCGCCCTGTTGGGGGGCGCCGCCGAAGCCGGCACCTTGAGCAGGCGGCGGAGCACCATAGCCACCCTGCTGCTGCATGGGTGCGCCCTGAGGCGCCCCGTAGCCAGCCTGCTGCTGCGGCATGCCGGCACCCGCCTGGCCGCCGAAGTCGCCGCTACGGGTATCGAGCATCTGCATGTCGTTGCAGACGATCTCGGTGGTATAGCGATCCTGACCGTCCTGCCCCTGCCACTTGCGCGTCTGCAGACGCCCCTCGAGATAGACCCGAGAGCCCTTCTTCAGATACTGCTGGGCGATCTCGGCCAGGCGGTTGAACAGCACCACCGAGTGCCACTCGGTGCGCTCCTGGCGCTGGCCGCTCTGCTTGTCGGTCCAAGTGTCGGTAGTGGCGACGCGCAGGTTGGCGACGGGACTGCCGGACGGCATGAAACGCACCTCGGGATCCTGCCCCAGGTTGCCGATGAGTATGACCTTGTTGACGCCACGGGCCATGCTGGACTCCCTCTATCAAATGAATGTGCATTGTAATGAAACGGCCGACCGGAGCTACGCCCAAGCGGCAGACTAGCCGCCCCGGTTGCGACTCGAACGGATCAGGCGCGCCAGGGCATCCTCGTCGAGGCGACGCCGATCTACCTTAAGATACGCCACTCGCTCCTCGGGAACGACCATCACGTCCTCAACGCCGGCCACCTCGGCGAAACTCGCCATCAGCGTGTCGAGGGCATCGCCGTGCTGGTCGTCGTCTAGGGCCACCACCTCGCTGGACAGATGCGGCACGGCGGGCATGCCCAGCATCAGCAGCCACCAGATGCCGACCAGCGCGGCGCTGCCGGCGAACACCGCTGACAGTCCCCACTGCTGAGCCAGAAAGCCCCCCAGCACGCCGCCGCAGAAGGCGCCCAGGAACTGGCTGGTGGAATAGACGCCCATCGCCGTGCCCTTGGCCCCGGCCGGCGCCAGCTTGCTCAACATCGAAGGCAGCATCGCCTCCAGCAGATTGAACGCGACGAAGAACAGCAGCAGCCAGGCGAACAGCGACCAGCCAGTGGCGAAAGCGGCCAGCCCGACCAGACTTGTACAGATCGCGGCGATCGCCGCCAGACTCATGCCGCGCATGCGCTGACGCTTCTCGGCGACGACCACCAGCGGCACCATGCCGACGAAGGCCAGCGCCATGATACCGAGATAGGTCAGGCCATGACGCTCGGCCTCGATGCCCGCCTCGACCAGACGAAAGGGTACGGCAACGAAAATCGCCATCAACACCAGGTGCAGGGCAAAGATCGACAGGTCCAGCCGCCACAGATCGGCGCGAGTGAGCATGGTGGCCAGCTGACGGCGATCGATGCCCACATCGCGATGGCGCAGCCGACGTGGCGCCGGGGGCACCAGTTTCCACAATACCACCAGCCCCAATGCGGCCAGCAGGGCAGTGAACCAGAACACCGACGAGAGGCCGAACGTCGCGGCCAGCCAGGGGCCCAGCACCATGGCCACGGCAAACGCCACGCCGATGGAGAGACCGATGGTGGCCATGGCCGCGGTGCGCACCTGCTCGCGGGTCTGATCGGCCAGCAGCGCCATGATCGCCGCCGCCACCGCCCCGCTGCCCTGTAGGCAGCGCCCCAGGATCACCCCGCCGATGGTATCGGCATTGGCCGCCACCACGCTGCCGATCACGAACAGCAGCAGCCCGGCCGCGATCACCGGCTTGCGGCCCAGGCGGTCGGAGAGCAGGCCGAAGGGGATCTGCAGCAGCGCCTGGGTCAAGCCGTACGCGCCCAGCGCCAGCCCCACCAGCAGCGGCGTGGCACCGACCAGCTCGTCGGCGTACAGCGCCAGAACCGGCAGTACCATGAACAGCCCCAACATGCGCGTGGCATACAGGCTGGCCAGGCCGGTGATGGCTCGCCGTTCGGAGGCTAGCAGCAGTCCAGAGAGCTTGCGCATAGGGAGTCAGACGATTCCATGGGTAGGCGGGCCGCAGCCCTCAAGATGAGCCGACTATTCTAACGATTCCGGCCCGCACAGGAAACGTTCCGACCAGCGGCGCTTTGGCGCGCATTGCGTCGCAGGCGTATAATCGAGGTTTTGCCAGCGCACCATGAGGTGGGAATGGACAGGATCGTGGTCAGGGGTGCACGCACCCACAACCTCAAGCAGATCGACGTCGAGCTGCCCCGCGACAGCCTGATCGTGGTCACCGGGCTTTCGGGTTCGGGCAAGTCGTCGCTGGCCTTCGACACGCTCTACGCCGAGGGCCAACGGCGCTACGTGGAGTCGCTCTCCACCTACGCCCGACAGTTCCTGTCGATGATGGAGAAGCCCGACGTCGATCACATCGAGGGGCTGTCGCCGGCGATCTCCATCGAGCAGAAGTCCACCTCCCACAACCCGCGCTCCACGGTCGGCACCATCACCGAGATCTACGACTACCTGCGCCTGCTGTTCGCTCGTGCCGGCACGCCTCGCTGTCCCGAACACGGTGAGGACCTCGAGGCCAGCACCATCTCGCAGATGGTCGATCAGGTGCTGGCCCTGCCCGAGGGCAGCAAGCTGATGCTGCTGGCCCCGGTGGTCAAGGGCCGCAAGGGCGAGCATCTACAGCTGCTCGCCGAGCTGCGCGCTCAGGGCTTCGTCCGGGTGATGGTCGACGGCCAGGCGCTGGAGCTCGACGACATCGCGCCGCTGGACAAGAACAAGAAGCACGACATCAGCGTGGTGGTGGATCGCATCAAGGTGCGCGAGGGGCTCCAGCAGCGCCTGGCGGAGTCGTTCGAGACCGCGCTCAACCTGGCCGACGGCATCGCCGTGGTGCACTTCATGGATGGCGAGGCCGAGGACATCACCTTCTCGGCGCGCTTCGCCTGCCCGGTGTGCGGCTACGCCATCGCCGAGCTCGAACCGCGCATGTTCTCGTTCAACAACCCGGCCGGCGCCTGCCCCACCTGCGACGGCCTGGGCGTGCAGCAGGTGTTCGACCCCGACAAGCTGATCAGCCACCCGGAGCTGTCCCTGGCCGAAGGTGTGATCAAGGGCTGGGACCGGCGCAGCGTCTACTACTTCAGCCAGCTGCAGGCGGTCGCCGAGCACTACCGCTTCACCCTCGAGACGCCATGGCAGGACCTGGCCCGCCACGAGAAGGACATCGTGCTCTACGGCAGCGGCGACGACGAGATCGCCTTCAGCTACGTCAACGACCGCGGCCGCCGCGTGACCCGCGAGCACCCCTTCGAGGGCGTACTGCCCAACATGCAGCGGCGCTACCGCGAAACCGAATCGAGCATGGTACGTGAGGAGCTGGCGCGCTACATCGCCGACCGCCCCTGCCCCAGCTGTCATGGCTCACGCCTGCGCAAGGAATCCCGCCACGTCTTCGTCGACGAGCATACCCTGCCGCAGATCGTGCAGCTGCCCATCGGCGAGGCCTGGGACTACTTCCAGCGCCTGACCCTGCCGGGGCGCAAGGGCGAGATCGCCCAGAAGGTGATCAACGAGATCCACGCCCGACTCGAGTTCCTGGTCAACGTCGGCCTCGACTACCTCAACCTGGAGCGCAGCGCCGAGACCCTCTCCGGCGGCGAGGCTCAGCGCATTCGCCTGGCGAGCCAGATCGGCGCCGGCCTGGTGGGTGTGATGTACATCCTCGACGAGCCCTCCATCGGCCTGCACCAGCGTGACAACGACCGCCTGCTCAAGACGCTGATCCATCTGCGCGACCTGGGCAACACCGTGATCGTGGTGGAACACGACGAGGACGCCATCCGTGCCGCCGACCACGTGCTCGACATCGGCCCCGGTGCCGGCGTTCACGGCGGGCGCATCGTCGCCCAGGGCACGCCGGAAGCGGTGATGGCCAGCGACCACTCGCTCACCGGCCAGTACCTGTCGGGCAAGCGCCGCATCGAGGTGCCCAAGTGGCGCATCCCCGGCAACCCGGAGAAGCAGCTGCGGCTGACCGGCGCCCACGGCAACAACCTGCGCAACGTCGAACTGACCCTGCCGCTGGGGCTGTTCATCTGCGTCACCGGGGTCTCCGGCTCGGGCAAGTCGACGCTGATCAACTCCACGCTGATGCCGATTGCCGCCCGCGAGCTCAATCACGCCACCACGCTGACCCCGGCGCCCTACGAGCACATCGAAGGGCTCGATCAGCTCGACAAGGTGATCGACATCGACCAGAGCCCCATCGGTCGTACGCCGCGCTCCAACCCGGCCACCTACACCGGCATCTTCACGCCGATCCGCGAGCTCTTCGCCGGCACCCAGGAGGCGCGCTCACGCGGCTACAAGCCTGGGCGCTTCTCATTCAACGTCAAGGGCGGGCGCTGCGAGGCGTGCCAGGGCGAGGGCATGATCAAGGTCGAGATGCACTTCCTGCCCGACATCTACGTGCCCTGCGACGTGTGCAAGGGCAAGCGCTACAACCGCGAGACGCTGGAGATCGCCTACAAGGGCAAGAGCATCGACGAGGTGCTCGAGATGACCGTGGAGGAAGCGCTGGAATTCTTCAGCCCGGTGCCGGCCATCGCCCGCCGCCTGCAGACGCTGCTCGACGTGGGGCTCTCCTACATCCGCCTGGGGCAGAGCGCCACCACCCTCTCCGGCGGCGAGGCCCAGCGCGTCAAGCTGGCCCGCGAGCTGGCCAAACGCGACACCGGCAAGACGCTCTACATCCTCGACGAACCCACCACCGGGCTGCACTTCGAGGACATTCGCCAGCTGCTCGCCGTGCTCCACCGCCTGCGCGACCACGGCAACACCATCGTGGTGATCGAGCACAACCTCGATGTGATCAAGACTGCCGACTGGATCGTCGATCTCGGCCCCGAGGGCGGCTCCGGCGGCGGGCGCATCATCGCCGAGGGCACCCCGGAGCAGGTCGCCGAGATGGAAGTCTCGCACACCGGGCGCTTCCTCAAGCCGCTGCTGGAGCGAGCCAGGAGCCAGCAGGCCGAGCTGGCTGCAGCCAAATAGCGCCGCTGCCTGCCACAAAAAAACCCGGCTTCGTGAGAAGCCGGGTTTTTCGTTGCTACCGCTACAGCGCTGCCGGGCCGGGCCCGCTGCCGGGGATCACTCCTCGGCGGCGGCTTCCTCGACCTCCTCGACGACCGGACGGTCGACGAGTTCGACGAAGGCCATGGGGGCGTTGTCGCCGGTGCGGAAACCGCACTTGAGGATACGGACGTAACCGCCCGGACGCTCGGCGTAACGCGGACCCAGCTCGTTGAAGAGCTTGCCGACCGCTTCCTTGGAGCGGGTGCGGCTGAAGGCCAGACGACGGTTGGCGACGCTGTCCTGCTTGGCCAGGGTGATCAGCGGCTCGATGACGCGACGCAGCTCCTTGGCCTTGGGCAGGGTTGTCTTGATCACTTCGTGCTCGATCAGCGACACGCTCATGTTCTTGAACATGGCCTGACGATGCGAGCTGGTGCGATTTAGATGACGACCACTCTTACGATGACGCATGGTTGCAATTCCTTACCAAACTGGGACTCGAGTCGACGCTCACGCAGAGGCCTTGTCGTCCTTCAGGCTCGCCGGCGGCCAGTTCTCCAGCCGCATGCCGAGGGAAAGACCGCGAGCAGCCAACACGTCCTTGATTTCGTTCAAAGACTTCTTGCCGAGGTTCGGCGTCTTGAGCAGCTCGACTTCGGTGCGCTGAATCAAGTCGCCGATGTAGTAGATGTTCTCGGCCTTCAGGCAGTTGGCACTGCGGACGGTCAACTCGAGATCGTCTACGGGGCGCAGCAGGATCGGATCGACGTGATCCTCTTCCTCCTCGATCTCCTGCTCCTTGTCGGCTTCCAGGTCGACGAACGCTGCCAGCTGCTCCTGCAGGATGGTGGCGCTGCGACGGATGGCCTCTTCCGGATCCAGGGTGCCGTCGGTTTCCAGGTCGATGATCAGCTTGTCCAGATCGGTACGCTGCTCGACACGCGCGGCATCGACGGCGTACGAGACGCGACGCACGGGGCTGAAGGTGGCATCCAGCTGCAGGCGGCCGATGGCACGCGACTCGTCGTCGGCGCCGACACGGGCATCCGCCGGCTCATAGCCACGGCCACGAGCGATCTTGAGCTGCATCTTGAGCTCGGCACCCTCGTTGACGTGAGCGATGACGTGCTCCGGATTGACGATCTCGACGTCGTGATCGAGGACGATGTCGCCCGCGGTCACCACGGCCGGGCCCTGCTTGTTCAGCGAGAGCACTGCCTCGTCGCGACTGTGCATGCGGATGGCCACGTCCTTGAGGTTCAGGAGAATCTCGATGACATCTTCCTGAACACCCTCGATCGCGCTGTACTCATGCTCGACACCCGCGATCTCGACTTCCACCACGGCGCAGCCGGGCATGGACGAGAGCAGGATGCGACGCAGCGCATTGCCCAGGGTATGGCCAAAGCCACGCTCGAACGGCTCGAGCACGATCTTCGCGTGATGCGCGCTGATCTCTTCGACCTTGATATCGCGCGGACGGAGAAACTCTGTCACTGAACGCTGCATAACTACACCTTTGAGGCTGCCTAACGGTTACTCGGTACTCGCTGCCGGCCCCGAAGGGCCGGCGCGACGCGGTCAGCGACGCTTACTTCGAGTACAGCTCGACGATCAGGTTTTCGTTGATGTCGGCCGACAGATCGCCGCGCTCCGGGATAGCCTTGAAGGTGCCTTCCATCTTCTTCGCGTCGACCTCGATCCAGGCGACGTCGCCACGATTGGCAGCGATGGAGAGAGCACTCTGGATGCGCGCCTGGTTCTTCGCCTTCTCGCGAACGGAAACCACGTCACCGGGCTTGACCTGATAGGAAGCCACGTTGACGGTGCGGCCGTTGACCGCGATCGCCTTGTGGCTCACCAGCTGGCGTGCCTCGGAACGAGTGGAGCCGAAGCCCATGCGGTAGACGACGTTGTCCAGTCGGGATTCGAGCAGCTGCAGCAGGACTTCGCCGGTGGCGCCGGAGCGACGGGCGGCCTCCTTGTAGTAGCTGCGGAACTGCTTTTCGAGTACGCCGTAGATACGACGCACTTTCTGCTTCTCGCGAAGCTGCAAGCCGTAGTCGGAAAGACGCTGACGGCGCTGGCCGTGCACACCCGGAATCTGCTCGGATTTGCACTTCTTCTCGAAGGGAGTCACACCGCTCTTGAGGAAGAGGTCGGTGCCTTCACGACGAGACAGTTTGCACTTCGGTCCAATATAACGAGCCATGAATCTGTCTCCTTAAACGCGGCGTTTCTTCGGCGGACGGCAGCCATTGTGGGGAATGGGCGTCGCGTCAGTGATGCTCTGCACGCGGAAGCCGGCGGCGCTCAGAGCGCGCACGGCGGATTCACGGCCAGGACCGGGGCCCTTGACCAGCACGTCGACGTTTTTCACACCATACTCGGCTGCAGCGGTCGCTGCACGTTCGCTTGCCACTTGAGCAGCGAACGGGGTGCTCTTGCGAGAACCACGAAAACCCGAACCACCGGCAGTTGCCCAGGAGAGAGCATTGCCCTGGCGGTCTGTGATCGTCACGATCGTGTTGTTAAAAGAGGCATGGATGTGCGCAACGGCGTCCACTACCTGCTTTTTAACCTTTTTACGGTTGCTACGCGGGTTAGCCATGTTGATGTCTATTCCTGTCTTTACGCCAGAACGTGCGTGTTACTTGCGGATCGGCTTACGCGGGCCCTTGCGGGTGCGCGCGTTAGTCTTGGTCCGCTGACCACGCAGCGGAAGACTACGACGATGACGCAGACCACGATAGCAACCCAGGTCCATGAGACGCTTGATGTTCAGCGTCACATCACGACGAAGGTCACCTTCCACGGTGTACTTGCCAACCTCGGTACGCAGGGCATCCACTTCTTCAGAAGAGAGGTCCTGGATCTTGGTGGTCGGCGCGATGCCGGCAGCGGCGCAGATGTCCTGCGCGCGCGTACGGCCAATCCCGAAGATATAGGTCAGCGAGATCGCCGCATGCTTGTTGTCCGGGATATTGACGCCTGCAATACGGGCCATCAGCTTTCTCCGAAATTTGAGCGGCTTGCTCGATTAGTTACTACAAAAGGCGCAACAGCATACCCCTTTACCCTTCTCAGGGCAAGGGGCATGCCGGCACCACTTATCCACAAACGCCAGAATCAACCCTGGCGCTGCTTGTGCCGCGGCTCGACACAGATGACGCGAACCGCGCCATTGCGCCGAATGATCTTGCAGTTACGGCACATCTTCTTGACGGAAGCTCGAACTTTCATCGTTCCTTCTCCAAAATCGGCGCGGCGCGCCTTGTCACCGGCAGCGCCACTCAGCGCATGATGCCGCCGCTGCCATAGCCTTTCAGGTTGGACTTCTTCATCACCGACTCGTACTGGTGCGACATGAGATGCGACTGCACCTGGGCCATGAAGTCCATGATGACCACCACGATGATCAACAGCGCGGTACCGCCGAAGAAGAACGGCACGTTCCACGCCACGATCAGGAACTGGGGCATCAGGGAAACCGCAGTGATGTACAGGGCGCCGCACAGGGTCAGACGGGTCATGACCTTGTCGACATAGCGAGCGGTCTGCTCACCAGGACGAATACCCGGGAGGAAGGCCCCTGACTTCTTGAGGTTGTCAGCGACATCCTTGGGATTGAAGACCAGTGCTGTGTAAAAGAAGCAGAAGAATATCACCGCCGCGCCGAAAAGCAAGATGTAGAGCGGCTGTCCCGGGCCCAGGGCCTGGGAAGCACGCTGCAACCACTCCATGCCGTCGCCCGCTCCGACCCACTGGCCGATGGAGGCAGGGAACAGCAGGATGCTGGAAGCGAAGATCGGCGGAATCACGCCCGCCATGTTCACCTTCAGCGGCAGATAGCTGCTCTGCCCGGCATACATCTTGTTGCCGACCTGGCGCCGCGGATAGTTCACCGTGATACGGCGCTGGCCGCGTTCGATGAAGACCACGAAGGCCACGGTCGCCACGCCCAGCACGGAGAGGGCCAGCAGCGGCAGCACGTTCCACGCGCCTTCGTTGCGGGCCAGCTCGAACGCCTGCCCTACCGCACCCGGCAGGCCAGCGACGATACCGGCGAAGATCAGCAGCGAGATACCGTTGCCGATACCCTTTTCGGTGATCTGCTCGCCCAGCCACATCAGGAACACTGCACCCGACACGAAGGTGACGATGGCAGTGAAATAGAAGCTGAAGTCAGCGCTGTAGGCGATGCCCTGGCTGGCCAGGCCCACCGACATGCCGGTGGCCTGGACGAACGCCAGCAGCACGGTACCGTAGCGGGTGTACTGGCTGATCTTGCGGCGACCGGCCTCGCCCTCCTTCTTCAACTGCTCGAGGTGGGGCGAGACGGCGGTCAGCAGCTGCATGATGATCGACGCGGAGATGTAGGGCATGATGCCCAGCGCCATGATGCTCATGCGCTCCAGGGCGCCACCCGAGAACATGTTGAACATGCCCAGGATGGTGCCCTGCTGCTCCCTGAACAAGGCAGCAAGCTGGTCAGGATTGATACCGGGAACGGGAATATGGGCACCGATACGGTACACCACGATGGCGAGGAGCACGAAGCGCAGACGCGCCCACAGTTCACTCAGACCGCTGCCCATCGCCGGCATGTTTCCTGACTTGGCCATTTAGTCCTCTACCTTGCCGCCGGCAGCTTCGATCGCGGCACGGGCACCCTTGGTGACCTTGACGCCGCGAACGGTGACCGCCTTGTTGACGTCGCCGGAAAGAATGATCTTCGCGTGCAGAGTGGCGTCCTTGAGAACGTTGGCCTGCTTCAGGGTCTCCAGAGTGACTTCGTCACCCTCGACCTTGGCCAGTTCGCTCAGGCGCACCTCTTCGGAGACCAGCGACTTCATGGAGGTGAAGCCGAACTTGGGCAGGCGCCGCTGCAGCGGCATCTGGCCGCCCTCGAAGCCGGGCTTCACGGTGCCGCCACTGCGCGACTTCTGACCCTTGTGGCCACGGCCGCCGGTCTTGCCCAGACCGGAACCGATACCACGGCCGACGCGCTTCTCGGCGTGCTTGGAGCCCGGTGCCGGGCTCAGCGTGTTGAGTTTCATGGATTACTCTCCCTCTACCCGCACAAGGTAGTTGACCTTGTGGATCATGCCGCGCACGGCAGGGGTGTCTTCCAGCTCGACCGTATGACCGATGCGGCGCAGGCCCAGGCCCTTCATGGTGGCCTTGTGCTTGGGCAGGGTGCCGATGGTGCTACGGATCTGGGTTACCTTGAGTGTGGCTGCCATGGTAGTTACCCCGTGATCGCTTCGACAGACAGACCGCGCTTGGCGGCGATGTCTTCCGGCGACTGCATGGAGGCGAGACCCTTGACGGTCGCGCGCACCACGTTGACCGGATTGGTGGAGCCGTAGCACTTGGCCAGGACGTCATGGACGCCGGCCAGCTCGAGCACGGAGCGCATGGCGCCGCCGGCGATGATCCCGGTACCTTCGGAGGCCGGCTGCATGTACACCTTGGAGGCGCCGTGACGGGCCTTGACCGGGTACTGCAGGGTGTGGCCCTTGAGGCTCACCTTGACCATGTTGCGGCGCGCCTGGTCCATGGCCTTCTGGATCGCGACCGGCACTTCACGCGCCTTGCCACGACCGAAGCCGACACGACCATTGCCGTCGCCAACGACGGTCAGCGCGGTGAAGCCGAAAATACGGCCACCCTTGACCACCTTGGCGACACGGTTGACCTGCACGAGCTTTTCCTGCAGGTCGCCGGTGTTCTGTTCGTTCTTCGCCATCGTAAAACCCTTTAGAATTCCAGGCCGCCTTCACGTGCGGCGTCGGCCAGGGCCTTGACGCGGCCGTGGTACTTGTAACCGGCACGATCGAAGGCCACCTGGGTGATGCCAGCCTGCTTGGCACGTTCGGCAATCAGCGCACCCACCTTGGCGGCGGCGTCAGCGTTACCGGTCGCACCCGCACGCAGGTCCTTGTCCAGCGTGGAAGCGCTGGCCAGCACCTTGCCACCATCCGGCGAGATGATCTGCGCATAGATGTGACGCGGGGTACGGTTGACGCACAGGCGAAACACGCCCAGCTCGCGCATCTTGGCACGAGCGCGGCGGGCACGACGGAGACGAGATTCTTTCTTCGCGTTCATAACCCTGCCTTACTTCTTCTTGGCTTCTTTGCGACGCACCTGCTCGTCGGCGTAGCGCACACCCTTGCCCTTGTAGGGCTCGGGCGGACGGAAGGCGCGGATCTCCGCAGCCACCTGACCGAGCATCTGCTTGTCCGCGCTCTTCAGCACGATGACGGTGTTCTTCGGCGTTTCCGCCGTAACACCCTTGGGCAGGGAGTACTCGACCGGGTGAGAGAAGCCCAGTGACAGATTCAGCGTCTGGCCACTTGCCTGGGCACGATAGCCGACGCCAACGATTTCGAGGGTCTTGGTAAAGCCCTCGGAGACGCCGGTGACCAGGTTCTGGACCAGAGCTCGTGTGGTACCGACCATGGCCCAGGACTTGGCGCTCTCGCTCGGCTTGAAGGTCAGCTGACCCTCTTCCTGAGCGATGACCACGTCCGGGTGAACGGTCAGCGACAGCGTGCCCTGACCACCCTTGGCGGTCAGCTGGTCGCCGTCGAGTTTGACGTCGACGCCGGCGGGCACTTTAACCGGATATTTGGCTACGCGGGACATTCCAGACTCCTAGAATACGGTGCAGATGACTTCGCCACCGACGCCCGCCTGACGAGCGGCACGGTCGGTCATCACGCCCTGGGAGGTGGTGACGATCGCCACACCCATGCCATCCGCCACCTTGGGCAGTGCGTTCTTGCCCTTGTACTGGCGCAGGGACGGCTTGGACACCCGCTGCAGGTGCTCGATGACCGGCTTGCCCTCGAAGTACTTGAGGGTCACGGTCAGCTCGGGCTTGGTACCTTCAGCGACCGCGAAGTCGTTGATATAGCCCTCTTCCTTCAATACGCGGGCCACCTCGACCTTGAGCTTGGAGGACGGCATGGTGACCGTCTCCTTGGTGGCCATCTGCGCATTGCGGATACGGGTGAACATATCCGCCAGAGTATCTTGCATGCTCATTTACGTTGCGCTCCTGATGTTTCCGTGGCGGCTTACCAGCTGGACTTCTTCAGTCCAGGGACCTCGCCACGCATGGCGGCTTCACGCAGCTTGTTACGGCCGAGGCCGAACTTGTTGTAGTAGCCGTGCGGGCGACCAGTGATGCGGCAGCGGTTACGCTGACGTACCGGGCTGGAGTCGCGCGGCAACTGCTGCAGTTTCAGCGTCGCCTCGAAGCGCTCTTCGTCGGAAGAATTCACGCTCTGGATGATCGCCTTGAGCTCGGCACGGCGGGCCGCATACTTCTCGACCAGCTTGGTGCGCTTGAGCTCGCGTTCAATCATGCTCTTCTTTGCCATGATCCCACCCTTATTTCTTGAACGGGAAGTTCAGCGCGCTCAGCAGCGCACGACCTTCCTCGTCGGTGTTGGCAGTAGTGGTGATGGTGACATCCAGACCACGAATCCGGTCGATCTTATCATATTCGATCTCCGGGAAGATGATCTGCTCACGCACACCCATGGAGTAGTTGCCGCGACCGTCGAAGGACTTCGGGTTGAGACCACGGAAGTCACGTACGCGGGGGATCGCGATGTTGACCAGACGATCGAGGAATTCCCACATGCGCTCGGAGCGCAGGGTCACCTTGATGCCGATCGGCCAACCTTCGCGCACCTTGAAGCCCGCGATGGACTTGCGTGCCTTGGTCACCAACGGCTTCTGACCGGAGAGCTTCTCCAGGTCGCCGATGGCATTCTCGATCAGCTTCTTGTCGCTGGTCGCGTCACCGATGCCCATGTTGAGGGTCACCTTGGTGATCCGCGGCACCTGCATCACGTTGGCGTAGCTGAACTGCTCTTTGAGCTGAGCCACCACCTCGTTCTGATAACGTTCTTTCAAGTTCGCCATTTTGCTACCCGACTCGCGTTAGGCGTCGATCTGCGTCTGCGTCGACTTGTAGATACGTACCTTGGTACCGTCTTCCTTAACCTGGAAGCCGACGCGATCCGCCTTACCGGTCTCCGAGTTGAAGATCGCCACGTTGGACGCGTGAATCGGAGCCTCGCGCTCGACGATACCGCCCTGATTGCCCGCCATAGGGTTGGGCTTGGTGTGACGCTTGATCATGTTCACACCGGACACGACGAAGCGTTCGTCCTTGAGGACGCGCTTGACGGTGCCGCGCTTGCCCTTGTCCTTGCCGGCGATGACGATCACTTCATCGTCACGTTTGATCTTTTGCATGTCCGCTTCGCTCCTTACAGCACTTCGGGCGCCAGGGAAATGATCTTCATGAACTTCTCGGTACGAAGCTCACGAGTCACCGGCCCGAAGATACGGGTGCCGATCGGCTGTTCGTTGGTGTTGTTCAACAGAACTGCCGCATTTCCATCGAAGCGGATCAGCGAGCCGTCGGAACGACGAACGCCGCTGCGGGTACGAACCACCACCGCCTTGAGGACCTGGCCTTTCTTGACCTTGCCACGCGGAATGGCTTCCTTCACCGTGACCTTGATGATGTCACCGACCCGCGCGTAGCGGCGGTGCGAACCGCCCAGCACCTTGATGCACTGCACCCGGCGCGCTCCGCTGTTGTCGGCGACATCCAGCATTGTCTGAGTCTGAATCATCGGTTTTCTCCAAACCTAATCTGACTGCTCTCGCCGAGCTCAGCCCCTGGCCTGCTCGATCACCTCGACCAGCGTCCAGGCCTTCTTCTTGGACAGCGGACGGCATTCCTGGATGGATACCGTGTCGCCGGCCTTGGCCTGGTTCGCCTCGTCATGGGCGTGCAGTTTGGTGGAGCGCTTGACGTACTTGCCATAGATCGGATGCCGCTCGCGGCGCTCGATCATGACGACGATGGACTTGTCCATCTTGTCGCTCACCACCTTGCCGGTGAGCGTACGGGCTTTCTTTTCTTCGGCCATCTCAGTCACCTGCCTTCTCGTTGAGCACAGTCTTCACCCGGGCGATATCCCGACGAACCTGCTTGAGCAGATGAGTCTGGCTGAGCTGGCCGGTGGCCTTCTGCATGCGCAGGTTGAACTGCTCGCGGAGGAGTTCGAAGAGCTGCTCCTTGAGCTGCTCGACTGACTTTTCACGAATTTCCTGGGCTTTCATCACATCACCGTCCGTTTCACAAAGGTGGTGGACACGGGCATCTTCTGAGCAGCCAGGGTGAAGGCCTCACGGGCCAGCTCCTCGGACACGCCTTCGATTTCATACAGGACCCGGCCCGGCTGGATCTGTGCGACCCAGTACTCGACGGAGCCCTTACCCTTACCCATACGGACTTCGAGTGGCTTCTTGGAAATCGGCTTGTCAGGGAAGACGCGGATCCAGATCTTGCCGCCACGCTTGACGTGACGGGTGATCGCACGACGGCCGGCTTCGATCTGGCGCGCAGTGATGCGGCCGCGACCGGTAGCCTTGAGGCCGTATTCCCCGAAGCTGATCTTGCTTCCGCGATGCGCCAGGCCACGGTTGCGGCCTTTCATCATCTTGCGGAATTTCATGCGCTTGGGCTGTAACATCGATTCGCTCTCCCCTTACCTGGAACCTTTCTTCTTGGAGGGCGCGGCCTGCGGCTGTTGCTTGGCCTTGGCGCGGACCTCTTCGATGCCCCCGAGGATTTCACCCTTGAAGACCCAAACCTTGACACCGATGATGCCGTAGGTGGTTTTCGCTTCGTAGGTGGCGTAATCGATGTCCGCACGCAGGGTGTGAAGCGGCACGCGACCTTCGCGGTACCACTCGGTACGCGCGATCTCGGCACCACCCAGGCGACCTGACAGCATCACCTTGATACCACCCGCACCCAGGCGCATGGCGTTCTGCACGGAACGCTTCATGGCACGACGGAACATGACGCGACGCTCGAGCTGGCCGGCGATGTTCTGCGCGACGAGCTTGGCGTCGAGTTCCGGCTTGCGGACCTCTTCGATGTTGACGTGCACGGGCACGCCCATCATCGCAGTGACGTCGCGACGCAGCTTGTCGACGTCCTCGCCCTTCTTGCCGATCACGATGCCCGGACGGGCAGTGTGAATGGTGATACGGGCGTTGTTGGCCGGACGCTCGATAGTGATCTTGCTCACGGAAGCGTTCTTCAGACGCTCCTCGAGGAAGCGACGCACTTCGAGGTCGTTGTTCAGCTTGTCGGCATAAGCACCGCGCTCGGCGTACCACACCGAGGTGTGATCCTTGACGATACCCAGCCGAATACCTGTCGGATTGACTTTCTGACCCATCTGGTCGACTCCTACTTCTCGGCTACCTTGACGGTGATGTGGCACGTGCGCTTCAGGATGCGATCCGCGCGACCCTTGGCCCGCGGCTTGATGCGCTTGAGCGTCATGCCCTCATCGACGCAGATGGTCGAGACACGCAGCTCGTCGATATCCATGCCGTTGTTTTCTTCCGCATTCGCGATGGCGGACTGCAGCACCTTCTTGACCAGCTTGGCAGCCTTCTTCGGTGAGAAGGTCAGCAGGTCGAGCGCCTCGGCGACAGGCTTACCGCGCACCTGGTCAGCCACCAAACGGGCCTTCTGGGCGGATAAACGAGCGCCACGCAGCTTAGCTGTGACTTCCATCTCTCAATCCTCTCTGGCTTACCGTTTGGCTTTCTTGTCCGCCGCATGACCGCGATAGGTGCGGGTGGCAGCGAATTCGCCCAGCTTGTGGCCAACCATTTCCTCGGAGACGTGCACCGGGACGTGTTGGCGACCGTTATGGACAGCAATGGTGAGCCCGACCATGTTCGGCAGGATCATGGAACGACGCGACCAGGTCTTGATCGGTTTACGGTCGTTCTTCTCCACTGCAGCCTCAACCTTCTTCAGCAGATGAAGGTCGATAAAAGGACCTTTCTTCAGTGAACGTGGCACAGCCGTTACCTCTTAGTGTCTGTTACTTGGCCTTGCGGCGGCGAACGATCAGCGCGTCAGTGCGCTTGTTCTTGCGGGTCTTGTGGCCCTTGGTGGGCACACCCCACGGCGTAACCGGATGACGACCACCGCTGGTGCGGCCTTCACCGCCACCGTGCGGGTGGTCCACCGGGTTCATCGCGACACCGCGAACGGTCGGACGCACGCCTCTCCAGCGCTTTGCACCGGCCTTGCCAAGTTGACGCAGGCTGTGCTCAGAGTTGCTCACTTCACCCAGGGTCGCACGGCAGTCGGCCAGCACCTTACGCATCTCGCCGGAGCGCAGACGCAGGGTGGCATAGCTGCCTTCACGGGCGACCAGCTGGGCGCTGGTACCGGCACTGCGAGCGATCTGGGCGCCCTTGCCGGGCTTGAGCTCAATGCAGTGAACGGTGGAACCCAGCGGGATGTTACGCAGCGGAAGGGTGTTACCCTTCTTGATCGCTGCATTCACGCCGGACTCGAGCTTGTCGCCGGCCGCCACGCCCTTGGGCGCGATGATGTAGCGACGCTCGCCGTCCAGGTACTTCAGCAGCGCGATGTGGGCGCTGCGATTGGGATCGTACTCGAGGCGCTCGACGACGGCGGGAATGCCGTCCTTGGTGCGCTTGAAGTCGATCAGCCGGTAGTGCTGACGGTGACCACCGCCCACGTGGCGGGTGGTGATACGACCGTGGTTGTTACGCCCGCCGCTGCGCGACTGCTTTTCCAGCAGCGGCGCGTAGGGCTTGCCCTTGTGCAGGTCTTCGCTGACGACCTTGACGACGTGGCGACGACCGGCGGATGTGGGTTTAGTCTTGACGATTGCCATGATCCGTACTCCTGCCCTTATTCGGCGCCAGTGAAGTCTTCGAGCGTTTCACCAGCTGCCAGGGTCACGTAAGCCTTGCGATAACCCTGACGGCGGCCCAGACCGTGCGCGCTGCGCTTGGTCTTGCCCTTCATGTTCAGCACCTGGACGCGGTCGACCTTCTTGCCAAACAGCACCTGAACGGCCTGCTTGATTTCGGGCTTGGTCGCGTCGCTGGCCACCTTGAACACATACTGGTTGCGCTCGGCGGCGAAAGCGGCCTTCTCGGTCACGTGCGGACCAAGCAGAACCTTGAATACGCGCTCCTGGTTCATGCCAGCTTCTCCTCGAATTTACGCAGAGCAGAGACGGTGACCAGCACCTTGTCGAAGGCGATCAGGCTCACCGGATCGGCGGCAGCCACGTCCACCACATCCACGTTGGGGATGTTGCGGGCGGCCAGATAGAGCTTCTCGTCGACTTCCTCAGTGACGATCAGCGCCTTCTCCAGACCCAGCTCGTTGAGCTTGGCTACCAGCTGCTTGGTCTTGGGCGCATCGACGGTGAACTCGTCGATGGCGATCAGACGCTCCTGGCGTACCAGCTCGGACAGGATGGAACGCATCGCGGCGCGATACATCTTGCGGTTGACCTTCTGCGAATGGTCCTGCGGACGGGCCGCAAAGGTCACACCACCGCTGCGCCATAGCGGCGAACGGATGGTACCGGCGCGTGCGCGGCCGGTGCCCTTCTGACGCCACGGCTTCTTGCCACCGCCGCGCACGTCGGAACGGGTCTTCTGAGCACGGGTGCCCTGGCGACCACCGGCCAGATAGGCGGTGACGACCTGGTGAACCAGCGCCTCGTTGAATTCTTTGCCAAAGGTGGCGTCGGCGACTTCGACAGTACCTGCGCCTGCAGCAAGATTCAGATTCATCGGATCTCTCCCCTTCAGCCAGCTTTGACGGCGCTGCGAACGATGACGTCGCTGCCGGTAGCACCGGGCACGGCACCCTTGATCAGCAGCAGGTTGCGCTCGGCATCGACCCGCACGACTTCGAGGCTCTGGACGGTGCAGCGGACGTTGCCCATCTGACCGGCCATCTTCTTGCCCTTGAAGACACGACCCGGGGTCTGACACATGCCGATGGAACCCGGCGCACGATGCGACAGGGAGTTACCGTGGGTGGCATCCTGGGTACGGAAGTTCCAGCGCTTGACGGCGCCTTGGAAACCCTTGCCCTTGGAGGTGCCGGTCACGTCGACCTTCTGACCAGCTTCAAAGAGGGATACGGTGAGTTCGCCGCCCACTTCCGGAGCCTCTTCACCTTCATTGAGGCGGAACTCCATCAGCGAACGACCGGCCTCGATACCAGCCTTGGCGTATTGACCTGCCTGCGCCTTGGTGAGGTGTTTGGCCTTGCGGGAGCCGGTTGTGACCTGAATCGCCGCATAGCCGTCGGACTCGACGGTCCGCACGCTGGTGACGCGATTCGGTTCAACCTCGATCACGGTTACGGGCACGGAAGCGCCATCTTCGGTAAAGACACGGGTCATACCGGCCTTTCTACCGACCAAACCGATAGTCATTCTCAGTCTCCTTTAGTGTACGGGGCTATCACCCGCTATGGCTGCCCTTTCCAGAGCATTCCACTAGCACGTTGTATGACGCCATCACGGCGTGGCGGCTGCTGCTCTCACTCGCTTGAAAGAGCGCTGGGCCGCGGGTGTCTAGTGTGGTTAGTCGAGCTTGATCTGAACGTCCACGCCAGCGGCGAGGTCGAGCTTCATCAGGGCATCGACGGTCTTTTCGGTCGGCTCGACGATATCGAGCACACGCTTGTGAGTGCGGATCTCGTACTGGTCACGCGCGTCCTTGTTGACGTGCGGTGAGATCAGCACGGTATAGCGCTCACGATTGGTCGGCAGCGGGATCGGACCGCGCACCTGGGCGCCAGTACGCTTGGCGGTATCAACGATCTCCGCGGCGGACTGGTCGATCAGGCGATGGTCGAATGCCTTCAACCGAATGCGAATCTTCTGGTTCTGCATTTGCCCTAAACTCCAATGGATGTCGACGGCGCGAGCCGCCTACCCACGCATTCAAAGGATGCGCATTATATGCACGCCTGATGCGAGAGTCAAACACTCCGCATCAGGTGCGCAGAAAGGGGGCTCCTCGCGGAGCCCCCTTCGATCAGTCAGCAGCCCAGGGCTTACTGAACGATCTTGGCCACGACGCCGGCGCCGACGGTACGGCCGCCTTCACGGATGGCGAAACGCAGACCTTCGTCCATGGCGATCGGAGCGATCAGGGTGACGACCATCTTGACGTTGTCGCCCGGCATGACCATCTCGACGCCTTCCGGCAGCTCACAGGTACCGGTCACGTCAGTGGTACGGAAGTAGAACTGCGGACGGTAGCCCTTGAAGAACGGGGTGTGACGACCACCCTCTTCCTTGGACAGCACGTAGACTTCGGCTTCGAAGACGGTGTGCGGGTTGATGGAGCCCGGCTTGGCCAGAACCTGGCCACGCTCGACTTCGTCACGCTTGGTGCCGCGCAGCAGGGCGCCGACGTTCTCACCGGCACGACCTTCGTCGAGCAGCTTGCGGAACATCTCGACACCGGTAACGGTGGTCTTGGTGGTGTCCCTGATACCGACGATCTCGACTTCCTCGCCAGCCTTGACGATGCCGCGCTCGATACGACCGGTGACCACGGTACCGCGACCGGAGATGGAGAATACGTCTTCGATCGGCATCAGGAACGGCTGATCGATGGCACGCTCCGGCTCCGGGATGTAGTCGTCCAGGGCCTTGATCAGGTTGGCAACGGCGGTGGTGCCCATGCCGTTCTCGTCTTCACCGTTCAGCGCCATCAGGGCGGAACCGGTGATGATCGGCGTGTCGTCGCCCGGGAAGTCGTACTCGTTGAGCAGTTCGCGGACTTCCATCTCGACCAGCTCGAGCAGCTCCTCGTCATCGACCATGTCGGCCTTGTTCAGGAACACGACGATGTACGGAACGCCAACCTGGCGCGACAGCAGGATGTGCTCGCGAGTCTGCGGCATGGGGCCGTCGGCAGCGGAACAGACCAGGATGGCGCCATCCATCTGAGCGGCACCGGTGATCATGTTCTTGACGTAGTCGGCGTGCCCCGGGCAGTCGACGTGGGCGTAGTGACGCGCCTCGGACTGGTACTCGACGTGCGAGGTAGCGATGGTGATGCCACGCTCACGCTCTTCCGGCGCATTGTCGATGGAGTCGAACTGACGCCATTCACCGCCGAAGACCTCAGCAGAAACGCGAGTCAGAGCCGCAGTCAGAGTGGTCTTGCCGTGGTCGACGTGACCGATGGTGCCGACGTTGACGTGCGGTTTGGAACGTTCGAATTTTTCCTTAGCCACTTCGATAACCTCTTTACGTTTGCTAGCGGTTAGCCTTTCTGGTTGATGACGGCTTCAACGATGCTGGAGGGCGCCTCTTCGTACTTCGCGAACTCCATAGTGTAGCTCGCACGACCCTGGGTCTGAGAACGCAGATCGGTTGCGTAACCGAACATCTCGCCCAGAGGCACCATCGCGCGGATGATCTTGCCGGAGGAAGAGTCATCCATGCCCTGCACCAGACCGCGGCGACGGTTGAGGTCGCCCATGACGTCACCCATGAAATCCTCGGGAGTCACGACTTCGACCTTCATCACCGGCTCCAGCAGCACGGCCTTGGCCTTGCGGGCCCCTTCCTTGACAGCCATGGAAGAGGCGACCTTGAACGCGTTCTCGTTCGAGTCCACGTCATGGTAGGAGCCATCGTACAGCGTGACCTTGACGTCAATCATCGGGTAACCCGCGATGACACCGTTCTGCAGCTGCTCGTAGGCCCCTTTCTCGACGGCACCCACGTACTCCTTGGGTACCACACCGCCGACGATCTCGGAGGCGAACTTGAAGTGCATTTCTTCGTCGCCTTCCTTGTCCGCCTCGGTGAGCGGCTCGATGCGCAGCCAGACATGACCGTACTGGCCACGACCGCCGGACTGACGCACGAACTTGCCTTCCTGCTCGACCTTGCCGCGAATGGTTTCGCGGTAAGCCACCTGCGGCTTGCCGATGTTGGCCTCGACCTTGAACTCGCGACGCATGCGGTCGACGATGATGTCGAGGTGCAGCTCGCCCATGCCGGAGATGATGGTCTGACCGGTCTCTTCGTCGGTCTTGACGCGGAATGACGGATCTTCCTGGGCCAGCTTGCCCAGCGCCACGCCCATCTTCTCCTGGTCGGCCTTGGACTTCGGCTCCACGGCAACCGAGATGACCGGCTCGGGGAATTCCATCCGCTCGAGAACGATCTTGTTCTCCAGATCGCACAGGGTGTCACCGGTGGTGACGTCCTTCAAGCCGATGCAGGCGGCGATGTCGCCGGCGCGCACTTCCTTGATCTCCTCGCGGGAGTTGGCGTGCATCTGAACCAGACGACCGATGCGCTCCTTACGCTCCTTGACGGAGTTGTAGACGCTGTCGCCGGAGTTGACCACGCCGGAATATACGCGGATGAAGGTCAGGGTACCGACGAAGGGGTCGGTGGCGATCTTGAACGCCAGGGCAGCGAAAGGCGCGTTGTCGTCCGCCTCACGCGTGGCAATGGTGCCGTCCTTGTCGTCCAGCTCACCCTCGATGGCCTTGACCTCGGCCGGAGACGGCATGTACTCGATCACGGCGTCGAGCACCGCCTGCACGCCCTTGTTCTTGAACGCGGAGCCGCAGGTGACCAGCACGATCTCGTTGTCCAGCGTGCGACGACGCAGACCGGCCTTGATCTCCTCGGTGGAGAGCTCGCCCTCTTCGAGGTACTTGTCCATCAGCTCTTCAGAGGCTTCAGCAGCGGCCTCGACCATCTGCTCGCGGTACTCCTCGGCCGTCTCCTGGAGCTCGGCGGGAATGTCGACGAGCTCGTAGCTCATGCCCTGGTCGGCTTCGTTCCACAGGATCGCCTTCATCTCGATGAGATCGATGACGCCCTTGAACTCGTCCTCGGTGCCCCAGTTGATCTGGATCGGCACGGCGTTGGCGTTCAGGCGCTCCTTGAGCTGCTTGACCACCATGAAGAAGTCGGCACCGGTGCGGTCCATCTTGTTGACGAACACCATGCGCGGCACTTCGTACTTGTTGGCCTGGCGCCAGACGGTCTCGGTCTGAGGCTGAACGCCGGAGCTGCCGCACAGCACCACGACGGCGCCATCGAGCACGCGCAGGGAGCGCTCGACTTCGATGGTGAAGTCGACGTGCCCAGGAGTGTCGATGATGTTGATGCGGTGCTCGTCGAACTGCTGGTTCATGCCCTTCCAGAAGGTCGTCACAGCAGCGGAGGTAATGGTGATACCGCGCTCCTGCTCCTGCTCCATCCAGTCGGTGGTCGCCGCACCATCGTGCACCTCACCGAGCTTGTGAGACAGACCGGTGTAGAACAGCACACGCTCGGTAGTGGTGGTCTTGCCCGCGTCGACGTGGGCACAGATCCCGATGTTGCGATAGCGGTTGAGAGGTGTCTTGCGTGCCACGGTGAAACTCCCCGTTGGTTGGCGATGCGTTGAGAGGCGCTGCGCTTAGAAACGGTAGTGCGAGAACGCCTTGTTGGCCTCGGCCATGCGATGCACGTCTTCACGCTTCTTGACTGCGGAGCCCTTGCCTTCGGCGGCATCGAGCATTTCGCCGGCGAGGCGCTGCACCATGGTCTTCTCACCGCGCTTGCGCGCCGCATCCACCAGCCAGCGCATGGCCAGCGCCTGGCGACGCGAGGGACGAACTTCCACGGGCACCTGATAGGTCGCACCGCCAACGCGGCGGGACTTGACCTCGACCATCGGCTGAATGGCTTCCAGCGCGCGATCGAAGATCTCCAGCGGCTCTTCCTTACTACGTTCGGCAACCGTGTCCAGCGCACCGTAGACGATACGCTCAGCTGTGGACTTCTTGCCGCTGACCATCAGGTGGTTCATGAACTTGGCCAGGCGCTCGCTTCCGAACTTGGGATCCGGCAGGATCTCGCGCTTGGCGACAACTCTTCTTCTAGGCATGACAAGCCCTCTATCGAAGGGTCTTTCAGGCAAACCCGGAACTCCCGCACGCTCGACTCGAACCCGCGACGCCCGACCTTACTCTTATCAGACCGAAATTGATTCTATTGACGCACCGAGCCCGATCAGGACTTGGGACGCTTGGTACCGTACTTGGAACGGCCCTGCTTACGGTTCTGCACGCCGGAGGTGTCGAGAGCACCGCGCACGGTGTGGTAACGCACACCCGGCAAGTCCTTGACACGGCCGCCGCGGATCAGCACGACAGAGTGTTCCTGAAGGTTGTGGCCTTCACCGCCGATGTAGGACGAAACCTCGAACCCGTTGGTCAGGCGCACACGGCAGACCTTACGCAGGGCCGAGTTCGGCTTCTTCGGGGTAGTGGTGTAAACGCGGGTGCAGACACCGCGCTTCTGCGGACAGGCCTGCAGCGCCGGCACGTCGCTCTTGGCGGCGGGGCGCTTGCGCGGCTTGCGCACGAGCTGGTTGATCGTTGCCATGTTGTGTAGCTGACTCCAATGGTTGCCTTGCCTTTTCAGCGGACGCGGGCGCACCCACCCCACTGTTAAAGGCTGCGCATTCTAAGGTCTAACGGGGTGAGGCGTCAAGCGACAAGAGCTTCCCGACGCTTGACGCCCACCTCGCCTACAGCTCGTCGTCGTCCGAGTCGAGGGCGGTGAGCTGGGCACCCAGCTCCTGCTCGACGTCGAAGGCCGACGGGTGGAGCAGACGCTCGGTGTCTTCCCGCTTGCGGCGACGCTCCTGGTGATGGGCCAACCCGGTACCTGCCGGAATCAGGCGACCGACCACCACGTTCTCCTTGAGGCCGCGCAGATAGTCGCGCTTGCCGGTTACCGCCGCCTCGGTCAGCACCCGCGTGGTCTCCTGGAAGGAGGCCGCGGAAATGAACGACTCGGTGGCCAGGCTGGCCTTGGTGATGCCCAACAGCACACGCTGGTAGCGGGCCGGGAACTTCTCGGCCTGCTCCAGCAGCGCATTCTGCTCGAGCACCTTCACCAGTTCGACCTGGTCGCCCGGGATGAACTCCGAGTCGCCCGAGTCGGTGATCTCCACCTTGCGCAGCATCTGACGCACGATCACTTCGATGTGCTTGTCGTTGATGCCCACGCCCTGGAGGCGATAGACCTCCTGGATCTCGGCGGTGATGTACTTGGCCAGCTCCGCCACACCCAGCAGGCGCAGGATGTCGTGGGGGTTGCTCGGGCCGTCGGAGATCACCTCGCCCTTCTCCACGGTCTCGCCTTCGAAGACCGCGATCTGGCGCCATTTCGGGATCAGCATCTCGAACGGATCGCCACCGTCGTCCGGTGTGATCGTCAGGCGACGCTTGCCCTTGGTCTCCTTGCCGAAGCTGATCGTACCGCTGATCTCGGCGAGGATGGCCGGCTCCTTCGGCTTGCGCGCCTCGAACAGGTCGGCCACGCGGGGCAGACCCCCGGTAATGTCCTTGTTGCCGGATGCCTCCACCGGGATACGCGCGACGATTTCGCCGATGCCGATCTTGGCTCCGTTGTCGACCGAGACGATGGCCTTGCCGGGCAGCAGGTACTGTACCGGGGTGTTGGAGCCCGTCACGCTGATCGGCTCGCCGCTCTCGTCGGTGAGCAGGATCATCGGTCGGCTGTCGCGGCCGGCCTGCGGGCGTGCCGCCGACTCGATCACCTCGATGGACGACAGGCCGGTCATCTCGTCCACGCTGCGGTGGATGGTGACGCCCTCGACCATGTCGACGTACTGCACCTTGCCCTCGACCTCGGCGATGATCGGGTGGGTGTGCGGGTCCCACTTGGCGACCATCTGGCCGGCGTCGACCGCATCGCCATCCTTGACCGACAGCTCGGCACCGTAGGGCAGCTTGTAGTACTCACGCTCGCGGCCGTGCTCGTCGGCCACCGCCAGGGCGCTGGAGCGGGACACCACCACCAGCTTGCCGTCGGTGCGCTCGACGAACTTCATGTTGTGCAGACGCACCTTGCCGCCGTGCTTGACCTGCACGCTGTCCACCGCCGAGGCACGCGATGCCGCACCGCCGATGTGGAAGGTCCGCATGGTCAGCTGGGTACCCGGCTCACCGATCGACTGGGCGGCGATGACGCCGACGGCCTCGCCGATGTTGACCTGATGCCCGCGAGCCAGGTCGCGGCCATAACAGGACGAACAGACCCCGTGGGTCGATTCGCAGGTGATGGCGCTGCGCACCACGATCTCGTCGACGCCCATGGTGTCGAGACGCTCGCACCAGGCCTCGTCGAGCAGGGTACCCTTCTCGATCAGCACTTCTTCTGTGCTGGGGTCGATGACGTCCTGGGCCACCACGCGACCCAGTACGCGCTGGGCCAGGGAGACGATGATGTCGCCGCCCTCGATGACCGGATGCAGGGTCAGGCCCTGCTCGGTGCCGCAGTCGGTCTCGGTGATCACCATGTCCTGGGCCACGTCGACCAGACGACGGGTCAGGTAACCGGAGTTGGCGGTCTTGAGGGCGGTATCCGCCAGACCTTTCCGCGCACCGTGGGTCGAGATGAAGTACTGCAGTACGTTCAGACCCTCGCGGAAGTTGGCCACGATGGGCGTCTCGATGATCGAGCCGTCCGGCTTGGCCATCAGGCCGCGCATGCCCGCCAGCTGACGGATCTGAGCCGCGCTACCCCGGGCACCGGAGTCGGCCATGATAAACACGCTGTTGAACGAGTCCTGCTCCACCTCGTTGCCGTCGCGGTCGATCACGGTCTCCTTGGAGATACCCGCCATCATCGCCTTGGCCACCTTGTCGTTGGCCTTGGACCAGATGTCGATGACCTTGTTGTACTTCTCGCCGGCGGTGACGAGACCGGAGGAGAACTGGTCTTCGATCTCCTTGACCTCGGCCTCGGCGGCTTCGACGATCTCGCTCTTGGCGTCGGGAATGACGAAGTCGTTGACACCGATGGACGCGCCGGACCAGGTCGCCATGCGGAAGCCGGTGTACATCAGCTGGTCGGCGAAGATCACCGTCGGCTTGAGGCCGGCGCGACGATACACCTCGTTGAGCAGCTTGGAGATCGCCTTCTTCTTCATCGGCTGATCGACCAGCTCGAAGGGCACGCCGTCGGGCAGGATACGGAACAGCAGCGCACGACCCACGGTGGTGTCATAGAGGGTGCGGGCGGTGCTGCGCTCGCCGCTCTCCTCGTCGATGATCACCTCGGTGAGACGCACCTTGACCCGGGCATGCAGCGACACGCTCTGGGTACCGAAGGCACGCTCCACCTCTTTGAGGTCGGAGAACACCATGCCCTCGCCCTTGGCGTTGATCTTCTCGCGGGTCATGTAGTACAGACCCAGCACCACGTCCTGAGACGGCACGATGATCGGATCACCGTTGGCCGGCGACAGCACGTTGTTGGTGGCCATCATCAGCGCCCGCGCCTCGAGCTGGGCTTCCAGCGTCAGCGGCACGTGCACCGCCATCTGGTCACCGTCGAAGTCGGCGTTGTAGGCGGCACACACCAGCGGGTGCAGCTGGATCGCCTTGCCTTCGATCAGCAGCGGCTCGAAGGCCTGAATGCCGAGGCGGTGCAGGGTCGGGGCGCGGTTGAGCAGCACCGGGTGTTCGCGGATGACGTCGGCGAGGATGTCCCACACCTCGGGCAGCTCGCGCTCGACCATCTTCTTGGCGGCCTTGATGGTGGAGGCGTGACCCAAGGCCTGCAGCTTGGAATAGATGAACGGCTTGAACAGCTCGAGCGCCATCTTCTTGGGCAGGCCGCACTGATGCAGACGCAGGGTCGGGCCGACGGTGATGACCGAACGACCGGAGTAGTCGACGCGCTTGCCCAGCAGGTTCTGACGGAAACGGCCCTGCTTGCCCTTGATCATGTCGGCCAGCGACTTCAGCGGACGCTTGTTGGAGCCGGTGATGGCACGGCCGCGACGGCCGTTGTCGAGCAGCGCATCGACCGCTTCCTGCAGCATGCGCTTCTCGTTGCGCACGATGATGTCCGGCGCATTGAGGTCGAGCAGCCGCTTCAGGCGGTTGTTACGGTTGATCACCCGACGGTACAGGTCGTTGAGGTCGGAGGTGGCGAAGCGACCGCCATCCAGCGGCACCAGCGGACGCAGGTCCGGCGGCAGTACCGGCAGCACTTCCATGACCATCCACGCCGGATCGTTGCCGGAGTTGAGGAAGGCCTCGAGCAGCTTGAGCCGCTTGGAGAGCTTCTTGATCTTGGTCTCGGAGTTGGTCTGCGGGATCTCCTCGCGCAGACGGTCGACCTCCTCGGAGAGGTCGATGTCCTTGAGCAGCGCCTGGATGGCCTCGGCGCCCATGCGGGCGTCGAAGTCGTCACCGAACTCCTCGAGAGCCTCGAAGTACTGCTCGTCGTTGAGCAGCTGGCCGCGCTCCAGCGTGGTCATGCCCGGGTCGATGACCACGAAGCTCTCGAAATAGAGCACCCGCTCGATGTCGCGCAGGGTCATGTCGAGGAACATGCCGATACGCGACGGCAGCGACTTGAGGAACCAGATGTGCGCAACGGGGCTGGCCAGCTCGATGTGGCCCATGCGCTCGCGGCGCACGGCGGCCTTGGTCACCTCGACGCCGCACTTCTCGCAGATGATGCCGCGGTGCTTCATGCGCTTGTACTTGCCGCACAGGCACTCATAGTCCTTCACCGGACCGAAGATCTTGGCGCAGAACAGCCCGTCCCGCTCCGGCTTGAAGGTGCGGTAGTTGATGGTCTCGGGCTTCTTGACCTCGCCATAGGACCAGGAGCGAATCATGTCCGGCGAGGCGAGCGAGATCTTGATCGCGTCGAACTCTTCGGACTGTGATTGCGATTTGAGGACTTTCACCAAATCTTTCATGGAGTCGGCTCCTAGCTCTCTAACTCGATATCGATGCCCAGCGAACGGATTTCCTTCACCAGTACGTTGAAGGACTCCGGCATGCCGGCATGCATGGTGTGGTCGCCGTCGACGATGCTCTTGTACATCTTGGTGCGACCTTCCACGTCGTCGGACTTCACCGTGAGCATCTCCTGGAGGGTGTAGGCGGCGCCGTAGGCTTCCAGCGCCCACACCTCCATCTCACCGAAACGCTGACCGCCGAACTGCGCCTTGCCGCCCAGCGGCTGCTGGGTGACGAGCGAGTAGGAGCCAGTGGAACGGGCGTGCATCTTGTCGTCCACCAGGTGGTTGAGCTTGAGCATGTACATATAGCCCACTGTCACCGGGCGGTCGAAGGCGTCACCGGTACGCCCGTCGTACAGCGCCATCTGGCCGGAATCCGGCAGATCCGCCAGGCGCAGCAGATGCTTGATCTCGCCTTCCGCCGCGCCGTCGAACACCGGCGAGGCCATCGGCACGCCGCCGCGCAGGTTCTTGGCCAGGGCGATCACCTCATCGTCGGTGAGCGAGTCGATATCCTCGATCCGCGTACCCTCGGTGGAGTTGTACACCTTGCCCAGGAACTCACGGATCTCGCTTACCTGCTGGGCGCGTGCATCGCGCAGCAGGGCATCGATCTTGACGCCGAGGCCGTGAGCCGCCAGACCCAGGTGGGTCTCGAGGATCTGACCGACGTTCATCCGCGACGGTACGCCCAGCGGGTTGAGGACGATGTCCACCGGTACGCCGTTGTCGTCGAAGGGCATGTCCTCCACCGGCATGATCGCCGAGATGACACCCTTGTTACCGTGACGGCCGGCCATCTTGTCGCCCGGCTGGATGCGACGCTTGACCGCCATGTAGACCTTGACGATCTTGAGCACGCCCGGCGCCAGGTCGTCGCCCTGGGTCAGCTTGCGCTTCTTGTCCTCGAAGCGCTCCTCCATCTCCTTGCGACGGTTCTCCAGCTGCTCGTCGGCCTGGGCCAGCAGCTCGTTGAGCGACTCGTCCTGCAGACGCAGCTTGAACCACTGCTGACGCGGCAGCTCGTCGAGATAGCTGTCGGAGAGCACGTCGCCCTTCTTCAGCTTGGGACCGCCATTGACCGGCTGGCCGGAGAGCGTGCGCTTGAGACGCTCGAAGGTGGCGTCCTCGGCGATACGGTAGGTCTCCTGCAGGTCCTTGCGCACCTCGTCGAGCTGCATCTGCTCGATGGCCAGCGCCCGGGAGTCCTTCTCCACGCCGTCGCGGGTGAACACCTGCACGTCGATCACAGTACCGCGCATGCCGGTGGGGGCACGCAGCGAGGTGTCCTTCACGTCGGAGGCCTTCTCACCGAAGATCGCCCGCAGCAGCTTCTCTTCCGGAGTCAGCTGGGTCTCGCCCTTGGGCGTGACCTTGCCCACCAGGATGTCGCCCGGGCCGACTTCGGCGCCGATGTAGACCACACCGGCCTCGTCCAGCTTGGAGAGCGCCGACTCACCCACGTTGGGGATATCCGAGGTGATCTCCTCCGGCCCCAGCTTGGTGTCGCGGGAGACGCAGGTCAGCTCCTGGATGTGGATGGTGGTGAAGCGATCCTCCTGCACCACGCGCTCCGAGAGCAGAATCGAGTCCTCGAAGTTGTAGCCGTTCCAGGGCATGAAGGCGATGCGCATGTTCTGACCCAGGGCCAGGTCGCCCATGTCGACGGAGGGACCGTCGGCCAGGATGTCGCCACGCTCGACCACGTCGCCGGGACGCACGATCGGGCGCTGGTTCATGCAGGTGTTCTGGTTGGAGCGCACGTACTTGGTGAGGTTGTAGATGTCGACGCCGGCTTCGCCGCCGATGATCTCGTCCTCGTTGATGCGTACCACGATGCGCTTGGCGTCGACCGAGTCGATCACCCCGCCGCGCCGCGCCACGGCACAGACGCCGGAGTCACGGGCGACGAAGCGCTCCATGCCGGTACCCACCAGCGGCTTCTCGGCGCGCAGGGTCGGCACCGCCTGACGCTGCATGTTCGAGCCCATCAGAGCGCGGTTGGCGTCGTCGTGCTCGAGGAACGGGATCAGCGCTGCGGCCACGGAGACCACCTGACGCGGCGAGACGTCCATCAGGGTGACCTGCTCGGGGCGCATGAAGGTGGTCTCGCCCTTGTGGCGCACCTGCACCAGGTCGTCGACCAGCTTGCCGCTCTCATCGACGGTGGCCGAGGCCTGGGCGATGATGAAATCCCCTTCCTCGATGGCCGAGAGGTGCACCACCTCGTCGGTCACCTGACGATCCACCACCTTGCGGTACGGTGTCTCGAGGAAGCCGTAGCTGTTGGTATGGCTGTAGGTGGCCAGCGAGTTGATCAGGCCGATGTTCGGACCTTCCGGCGTCTCGATCGGACACAGGCGACCGTAGTGGGTGGCGTGAACGTCGCGCACCTCGAAGCCGGCCCGCTCGCGGGTCAGACCGCCCGGCCCAAGCGCGGAGACGCGGCGTTTGTGGGTGACCTCGGAGAGCGGGTTGTTCTGGTCCATGAACTGCGACAGCTGGCTGGAACCGAAGAACTCCTTGACCGCCGCCGCCACCGGCTTGGCGTTGATCAGGTCCTGCGGCATCAGGCCTTCGCTCTCGGCCATGGAGAGACGTTCCTTGACCGCACGCTCGACGCGCACCAGACCCACGCGGAACTGGTTCTCGGCCATCTCGCCGACGCAGCGGATACGACGGTTGCCCAGGTGATCGATATCGTCGACTTCACCGAAGCCGTTACGGATGTAGATCAGCTCCTTGAGCACGTCGAGGATGTCGCGATTGTCGAGCACGCCGGAGCCAGTGTCGCACTCGCGACGCAGGCGACGGTTGAACTTCATGCGACCGACGCCGGAGAGGTCGTAGCGGTCTTCGGTGAAGAACAGATTGTGGAACAGCGTCTCGGCGGCCTCCTTGGTGGGCGGCTCGCCGGGGCGCATCATGCGATAGATTTCGACCAGCGCCTCGAGCTGCGAGCTGGTGGTATCCAGGCGCAGGGTCTCGGAGACGAACGGACCGCAGTCGAGATCGTTGGTGTATAGCGTCTCGAGCTTGGTGATGCCGGCCTGGCCCAGCTTCTCGAGCAACTCCGGAGTGATCACGCTGTTGCAGGGGCAGATCAGCTCGCCGGTGTTGGCGTCGACCTGATCCTTGGCCAGGGTCTTGCCGTACAGGTAGTCCATCGGCACTTCGAGGCGCTCGAGGCCGGCCTTCTCCAGCTGACGGATATGCTTCTGGGTGATACGACGACCTTCCTCGACGATCACGTTGCCATCGGCATCCTTGATGTCGAAGGTGGCGGTTTCGCCACGCAGGCGCGACGGCACCAGATCCACCGAGAAACCACTCTTCTCGATGTGGAAGACGCTGGTGTCGAAGAACTCGTCGAGGATCTCCTCGGCGCTCATGCCCAGCGCACGCAGCAGTACCGTGGCCGGCAGCTTGCGGCGACGGTCGATACGCACGAAGACGTTGTCCTTGGGATCGAACTCGAAGTCGAGCCAGGAGCCACGATAAGGAATCACGCGAGCGGAATAGAGCAGCTTGCCCGAGGAGTGGCTCTTGCCCTTGTCATGATCGAAGAACACGCCCGGGGAACGGTGCAGCTGGGAGACGATGACCCGCTCGGTGCCGTTGACCACGAAGGTGCCGTTCTCGGTCATCAGGGGGATCTCCCCCATGTAGACTTCCTGCTCCTTGATGTCCTTGATGGCCTTGTTCGAGGAATCGCGATCATAGATGATCAAGCGAACCTTGACCCGCAGGGGAGCGGAGTAGGTGACGCCACGCAGCTGGCACTCCTTGACGTCGAAGGCCGGGGTACCGAAGCGATAGCTGACGTACTCGAGCGCGGCGTTACCGGAGAAGCTCTCGATCGGGAACACGGACTTGAACGCCGCGTGGAGGCCAGTCTCGAGGCGCTCATCGGGCGCACGGTCCTGCTGGAGGAAGTCGTAGTAGGAATCAAGCTGGATCGCCAGCAGGTAGGGCACATCCATCACTTGGGGCAGTTTGCCGAAATCCTTGCGGATGCGTTTTTTCTCAGTGTATGAGTAAGCCATCTGTATTCCCCAGCTTGTTCACCATGGGTGACCGATGCGTGGTCGGCGCCGCCCGACGAGACCGCCCCCGTCAGGCGCTGACGGCAAGCTCCGCAGGGGTAGCTCGCCGTCGGGATTCTGCTAGCGACGCTGCGTCAGCAAGGCGCTAGTGCAACAGAAAAAGGCCGGCAGCGGGAGGGCCCGCCACCAGCCGTGGAAGCTTACGCAGCGCGTGAAGCCATGGAAACCAAGGGGTTACTTGAGTTCCACGGTGGCGCCGGCTTCTTCCAGCTTCTTCTTGGCCTCTTCGGCCTCTGCCTTGGGCATGGCTTCCTTGATGGTAGCCGGGGCGCCGTCGACGGCAGCCTTGGCTTCCTTCAGGCCCAGACCGGTGATCTCGCGCACGGCCTTGATCACGTTGACCTTCTTGTCGCCGGCGCTGGCCAGCACCAGGTCGAACTCGGTCTGCTCTTCGGCAGCGGCTTCACCGCCAGCAGCCGGACCAGCCACAACGGCGGCAGCGGCAGAGACGCCGAACTTCTCTTCCATCGCTTCGATCAGCTCGACGACTTCCATGACGGACATGTCGGCGACGGCGTTGATGATGTCTTCTTTGGTCAGTGCCATTTCGGTATTCCTAACTTTGCGGGAGCCTCGGCGCACCGAGCGCTCTGTTCAGTGTTCGATTCAGGCTACAGCAACGAGTTCGCCGATCAGGCGGCCTGTTCCTGCTTCTGGTCGCGCAGGGCGGCCAGAGTACGAACCAGCTTGCCGGCAGAAGCCTCCTTCATGACGGACATCAGCTTGGCGATGGCCTCGTCATAAGTCGGCAGGGTTGCCAGACGGTCAATGTCGCTTGCCGGGATCAGCTCGCCTTCGTAGGCCAGCGCCTTGACTTCGAAGTTCTTCTCGTCCTTGGCGAAATCCTTGAACAGACGGGCGGCAGCGCCCGGATGCTCGGTGGAAAACGCCAACAGAGTCGGACCGACGAAGCTCTCGTTCAGGCACTCCCACTGAGTGCCGGAAAGGGCGCGGCGTGCCAGGGTGTTGCGAACAACACGCAGCTGGACGCCATTCTCGCGGGCCTGCTTGCGCAGACCGGTCATCTTCTCGACCGTGACGCCACGAGAATCGGCAACTACGACGGAGAGCGCGCTCTTGGCAGCTTCACTGACCTCGGCAACGATTGCCTTCTTGCCTTCGAGTGCTAGTGGCACAGTGATCACTCCTTCGTGCCGGAACCGCCTAAGCGGACTCCGGTGGTTACCATCTCTCCCCTCAGCGCAAGCGCCGAAGGGAGTCCTGGGTGATGGTGCTCACCAGCGTTCTGGCGGCCACACCATCTGCGCAGGCACCCCTAGGGGAGATTAAGCCGCCCACTCGAAAGAGGGCGGCACCTGCGGTCTTTGACGGTGCCCCTCGCCCCTGCCAGACAGGGTCTCGGGGACCGCAAAGTTCTTGCAACTATCCTCTACCGTGTCCTTAGACGAGGGCAGAGTGATCGAGGGTCAGACCCGGGCCCATGGTAGTGGACAGGGTGACCTTCTTGAAATAGATACCCTTGGACGTGCTCGGCTTGAGACGCTTGAGGTCGGCGATCAGCGCTTCCAGGTTGCCCCGGATGGCGTTGGCATCGAAGTCGACCTTGCCCAGGGTGGTGTGAATGATGCCGTTCTTGTCGGTACGGAAACGCACCTGACCGGCCTTGGCATTCTTCACCGCGGTGGCCACGTCGGGCGTCACGGTGCCGACCTTGGGGTTCGGCATCAGGCCGCGCGGACCGAGGATCTGGCCCAGCTGACCGACGACACGCATGGCGTCCGGCGAGGCGATGACCACGTCGAAATCGAGCTGGCCCTTCTTGACCTGCTCGGCCAGATCGTCCATGCCAACGATATCGGCACCGGCTTCCTTGGCAGCGTCGGCGTTGGCACCCTGGGTGAACACGGCAACGCGCACTTCCTTGCCGGTTCCGTTGGGCATGACGGTAGCGCCACGTACCACCTGGTCGGATTTACGCGGATCGACGCCCAGATTGATGGCGACGTCCAGCGACTCCTTGAACTTCACGGTAGAGAGCTCGGCGAGCAGCGCCACGGCCTCTTCCAGGCTGTAAGCCTTGGAAGCATCGACCTTCTCGCGAATCATCTGAGCACGCTTGGAAAGCTTGGCCATGATCACAAACCCTCCACGTTGAGGCCCATGCTGCGGGCACTACCGGCAATGGTACGCACCGCGGCGTCGAGATCGGCAGCCGTCAGATCCGGCTCTTTGGTCTTGGCGATCTCTTCGAGCTGTGCACGGGTCACGGTACCGACCTTCTTCTTGTTCGGCTCGCCGGAGCCGGACTTGATGCCAGCCGCCTTCTTCAGCAGGACGGCCGCCGGCGGCGTCTTGGTGATGAAGGTGAAGCTGCGGTCGGAATAGACGGTGATCACCACGGGAGTCGGCAGACCCGGCTCGATGTCCTGGGTCGCGGCATTGAACGCCTTGCAGAACTCCATGATGTTGACACCGTGCTGACCCAGCGCGGGGCCCACGGGGGGACTCGGATTGGCCTTACCAGCTGCCACCTGCAGCTTGATGTAAGCCTGTACTTTCTTGGCCATGATGGACTCCAGTTGGGTAGTAGCGCCTTGCGGCTCCCCGGATTAAGCGGCCACCGCAGTGGCCGCACAGCAAATCAGAGGTCGAGAATCATTCCTTCTCGACCTGTGAGAACTCGAGCTCGACAGGCGTCGCCCGACCGAAGATCAGCACGCTGACCTGCAGGCGGCTCTTGTCGTAGTTGACCTCTTCGACCACGCCGTTGAAATCGGCAAAGGGGCCGTCGATGACACGCACGGACTGACCCGGCTCGAACATGGTCTTGGGCCGCGGCTTGTCACTGCCGTCCTTCACGCGACGCAGGATGGCATCGGCCTCTTTCTGGGTAATCGGCGCCGGCTTCTCCTTGGTACCGCCAATGAACCCCATCACACGCGGGGTTTCGTTGACCAGGTGCCAGGTCCCGTCGTCCATTTCCATCTCGACCAGCACGTAGCCGGGATAGAACTTGCGCTCACTCTTGCGGCGCTTGCCGTCACGCACTTCGACGACCTCTTCGGTCGGCACCAGGATCTCGCCGAAGCGATCCTCCATGCCATACATCTTCACGCGCTCCTTGAGGGAGCGCATGACATGCTTCTCGAAGCCGGAGTAGGCGTGCACGACGTACCAACGCTTGGACATGAAGACTCCTAACCGATGACGCCGGACATCGCCCAGCTAAGAAGGGTGTCGATCAGCCACAGCATCAGCCCGACGATCAGCACGGCGACCAGGACGATAGCGGTCGTCTGCACCGTCTCGGGACGGGTCGGCCACACCACACGCTGAATCTCTTTCTTGGCGTTCTTGGCCAGCTCGGCGAGATCGCGCCCCCTGGCGGTCGTCAGGGCAATACCCGCAGCGCCCAGACAGAGCACCACGACACCCAGCACACGATAGAGGAGCGCCTGATCGGCGTAGTAGGTATTGCCCACCACAGCCAGCGTCACCAGCGTGACGACAACCGCCCACTTGAGCCCGTCGTGGCGCGACTCCTGCACCTCGGCGTTGTGTTTCATGAAAACGAGACTCCTCAGGGTGCGGCAATCGAGCATGTTCGTATGAAGAAGCCAACCTGGGGAAGGTTGGCAGGCCAGGAGGGAATCGAACCCCCAACCTGCGGTTTTGGAGACCGCTGCTCTGCCAATTGAGCTACTGGCCTGTATCTGCTACGCAGCCCCTCTTGCAGACGCATACGTAACAGCGGGCGCCATGATAGCGGATGCCCCGCCGACTGACAACCCTTCCCGGCAAACCTGCGCCGTGAAGAAAAGAAAGGCGAGCCCAAGCTCGCCTTTCCGTATTGGAGCTCATGGACGGATTTGAACCGTCGACCTCACCCTTACCAAGGGTGTGCTCTACCCCTGAGCTACATGAGCATAACCTTTTGCACTCAACCTACCAACGCCGAATGCCTGGAGCGGGCAGCGGGAATCGAACCCGCATCATCAGCTTGGAAGGCTGAGGTTCTACCATTGAACTATGCCCGCCTACCCACTCTTCCCATCCAGATTCACACCTCGATGGAACAATCTGGTGGAGGGGGAAGGATTCGAACCTTCGAAGCTTTCGCGGCAGATTTACAGTCTGCTCCCTTTGGCCACTCGGGAACCCCTCCAGATGGCGGCTCATTCTACCGCCTACCGAAGCCATGTCAAGCGCTTATTTATCAGCTACTTGCCGAAAAGCTCGTCACCTGGACGACCCCTTGGCTTCGGAACGCGCTGCATTGTGTCAAAGCAGCATGGAGAATGCAAGGCCCGCTCTGATTTTTTCCAGCCCTGCAGGGGCAGGCACACGGGGGGCGCCCGACATGCGTCCGGCTCGCTCGGCAGCGGTCAACGGGAAGCAGGCCTCGAGCCCGCCATAGACCATGTCGGGCCATATCGCGTGGGGCGAGTGCACCCCGCGCGCCACCACCCGCGCATCGCCGCCCGTCAGCAGCAGCGGGAGGGCGATCCCTTCACGGTCGCAGACCTCGGCGTAGATACGGTTGACGGCGCTGACCGCGGCCAGATAGATACCATGGTTCACGGCCTCGACGGTACGCCGCCCCGGCAGCAGCAGCTCCTCTGCTTCGCTGTCGGGATCGATGGCCACATTGCGCGTGCCAAGCTGGAGGCTCTCCTTCATCAGGCGCAGCCCCGGCAGGATATAACCGCCAAGGTGACGCCCGCCCGGCAGCACGAAATCGATGGTAATGGCACTGCCGCAATCCACGGCGCAGCAGCCCCCAGCCAGCTGGTAGCCGGCCAGCACGCCCATCCAGCGATCCACACCCAGACGATGGGGCTCCTCGTAGCCGTTCACCACACCCAAGGCTTCGGGCACCGAGCGCGCCACGTACACGCTACGCACACGGCTCTGCAGCAACGTCACCGTCTGCTCCAGCACCGCCTGACGCGCAACGCTCGAGATACGCACCGCCTCGACGACGTCCAGATCGGGAATATCGGAGCCAGGCTTCCACTCCTCACGGGTCCAGACGGCTCCCCGTGAGCGAATCTCGCTGCTGTCGGCATCCTTCAGCCGCCACTTGGAAAGCGTATTGCCGATGTCCAGGTCTAGGATCATGTACGCCCACGCACGCTGATCTCACCTCCTCCCAGGCGCTCACGCCCACGCTCATGGCAAACCCAGAGATTGCCGGAGGCATCGACGCTTTCGGCCGTTGCCATGAACCGCTGCTGCCCTCTCTGCACCTCGACCTGACAGCCCTGAAAGGCATGCCTCGCGTTCCACTCCTTCTGCCAGGCAGCAAAGCCGCTCACCTCATACCCGGCGAGCAGCGGCATGAGCTCATCCAGCAGCTCGGCGGCCAGTTGATTGCGCGATAGCGACGAGGCCTGGTCGTGCACCGCCGCCACCCTCTGCTCGATCTTCTCGCGAAAGCTTGCCGGAAGGTCGAAGTTGATGCCCATGCCCACCACGACCTCGCATGGCCCTGCAGCATCACCGCTGATCTCCACCAGAATGCCCGCCAGCTTCCCCAGGTGGCCATCTGCATCCTCGAGCAGCACATCGTTCGGCCACTTGAGCCTGGAAGATACACCGTGGCGCTCCAGCACGCGAGACAGTGCAACCCCTACCGCCAGGCTCAGCCCCTCCAGGGCCACCACGCCGGTTTCGAAGCGCCATCCGACCGACAGCATGAGCGCACGCCCCCAGGGCGTCGTCCAGACCCGGCCACGCCGGCCGCGGCCCGCGCTCTGCTGTTCCACCAGGCAAACCTCGCCATGACCGGCACCTTGAGCGAAGCGCTGGCGAATGAACTCGTTGCTCGAGGGCAGCGTCTCCTCGACGAAAAGCCGAGCCAAGTGCTGGCGCCCCTTGCGCGACAAACCCGCGACGATCCGCGAGCCGTCCAACAACTCCAGAGGCATGGAAAGGCGGTACCCTTGCCCCTTGACCGCCTCGAGGGGAATATCCATTGCTTCGAGCTTCTTGAGTTGCTTCCACACCGCGGTGCGCGATACACCCAGCCGCTCCCCCAACTGCTCGCCGGAGTGGAACTCGCCGTCACTCAGCAGCCGGATGAGATCACCGATGGTCATGCTCTATTGCCCTGGTCGGGGAAAAAGTCATTCTAGCGAACTGCCGCTGCTGCGGAAACGCATTGATCGGATAAAGAAAAACCCCGAGCACTTGCGTACTCGGGGTTTTGGCTAGATGAGGGACCTGAAACGGCGAAACCCAGCCTCTCTCGAAGCTGGGTTTCTGAAGAAGTGCCTGACGACCCGGGCGGCGCTCCGCTACTCTCCGTGGGAGGCCCCCAAACGGCGAAACCCCGACCAGTTGGCCGGGGTTTCTGAAGAAGTGCCTGACGATGACCTACTCTCGCATGGGGAGGCCCCACACTACCATCGGCGCTGAGCGGTTTCACTGCTGAGTTC
>JAAQTN010000049.1 GCA_011742915.1 Billgrantia desiderata | reverse complement strand
CCAAGTCATTCCGAGGCACCACCCTCGGAAACAGCGCCCGTCGGGCGCTGCGCGCCATGCCTGGCGCACCAATGAAAAGGCCCGCGCTGGTGCGCGGGCCTCGAGGTCGTAAGGCAAGAAGCGGGCTGCGCCCTTTTACTTCTGGAAGTTGAGCATGCGCTCCAGCGGCTTGAGCGCGGCCCGGCGCAGCTCGGCGTCGACGAAGATCTCGCCGCTGCCGTCGCGCAGGGCGCCGGCCAGGTTGTCGAGCGCGTTCATCGCCATCCACGGACAGTGGGCGCAGCTCTTGCAGGTCGCGCCGTTGCCGGCGGTGGGCGCCTCGAACAAGGTCTTCTCGGGCACCATCTGCTGCATCTTGAAGAAGATGCCGCGGTCAGTGGCCACGATCAGCTTGTCGTTCGGCAGCTCCTTGGCCGCCTTGATCAGCTGCGAGGTCGAACCGGCCACGTCGGCCAGCGCCACCACCGAAGCCGGCGACTCGGGATGTACCAGCACGGCGGCTTCGGGATAGAGGGCCTTGAGGTCCTCGATGCCCTTGGCCTTGAACTCTTCGTGGACGATGCAGGCACCGTCCCACAGCAGCATGTCGGCGCCGGTCTTCTGCTGGATGTAGCCGCCCAGGTGCTTGTCCGGTGCCCACAGGATCTTCTCGCCGCGCGCTTGCAGGTGCTCGATGACGTCCACCGCGATGGAGGAGGTCACCACCCAGTCGGCGCGCGCCTTGACCGCCGCCGAGGTGTTGGCATAGACCACCACGGTGCGGTCGGGATGCTGGTCGCAGAAGGCGCTGAACTCGTCGGCCGGGCAGCCGATGTCGAGCGAGCAGGTCGCTTCCAGGGTGGGCATCAGCACACGCTTCTCTGGCGACAGGATCTTGGCCGTCTCGCCCATGAAACGCACGCCGGCCACCACCAGGGTGTCGGCGTCGTGACGCGCACCGAAGCGGGCCATCTCCAGCGAGTCGGCCACGCAGCCACCGGTCTCCTCGGCCAGCTGCTGAATCGCATCGTCGGTATAGTAGTGAGCGACGAGTACTGCGTTATGCAACTCGAGCAGACGCTTGATCTCGTCGATGCGGGCCTCGTCCTCAGCCGGAATGCGGGTCGGACAGTAGGCGCGGGCGAGGTGTTCACGCACCTCGATTCGGGAAGTCATGATCGTCATCGTGTCTACCACCGTGACTGGCAGGGGCTCCCCCTGCGTGTACCGGGTGCACCGTGAACCGTACGCTCCGTACGGGCGATGCGCCTGAGGCTGTCGTCGGCGTCTCTCGCCATCGCAGCCCATCACTCTATTCTACACCACCTCTTCGTCTACACCACCTCTTCGCCTACATCACACTAGCGAGGATCGAGGCATGACAAAAACGCCCCCGACTCGAAGAGCCGGGGGCGTGGAATCTGGTGGGTCGTGTAGGATTCGAACCTACGACCAATTGGTTAAAAGCCAACTGCTCTACCAACTGAGCTAACGACCCAGCACTTGCAAACAAGCTTCCAGGTCCGGAATGGTGGGTCGTGTAGGATTCGAACCTACGACCAATTGGTTAAAAGCCAACTGCTCTACCAACTGAGCTAACGACCCTTCCGAACGGGTGCAGATATTACTGATCGCACCCTGCACTGGCAAGGACTTTTTTGACTTTCGTCCTGTGTTCGCCGTTCAACGACCCTTGGAATTCCTGGGCTTGCGCATCGCCTGCACCGGGCGCCGCTTGTTCTTGTCGCGGCTCCAGCGGTTCTTCTCGTCCGGGGTGAGCTCGGGCACCTTGCGCGGCTCCATGCCGGCGGAGAGCGCCAGATCGTCGATCTCGTCCTGGGACAGCTCAACCCACTCCCCCGCCTTGGCCCGCTTGTCGAGGAAGATGTTGCCGTAGCGCACCCGCTTGAGCCGGCTCACCGTCAGCCCTTGGGATTCCCACAGCCGCCGCACCTCTCGGTTGCGCCCCTCCATGATCACCACGTGGAACCAAGTGTTGATGCCCTCGCCGCCGAACTCCTGCACGTCGGTGAAACGCGCCGGTCCGTCCTCGAGCATCACGCCCTCGACCATGGCGACGATATGCTCCTTGCGCACTTCACCCATGACCCGCACGGCGTACTCGCGCTCGACCTGGGTGCTGGGGTGCATCAGCCGATTGGCCAGCTCGCCGTCGGTGGTGAACAGCAGCAGGCCGCTGGTGTTGATGTCGAGGCGGCCGATGGCGATCCAGCGCTCGCCCTTCAGGCGCGGCAGACGCTCGAACACCGTGCGGCGGCCTTCAGGATCCTTGCGCGTGCACAGCTCGCCTTCCGGCTTGTTGTACATGATCACGCGGCGCGGCGTCTCCTCGGCCCCGCGCAGGGTCACCGGGCGGTCGTCGAAGCTGACGCGGTCGCGCATCTCGATGCGGTCGCCCAGGGTGGCGACCTTGCCGTTGACCTTGACGCGACCGGCCTCGATGGCCGCTTCCATCTCGCGGCGCGAGCCCAGCCCGGCACGGGCCAAGACCTTCTGCAGTTTTTCCGTGTTGCTCGTCATTCTGACTTCTCGTCTACGGTGGATTCCGCCCCCGCTCCGCCGTCATCGTCGACGCTGGTGCGGGCACGTTCGGCCAGGCGCGCTTCGAGATCGGCGAAGCTCAGTCCCGGCCTGTCGGACGCCTTCCCGGCGTGTGCTTCGTCGGCCGTCCCGGCCGTCGTTGGGTCAAGCGTAGCCTCTACGGCGATACGCTCGTCCATGGGTTCGTCGTCGAACGCATCGTCTTCGAAGGCATCGTCGTCGAACGAATCGTCCTCGATGTCGTCGAGCGTAGCGCCCTCGATTCCATCCTCGTCGCCGCTCGTCGCCTCGCCGGCCTGCTCCAGCAGGGGGCTGGGCGGCGGCGGCGCCTCATCCTCGAACAGCGGCTCGGCCATGCCCTTGAGTTCGTGCATGGGCGGCAGCTCGTCCAGGGTCTTGAGGCCGAAGTCGTCGAGGAACTGGCGCGTGGTGGCGTAGACCGCCGGCCGCCCGGGCACGTCACGCTGTCCGACCACGCGAATCCAGCCGCGTTCGGCAAGGGTGCGCATGATCGAGCTGCTCACCGCCACACCGCGCACCTCTTCGATGTCGCCGCGGGTCACCGGCTGACGATAGGCGATCAGCGCCAGCGTCTCCAGCAGCGCCCGGGAGTATCGCTGCGGGCGCTCGTCCCACAGCCGCGACACCCAGGGCGAAAGCCGCGGGCGAATGCGCAACTGGTAGCCAGAGGCGGTCTCGATCAGCTCGAGCGCACCCCGCTCGTGACGCAGCCCGACCCGCTCCAGCGCCTCGCGCAGGCTGCGCCGCTGGGGTCGCTCATGGTCGTCGAACAGGCTCTCGAGCCGCTCCAATGACAGCGGCTCGGCCGCTGCCAGCAGCGCCGCCTCGAGAATTTCATCGAGACTGTCGGGCAGCTCCATGGCGGTCATGGGCGGTCATCTCCCCGGGGCATGCTCTCCTCCACTTCGGCGCCGGGCTCTTCGGCCACTTCGGCAAAGGGACTTTCGACAAAGGGACTTTCGACGTCGGCACCATCGTCGTCGAAGGCCGCTTCCTCGCTGTACTCCCGCGGCGCCCGGGCGCGCACGTGGATCGGCGACAGCGGCGCATTCTGCACGATCTCGATCATCGCCTCCTTGGCCAGCTCGAGGATGGCCATGAAGGTGACGATCACCCCCGCGCGCCCCTCCTCGAGCGTGAACAGCGCCTCGAAGGGGGTGTAGTGTTCGTGGTTCAGGCGATCCATGATGGCCAACATGCGCTCCCGGGTCGAGAGCACTTCGCGCCCCACCTGATGAGCCTGGTTGAGCTCGGCACGACGCAGGATGCCGGCCAGCGCACCGAGCAGCTCGTCGAGTTCCACATCGGGATGAATCACCCTGGCCTGCAGCGGCGGCAGCGCCGCCCGAGCCGGGAACCAGTCGCGCCCCACTCGCGGCAGCTCGGCCAACGCCTCGGCGGCGCTCTTGAGCTGCTCGTACTCCTGCAGGCGGCGGATCAGCTCGGCGCGGGGGTCCTCCTCCGCCTCGTCGCCCCCCTCTCTCGGCGGGCGCGGCAGCAGGGTGCGCGACTTTATCTCGGCCAGCATCGCCGCCATCAGCAGATACTCCCCGGCCAGCTCGATCTCCATCGCCTTCATCAGCTCCACGTACTCGATGTACTGGCGCGTGATGGCCGCCACGTCGATGGCCAGGATGTCCAGATTCTGACGGCGTATCAGGTAGAGCAACAGGTCGAGCGGCCCCTCGAACGCCTCGAGGAAGATGCGCAACGCCTCCGGCGGGATGTAGAGATCCTCGGGAAGCTCGGTGATCGGCTCGTCGAACAGCCGCGCCAGCACCGCCGACTGGGTCTCGGCGTCGCTCGCGGCCGGCTGCTCGGCTACAGCCGTGGGGGGCGTCTCGCTCACGCGGGGGCTGGCCTCTCGGCTGGGCTGGTCTGAAGGTCGATCACTCAGTCTAGCAAGAGTGCAGGGTCAGGGTAAGCCCGGCTCGACCTGGGCACAGGCCACCAGCGGTGCCCCAGCGGACAGCCCCAGCGCCGCAACCTCCCCCCGGACGCGGGCACCGGCGAGGCACTCGAGGCGCCTGGCCGCCAAGCTCCCCTCGACGCGAGCCCGCGACAGCAGGGTGAGCTTGTCCCCGGCCTTGACCACGCCTGCCACTTGCCCATCGACACTTACCTCGCGGCCCTCCAGGTGAGAGGATACCCTGCCGCTCATCGTCACCATGACATGATGATCCTGGGCGATGACGGCGCCCTCTATGCTGCCCTTGATCACGACCGGTTCGCGCGCGGTGAGATTGCCCAGCACGCGGGTTGCCATACCGATGCGGCTGCCCTCCTCGACATGCGGCACGACCGTTTTCTGCACCTCGGCATTGGCCGTCCCACCTGCCGGTTCGCTCATCGACGCTACCGCCTGCAGGCTTGCCTGAGCAGCCGGCAGGGGCGCTGCGAGCCCCGTCGACAAGCCGACCTCCGTTGCACGGCGCTGGCCCTTGCGTCGTCTGCCATCCCAGACGATCAGCGTCATGGCGGCCACGCCGAGAAAGATGAACCATGTCTGAATGCCCATGCCCTTCTCCATGTCTTGGAGTTTTCTTATAGATCCTCGCTTCCGGGGGCGGTGCCGAAAAATACCCCTTGGATCCCGCCCAGCTCTACGCTTTGCCGTCACCGAAAGCGAGGTAGGCTCGTTCGACCCATGTTCGATCTCCCACATGCCCAGTGGTTAAGGGTTCGGTACGACGACGCACGAGGATCGGTCGAGTATAGGGGAAATACCGAGCCCAGGGGGCAGCGTGATTCACGACGCCGGGTATCGAGACTCTCACCTCCAGGAGGTTTGTGTGTTCCACAAGACAAAGGCTCGTCAACCGGAAGCCGTGGCAACGGACGTCGTCGCCTCCGCCAGCGGCCATTCCCTGCCGCCTCGGCAGGAGACCTCGGCGACACGGCCCAGCGTGTCGATCATCGGCAGCCACACCCGCGTGCAGGGCGACATCGATGCCGATGAAGATCTGACCGTGGCGGGATACGTACAGGGAACCATCATCTGCAAGCAGAACACCGTCACTCTGGGGAGCGGCAGCTGCGTCAACGGTGACGTTTACGCCCACACCCTGCACGTTTCTGGCGAAGTCGAGGGCAACCTCGTGGCGTCGCATCGCGCCACCATTCACAAGGGTGCCAACGTCCGGGGAATGATCGTCACGCCATGCCTGATGCTCGAGGACGGCAGCACCTTCCAGGGCAGCATCGACATGGATCCCGAGCACGAACTGCTCAAGAGCGCGTTCGGCGAGCCCGCCACCAACCGACGGCCCCGCTCCACCCCATCGCTCGAGGTCAGCGACGGCAGTGCAGCGGAAAGCGTCGCCGATGAGCCCCTCAGCGCCCCTGAGCTGGAGGACGATGCCCGGCCGGCGGAAAGCTCGACCTGATCATGCCGTTCGCGGCGTGAGTGTCGGCCTCACTCCACCGCCTCGGCCTTGCGATAGCGCCCGGTATAGTCGAACAGCTTTTCGCGCACCTGCCAGTGGCGCCCCACCTTGCGCCCCACCACGAAGTCGGGATGGCGCAGGCGACGGCGCCCGGCGATGACCTCCTCGGCGCTGGTCGGCTGCCAGCGCACCCCCGGCGCGCGCAGATGATCGCGCAGGAACACTGCCGCGAAGGCGGCACGCTGAGCCTGAGTTTCCAGGGCGAACCACTCACTCAGACTCGTCCCGTCCTCGTCGTGGTAGGTGACCTTGAGCCGCGGCAGCCCGCGGCCGTTGACGGTAGCTTCGAGCTGCATGCCGGCCACCCGCAGCACCCGGGCATCCCTGAGGCGCAGCGCCTCCTTGAGCTTGTCGTCGGCATCGACCAGCAGGGTCTGACAGCCGTGACAGCGCCGCGCGGCGATGTCGTTCTCGGCGCCGCACTCGCCGCACACCTTGAAGCGGTAGCGAAACGAGCACTGCTCCGGTTTACAGGCGCCCGAAGCCGCGCCCTGCTTTCTATCGGCGCCCGAAGCCGCGCCATGCCTTCTATCAGCGCCATCCGCTGTCGTTGCTGTTTTTTCTCTTTCAGCAAGCCCCTGGCAGCGGCGGCCGAAGTGCTCGATGACGATCTCGCCCTCCTTGCGGCCCCAGAACAGGTTGGCGTGGCCACAGGCGGGGCACTCGACCTGCACCGGCTCGGTGTCCGAGGCAGGACGCGGGCTGCCCACTTCCGGCGCGTAGAGATCCCACGGGTTGCCGGCGTAATCGAGGATCAGACAGTCGCGCTTGCCAGGGGCTAGGCGCAGGCCGCGACCGACGATCTGCTGGTAGAGACTCACCGACTCGGTGGGCCGCAGAATGGCGATCAGATCGACATGAGGCGCGTCGAAGCCGGTGGTGAGCACTGCCACGTTGACCAGGTACTTGAGCTCACGGGCCTTGAAGGTGGCTATGATGCGCTCGCGCTCCCGCGATGGCGTCTCGCCGGTGATCAGCGCTGCCTCGGCGGCCGGCAGATAGCCAAGCACCTCCTCGGCGTGGGCCACGCTGGCGGCGAACAGCATCACACCCTGGCGGCTGCGGGCACGCTCGACGATTTCGGCGACGATACCCGGCGTGGCGCGATTGCCCGCCGCCACCCGGTTGAGCTCCTCTTCCCGGAACAAACCGCCCGCCCCCGGCACCAGCGCGGAAAAGTCGTAGCGCTCGACGGCGGCGTCCACGCGCCTGGGTTCGGCCAGGTAGCCCTGCTTGACCATCAGCCGCAGCGGCTGCTCGAACACGCAATCGCGAAAGAAGCAGTCGTCGTCACCGCGCACCATGCCGTGGTGGTGGCGGTGATAGATGAAACCCTGCCCCAGGCGATAGGGCGTGGCGGTCAGGCCCAGCACCTTGAGCTGCGGATTGGCCTGCCTGAGCGCTTCGATCACGCGGCGATAGCTGGCGTCCTTGTCCGGCGCGACGCGGTGGCACTCATCGATCACCAGCAGGGTGAAACGACCCTGCTCCGGAGCAGATGCGTCGAAGCGCGAAAGGTGGCGCACCACCGACTGTACCGAACCGAACACCACTTGGCGGGCGCTCTCCTTGCGCCCCAGACCAGCACTGAAGATATCCGCCTCGAGACCGTAGGCCAGGTATTTGGCGTGGTTTTGCTCCACAAGCTCGCGCACGTGGGCCAACACCAGCACCCGCCCGCGGGCGAGTCGCGCCAGCTCGGCGATGACCAGCGACTTGCCGCTGCCGGTAGGCAGCACCACCACCGCCGGCTCGTCGCTGGCGCGGAAGTGCACTACCACGCGGCGCACCGCCTCCTGCTGGTAGGGGCGCAGCGAAGGGGCCGCAGTGTCGGGTGGGACGACGGTTCTCACGTGCTCGAGGTCAGGTGAAGCGCGGCTCGCGGCCGGCCATCCTGGCCGCCACCGCTTCCAGTTGCTCCTCGCCGCCGAGCAGGCCGCGCTGCAGGCTGGCTTCCAGCGCCAGGCGCTCGCGCTCTGACATGGCGGGGGCGCGGGTGAAGAGTTCACGCGCTGCAGCCACTGCCTTGGGCGAGCGCGCTGCCACCGCGGTGGCGATGTCTCGCGCGGTACGCCGGGGGTCGTCGGCCAAACGCGTGGCCAAACCGAGCGACACCGCTTCGTGTCCTGCCACCTTGCGCCCGGTCCAGGCCAACTCGCGCAGCACGTCGCTGCGAATGCTCTCACCGGTCACGCTGATGCCCATGTCGGGAATGATGCCCCAGACGATCTCCAGCAGTGCCAGCCGAGCCTCGGGATGCACCACGCGAACGTCGGCACCCAAGGCGATCTGCAGCCCGCCGCCGTAGACGTGCCCGTGCAGCGCGGCAATCACCGGCACGCCGGCGTCGCGCCAGCCCAGCGCCAGACGCTGTACCGGATTGATGCCCTGCTCATCGGGCGCCAGCAGCGAGGGCAGCCGCTCGGGACGAGACATGATCGCCGCCATGTCGAGCCCGGCGCAGAAGCTCTCGCCCTCTCCCTGCAGTACCACGGCGCGCAGCCCCTCGAGCTCGGCCAGGCGCCGCTGCGCCGCCAACAGAGCGTCGATCATCGCCCAATCGAGGCCGTTGTGCTCACGGGGTCGCGCCAACGTCACCTCGGCGACATGATCCTGAAATGCCAGCGTCACCCGTTCATGAAAGACTTCCCTGGTCATGTCTCGCAGCCTCTTGCCGTTGATCCCGGCAGTCTGGCGCGACGACTACAGTTGTCAAACCTTCGTTGCATTTTTCTTCATGGATTCTTCCGCAGTTCGACTATAGTGAAAACTCAGTGCCGTGTCGGACGAGATCACCCGAGGGCGATGGGAAGCGGGTGGTTCGCGTCACACCGGTGGATGGAATCACTGGTTCTTCAGACCTAAACGTCGCGAAAATTGATGAAGGTCATGCAAACTGGGGGCACACTTCGAGCATCATTCCAGCGCTGCGGATCAGCAGGGATGCAGCCGATGCTCAGCCTCCGACAAGAGGACACTGCCATGCCAGAAAGACCAATAACGATCGCCAGGCGGGCCCTGGCGCTGGATGAGCTGTTGACACTCGCCGAAACCCACGAACGCGCCGAGGTGAACCGATACCGTAGGCTTGCTTTCAGCTTCCTACCCTTCGACACCTCCGTCAGCCGCCTGATGGCCTCACTCGGCATCCAGTGCGAAATGCGCGTTGAGGAGTTGCGCCGGCTTTCGCGCCAACTGGGCCTGCCGGACGACGCCATCAAACAGGCCGCACAGGTCATGTCGCCGCCCTTGTTCATCGACACACCGCTACAGGCACATGAGACCCTGGCCCAGGCGGTCATCGATGCCGAGCACTCTCTGCATTTCCACAGGCATCTGCGCGAAGCCAGCACCGTGACGGCGCTGTACCCGGCGCAGACGGCAATCATCAAGCAGAAGCAGGCAGAGCATGTGGTGCTGGAGGGTTTCGTCACCTCACGCAGCGAACCGAGGCAGATGGAACAGCGCGCCTGAGGGCATCAATCCCGCCCCTCGGAGTCAGCGAGACCAAGGCAGGGATCAGCCAGAACAGCATGAAGCGAAGAGGCGGCCACTGGCCGCCTCTTTCATTTGCGAATGACGGGCCAGATCAGCCCAGCCAAGCCCGGGCATTGCGGAACAGCCGCATCCAGGCGCCGTCGCGAGTCCACTCCGCGGGCCGCCAGGAGTTGGTGACCGCCCGCACCACCCGCTCGGGGTGCGGCATCATGATGGTCACCCGACCATCCGGCGTGGTCAGCCCGGTAATGCCGGAAGGCGAGCCGTTGGGGTTGGACGGATAGTGGGTGGTGACCTGGCCGTAGTTGTCGACGTAGCGCAGGGCGACCTGAGCGCTGCCCTGCATGCTGCGCAGGTGAGCGGTATCGCGGAACTCGGCGCGCCCTTCACCGTGCGCCACGGCGATCGGCAGCCGCGAGCCTTCCATACCGGCAAGCAGGATCGACGGGCTCTGCTCCACCTGCACCAGCGCCACCCGGGCCTCGAACTGCTCGGACTCATTACGTACGAAGCGCGGCCAGCTGTCGGCGCCGGGAATCAACTCCTTCAGCTGGGAGAACATCTGGCAGCCGTTGCACACGCCGAGGCCGAAGCTGTCGTCGCGCTCGAAGAACGCCGCGAACTGCTCCCGCGCCCGCGGGTTGAACAGCACCGATTTGGCCCAGCCCCCGCCGGCGCCCAATACGTCGCCATAGGAGAAGCCGCCGCAGGCCACGAGTCCCTTGAACGAGGCAAGATCGACACGCCCGGCGAGGATATCGCTCATGTGCACGTCCACCGCCTCGAAGCCGGCATGGTGGAAAGCCCAGGCCATCTCCAGGTGGCCATTGACCCCCTGCTCGCGCAGGATGGCCACCGCCGGGCGTGTAGTGTTGACGAACGGCGCCGCGATGTCCTCGTTGACGTCGAAGGTGGGGCTCGCGGAGAGGCCCGGGTCGCGACCGTCGAGCAGGCCGTCGAACTCGCTCTTGGCGCAGTCGGGGTTGTCGCGCAGCGCCTGCATGCGATAGCTGGTCTCGGCCCAGGTGCGTTGGGCCAGCAGCCGGGTGGTCTCGAGCAGCGGCTCCTCGAACAGGGTCACGCGCACCTGGTCGTCGTAGCGCGGCCGGGCGATGACGCCACAGGTCTCGATACTCGCAGCGGCGAACTGGGCCAGCACCTCCTCGGTGTACTGACGGTTGACCTGGATCACCGCACCGAGCTCCTCGGCGAACAGCGCATCCACCGCCTGGGTCGGCTCGTCGATCAGCCAGTCGAGCTTGATCTCGAGGCCGGCATGGGCGGCAAAGGCCATCTCCAGCAGCGTGACCAGCAGACCGCCGTCGCTGCGGTCGTGATAGGCCAGCAGCTTGCCGTCGGCGTTGAGCCCCTGGATCACGGCGAAGAATGCCTTGAGATCCTCGGGATCGTCGAGATCGGGGCACTCGTTGCCGAGCTGACCGTAGACCTGCGCCAGCGCCGAGCCGCCCAGACGGTTCTTGCCACCTCCCAGATCGATCAGGATCAGATCGGACTCGTCCTGCTCCAGGTTGATCTGCGGGGTCAGGGTCTTCAGCGCATCGGTGACCGGGGCGAAACCGGTGACCACCAGCGACAGCGGCGCGGTGACGCTCTTCTCTTCACTTTCGCCCTTGTCGTTCTCGGCCTGCCAGGCGGTGCGCATGGACATGGAGTCCTTGCCCACCGGAATGGCGATGCCGAGCTGCGGGCACAGCTCCATGCCCACCGCATGCACGGCATCGAACAGCGCCTGGTTCTCGCCGACATGGTCGGCGGCGCTCATCCAGTTGGCGGAGAGCTTGATGTCGGACAGCTTGGCGATCGGCGCGGCTGCCAGGTTGGTGATGGTCTCGGCTACCGCCAGGCGGGCGCTGGCGGCCGGATCGATCAGCGCTACCGGCGGGCGCTCGCCCATGGCCATCGCCTCGCCGGCATGGGTGTCGTAGCTCGCCGTGGTCACGGCGACGTCGGCCACCGGCACCTGCCACGGACCGACCATCTGGTCGCGGGCCACCATGCCGGTGATGGAGCGGTCGCCGATGGTGATCAGAAAGCTCTTGGAGGCCACCGTGGGCAGGCGCAGCACGCGCTCCATGGCCTCGCGCAGGTCGAGGTTGTCGAGCATCACGCCGGGCAGCTCCAGCGACTGGCGCTGGAACTCGCGCTGCATCTTCGGCGGCTTGCCGAACAGCACGCTCATCGGCAGGTCGACCGGCTTGCTGGCCATGGACTGGGCCTCGAAGTGGCCGTCGCGCACCTCGAGGTGGTGGGCCTCGGTGGCCTCGCCGACCACGGCGTAGGGGCAGCGTTCGCGCCTGCACAGCGCATCGAAGGTGTCGAGATCCTCGGGTGCCACCGCCAGCACATAGCGCTCCTGGGCCTCGTTGCACCAGATCTCCAGCGGGCTCATGCCCGGCTCGGCGTTTGGCACCGCACGCAGATCGAACAGGCCGCCACGGCCGCCGTCCTTGACCAGCTCCGGCAGGGCGTTGGAGAGCCCACCGGCGCCGACGTCGTGAATGAAGCGAATGGGATTGGCCTCGCCCAGCGCCCAGCAGCGATCGATCACTTCCTGGGCACGGCGTTCGATCTCGGCGTTGTCGCGTTGCACCGAGGCGAAGTCGAGATCGGCGCTGGAGGCGCCGGAGGCCATCGACGAGGCGGCGCCGCCGCCCAGACCGATCAGCATGGCCGGGCCGCCCAGCACGATCAGCTTGCCACCGACCGGAATCTCGCCTTTCTGGACGTGGCCCTCGCGAATGTTGCCGTAGCCGCCGGCGATCATGATCGGCTTGTGATAGCCGCGCCGCTCGATGCCACCGGCACCCAGGGTGTCCTGTTCGTAGGTACGGAAGTAACCGGTCAGGTTGGGGCGGCCGAACTCGTTGTTGAACGAGGCCCCGCCGATGGGCCCTTCGAGCATGATGGCCAGCGCCGACTGCATGCGCTCGGGCTTGCCGTAGTCGAAGGCTTCCCAGGGCTGGACGAACTCGGGAATACGCAGGTTGGAGACGGTGAACCCGGTCAGACCCGCCTTGGGCTTGGAGCCAATGCCCGTGGCCCCCTCGTCGCGGATCTCGCCGCCGGCACCGGTGGCCGCCCCCGGATAGGGCGCGATGGCGGTGGGATGGTTGTGGGTTTCCACCTTCATCAGGATATGGATCGGCTCGCGATGCGCAGCGTAGACGGCACGTTCGGCGGCCTTGCCGGTCAGCGGTGCGGCGAAGAAGCGCCCCGCCTCGCTGCCCTTGATCACCGCGGCGTTGTCGCTGTAGGCGGAGAGAATGTCGCCGGGCGAGGCCTGGTAGGTGTTCTTGATCATCTTGAACAGCGAATGGCTCTGCGCCTCGCCATCGATCACCCAGTCGGCGTTGAAGATCTTGTGTCGGCAGTGCTCGGAGTTGGCCTGGGCGAACATCATCAGTTCGACGTCGGTGGGGTTGCGCGCAAGCTCGCGGAACGCCTCGACGAGATAGTCGATCTCGTCCTCGGCCAGGGCCAGGCCCAGCGCGACGTTGGCCTGCTCCAGCGCCGCCCGGCCGCCCTCGAGAATGTCCACCCGCCCCAGCGGGGCCGGTTCGTGATGCGCGAACAGCTGAGCGGCATCGGAGGCATCGACCAGCACGCTCTCGGTCATGCGATCGTGCAGGGTCTCGCGAATCGCCATGAAGGCCGCTTCCGACATCGGCGCCCTGAGCGCCACGCGATAGGCGACGCCCCGCTCGAGGCGGCGCACTCGCGCCAGGCCGCAGTTGCGGGCAATATCGGTGGCCTTGGACGACCACGGCGACTGGGTACCGATACGCGGCACCACCAGAAACAGCTGGCCGTCGGCCTCGCCCTGAGCGCCATCTTTGGCGCCATAGTCGAGCAACTGGCCGAGCAGACTCCGTTCATCGTCGGATAGCTCACCGTCGTGATCCACGAAGTGCACGTAGGAAGCGTGCAGGGACTCGACCTCGGGAACCCGTGCGCGCAGGGCAGCCAGCAGCTTGTCGTGACGGAAAGCGGAAAGGGCAGGCGCGCCTCGAAGTTCGAGCATGTCTTGAAGCCTCTGAAGCAAGCGGAGGAAGGGCCGCGCGGCGGCGAAGAAAGGCGCTATGATACTGGAAAGCGGCGGGCAGACGAAATGCAGCGGATGACAGCCGTGTCTCGGGCCGTTATCGTGAAGCTCTCATCGCCGATCGTCAGCTGAATGCCCGAGTTCGCGAATCGTATATTGCTGAGCCGTCTGCGCCTGGCCGCCATGCTGCTGCTGGGGGTCATCCTGTGCCTGACCCCCTACCGCCATTTCAAGCCTGTCAGCGGGCTGCTGGAAGAGGTGCGCGAGCGCGATTTCATCAGCATCCATACGCGCAATACGCCAACCACCTATTATGAGGGGCGTCACGGCCCGACCGGGTTCGAGTACGAGCTGATGCGCCGTTTCGCCGAGTATCTCGGCGTCAGCCTGACGCTGGACGCCCGGCACCACATCCAGAGCGCGCTGGACGCGGTGCGTCAGGAGGGCGATCTGGCGGCGGCGGCCCTGCCGCTGGATCTGACCCAGCCCGACCTTATCTATAGTCGTCCAATCCTCGACCTGCAACCGTTGCTGGTCTATCGGCGCGGCCTGCCCCCGGTCAACGACCCGGAAGCCCTCTCCGGCCTGACCATCGGTACCATCCGCGGCTCGGGCACCGATCGCGTGCTGCGCGAGCTGCAGGGGGAACATCCGGAGCTGGGATGGCGCGAATCCTCGGAGGTGGAAGTCGCCGAGCTGCTGAGCCAGGTGGAAAGCGGCTACCTGGACGCCGCCGTGGTCTTCGAGCATCAGTTCCGCATCAACCGGATCTTCTTCCCCGGCGTCGAGCGTGGCTTCCCGTTGGGCAACCCCCTCTCCATGGCCTGGGCCTTTCCCGCCAACGGCGGCCTGGGGCTGCAACAGGCGGCCAACCGTTTCCTCTACGGCTTGCAACAGGCAGGCGTGCTCGACGAGCTGGTGGCCCGCCACTTCGGCCATGACGACTATCTCGAGTACGTCGGCGCGCGGGTCTTCATCGCACACCTCAACGAGCGCCTGCCCACCTATGCCGACCTGTTTCGCGAAGCGGCGCGTAACACCGGCTTCGACTGGAAGCTGCTGGCGGCGCTGGGCTATCAGGAGTCGCACTGGGACCCTGAGGCCACCTCACCTACCGGTGTCCGGGGGCTGATGATGCTGACCCTGCCCACCGCCGGCGAGATGGGCGTGAGCGACCGCCTCGACCCGGCGCAGAGCGTCGACGGCGGGGCACGCTACCTGCGTCAATTAAAGGATCGGCTGCCCGAGTCGATACAAGGCGACGACCGCCTCTACATGGCCATGGCCGCCTACAACGTCGGGCTCGGCCATCTGTACGATGCCCGCCGTATCGCCGAAGAACTGGGTGGCGACCCGAATCTTTGGGAAGACGTACGCGAGGCGCTGCCGCTGCTGCAGAAGCGCGAATGGCACAGCAGGACCCGTCATGGCTATGCGCGGGGCGGCGAGCCGGTGATCTACGTGCGCAACATCCGGCGCTACTACGAGATCCTGTCGTACGTCGACCGCAGCCAGCAGCAGTATCTGCAGTTAAACGAAGCGTCAAATGGCGAGGATGAGGGGTTCCCGTTGTTCGATATCATCTCTCCCCTCCATCAGTAGAGGGTGCTCATGTCCCGCCACGCCGCCCTCTTGACCAGCCTGGCTTTCGTTCCCCTCACCCTGGGGCTCGTCGGCGTGGGCGGCGACCAGCCCCCCTTGCACGAGCTCGTCACGCTGGGCCTTGCCGGACTGCTCACCCTGGCCCAGTTGATGATGCTGCTGGGTGGGCGGTCGCTGGCCAAGGGGGTGGTAAGTGTCGTAATGCTGCCGCTGCTGCTGGCCCTGGCCAGCTATGCCCTGCCGGAATACTGGGTGACGCTGGAGAGCTGGGACGCCATGAGCCACGGCCTGGCCAAGGGCATGACCCTGGAAGCATGGCGTCCGGCACTGCTGACGACCCTGAGCCTGATTCTCGTGGCCGTACTCATCGTCACCCACTCTCAATCCACGCTTGGCGGCCCGCTGCTGCTGATTATGGCCGTGCTGCTGAGCGCGCAGGGGCTGCTCGACGCTGCCGGATCGGGTGCGCCGTTGCTGCGAACTGCGGCCGGCCTCTGGAGCACGCTGTCCCTGGCGCTGCTGCTGACCGGCCTGAGCGTGGCCGCACTGCCGGGCTGGCGACTCCATGCCGCGCCACTCAGGCGGGCGTTGGTACCCTCACTGACGCTCGTGCTGGCCGTGCTGCTGCTGTGGTACCACCAGAAAAACGTGACCGAGCGGGAGCTGCACGGCACCGTCGCGGCGGAAGCCAGGCAGCTCGGGCAGCGCTTCACGCGGGAAGTGCAGGATCACCTGACGGCGGTGGAACGCTTCGCCAACGTCTGGACGCTTTTCGATGCGCCCCCCAGCCAGGAAGAATGGTCGCGCCAGGCAACGCTCTATCATCGCGATTTTCGCTACCTGCTCAACATCGCCTTCGTCGACCCCGAAAGCCGCCTCACCCGCGTCTATCCACCCAGCGAGATCAACCTTCAAGTGCTGGGCGCACGCCTCTTCGATGCTCAGCCTGCCGGGCGCGAGGCCGTCAGTCGCGCACTGTTCGAACAGCGCATCGGCCGCACCGACGTGATCATGCTGTTGCAGGGGGTGCCCGGCATCATTCATTACCTGCCGATCCTTCTCGACGAACGGCGCACCCTCGGCGCCGTGGCGATGGTCATCGGCCTGCCGATGCTGGCCGAGACACTGTTCAGCGAGGTCGACAGCCAGCACTTCGGCCTGGTCCTCAGCCAGGGGGGGCAGGTCTTGGCCAGCCGAACGCCTGACACCCGACTCGCGCCGTGGCAGCACCAGGCACAGCTCGACGTGGCAGGCACTCCGCTGCTGCTCAGCGTCCAACCCAGCCACGCCCGACTGCTGCAGCGCCTGCCGCGTCACCCGGTGGTAACGCTGATCACCGGACTTACCCTGGCCTACCTGCTCTACCTGGTGCTGCACGGCTATACCCGCCTGGCACGCCAGCATCGGCGGGTACGCGACACCAACCGGGTGCTGCGCCGCGAAATCCGCATGCGCAGCCAGCTTCAGGAAGAGGTCGAATGGCTGGCCCGGCATGACGAACTGACGCGGCTGCCCAACCGGCGCCTGTTCATGGAGGCGCTCGAGGCCAACGCCGTGCTGCGTCCGCTGAGCGTATTGATCTGCGATGTGGATCATTTCAAGCGCATCAACGATCACCAGGGCCATCTGGTGGGAGACCGCTACCTGGTTCACCTGGGCCAGATTGGGCGCGAGCTGATCGAGTCGACTGGCGGCCTGTTCGCCCGCTACGGCGGCGAGGAGTTCGTCGCCTGCCTGCCACGGGTCGATGCCGTGCGAGCGCTGGAAATCGCCGATACGCTGCGCCGCCAACTACTGGATGCCGAGCTGCAGCATCATGACGGTCAGCGCCTGACTGCCAGCATCGGCGTGGTCACGCTGGTCGACGGCCCGCTGGACGTTGCCGTCATCATGCAAGCCGCCGACGATGCCCTCTATCGCGCCAAGGCCGAGGGCCGCAACCGGGTCAAGGCGGCTCCGCCACTAGTGATCGCCGAGCGGGCCTGATGCCGCTTCGTCACGCTCCCGACGGGCCTCGAAGAAGGCCTTGAGCAGTTTGGCGGCACGCGCGGCCAGCACGCCGCCCTCCACCATGACCCGATGGTTGTGCCAGGGCTGGGCAAACAGGTTGGCCTTGGACTCCACCATGCCGGTGCGCGGCTCTGCCGCCCCATAGACCAAGCGGGCGATGCGCGCATGGATGATCGCCCCGGTGCACATCAGGCAGGGCTCCAGGGTGACGTAGAGCGTGCAGCCCTCCAGGCGGTAATTGCCCAGCCGCCGGGCGGCATCGCGCAGGGCGCGAATCTCGGCATGAGCGCTGGGATCGTGGCCAGAGATGGGCGCATTGAATCCCGCTCCCACGATCTCTCCGGCCGGACTCACCACGACCGCCCCCACCGGCACCTCGCCGGCCGCCAACCCTTCACGGGCCTGGTCCAGCGCCCGATGCATGTAGAATTCGTCACTGCGCATCGGCGCGGACTCCGTTATGCTGATGCCTGAAACAACCGTATGATACGCCCTGAGGAAGCCACATGTCCGACGCCCTGAACCAGCTCGTCGCCCTGCTCGGCCTGGAAGAAATCGAGGAGAACCTGTTCCGCGGCCACAGCCAGGACCTGGGCCTGCCACAGCTGTTCGGCGGCCAAGTACTCGGCCAGGCGCTTTCGGCGGCCACCCGCACGGTGGATGCCTCGCGCCAGGCGCATTCGCTGCATGGCTACTTCCTGCGTCCCGGCGACCCTCACCGCCCGGTAGTCTATCAGGTCGACAGCGTACGCGATGGCGCCAGCTTCACCACCCGGCGTGTCACCGCCATTCAGAAGGGGCGCCCGATCTTCTTCTGCAGCGCCTCCTTCCACGGCCGCGAAGAGAGCATCGCCCACCAGATGGCGATGTCCCAACTGGCAACGCCCGAGGCCCTGGCTCCCAGCGCCCGGCTGGAGCGCTTTCCCGGCCACCCCATCGAGTTCCTGCACCTGGGCGACGAGGCCGAGCCGGGACAGCCCTCACGCAAGCGGCTGTGGTTCCGGCTCACCGGCGAGCTGCCCGACGACCCGGCCCTGCACCGCTATCTGCTGGCCTACAGCTCCGACTTCAACCTGCTGACCACGGCGCTGGTGCCGCACGGTATCACCTTCCGCGACCCCAAACTGCAGATCGCCAGCCTCGACCACGCGCTGTGGTTCCACCACGACGTGCAGGTCAACGACTGGCTGCTCTACGACATGGACAGCCCCTGGGCCGGCGGTGCCCGAGGGTTTGCCCGCGGCAGCATCTATGACCGCAGCGGCCGGTTGGTGGCCTCTACCGCCCAGGAGGGGTTGACCCGGCTACGCGACCAAGGTTAAGGGCATTTTACCGTCAAGTTTCATGGCTTTCGGCCGATGTAAGTAAGCGCTTGCCTCCCGTACAAGCCTTACTTAGTCCCGAGATCAATAAACATGAAAGAATCGGCCATAAAAGCCTCCTCTGCGCTGGGCCTGCAGGCCCGTATCCTGTTGTTGGTACTTCTCCCTCTGTTCTTGACGACCGTCGGTCTGGTGGCCCTGGATGCCTATAGCCGCATCCAGAGCAGCCAGGACACCCTCGACCGCCAGCGGCAGCTACTGATCGAGACTCGCCAAGCCGGCGTTCGCGACGTCGTCGAGAGCGCCCGCACGGCCATACGGCCCATCCTGCAGGATGCCAGCCTGAGCGATGGCGAGAAGCGCGAGCGTGCCGCAGCAATCGTGCGCGCCATCCAGTTCGAAGGTAACAACTACGTCTTCGCCTACCAGTACGACGGGCTCAATGTCGCCACCGCCCCCATGCCCCACCGCGAAGGCACCAACATGCTCGGCGTTCAGGCACCGAACGGCGCCTATATCATTCGCGATCTGATCGACGTCGCGCGGCAGGGTGGCGGCTTCTATGCCTACCCTTGGGAGTACCCCGGCACCAACGACATCGAGCCGAAGTACTCTTATGCCACTAACGTGCCCGAGTTCGACTGGATGCTGGGCGCCGGTGTCTACATCACCGACATCGACGCTTCCATGGCCGAAGCCGAAGTGCTTGCAGCTACGGAGTTGCGCCGCTCTATCCTGATTTCCGCCCTCACCGGGCTTGCGATCTTCATCGCCGTAGCAGCGGTCTCGGTGTGGCTCGTACGTCGCACCGTGCAGCCCATCCGCCGCACCGCCGAGGCCATGCGCGACATCGCCAAGGGCCAGGGCGATCTGACGCGTCGTCTGAAAATCGAGAGCCGCGACGAGATCGGCGAGCTGGCCGCCCAGTTCAACGCCTTCGTTGCACGCATGCAGGAGACCCTGCGCGACGTGCGGCGCAGCACCACCAGCGTGCACCAGGCCGCCGAGGAGATTGCCCAGGGCAGCGACGAGCTGGCCACCCGTACCGAGCAGGCCGCCGCCAACCTGCAGGAGACCTCCGCCTCCATGGAGGAGATCACCGCCACGGTGAACCACAGCGCCGAATCGGCCGAACAGGCCAATCAGCTGGTCATTGCCACCTCCCAGGTCGCCCGCGAAGGAGAGGCTGCGATGCAGCAGGTCGAGCGCACCATGAGCGACATCGACACCTCTTCAAAGCGCATTGCCGAGATCATCGGCCTGATCGACGGAATCGCCTTCCAGACCAATATCCTGGCGCTCAACGCCTCGGTCGAGGCGGCACGGGCCGGCGAGCACGGTCGCGGCTTTGCCGTGGTGGCCCAGGAAGTCCGTTCGCTGGCCAGCCGGTCGGGCGAAGCGGCCCGGGAAATCCGCGCCTTGATCGACGCTTCCGTGACCCACGCCCGCGACGGCAGCGCTATCGTTCAGCGTGCCGGCGAGACCATGCGCGAGATCGTGACCAGCGTGGCAAGGGTCAATGACGTCATCGCCGAGATCAGCGCCGGGGCCCGGGAGCAGAACGCGGGTATCGGCCAGATCAACACTGCCGTGGCCGAGATGGATACCATGACCCAGCAGAATGCCGCCATGGTGCAGCACACCAGCACCACCGCCAACGAGATGCGCCGCCACACTCAGCACCTCAGCGAACTGATCGGCACCTTCGTGCTCGGCGAGGATGGGCATGCTCAGGCTACGGCACGGCGGTCTGCCACAGCGGCCAAGCCGCGTGCCGCACTGCCTCGCCCTGCCGCGGACCCCAAGCCGCGACAGGCACGTCAGGCCGAGGAGGAGTGGGAAACCTTCTGAGGCGCTCCGACAGCAGCCAGGGCGGGCTGATGCCCGCCCTGGCCAGTCACTTGCTCTGCCCGTCGCTCAGGTACGAATACCGGGCACGTCCTGCCTAGGCCGCGGCATGGGCTCGCGCGGCGGTACGTCGGTAGTGACCTCGATCTCGTGTTCCTCGCCCTGCTGCCAGTAGCGCAGCCGGGCGTCTTCGTCCACGGCGGTGTCGCGCACCAGCTCGAGATAGCGCAGCGGCGTCTCGGGCACCTCACCGTTCACTTCCAGCAGCAGCGCGCCCGGCTCCAGGCCGGCGTCGGCTGCAGGGCCGCGTACGTCGCTGACCAGCACACCGGCCTGATCGGGCAGCCCCAGCGCTTCGCGCAGATCGGCGGTGACCGGCGCTACGGTGATGCCGAGCGCCACCACCACCTGATCGTCCAGACCTTCGTACTCGATGTCCCGTGCCGCCTCGAGCACCTGAGGTGCCACATGAATGCTCGCCCCCGCATGGATGGCCAGAGCGATGGCATCGCTGGGACGGCTGTCGATACGAATCCGCTCGTCGCGCCCCGGCAGGCTCAGCTCAAGCATGCCGAGGAAAGTATGGTCGACGATGGCATCGACGTAGACGCGCTCCAGGGTGGCTTCCATCTCACCCAGTACATTGCTCAGCAGGTCGTGGGTCATGGGCCGCAGCGAACGCTCTCCGGCGAGGCCGCGAAGGATGGCGCCGGCCTCGTTGATGCCAATGAAGATGGGAATCACCTCGCGCGCCCCCGGTTCCCGAAGCAGCACCACGGGCGGGCCACCGAAGCCGGCCACCCCCACCGTGGCGATCTCTACTTCGACCATCTCGTCAATCTCGGCAGCGAGCTCCCGTGCGCTGGCGGTACTCATCGATGCCGCCAGCAGCGCGACACCGCACAGCAACGACAGCAGGTAACTCCCGAGTTTTGGCAACGACATAGCTTTCTCCGGCAAGGCTGCAGGTCATGGGTTCAGCATGGCACCCATGGCGCCGGCCTGCCATGCCGTTACTCCTCCTGCCCCGCCAGCGTCTAGGCTATGTACGAAAAGTCGACGAGCGAAGGTCAGGCAAGGCAAAAATTGGCGAAAAAACGGAGTTTACGGGGTGTAAATGAGTATTTTGAGCCGATTTTTAACACCGCATGGCCGAGCGCAGACAGTTTTCGTACAAAGCCTAGAAAACCAAAGAGAACAGCACACCTGACAGCGCACAGCCGCCCAGCACCTTCAGCATGCCGATCTTGAAGTGGAAGATGGCGGCCATGGCGCCGGCAGCCAGCAGCAGGGCCAGAGGATCCAGCGTGCCGAGCTGCGGAATCAGCAGGCGCACCCCGAGCAGGTGCCGTTCGGCGACTTCGGCAAAGACCACGTGGAGACCGAACCAGATCGCCAGATTGAGGATCACCCCCACCACCGCGGCGGTGATGGCCGACAGCGCGGCACTGAGGGCGCGGTTGTCACGCAGCCGCTCCACGTAGGGGGCACCGAGGAAGATCCACAGGAAGCAGGGCACGAAGGTCACCCAGGTGGTGAGCACCGCCGCCAGGGTAGCCGCAAGCATGGGATCGAGCCCGGTCGCCTCGCGATAGGCACCCATGAAGCCGACGAACTGCACCACCTGGATCAGCGGCCCCGGCGTGGTCTCGGCCATGCCCAGGCCGTCGAGCATCTCGCCGGGGGCCAGCCAGCCGTAGTTCTGCACCGCCTCCTGGGTCACGTAGCCCAGTACCGCATAGGCGCCGCCGAAGGTGACCACCGCCATCTTGCTGAAGAAGGTGGCGATCTGGCTGAACACGTTGTCGCCCCCCAGCGTGACCAGCAGCAGCGCCACCGGCGTCAGCCACAGCAGCAGGAAGATTGCCGAGACGCGCAGCGACCAGCTGCGATTTGGGCGCGCATGGGCCGGCAGCCCCTCCCCGAGCAGAGAATCACGGTCGCTCAGCCCATGAGCATCACCTTCCCCGTGACCGCCTCCCGCCTGGAAGGCGGTCATGCCGCGCTTGCCGCCCCAGAAGCCGATCAAGGCGGCTCCCAGGATGATCAGCGGGAAGGCGAGTTCGAGAAAGAAAATCCCCACGAAGGCTGCCGCCGCCAGGCCGATCATTACCCGATTACGCAGTGCCCGCTTGCCGATACGCACTACGGCGTGGAGCACCACCGCCAGCACGGCGGCCTTGAGGCCGAAGAAGAGGCCTTCCACCAGGCCCACGTTGCCCAGCGCGGCATAGAGGTAGCTCAGCGCCAGAATGGCGATGAAGCCGGGCAGCACGAACAGGCTGCCCGCCACCAGGCCGCCCTTGGTGCGGTGCATCAGCCAACCGATGTAGATGGCCAGCTGCTGGGCCTCCGGCCCCGGCAGCATCATGCAGTAGTTGAGCGCATGCAAAAAACGCTTCTCACCTATCCACTTCTTCTCCTCGACGAGGATGCGATGCATCACCGCAATCTGGCCGGCCGGGCCGCCGAAGCTCAGCATGGCCACCCGTAGCCAGACCATCACGGCCTCGCGGAAGGGAACCTGATGGGGCGTTTCGTTGACAGGGGGCATGGATACGCTCACGAAGATGATGGCAGCATTGGGATGTAGAGCGTATAACACTCATGTTACGCGTACAACGATATGAGATGACATGACAGACGACAGACGCTGGCTGGTTTTGGTCATGAGCCTGAGCGGGAGAGCAGGCACGCCACGCATGCGAGTCTGGCGGGCGCTTCGCGCCTTGGGGGCCGCCGTGCTGCGCGATGGCGTTTACCTGCTGCCGGCCAGCGAAGACCGCTTCATCGCGCTGCGACAGCAGGCCGAGGCCATCGAGGAGATGGGCGGCAGAGCCCTGCTGCTGGCAGCAGATGAAGACGCCATGACGAGCACAGAGGGTCTGCCCGAACTGTTCGAGCGAGTCGAGGAATATGCTGAGCTGCAGGAGCCGCTGGCCGCGTGGCATCGGCAGCTCCCCCGCCTCAACGCACGCGAGGCGCAACGCCGCTTGCTGCAACTGCAGCGGCGCTTTCAGGCCATCGTCGAGATCGACTTCTTCCCGGGGGCGGCAAGGAAGCAGGCCGCCGCCGCGCTGGCCGACGCCGAAGCCGCCTTCAATCGCCGCTTCGTACCCGACGAGCCCCAAGCCACCCGAGCAGCGATACCCCGCCTCGACCGGCAAGCATATCGCGGGCGGCTGTGGGCCACGCGGCGACACCTGTGGGTGGATCGCGTGGCATCGGCCTGGCTGATCCAGCGCTTTATCGACCCCGAGGCGCGCTTCCTGTGGTTGGAAACCCCGGGGGAGTGCCCACCTGAGGCGCTGGGGTTCGATTTTGACGGGGCCGCCTTTACCCATGTCGATGACAAGGTCACCTTTGAGGTACTGCTGGTGAGCTTTGCGCTGGAAGGCGATACCGCCCTGGCCCGGCTCGGCGAACTGGTCCACTACCTAGATGTCGGCGGCGCCCCCGTGCCGGAAGCGGCCGGGCTTCAGCTGATGCTCAGCGGCGCCCGGGAACGCTGTTCGGATGACGATACCCTATTGGCCCATGTGGGGCCGCTGCTGGATGATCTCTATCAGGCCTACCGAAGTACTGACGGAAGCCTCTAGTCAGGATCCCGCCAGCGCCCATGGCAGCGACTCATGTCGCAACACGGGCTCAGGGCGATCACCCTTGACCGTCACTCGCTCTCCCCGTCGCACCTGGCCAGCGTAGTCGAAGACGGCACGGTGCTGGGTGCAGCGATTGTCCCAGAGAGTCACCGTGTTGGCAGTCCACTGCACGCGCACCTGGAACTCCGGTGTCTCCTGATGACGATAGAGAAACTCCAGCAGGGCCTGGCTCTCCGCATGCCCCAGCTCGACGATCTCACGGGTGAACCCCCGATTGACGAACAGGCTCTTTCTCCCGGTTTCTGGATGGCGGCGGACCACCGGGTGCAACGCCTCGGGGTAGGGAGTCTCGCTCTTGATGCCGAAGCGGCTGCGGTCCTGAGCGCGTTGATCGCCGTAGTGAAGTCGGTAGGTGGCCTCCCCGGAGTGCACGGCGGTCAGCTCCTCGAGGAAGTTCTGCATGGCGGGCGACAGCGCATCATAGGCGGCATAACCGCTGGAGAACAGGGTGTCGCCACCGAATTCTGGCACCTCGCGCAGGTAGAGGATGCTCCCCAACGGCGGCTCCGGATCGCAGGAGACATCCGAATGCCAATGCCCACCATTGACGGCTTTCTTGCCTGCGCGGATCGCCTTGGGATCGTTGGAGGAGTTGGCCCCCGCCTCGATAGGGAATATTTCCGGATAGCCTTCCGGCCCCTTGGCCATGGGGTGGACATGGAGTTCGCCGAAGCGCTTCCCGAGGGCGATATGCTGGTCGCGAGTCAGCATCTGGTCGCGCAGCACGAGAACCTGATGCTCCAAAAACAGGTCATGCAGTCGTTTAAACTCCCGTTCGTCCAGTCTAGCCAGATCCAGGCCACTGATCTCGGCACCGATATGGCCGCTTAATTTCCTCACCTTGGGCGCTTGTTCGGGCATGAGAGTTCTCCGTATTTCAGGGATTGAGCTGCCCTATACAAGCAGTGGCCATGGCAGTTTCCCAATGGCAATTCCCGCTTAACACATCACGATAAGCGGATTCGACAAGAGCTGAAAAACATTTCACTGGTTAAGTGATTTGCACAGCAGGACAACTCATTGGCGAACACTTTGCGGCGTCGGCAAGGTGACGGTTCCTTGACTCATCCTGGAACTGGGAGCTTTCCATGCCAATACAGCACTCTCGTGTCGCCGCAATCGCCCTGTTGGCTTTGGCCACTACCGCCGGCGGACAGCCCGTAGAAGCCAACGAACGCATTCGCATCGCCGAGCAGTTCGGCATTACCTATCTGCTGCTGCACGTCATCCGCGACCAGGAACTGATCGAGACGCTCGGGGCCGAACGGGGCCTCGACATCGAGGTGGAGTGGCGCCAGCTCTCCGGCGGCGCGGCGGTCAACGACGCGCTGCTCTCCGGCGCGATCGATATTGCCAGTGCCGGCGTGGGCCCGCTGCTCACGGTATGGGATCGCACCCGAGGAAGTGCCAACGTCAAGGGCGTGGCCTCGCTGGGCGAATTTCCCAACTTTCTGCTGACCAACGATTCCGCGGTGTCCTCGCTCGAGGACTTCGGCCCCGAACACCGCATCGCCGTACCCGCCGTCGGGGTGTCGGTGCAGTCGCGCTTCCTGCAGAAAGCGGTGGCCGATACCTTCGGCCTCGAGTCCTATGATCGGCTGGAAGCCAATACCGTCTCACTGCCGCACCCGGATGCCACGGCCGCCCTGCTCTCCAACGGCACCGAGATCAGCGCTCACTTCTCGGCCATCCCCTTCCAGTATCAGGCGCTGGAGCAAGAAGGCATCCACAAGGTGACCGACTCCTACGAGATCTTCGGCGGACCGATCTCTCCCACACTGCTTTATGCCACCGAGCGCTACCGCGAGCAGAACCCCGAGGTATATGCCGTCTTTCTGGAGGCCCTGGCCGAGGCCCGCGACTATATCGAGCAAGATCCGGCCGGCGCCGCAGAGACATACCGCCGCGTCACCGGCAGCCAACTGGACAATGACTTTCTAACGACCCTGATCACCGACGAGCAGGTGAGCTTCTCGCTGGTGCCGCGCAACACCTACCCCCTGGCGGAGTTTCTGCATCAGGTGGAGGCGATTGGCCACTTGCCGCAAAGCTGGCAAGAGTACTTCTTCGACGAGGCTCATGCCTGGGAGGGAAGCTGATGACGGCAGCTACGGCAACTTCACTGGCCAGGCGGCAAGCCAGCACCACACCGCACCCACAAACCGGCACACCGCGCCTGGCGGTGGATGGCGTCACCCTGGAGTACCGCACGCCCCGCCAGGTGGTTAAGGCCACCCAGCGGGTCAGCTTCGATGTGCAGGAAGGAGACCGCTACGTTTTGCTGGGTCCCTCGGGGTGTGGCAAATCGACCCTGCTCAAGGCAGTGGCCGGTTTTCTCTCACCGGCAGAGGGAGAGATCCGGCTCGATGGCCAGCGGGTCGCCGGACCGGGGCCCGACCGAGTGGTGGTATTCCAGGAGTTCGACCAGTTGCCGCCCTGGAAGACGGTCAAGCAGAACGTGATGTTCCCCCTGCTGGCCTCGCGCACCCTCGGGCGCCGCGAAGCGGAACAAAGAGCCCTGGCGACGCCTGAAAAGGTGGGGCTCGCCGCCTTCGCCGATGCTTATCCCCACACTCTCTCCGGCGGCATGAAGCAGCGGGTCGCCATCGCCCGGGCGCTGGCCATGCAGCCGCGTATCCTGCTGATGGACGAGCCCTTCGCCGCGCTGGATGCGCTGACCCGACGCAAGATGCAGGAAGAGCTGCTGGCCCTCTGGGAAGAGGTCCGCTTCACCCTGCTGTTCGTCACCCACTCCATCGAGGAGGCGCAGATCATCGGCAACCGGGTGCTGCTGCTTTCACCTCACCCCGGACGCGTTCGCGCCGAACTGGGCTGCGAGACGGATAGCCTGTCGAGCCTCGGCAGCGCCGCCACCAAGGCGCGCACCCAGCAGATTCACCGGCTGTTGTTCGAGCACGAGAGGCCGTCATGAGCGAACCCCGTCCTTATCGCTACGCCACGCACCTGGCCTGCCCACGCTGCGAGGCCGACTACGCACTGGACAGCCTCCGGCAGCTCTGCGCCTGCGGCTCACCGCTGCTGGTGCGCTACGACCTGACGCGTCTGGCGGCGACCTGGCGGCCTGAGCAGCTGGCCGAGCGCCCCTGGAGCCTGTGGCGTTATCACGAACTGCTGCCGCTGGCCCGGCCCGAAGCGATCGTCAGCCTTGGCGAGGTGGTGACCCCGCTGGTCGAACTTCCTCGACTGGGCGACGACATGCGGCTGCCAAGGCTGGTCATGAAGGACGAAGGACTGCTCCCTACCGGCTCCTTCAAGGCTCGTGGCGCAGCGGTCGGCATCTCCCGCGCCCGGGAGCTGGGCGTCACTCACCTGGCCATGCCCACCAACGGAAATGCCGGGGCCGCCTGGGCGCTCTACGCCGCCCGTGCGGGCATCCAGGCCACCATCGCCATGCCCGAGAATGCGCCATATATCACACGGCAAGAGTGCGCCCTGGCCGGTGCCCACTTGTCGCTGGTCGATGGCCTGATCAGCGATGCCGGTCGTCAGGTGGCAGGCTTCGTCGCAGCCACCGGCGTCTTCGATGCCTCCACACTCAAGGAGCCCTATCGCATCGAAGGCAAGAAGTCCATGGGACTGGAACTGGCCGAGCAGCTCGGCTGGCAGCTGCCCGATGTGATTCTCTACCCCACCGGGGGCGGCGTGGGCCTGATCGGCATCTACAAGGCGCTGCAAGAGCTCCAGGCCATCGGCTGGGTGTCGGGGCCCTTGCCACGACTGGTCGCCGTCCAGGCCAAGGGCTGCGCGCCAATCGTGCGCGCCTGGCAGGAGGGCGCTCGCGAGTCGCGCTTCTGGGAACAGAGCAGAACGCGGGCCTTCGGCATCAATGTGCCCAAGGCGCTGGGCGACTTCCTGGTGCTGGAAGCCCTCTACGCCACCGAGGGACGGGCCATCGCCGTCAGCGAAGCCGCCATCGACTGGGAGCAGCGTCGCGCCGCACAGCTCGAGGGCACTTTCGTCTGCCCCGAGGGGGCTGCCGTACTGGCCGCCGCCCGGGAGTTGAGCAGCCTGGGCGAGATTCCCGCCGATGCTAGGGTCGTCGCCCTCAACACCGGCGCCGGCATCAAGTATCCGGATAACCGCGACCTCGGGGTGCCACGACTGGCTGCCGATGAGGCGCTTCCCACCCCTGATTCGACCGCAAGGAGGCCGTCATGAGCCTGCATACCCTGAGCCTCGGTCGCGACAGCCGGCCCGACCGAATACACGACCTACCCCCTGTCGAGCCCGGCGAGCTGGCGGTGGCTCGCCCCCTCTGGCAACGCCTCTGGGATCTGAGCGCCGTGCGCAAAGGGATGATCCTGCTTGCACTCGTGCTCCTGTGGGAGTTGGCCGCCCGCTATCAGGCCAACCCTCTGCTGCTTCCCGGTGCCAGCGATACCGCAACGGCTCTCTGGCAGGGGCTTGTCTCCGGCACCCTGATCCAGCGCAGTGCGGTGTCGCTCTCGGTGCTGCTCAAGGGCTACGCCCTGGGCGCCGTGCTGGCCCTTGCACTCACCACGCTGGCGGTCTCCACCCGCCTGGGGCGCGACCTGCTCAGCAGTCTGACATCCATGTTCAGTCCACTGCCGGCCATCGCTTTGCTGCCCCTGGCGCTGCTGTGGTTCGGCCTTGGCGAGGCCAGCCTGGTTTTCGTGCTGGTGCACTCGGTGCTGTGGCCGATGGCCGTCAATATTCACCAAGGCTTCCAGGGGGTCTCCGAGACGCTGCGCATGGCCGGTCGCAACTATGGGCTGCACGGCCTGCGCTACGTGGCGCATATCCTGATCCCCGCCGCGTTGCCGGCGCTGCTGGCCGGGTTACGCATCGGCTGGGCCTTCGCCTGGCGCACCCTGATCGCCGCCGAGCTGGTATTCGGCGCCTCCTCCGGGCAGGGCGGGCTTGGCTGGTACATCTTCCAGAACCGCAACGAGCTCTATACCGACAACGTCTTCGCCGGTCTTGTAGTGGTGATCCTGATCGGCCTGCTGGTGGAGAACCTTATCTTCAATAGCCTGGAACGCATCACCGTCAAGCGCTGGGGCATGGTGCACTGAGCGCTACCTCGAAGCGGGCGCGCTCTTTTCTGACCGCGGCACGCCCACCCTGATCGTCATCTGACAAGGAGAGCCGACATGCCCCTCACCCAAGTGATCGATTACTTCAATGCCCATCTAGAGGCCTTCAACCCCCAAGCCAGCCTGCGTCGACATGCCCGCTTTCTCTATGAGAACGGCAGGGTGTCTGCCGAACTGGCGGGCAAGCGCGTACAGCCAGGCCAGCAGCCTATCTTCGAGCTTGCCGGTCTCTCGGCGGTGGCCCACGACAGCCATATCCAACTGCTTAACCACCATAGTGCCCAACAGACGACCGACCCGCTCTATTTCCTGAGCTGGGATAGGGAGGATGTGATCTTTCTGGACCGTTTCCTGCGCGTATTACATGCCTTGCACCACCTCTCGCGCCATGGGGTCGATGCCGCCCCGCTGATCGTCGACGTTCATTGGCGCCATCTCCAAGCCGTGGAAGCCTCCCATGGGACGGTCTTCGAGGCGCTGTTGGCTCGCCTGGGGTTATACCCACGCCAGGTCGTGCTGCGCCTGAGCGCACTACGGTTGTTGACGGACGCTCACGCGCATGATGCAAGCCGAAGCTTTCACGCACATGGCTACCACCTGCTGGCTCATGGAGTACCGCTGGATACCGAGCCCTCGGCCTGGCGCCAGCTATTGGACGCTGGTGTTGAGTGGGTCACGCCCGAACCCCATGCCATGAGCCTGGCCCGCCAGGGGCGCCAGCACTGGGCAAGGCTCACGCAGTGGAATCGCGAGGCGCGTACAGCGGGCTTGACGGTTTGGTGGCCGATGGTCGACAACCCAGGAGATCTCGGTATCGTCACGCCTCTGGAGCCAACTCTGGTCAGTGGCAACTTAATGGGCGAGATGCTAGATGGGGGGGCGAGCGCAGTCAGCCAACGCGCTTGACGCTGGGTTTCAAGGCCCGTCGACCCAATCGCGAATATCCAGCGGGCCGAACCACGGCTTGCCGCCGCACTGGCTCCCACCAGGCGCTCGCCACCAGCGCAGGCATCCCTGCCAAAGGGCATGGACAACGCTTCGACGGCGCCCTTGTTTATCCATTGCGCTTATCCATTGCTCACTTGCGAGTCGGGCAGGAATACCCGGCTGTGGATGGGGCGAATCCAGGCATCACCGCCCTGCTGGAGCCCCAGCGCCCGGTAGCGGTACTTGGGCAGTTCGGCGTGCACCAACGCCTCGCTGTTGTCGGTGCGCAGCTCCAGACGAACCGTGGGGCCGACCACCGAGACCAGCTCGACTTTGGCGTGCAGGGCATCTCGATGCTGTGCATCGGCGAAGACCTCGATCTCATGGGGGCGTACGTAGGCCTGGCCTTGTTCGTTGCGATAGCCCTCGTACTCCGGCGCGGGCAGCGCCACGTCGCCGATGCGCGCCACGCCGTCATGCACGCGGGCATGGAAGAGGTTGACGTTGCCCAGGAACTGATAGACGAAGGGGTTGGCCGGGTGATCGTAGACTTCCTCGGGGGAGCCGTCCTGCTCCACGCGCCCCTTGTTCATCACCACTACCCGATCCGAGACCTCCAGCGCCTCTTCCTGGTCGTGAGTGACGAAGACGCTGGTGACATGGATCTCATCGTGCAGGCGACGCAGCCAGCGCCGCAGCTCGGCACGCACCTTGGCATCCAGGGCACCGAAGGGCTCATCGAGCAGCAGCACTTTGGGCTCCACCGCCAGGGCACGGGCCAGAGCGATGCGCTGACGCTGCCCGCCGGAAAGCTGATGGGGGTAGCGGTGGGCGGTCCAGTCGAGCTGGACCAGTTCCAGCAGCTCCATGACCTTGCGCTTGATCTCGGCCTTGCCGGGACGAACACGGCGCGGGCGCACGGTGAGTCCGTAGGCGACGTTCTGGAACACGGTCATATGCTTGAACAGCGCATAGTGCTGGAAGACGAAGCCGACACCGCGCTGGCTGACGTGCAGATCGGTAGTGTCCTCGCCGTGGAAGCGAATGCGCCCGGTATCGGGCTGCTCCAGGCCGGCAATGATGCGCAGCAGCGTGGTCTTGCCCGACCCCGAGGGCCCGAGCAGGGCGGTCAGCTCACCCTCGCGAAAGGTCAGGCTGACGTTGTCGACGGCGACGAAGTCGCGAAAGTGCTTGTTGACGTGATCGATCTCGATGCTCATGGCGGAGAGTTCCTGAAGCGTGCGTGTCAGAGGACGGCGAGGCGTTGACGACGTTCGTCATGCCACTCGACCAGGCTCTTGATGGCGATGGTGACCAGGGCCAGGCCGGTGAGCAGCGAGGAGACGGCGAAGGCCGCGGTGAACATGTACTCGTTGTAGAGCACCTCGATGTGCAGCGGCATGGTGTTGGTCTCGCCGCGGATACGGCCCGAGACTACCGCTACGGCGCCGAACTCCCCCATGGCGCGGGCGTTGCAGAGAATGATGCCGTAGATCAGCCCCCACTTGATGTTGGGTAGGGTGACATGCCAGAAGGTCTTCCAGCCGCTGGCCCCGAGCGTCAGCGAGGCCTCCTCTTCCTCCTTGCCCTGCTGCTGCATCAGCGGGATCAGCTCCCGAGCAATGAACGGCAGGGTGCCGAAGGCGATCACGATGACGATGCCGGGCACGGCGAAGATGATGCGCAGGTCGTGGCTCGACAGCCACGGGCCGAGCCAGCCCTGGGAGCCGAACAGGATCACGAAGATCAGCCCCACCACCACCGGCGAGATGGCGAAGGGCATGTCGATCAGTGAGATCAGCAGCGGCTTGCCGCGGAACTCGAACTTGGCGATGGCCCAGGCAGCGGCGATGCCGAACAGGGTATTGAGCGGCACCACGATCGCCACGATCAGCAGGGTCAGGCGAATCGCCGCCATGGCGTCGGGGTCGCGAATGGCGGCATACCACACACCGAGTCCCTGCTCGAAGGCGCCATACAGCACCACGGACAGGGGCAGCACCAGAAACAGAGCCAGGAAAGTGAGCGCCGTGCCGATCAGCGTGAGGCGCAGCCAGGCGGGCTCCTCGGTGGCCCGTCGCCAGCGCTTGGCGAGGGTGTCTTGGGTTTCCAGAACGGTGGTCGCAGTGGTCACGAGGGGCTCCTGTTATTGTCCGTACCGGCGGCTGGTCCACCACTGCAGGCCATTGATCACCAGCAGCATGAGGAAGGCGGCAAGCAGCATCACCGTGCCAATGGCAGCGGCGCCGTGGTAGTCGTACTGTTCGGCCTTGGCAACGATCAGCAGCGGGGTGATCTCGGTGCGAAACGGCAGGTTTCCCGAGATGAATACCACCGAGCCGTACTCGCCAAGGGCGCGGGCGAAGGCCAGGGCGTAGCCGGTGAGCAGCGCCGGCATTAGCGCCGGCAGAATGACCCGGCGAACGGTGGTGAGGCGGCCGGCGCCCAGGCTGGCCGAGGCCTCTTCCCACTCGGCCTCGAGGTCCTCCAGTACCGGCTGCACGGTGCGCACCACGAAGGGCAGCCCGATGTAGGTCAGCGCCACGATCACCCCCAACTGGGTGTAGGCGACTCGAATGCCGAACAGCTCCAGGTACTGCCCGACCCAGCCGCTGCTGGCATAGAGGGTGACCAGGGCGATGCCGGCCACGGCCGTGGGCAGGGCGAAGGGGAGGTCCACCAGGGCATCCACCAGGCGCTTGCCCGGGAAGCGGTAGCGGACCAGCACCCAGGCGACCAGGGCGCCGAATACCAGGTTGATGGTGGCGGCGATCAGCGAGCCGCCGAAGGAGAGCTTGTAGGAGGCCACGACCTGGCGCTGGGTCACGGCGTTCCAGAAGGTCTCCCAGCTCATGGTGGCGGTGTAGAGCAGGAAGGCGCCCACCGGAATCAGGAAGACCAAACTTAGATAAAGTAGCGTGAAGCCCATGGTCAACCCGAAACCCGGAATGACCCGGCGGCGGGGCAAGGCAATCGACATGATGAATCCTCAACGGCTAGAGACGCCCGGCTCGGGCGCCTCTTCACTTTCGGTGGGTGGCCAGCTCAGCCCGCATTGATCTCCTCGAGGATGCGATCGAAGATGCCGCCGTCGTTGAAGTGGGTCTCCTGGGCGTTCTTCCAGCCGTCGAAAACGTCGTCGATGGTGAACAGCTCCAGCTCTGGGAACTGCTCCTCGTACTCGGCGAGGATCTCCTCATTGCTGGGCCGGTAGTAGTGCTTGGCGGCCAGGTGCTGGGCCTCATCGGTGTAGAGGAACTCCAGGTAGGCTTCCGCCACCTCGCGGGTGCCCTTGCGATCGACGTTGGCGTCCACCACGGTGACCGGCGGCTCCGCCAGGATGCTCAGCGACGGCACCACGATCTCGTACTCACCCTGGCCAAGCTGCTCTACAGAGAGGAAGGCTTCGTTTTCCCAGGCAATGAATACATCGCCGATGCGCCGCTGCACGAAGGTGTTGGTGGCACCCCGAGCGGCGGGGTCAAGCACCGGCACGTTGGCGTAGATGTCGCGCACGAACTCGTAGGCCCGTTCCTCATCGCCGTCGTATTTCTCCAGGGCATAGCCCCAGGCGGCCAGGTAATTCCAACGCGCGCCGCCGGAGGTCTTGGGATTGGGGGTGATCACCTCGACGTCACCCCGTAACAGGTCGTCCCAGTCCTGAATGTTCTTGGGGTTGCCTTGGCGTACCAGCAGCACGATGGTGGAAGTATAGGGTGAGCTGTTGTTGGGCAGGTGCGACTGCCAATCCTCAGGGATCAAACCCGCGCGGTCGTGAATGGCGTCGATATCGTAGGCCAGCGCCAGAGTCACCACATCGGCGTCCAGGCCATCGATCACTGCCCGCCCCTGTGAGCCGGAGCCACCATGGGACTGGCGCACGTTGACCTGCTGGCCCGCCTCCTCTCGCCAGTGTTCAGCGAAGGCCTGGTTGTACTCGCGATAGAACTCGCGGGTGGGATCGTAGGAGACGTTCAGCAGCTCGACCCGCTCCTGAGCGGTAACGCTGCCAGCGAGGCCAGTGAGCAGGGCGCCGCCCAGCAGCACGGCGGCGGTCAGCGGGAGAAGGCGGCGTTGGGGGCGGATGGCCTGGTGGGTCATGACTATAGAGCGACAATTACTCTGGCCGGCCGACGACAACTACTCTGACCGGTTGTCCTAAGCTGACCGCTTGTCCTGAC
>JAAQTN010000048.1 GCA_011742915.1 Billgrantia desiderata | reverse complement strand
AGTGTCTCCTTTCGCCCCCTGATCGGTTTATAAGAACAGGGTATCAGAGGGTACGACACTCATCCTGACACTGGGGGTGGTGGCGAATATCGCTTCTCCTGTTTCTGCCAGGAATATCCAGGTCAATGAGAAGGTTTGCTTGAGCTTCATCGATATCTTCGTGCAAAAAGGCTTCAAGGTGACCGGCGTTGCACGTGAAGTGAAAGCACGAGCTGCGGACTTCTCTCGTTGGGCCGAGCCGCTTCTCGAAATGGCCGAGGAGCGCTTCCGGATTCACAGCGTCTTCGTCGTGTGTCCTACTGCCGTTGAACCTATCCTCGCTCCCAACTACAGGTTCTACCCCGCAGAGACCACCGAAGAATCTTCGATTCGCGCTGCGCTTCGTGCTTATGGGGTCAGCCGCGAGGAGAGTGGCTAAAACCTCAATATTCAGCGGTCGCGGCCGATAACGAAGAAAAGGCCCACGAAGGGGGAGCCGCCATGAGCCGGATCCGTAGCATGCAGAGCCGTGCTGAGGATGCTCGCACTGCCGTTCGCGAGTTCCACCAGGGGGTGATGCAGCCCGATACCGAGCTGGTGCTGTTCTTCTGTTCCAGCCACTACGACCTGGTGGCGCTGGCTGACGAGATGAACCGTCTGTTCGGCGACACTCCCGTGGTGGGGTGTACCACCGCGGGTGAGATCGGCCCCCTGGGCTATCTCGACCACACGCTCACCGGTGTAAGCTTCCCGGCCGGCAGCTGTACGGCAGTAACCGGGCGACTGGATGCCCTTGAGCAGTTCAGTATTGCTCGTGTCCAGGCGTTCACCGACGAGCTTCTGCAGCAACTCGGTGAGCGGGCGACACGGCCGAGCGGCGGCAACAGCTTTGGTTTTCTTCTCATCGATGGCCTTTCCGTCCGTGAAGAGCAGGTGGCGCGAACGCTGCAAACGGCATTGGGCGATATCGTACTGGTGGGTGGCTCGGCGGGCGACGACCTGTGTTTCAGCCAAACCCAGGTGTTCCATGGCGGTGATTTTCACAGTGACAGCGCCGTGCTTACCGTTTTGAAGACCGACTACCCGTTTCGTCTGTTCAAGACCCAGCACTTCCTCTCGCTGGAGGAGCGCCTGGTCGTCACCCGGGCCGATGTGGAGCAGAGGGTCGTCCACGAGATCAATGGCATACCCGCCGCTCAGGCCTATGCCGAGCTGATCGGTGTTTCGATGGAGGCGCTCGAGCCGCACCATTTTGCCGCTGCGCCGGTGGTCGTACTGATCGATGGCACCGATTACGTACGCTCGATACAGAAGGCCGGGCCGGATGGCAGCCTGACCTTCTACAGCGCCATTGACGAAGGGTTGGTCCTGCGCGTGGCTCAAGGGATGGATCTGGTCTCCGACCTGGAGGCAACCATGGGACAGCTGAGCGAGGAACTGGGCCCGCCGCAGCTGGTGCTTGCCTGCGACTGCATTCTGCGCAACCTTGAGGTCACCCAGAAGAAAACCAAGGCGGCAGTGGAGGCGGTTTTCGGTCGTCATAATGCGGTCGGCTTCAGTACCTATGGCGAGCAGTACGGTGGCGTGCACATGAACCAGACGCTGACCGGCATCGCCATTGGCGCTTGTTCGCGTAGCGGAACGAACGGCTCGTCGAGTGGTTGGAGCCTGTCTGGTCGCCCTACGGAGCAGGTGATGCCATCCGGTGCCACCCAGCCGTTACCGCGGCGACAGCCAGGGGTCGAGCAGTTGCAAAAGATGGTGCAGGCCTTGATGGATCGCGCCGAGCGCAGCACCAGCGTGCGTGGCTCCGGTTTCAGCCTCTTCCAGACCGCGGTGATGCTGGAGGATCAGGTGCGGGCGCGAACCAAGGAACTGGAGGCGGCGCTGCGCGAGAATGAGCAGATCAATCGTGCCTTGCAGCAGGTGCAGGAGGATATGGAGCGGGAGATCCGCGAGCGGCGCGAGGCGCTCGTGGCGCTGGAGCGCGAGAGGGAGGAGCAGCAAGTCCTCATCGGTAAATTGGAAGATGCCCACAATCAGCTGCTTCAGTCGGAGAAGCTCGCTTCCATCGGCCAACTTGCCGCGGGTGTCGCCCACGAGATCAACAATCCCATCGGTTTCGTCAGCTCCAACCTCAACACCCTGCGTCAGTACATCGACGACCTGCTGCGCCTGATCGATCTCTACGAGACGGTCGAGTCGTCATTGACGACCGAGGCGGCCGAGCGGATCGCACAGCTCAAGTCGGAACTCGAGCTGGACTATCTGCGTGAAGATGTCGGGGCACTGATCGCCGAGTCGATCGACGGTACGGCCCGGGTGCGGCGTATCGTTCAGGATCTGCGCGATTTCTCTCGTACCGGTGCCACCGACTGGCAGCTTGCCGATCTTCATCAGGGGCTGGAGAGCACGCTCAACGTGGCGACCAACGAGATCAAGTACAAGGCCACGATAGTACGAGAATACGGTCAACTGCCGGCGGTCGAGTGTGTGCCAGCCCAGCTCAACTAGGTCTTCCTGAATCTGCTGGTCAATGCGGCTCAGGCCATCGAGGACCACGGCACCATCACGCTGCGCACCGGCTGCGAAGGCGATCAGGTGTGGCTCGCCTTTACCGATGACGGGGCGGGGATACCTGCAGAGCTGCAGTCGCGTATCTTCGATCCCTTTTTCACCACCAAGCCGGTCGGCCAGGGCACCGGCCTCGGCTTGTCGCTTTCCTATGGCATCGTGCAGAAGCACGGTGGACGCATCGAGCTGGATAGCCGCCCCGGGGAGGGCGCGACCTTCACCCTCTGGCTGCCCATTAGGCGCAGCCCGGACGAAAGCGCTTCAGCGGTTGAACAGCCACAATAATCCGCTGATGAGCAGGCTCAGCAGGATCATGGTGGTGACGGGAAAGTAGAACGAGAAGTTCTCGCGGCGTATGGCGATATCTCCCGGTAGCTGGCCAAGCGGCAGCTTGGAGAGCCATGGCCAGAGCAGGCCGATGAGTACGATACACAGGCCAATGACGATCAGGGTGCGGGACATCCTGCCTCCTGTTCCGTTTGACTCGCGCTGACCGAGAACAAACCGTACCGGCGAGTGCCGGTACGGTTGAGACTGGCTTGCGCTTACTGCTCGGCGCTGAAGGGCAGGGATGAGTGGTGCAGCACGATGCGCAGCTCACCTTCGTCATCCAGGTGATAACCCCAGGTCTTGTCCACGGTGGTGGTGTTGCCTTCGGCATCGAGGATGGACACGTTGCCCATGGTCAGGGCGACATCGCCGCTGATCAGGATGGCGGCATTTTCGATGGTGACTTCCTGCCAGCCCTTCAGGGCAAAGCCGCTGTCTTCACTGTACTCATCGCTGTGGCCGACGAAGTAGGCCAGTGCGCCTTCGGGCGTCGTACGGAAGGTTTGCGGCGCGGCGGCCAGGGTGGGTTTGAAGAGTACCGCACCCATGTCGTAGCCGTAGGCGCTGTCGATCACTTCCTGTGCCAGTTCGCGGGCGGCGTCGATGCCTTCCGCCTCATAGGTACTGGAAATGGCAACCAGGGCGTCGCCCCAGGCTTGCTGTGCCGCCAGCACCTGCTCTTCGGTGATGTCGCCACCCAGGTGAGTGACCTGTGCGGCACTGGCCAGGCCAGCAGTGCCAAGGCCGAGCCCGAGGGCCATTGCAGTGATCAGTGTCTTGAATTTCATCATTCGTCTCCTGTCGGTGAACTCGTTATGGGATAGCGATAAAGCCTGGCCAGCATAGCGCAGGCTGCAATGCGTTCCGATCGCCTTCCGATGAACAAGGAGGACCGGCAGGATTAACGTAAGGTGAACGATTACAGCTGAGTTACAGAAGCAGCTTCGAGCCGGTAGCCAAAGCCGCGCTGCGTCGTGATTAGCGACCCCTTGGTGTGTTCGTCGTCCAGCTTTTGGCGTAAGCGCCGGATATAGACATTGACGATATTGGTCAGCGGATCTTCATGTGCTCCCCATACGCTGGCGAGAATACGCTCGCGACTGAACAGCTTGCCGGGAGCGGACATCAGCAGCTCGAGGATGGCAAGCTCCTTTGGCGTGAGCTCGATCCGCCGGCCGGCGCGTGTGACACGACGCTGGTCGCGGTCGAACTCCAGGTCGCCGACGCGCACGATGCGCTGCTCCGACGGCACGTGCCCCGCATGCCGGCGTGAAACGGCGCTGAGTCGAGCCAGGAGCTCCTCGAAGGCAAAAGGCTTGATCAAATAGTCGTCGGCGCCGGCCTCGAGCCCCGAGACTCGATCCTCGATGCTGTCCAGGGCGGTCAGCATCAGGATCGGGAAGGTGACGCCGGCAGTACGCAGACTGCGGCAGATCTCGAGCCCGCCAATATCCGGTAGCAGGCGGTCCAGGATGACGACGGGGGGCGGTGCGGGTTCCGAATCTCGTGCCGCCTGGACGAGATACACCAGCGCTGGCTGCCCCTCGCAGAAGCTCTTTACCTGGTGCCCTTCGGCCGCCAGTCCGCGCTGCAGGAAATCACGAATACGTGGGTCGTCTTCGATTATCACGATGTGCATAACGACACCCTCAGTGATTCTGTCGATAGTCAGGCGGGAGCAACCGACGGGCTGAGCGTGTCGGTTGAAGGTCCGCTGGCTTCAGGCATGTGTACCGGCAGCCGAAGCAGGGCCAGACATCCGCCATCGGCCATGTTCTCCAGTTGGAGTTGGCCACCGTGCAGCCGCATCAGCAGCATGGCAATGGCCAACCCAACGCCCTGTCCATCAGGGCGGTGGCGGCGAGCCTCAGCGCTGCGATAGCCGCGTTCGAAGATGCGAGAGGCCTCCTGCGGTGCCAGCCCGATGCCATGGTCGCGGATTCTCAGCTCCCAGACAGGGGCTGTCTGATGCTTGACGACGTGTGCTTCGACGTTGACCTGGCCGCCGGGGTGCGAATACTGGATGGCGTTATCGAGCAGAATGCTGAATACCTGCTGGAGTCGCTGCGCATCGCCGAGCAGCGTGGCAGTCTCCAACTGGCCTGGAGTCACGCTGATGCTGCGTAGCCTGCCCAGGGTGGAGGCCTGGCCAATGGCATCGTGCAACGGCAAGAGTGGATCGAGAGGCTTGTGCTGTATCTGCCATTCGGCGATATCGCTGCGTGCCATGGTCAGCAGGTCGCTGATGACGCCACTCAGGTGGGCGGCATCGCCGGCAATGCGCTGCAGTGCCTGGCGATATTCGGCTTCGCTGCGTGGTTGGCCACGCAGCGTGATTTCGGCCTCGCCGCGTATCGAGGTGGCCGGGGTGCGCAACTCATGGCTGATGTCCTCCAGCAGCTGCTGGCGCTGCTGTGACAGCTGCCTGAGTCTTTCCAGCGCCTGCTCCAGCTCTCGCGTGCGCGTTTCGACCAGGTCTTCCAGACGCTGCTGACGATCGCGTTCGGTGCGGCGGTGTTGATCCAGTTCGCTGGCCATATGGTTCATATGGGCAGCAATGCGACCGAACTCGTCCTGCAGGCTGTCGTCGAGGCGGTGGCTCAGCTCGCCGCGCTGCAGTGCCTGGGCGCCACGCATCAACTCGCCGATGGGGCGACGCAGAGCGCGAGCGAAATGCCAGAATACCAGCAAGATGATGGCGCTCAGGGTCAGCGTGGTCAGAATCACCATCCGCATCAATTGCTGCAGGGAGCGGTCGGCCTCGTTGCGCTGTTTGGCGAGTAGCGTACGTTCTCGGGACAGGGTGTCGGCCATCATCAGGCGCAGGTCGCGTCCCTCGAATTGATTCAGATCGCTTGGTTCGATGTCGAATGGCGGGGCGCTCTCCTGGCGTTCCAGCATATCGAGAAACTGATCGAAGACGTTCAGCGCCGTCCGACGCTCCTCGATCAGGCTGGCAGGCTGCTCCGTCTCTACCAGCGCACGGTCGGCCAGCGTTTCGCTGAGCTGGTGTAGCCGTACCAGGTGTGCACGCATTTCCTCGAGTAGGACGTGGCGCTGCTCAGGGTCGGGGCTGGCTTCATGCTGGGCGCGGGATAGCCAGGTCTGCAGCCGGTGCTTGCTGTCCGATAACGCCAGAAAACCGGTGTGCAGGTCGCTGGAGAGGCGACCGAGCTCGACTTTCTGCCGGGCGCCATCGATGGCCCATACGGCGACGCCACCCTGTATCAGCGCCAGCAGTGTGAGGGCGATCAGCGCAACTCCAAGGCGGCGTTGAAACATGGCAATCGAACTCCGGTGTATTTCGAGGCGCTATCGGTTCAGCAGCCGAATAGCCTTCGAAAGGCCGGCGGCGCCGGCCTTTGGTTACCAGTTAAGCCGGCGCAGGTGGGTCAGAATTCCCTGCAGCGGGTGCGGCAGGGCCTGGCCGGAGAGGCGGCTGGCCTGGCTGCGGCAGGAGTAACCGGTGGCCAGCAGGCGGCCCCGGTTGGTCTCGTCCTCGACCACCGGCTGCCACGACTGGGCGTAGATGGTCTTCGAGGTTTCCAGGTTGCGCGCTTCGTGGCCGTAGGTGCCGGACATGCCGCAGCAGCCGCTGGCGACGAGTTCGAGCTCGAAGCCGAAGGCGGCGAACACCTGCTGCCACGCCTTGGGGCTACCCGGGGCGTTGGTCTTCTCGGTGCAGTGGGAGAGCAGCCGGAAGCTCGGGTCGCCGAGTTTCTCGAGCTCCCGGGCCAGGGCCGGCGGCACCAGGCGCTTGCCCTGAGCCACCAGCCACTCCTGCAGCATCAGTACCTCGGGCACGGCAGCGGGGCCCAGCGCCTTCACGTACTCCTGGCGGTAGGTGAGGGTCATGGCCGGGTCGATGCCCACCAGCGGCACGCCGAACTCGGCCAGGGCGCGCAGCCGTCGCGCCTGCTTCTCCGCGGTGCGCTCGAAGGCGCCAAGGAAGCCCTGCACGTGCAGCGGCTTGCCGTTGGCCGTATAGGGGGCGACGAACACCTTGATGTCCAGACGCGAGAGCAGCTCGACGATGTCCATCACCAATTCTGCCTCGAAGTGGCTGGTGAAGGCGTCCTGCACGAGCACTATGCTTCTGGCCTTCTGCGCCTCGCTGAGCAGGCCCAGCGAGATCGGCGTCGCCTCGGCGACACCCCAGGCACGCAGCTGCTTGGTCAGTCGTGCGCGAGAGAGGCGCGGGCTGTCGACCAGGCCGACGTGCTGGGACAGCAGGCGGTCCACCAGGCGCTGATTCAGCGCGGCGTTGTACAGCGGCGCGGCATGGGCGAGATAGGGCACGAAGAACTCCATGCCGCCGATCAGGTAATCCCGCAGCGGGCGCAGGTAGCGGCCGTGGTAGACCTCGAGGAACTGCGAGCGCGAGTCCGGCACGTTGACCTTGATCGGGCACTGGCCGGCGCAGGACTTGCAGGCCAGGCAGCCCGCCATGGCGTCGTAGACCTCATGGGAGAAGTCGGCCTCGTCGCGGCGGCGCCAGGTGTTGCGCGCCCGCGCCGGGAACGAGGTGATGAAGCCCCATACCCCCTCGCGGCGCTTCTCTTTTGCCTCTTCGACCAGGTCGATCCCGGCCTTGCCCTGCAGGCGCAGCCACTCGCGGACGAGGCTGGCGCGTCCCTTGGGCGAGTGGATGCGGTCGCGGGTCGCCTTCCACGAGGGGCACATGGCGTCGTCGGGGTCGTAGTTGTAGCAGGCGCCGTTGCCGTTGCAGTACACCGTGGCGGCGTGGGCCTGCCAGACGCGCTCGTCGATCTGGCGGTCGAGCTGGCCGCGGGTGGGCACGCCGTCGATGGTCAGCAGGCCCGGGTCGACCCACTTCACCGCATCCTCGCTGACGCTAGTTGTCGACGCTGTGCCCGCGGCTTCGGGCGGGATGGAGGGCTCCGCGGCTTCGGGCGGGATGGAGGGCTCCGCGGCTTCGGGCGGGATGGAGGGAGTCGCGATCTTGCCCGGGTTCAGCTGGTTGTGCGGGTCGAAGGCGGCCTTGACCCGCTGCAGGCTGGGGTAGAGCTCGCCGAAGAACTTGGGCGCGTATTCGGAGCGCACGCCCTTGCCGTGCTCGCCCCAGAGCAGGCCGCCGTACTTGTGGGTCAGCTCCGCCACCTCGTTGGAGACTTCGCGGATCAGCCGCTCCTGCTCGGGATCCTTCATGTCGATGGCGGGGCGCACGTGCAGCACGCCGGCATCGACGTGGCCGAACATGCCGTAGCTGAGCCCGCGGGCGTCCAGTGCGGCGCGGAACTCGGCGATGAAGTCGGCCAGATGCTCCGGCGGTACCGCGGTGTCCTCGACGAAGGGGATCGGCCGCTTCTCGCCCTTTTCGTCGACCCTGGCATTGCCCAGCAGACCCACGGCGCGCTTGCGCATGCCGTAGACCTGCTGGATCTGGGCGCGCCCCTGGGCCAGGGTGTAGCCGAGGCGCGGTACGCTCTCATCCGCTTCCAGGTGACGACAGAAGGCGGCCACCCGCTCGGCAAGCCGCTCGGGGTCGTCGTCATTGAATTCGATCAGGTTGATGCCGCGGATGGCCACCGCCTGGCGCTCGGCCGTGACGGTATCGCCCTCGGCAGATCCCTGGGGCGCCTCGCTGGGAAAGAACTCCGCCACGCTGTCCCAGACGAAGTCCTCCATGGCCAGCAGCAGCACCTTGTCGTCCACCGTCTCGATGGAGGTGGGTTTCGCTGCAGAAGCCATCAAGGCCTTGGCGTCGCGCAGGGCATCCATGAAGCCCGCATAGCGCACGTTGACCAGGGTCGAGTGCTTGGGGATCGGCAGCACGTTGAGTACCGCCTCGTTGAGGAACCCCAGCGAGCCCTCGGAGCCGCACAGCAGGCTGTTCATGTCGAGGCGGCCTTGCGCGTCCCTGAGATGCGCCAGGTCGTAGCCGGTCAGGCAGCGGTTGAGCGGCGGGAACTTGGCCGCGATCAGCTCGCGCTGAGTGTCGATGATTTCCCGCGCGGTGCGGTAGGCGTTGCCGATCGCGCCGCTGTGGTGACACAGCGTCTCCAGCTCGGCGTCTTCCACCGGGCGGCTCACCAGCCGCTCGCCGTCGAGCAGCACGGTGTCGAGTTCGAGCACGTGATCGCGGGTCTTGCCGTACTCGCAGCTGCCCTGGCCGCTGGCGTCGGTGGAGATCATGCCGCCGATGGTGGCGCGGTTGGAGGTGGAGAGCTCAGGCGCGAAGAACAGCCCATGAGGTTTCAACGCCGCGTTGAGCTGATCCTTGACCACCCCGGCCTGCACCCGCACCCGGCGGTTCTCGACGTCGATCTCCAGTATTCGGTTCATATGGCGGGATACGTCCACCACTAGGCCGTCGGTGAGCGACTGGCCGTTGGTGCCGGTGCCGCCGCCGCGGGGCGTGAGCACCACCTGACGATGCTTGGGCTCGGCGGCGAGCCGGGCGATGCGTTCGAGATCCTCGGCGTGGCGCGGGAACAGTGCCGCCTGGGGCAGGCGCTGGTAGATCGAATTGTCGGTGGCCAGCACGGTGCGGCTGGCGTAGTCCGGGGCGATCTCGCCCTCGAAGCCGGAGGCCTTCAGCGCCTCGAGAAAACGCAGGTAATGCGCGCTCAGCCCCTCGATGACGGGAGCGTCGGCGGTGTCCAGTCTTGCGATCATGGCTAGTCGTATCGGTCGTTTGATGCCACCCGGGGGCGGGACGGCAGGGAATGACGCTACTTTACCGCGAGCGGGCGGGGGACGCATCCCGCCACGGCCAGGAGCCGCGGCGGGATGCCGACGCGCGTGGACTCAGGCGTGGCCGGCAGCGGGCTGGGCAGTGGCCGAGGCGCGGCCGGCCCGGGCGCTCCACGTCAGGGTGGCGAGGAACAGTGCCAGGCCCAGGAAGTCCAGTGCCAGCTGACCGTGGGGCCAGAGCATCAGGGCACCCATGGGGAACATCGCCAGGCGCAGCCACCAGGGTAGTTCGTGCTCCAGGAAGCCCTCGAGGCCGGCGATGATCGCATAGATGCCGAACAGGGCGAAGGCGAACACCGTGAGCATCTCGGCAGGAGAACCGGTGATCAGCGGCGACCAGACGAACAGCAGGGGGATGATGTAGAGCCCCTTGGCGATCTTCCAGGCGGTGAAGCCGGTGCGCATCGGCGGTGTCCTGGCGATGGCCGCGGCGGCAAACGCCGTGAGGCATACCGGCGGGGTGACGTTGGAGTCCTGGGAGAGCCAGAAGATCACCATGTGGGCCGCCACCAGCAGCAGGGTCAGGGTGTGGGGCGAGAGCGCTTGCTCGTAGAGCTGGCGGCGGAAGTCGTCGGGCACCAGGGTGAGCAGCTCGCGGGCGCTGGCTGCGTCCATGGGAGCGCTCAGCGCCTCCAGGCTCTCCGGAGCGGCAAGCATGAAGATCGCCTTGGCCTGCTCGGGCAACTGACCGGCCATCAGCAGCTCCACCAGTTGGCCGTGAGCCATCAGACCGTAGAGGGCCGGCGCCGAGAGGGTGCCCAGCACGATATAGGCGGCGGTGACCGGCAGACCCATGCCCAGTACCAGGGAGGCGATGGCAATCAGCACGATGGTGATCAGCAGGCTGCCACCGGCCCAGTCGGTGATCATCAGCGAGAAGGTGTTGCCGATACCGGTAGTGGAGACCACGTTGACGATCAGCCCCACGGTAAGCAGCAGGATCGCCGTGGTGATCATGTTGCGGGTGCCGAGCACCAGGGCTTCCATCACCACCGTTGGGGTCATGGGATTGCGCGATAGCCAGGAGGCCACCACCACCGAGAGGATGGCGATGCCGGCGGCGTAGGTGGGGGTGAAGCCGTAGATCAGTGCGGCCACCAGCACCACCAGCGGCAGCAGGAAGTGCCAGCCGCCCTTGAGCACCTCGAGGAAGCGCGGCGCCTCTTCGGTCTCGACGTGCTGGGCGCCGCTGCGCTTGGCCTCGATGCGCACGAACATCGCCACCGAGAGGAAGTAGAGCAGCGCCGGCAGGGCCGCCACGCCGATGATGGTGAGGTAGGAGACCTGGGTATAGGAGGCCATGATGAAGGCGCCGGCGCCCATCACCGGAGGCATCAACTGGCCGCCGGTGGAGGCCGCGGCCTCGACCCCGGCGGCGAAGCGCGGCGGGAAGCCGGCCTTGCGCATCAACGGGATGGTGATCACCCCGGTGGAGACGGTGTTGGCGACGCTGGAGCCGGACACCGAGCCCATCAACCCGGAGGAGAAGACCGCGACGAAGCCGGGGCCGCCAATGAAGCGCCCGGCGGCGCAGCGGGCCAGCTCGATGATGAAGTCGCCGGCGCCGGAGCGCACCAGGAAGGCGCCGAACAGGATGAACATGAAGACGTAGGACCAGGAGATGCGGGCGATGGAGCCCAGCATGCCGTCGCCGCCCAGATAGCTGCGAAACAGCACCGTCTCCCAGGAGAGGCCGGGGAAGCCGAACACCCCGCCTACGTGGCGCCCCCACCAGGCCACGTAGGTGAGCGCCACCAGACAGAGCAGCGGGATGAACCAGCCGGTGGTGCGACGAGCGAACTCCAGCACCAGGCCGAGGGCGACGATGGAGACGACCCAGTCGGCGATGGAGAAGCGTACCCCGCGGGCGTAGAGGGCGTCCTCGAAGCCGATCAGGTAGAAGGCGCAGCCCAGCGCCGCCAGGCCGAGCAGGATGTCCACCGCCAGTACCAGGCGTTGGCCGCCGGCGGAGCGGGCCTTGAGCATGGGCACCGAGAGGGCGCAGAGCAGGCCGAACATGCCGAAGTGCAGGGCGCTGACCCACACCTCGGAGAGGGTGCCGAGGGTGTTGAAGTAGAGATGCGACAGGGCCACGACGATGGCCAGGGCGAACAGCAGCCGGCCGAGCCAGGGATGCTCGAGGCGCTCGGGGGCTTCGCTGGCGGCTTCGTCGCGCACCTCGGGAGTGGGCGTTGCGTTCATGGGCGTTCTCGCGGAGCTGGCGTGGATGAGAAGGCGTTGTCGGTGGTCAGGCTCGGGGCTTGCCGGCGACAGACCGGCGAGGAGGCGCGGTGAGCCCGTCCCTGGGCGCTACCTTTTCCTTCCCTGGAAAAAGACCTCCTCTTCGGCCTGCCCCGGCGCCCCTGGGGGCGCAGCAGAAAATCAGCGTTGCCTTAGCCCTCCAGCAGATGCTCGGGGATCTCCAGCCCCTGCTCCTGGAAGTAGCGGGCAGCGCCGGGGTGCAGCGGCATGGGCAGGCCGTCCAGGGCCTTCTCGAGGGCCATGTCGCGGGTCGCCGGATGGATGTTGTTGAGGAAGGGCAGGTTCTCGAACATCGCCTTGGTGATCTGGTAGACGTGCTCTTCCGGGACGTCGGCGTTGACCACCAGAATGTTGGGCTGGGCGATGGTGTGAACCGGCTCGTCCTGGCTCGGGTAGGTGCCGGCGGGGATCTCGTAGGGGGTCCACACCGGGTAGTCGGCGTTGATGCGCTCGAGCTGCTCTTCCGTCACGTTCAGGATGGAGAGGTTGTTGCCCATGTTGGCGAAGGCGCTGGTCACCGCGGAGGCGGGCACCCCGGCGGGGATGTTCATGCCGTCGATGTTGCCGTTCTGCATGGAGTCGGCGCTGGGGCCGTAGCCCAGGTAGGCGAGGTTCATCTGCTCGGGGTCGATCTCGAGACCGGCAAGAATCTGCCGACCGGAGCCTTCGGTACCCGAGTTGCGGGCGCCGATGGAGAAGCCGCGGCCGTAGAGGTTGGACAGGTCGTCGATGGTACCGCTCTCCACCCGATTGCTGCGCATCACGAAGTGCTCGACGTTCTGCCACAGCATGGAGATGGAGCGTACGTTGTCGTAGGCCTTGGGTACCGGGCCCTCACCGTGCCAGGCCCAGGCGCCGTAGAGGGCCTGGAGGATGCCGAACTGGGCCTGGTTGTCATCCATCAGACGCAGGTTCTCGGCGGAGCCGGCGGAGCTGATGGCGGAGACCGAGATGTTGTGGGTCGGCTCCAGCTTGACGCGGACCAGGGTGGAGAGGGCGACGCCCACCGGGTAGAAGGTGCCACCGGTAGTGGCGGTACCCATGATGTACTGGCCCCCTTCGCTACCGTTGTCGGTGCTGGCGGTTGCGGTTGCGGCACCGAGGCCAAGAGCGGCGGCGGTGGCAAGACAGAGGGCGGACTTGAGGAACTGGCGCTTGTGCATGGTGGGTCTCCTTATGTCGAGCGTTGTGGTTATGAGACGCCCTGACATAGCGACAAGCCTGCCAGTTTCGGTGACACCCTATGTATTTCAGTGAGTTGTGCTGAGAAGCCGTGAAACGGCCTGGGCCTGGGTGAGTGCTGTCGGCAATTATTTGCCGACATGGCGGCGCCCCATCGGCAAGATCTTGCCGATGGGCGGGGCGGGCTCAGCTGTCGTCGCTGCCGTCGAGGAAGGCCTCGCGGCGCAAGCCGTGCTTCTGCATCTTCTGGTTGAGGGTGCGGCGCGGCAGCTCCAGCTCCTCCATCACCGCCTGGATGTTGCCGCCGTGACGGCCCAGGGCGGCACGCAGCAGGGCTGCTTCGAAGGCGGTCACCTGGGCGGCCAGGGAGTTCTCGTCCGCGGCAGCGGCCGTGCCCAGGCAGGGGATCTCCAGGCCGAGGATGAAACGAGTAGCGGCGTTGCGCAGCTCGCGCAGATTGCCCGGCCAGGCGTGACGCTCGAGGGCCTGGGATAGAGCGGCGTCGGGCTCGCGCAGGGGGCGGTCGTGAACCTCGGCGGCCTGATGGCAGAAGTGGCGGAAGAGCAGGGCGATGTCCTCGCGGCGCTCGCGCAGCGGCGGCAGCGCCAGCTCGGCGATGGCCAGCCGGTAGTAGAGGTCCTCGCGAAAGCCGCCTTCGGCGGCCAGAGCCAGCAGGTCCACCTTGGTGGCCGCTACTACCCGCAGGTCGATCCGCTGCACGGCGTTGCTGCCCAGGCGGGTGATCTCACCCTCCTGCAGGGCGCGCAGCAGCTTGACCTGGGCCGCCAGCGGCAGCGACTCCACCTCGTCGAGGAACAGGGTGCCGCCGCTGGCATGCTCCAGCTTGCCGATACGTCGCTCCTGGGCGCCGGTGAAGGCGCCCTTTTCGTGGCCGAAGAGCTCCGATTCGATCAGCTCCGGCGCCAGGGCACCGCAGTTGAGGGCCACGAAAGGGGTATCGGGGCCGGGGCCGAGCTCGTGGAGGCAGCGTGCCACCACCTCCTTGCCGCTGCCGGTCTCGCCGTGCACCAGCACGTTGGCGCGCACCGGAGCCAGGTTGGCGAGCTGGTCGCGCAGGCGCAGCATGGCCGGCGCCCGCCCCAGCAGGCGGCCGGCCAGATCGCCCTCTCGCAGGGCATGGCGCAGACGGCGATTCTCCAGGGCCAGACGGCGCCGTTCGAGAGCGCGGCGCACGCACTCCTCGAGGCGCTCCGGGGAGAAGGGCTTCTCGACGAAGTCCCAGGCGCCGGCTTGCATTGCCGCGACTGCCATGGGCACGTCGCCATGGCCGGTGATCAGTACCACCGGTGGCGGTTCTTCGAGGCGCTGCACCGCATCCAGCAGCGCCAGGCCATCCATGCCGGGCATCTTCACGTCGCTGACCAGTACGCCGCAGGCGTCGCCGGCGGCCAGCGCCGCCAGGGCCGCTGTGGCTTCGGCGAAGGGGCGCACCGCCAGGTCCGATACTTCGAGCCATTGGCCGAGCGACTCGCGCACGTCGGGGTCGTCATCCACCAGCCAGATCGGCAATTCGTCAATGCTCACCATGGGGCTCTCCTGAAGCAGCGGGGGCGGCAGGCAAGGCTACCCGGAAGTGAGCACCGCCTTCGGGTCGGTTGGCGGCGGCGATGCTTCCGCCCAGGTCCTGGACGATGCCGAAGCTGATGAACAGCCCCAGGCCCAGGCCGTCGCCCACTGCCTTGGTGGTGAAGAAGGGGTCGAAGAGGTGAGACAGGGCGTCCGCCTCGATCCCCGGTCCGTTGTCGGCCACGCCGAGCACCACCTGCCCGGCCTCACGGTGCAGGCTGATCTCCAGGCGTGGTACGGCGCCGCCGCGCAGGGCGTCGAGAGCGTTGCGCAACAGGTTGGTGAGCAACTGTTCGAGGCGCAGCGGGTCGCCCAGCACTCGCAGCGGTGGCCGCAGGGGATCGGGGCGCACCAGGCTCACCCCCTGCTCGGCGATGCGCTCGTCGAGCAGCTCCAGCACGAAGTCGAGCCGCTCGGCCAGATCCACCGGCTCCTGGCGGTCGCCGCGACGGGCGAACAGCTTGAGCTGGCGAATCAGGGCGTCCTGGCGCTCGCACAGCGTCTGGATGCGCTGGAAGTTGGCTTCGGCGGCATCCGAGCGGCCGCGGGCGAGCAGCCGCTCGCCGTTGGCGGCGAAGGTGCGGATTCCCGACAGCGGCTGGTTGAGTTCGTGGGCAATGCCGGCGGCCATGGTGCCCAGGGCGGCCAGCTTGCCGGCCTGGACCAGCTCTGCCTGGGCTGCCTCCAGCTCCCGGGTGCGCGCCGCGACCCGCGCTTCAAGGCGTTCGTTGGCCTCGCGGACGATATGGGCCTCGCGGTCGCGCAGGCGCTGACGCTTCTGCCGCTCGCGTAGCCAGAGTCCCAGCAGCAGCAGGGCAAGGGTGGCGCCGGCGGCAGCCAGCAGGGCATTGCGGGCGCTGACGTAGAGTGGGCGTACCGGCGCCAGATAGTGCATGGTCCAGCCCAGGGTAGCCTGAGGTTGGCTCAGATCGAGGAAGCGCTCGCCCAGATCGCCGCCGCCAATGCGCAGGGAGCCGTCGGCCAGTCGCTCGCCCAGGGGAAGCAATGGTTCGTCAAGGAATTGGCGCTGGTCGCGGATCTCCGCCAGGGCATCGGACGAGAGCTCGCCGAGGCGGCGGTAGCGCCACTCCGGTCGGCTGGAGAGGATCACCACACCGTTGGCGTCGGAGAGCAGCACCTTTTCGCCGGCGCGCCGCCAGCTCTCCTGCAGCGATTCCAGCGAGACCTTGAGGGCGAGCACGCCCAGAGGCGCTCCATCGGGCCCGCCCGTCACGGCGGCGGAGACGAAGTAGCCCGGCCGGCTGGTGGTGCTGCCGATAGCGAAGAATTCTCCCCGGCCTGCTGCCATGGCATCGCGGAAGTAGGGGCGGAAGGGATAGCGATGGCCAAGGAAGCTGTCCTCGCTGGCATGGTTGCTGGCCGCCACGGTCACCCCCTCGGCATCCATCAGGAAGATCGCCTCGGCGCCGGAGCGCTCGGCCACCTCTGCCAGATGAGCGTTGACCTGGGCATCGAAAATGCCCGCTTCGTCGAGCAGCACCGCTTGCACCTGGGGCTGGCGAACCAGCAGTCCCGGCAGGTAGGCGAAGCTCTCCAAAGCACCCTGCAGAGTGGTGGTATAGAGCGTCAATCGTGTCTGGGCGTGGCGCTCGGCCTCACGCGCCGCCTGGGTATACTGCCACTGCCATACCGCCCAGAGCCCGGCGGCCACCAGCAGCCCGCAGCTCGTCAGCAGGGCGAGGCGCCAGGTGCGCGGGGTCACGTCGACCACCCCGGCAGTGGCAGGGGGTGGGCGGTGTGGCGAAGGGAATGGATGAGTGGCATGGAGAGGATGATAGGGCCATCCGGACGTACGGGGAAGGCGGGCGCGTGGCGCCTTCTCGGCCTTTTGCCTACAATGGACGGCTCGATTTTCCGATTCACCGACTGTTACGGACCGGATTCCATGCTCGATCCCAAACTGCTGCGCAGCGACCTCGATACGGTTGCCCAACGACTGGCCAAACGTGGCTTTACCCTCGATACCGAACGGCTCGAGGCGCTGGAGTCCCGGCGTCGTGACTTGCAGACCGAGACCGAGTCCCTGCAGAACGAGCGCAATACCCGCTCCAAGGCGATCGGCAAGGCCAAGGCATCCGGCGAGGACATCCAGCCGCTGCTCGACGAGGTGAGTGACCTCGGCGACCGCCTCGATGCCGCCAAGCGGCAGCTGGCGGAAGTTCAGGAGGAGTGGGATGCCCTGGTCAGCGGCATTCCCAACCTGCCCCACGACAGCGTGCCGGCAGGCGAGAGCGAGGAGGACAACGTCGAGCTGCACCGCTGGGGCACGCCGCGCGAGTTCGACTTCGAAGTGCGCGACCACGTCGATCTGGGCGGGCTCAAGGGCGAGCTGGACTTCGAGCTGGCGGCCAAGCTGACCGGCTCACGCTTCGCCGTGATGCGCGGGCAGATCGCTCGCCTGCACCGGGCGCTGACCCAGTTCATGCTCGACAAGCAGACCCTCGAGCATGGCTACGAGGAGTGCTACGTCCCTTACATGGTCAACGAGGCCTCGCTGTTCGGCACCGGGCAGCTGCCCAAGTTCGGCGAGGATCTGTTCCGGCTGGACGACGAGCGCAGCTACCACCTGATTCCCACCGCCGAGGTGCCGCTGACCAACTTCGCTCGCGACGAGATCCTCGACCACAAGGTGTTGCCGCTCAAGCTTACCGCCCATACGCCGTGCTTTCGCAGCGAGGCGGGCTCCCATGGCCGCGACACCCGCGGCATGATTCGCCAGCATCAGTTCGACAAGGTCGAGATGGTGCAACTGGTGGAGCCGGAGACGAGCTACGCGGCGCTCGAAGAGATGCGCGGCCACGCCGAGGCGATCCTGCAGGCGCTGGAGCTACCCTACCGGGTCGTCACGCTGTGTACCGGTGACATGGGCTTCGGTGCGGCCAAGACCTACGACCTGGAGGTGTGGCTGCCGAGCCAGCAGACCTACCGCGAGATCTCCTCGGTCTCCAACTGCGAGGATTTCCAGGCGCGGCGCATGCAGGCGCGTTTCCGTCATCCCGAGCAGAAGAAGCCGCAGTTGCTGCATACCCTCAACGGCTCTGGCCTGGCGGTGGGACGCTGCCTCATCGCGGTGATGGAAAACCATCAGAATGCCGATGGCTCCATCACCGTGCCCGAGGCGCTGCGCCCCTATCTGGGCGGGCTTGCCACCCTCAATTCTCGATCTCCCAGCTGACGCTGACTCCCGCCTCGATGACGATAGTCCCGGGGCTGTAGTCGACCTGTCCGGCGCTCTCACGGGCGTCGGCACTCATCGCCATCATGCGCGGCGTATAGATCGGCGAGCGCGTCTCGCTGATCGACGTGACGGCCCCGAGCGAAACGCCCATGGTGCGAGCCATCAGCTCGGCCTTGTGACGCGCTTTCTCCAGAGCCTTGACCAGCGCCTCGTCGGTGGCAGCATCGCGGTCGGTCAGGTCGTAGCTGATACCGTCCATGGCATTGACGCCGGCTTCGGTCAGTGCGTCAAGCAGCCGCGGCAGGCGCTCGAGGTCGTCGATGCGAACCTGGAAGGGACGCTCCAGGCGGGTGCGCATCAACATTTCCTGATCGCCGTCGCTGCGCCGCGGGGTGGGCACGTATTCCGGCTGAACCGCGAGCGAGCCGGCGCTGATGTCGTCGCGCTCCACGCCGGCTTCCTCGAGAGCCCGTATCAAGGCTGTGGCGCGTTCTTCCAGGCGGTCCCGCGCCTCGCGCAGGGCGTTGCTGTCGGTCTCCTCATCCTGGGGCGATACGGCGGGAGTGCGTTCCCACAGTCGGGCGCTGAGCGTGGCCCGGTCCGGTACTACCTCGAGCTGGGCTTCTGCCTGTACATCCAGGCGGGCACGGGGTTCGTCGGCGTGAGCGCTGACGCCCACCAGCGAGACGACAGCGAGCAGACTGCCCAGCGCCAGGCAGCGAAAACGAATCGGAAACATCGGTAGGCCTCCATGCGGCAATGATCAGGGGGGAGCTGGCCGGCGAGGGCTCTGCCGGCGCCGCCGGTCGGGTGTGTTTGTGCACCCGAGCGGTACGGGTCATGATAAGCAGGACACGCCACACATGGATAGATGGCATGCTTCACCGCGACGACAATGTGCGCTACGGGCTTCCGCTCACCCTCACGCTGGCGCTGGCAGCGCTGGTGATCATCGTTGCCGGCATTCGCGCCGGTGCCGACCTGATCATTCCGATCCTGCTGGGTCTGTTCATCGCCGTGATCTGTACCTCGCCGGTGAACTGGCTGCAGCGGCTGGGTCTGAGTCCGCGCCTGGCGGTGCTGGTCACGCTGCTGGTGATCGGCGGCTTCCTGTCGCTGGTGGGGCTGCTGGTGGTCAACGCCTTCGGCACCTTCATCGAAGCCCTGCCGGGCATCGAGAGGCGGCTTTACGAGCACTACCTCAACGTGCTCGACAGCCTCGCGGCCATGGGCCTGGCGATCAATCCGGATACGCTCGCCGGCCTGGTCGAGGGAGAAGACGAGGGGGGCTGGCTGTCGTTTCTGCTGGGTGGGCTCGGCAACCTGCTGATGCAGAGCATGGTGGTGGCGCTGCTGGTGGTCTTCATGCTGTTCGAGACCCTCAATTTTCGCCGCAAGGTGGCTTACGCCCTCGACGACCCGGAAGCCAGCCTGCGCCGTTTTCAGGAGTTCAGCGAAACCCTCAAGCGCTATCTGGCGGTCAAGACCCTAGTCAGTCTGCTCACGGGCGTGATGGCCTGGTTGGCCTGCCTGCTGGCCGGTGTGGACTTCCCGCTGCTGTGGGGCGTGCTGGCCTTCGCCCTCAACTACATCCCCAATATCGGTTCCGCCATTGCCGCGGTGCCGCCGGTCCTGTTGCTGCTGCTGTCTCAGGATGGCGGCCTGGCCTCGGCCTTCGGATTGGCCATGGCCTACCTGGGCATCAACTTCGTGCTGGGCAACCTGGTCGAACCGCGGCTGATGGGACGTGCCTTGGGGCTGTCGACCTTCGTCGCCTTTCTCTCGCTGGTGGTGTGGGGCTGGATGCTGGGGGTGGTCGGCATGCTGCTCTCGGTGGTGCTGACCATGACACTCAAGATCGCCCTGGACAGCCATCCCCAGACCCGCTGGATGGCCTACATGCTGGGGCCGGGCAAGCGGCCCATGAGCGACCGTATCGCTGCCGAGGGGGCTCCGAGCGAGCCTGTTCTCGACGATGATGAGGCTCGCCACTCCTCTCGCATGACGAAAACGCCCCGGCCGGAGCCGGGGCGAGACGAGCGGTGATACCTAACAGGGGGTTGAAACCTACAGGGTTGAGGCTTACAGGGATCAGGCGTTCTGATCGATGAACTGCACCAGCTGAGACTTGGACTGAGCGCCAACCAGGGAGGCGACCTTGGAGCCCGACTTGAACAGCATCACGGTGGGAACGCCGCGCACGCCCTGCTCGGCGGCGATCTCGGGGGCGTCGTCTACGTTGATGCTGACCACCTTGAGGCTGTCGGCGCGCTCTTCGGCAACCTCGTCGATCACCGGAGCCATGACCTTGCACGGGCCGCACCAGGGGGCCCAGAACTTCAGCAGTACGGTTTGCTCAGCCTTCAGGACTTCCTGCTCGAAGTTGGCATTGGTGACATCGACGTTATTGGCCATGTGATTCTCCAGTTACGTTGCGCTACATCGAGCGAATCGGGTGACATGCATTGGGCACGTCCGGTCGGCAGATGGTAGCGGGCAGCCGTGTCTCTGGCAAATACCCATGCAAGCGCTCTTCCTGCGCGTCCATCGCTGACGCTGGCTCACCCACCTTCACTGCCCGCATGGCCGCTGTTGCGGAACACTTCGTTTTGGTGAGCTCTCGTTGCCTCTATGTGCCGATTGTTGTCCGAATGTTCGCTAGTCTTCTGATTGAGCAGCGGTTTTTCGTTGAGCCATCTTTTCGACAGTTTAGACAAGCCAGGTGCCATTGACTAACGTGCATAGCACGGAGCAGAAGGTATATGGACATGGCTTGGCTCCGAGCGCCATGTGGATGGCCGAACTCGTTGCATAGTGAAGCAATGGCTGCTCGTCGCCGGGCCTCGACAGGGAGATGCGGGTCATGACGACACGCTGCACGGTCGTGTTGGATGGACAGTCACTCAGTGGCCGAGCCGATCAGCCGCTGATCGACTTTCTCAAGGAGCGAGGCGTCGATCTACCGCACGTCTGCTACCACCCCTCGCTGGGCGCACTGGAAACCTGCGATGCTTGCTGGGTCGAGGTCGGCGGCGAGCTCAAGCGCGGCTGCACGCTGAAGAGCGCCGAAGGGCTGACGGTGAGCCTCGGCAGCCAGCGGGCCCGGGCCGCGCGGGAAGAGGGCATGGATCGCCTGTTGGCCAAGCACGAGCTCTACTGCACCGTGTGCGAGAACAACAACGGCGACTGCACGCTGCACAACACCATGGTGGATATGCAGATCCCCATCCAGCGCTATGAGTTTCAGCGCAAGCCCCACGAGAAGGACACCTCGAGCCCTTTCTACACCTACGATCCCGATCAGTGCATTCTCTGCGGGCGCTGCGTGGAGGCGTGCCAGAACGTCGAGGTCAACGAGACGCTCTCCATCGACTTTGCCAGCGAGAATCCACGCGTGCTGTGGGACGGCGGCAAGGAGATCAACGACTCCAGCTGCGTGCACTGCGGCCACTGCGTCACCGTCTGCCCCTGCAATGCGCTGATGGAGAACAGCATGGACGGCAAGGCGGGACCGTTCACCGCCATGCCCTGGTCGCTCAAGCGGCCGATGATCGAGATCATCAAGAAGCTCGAGACGACCACCGGGGCGGTACCGGTCTCCGGGCTCTCGGAAATCGACATGCACCTGCGCCAGCCCGAGATCAAGCGCACCAAGACGGTCTGTACCTACTGCGGCGTTGGCTGCTCCTTCGAGATGTGGACCCGCGACCGCCACATCCTCAAGGTGCAACCTGTCCCCGAGGCGCCGGCCAACGGCATCTCCACCTGTATCAAGGGCAAGTTCGCCTGGGACTTCGTCAACAGTAAGCAGCGCTTGACCATGCCGCTGATCCGCGACAACGGCCGCTTTCGCGAAGCGAGCTGGGACGAAGCGCTGGATCTGGTGGCGCGCCGCCTGCTCGAGGTGCGCGAGGCCCACGGGCCGGACAGCCTGGGCTTCATCGGCTCCAGCAAGGGCAGCAACGAGCAGGCCTACCTGGTGCAGAAGATCGCCCGGCGCATCATCGGCACCAACAACGTCGACAACTCCTCGCGCTACTGCCAGAACCCGGCCACCAAGGGGCTGTTCCGCACCGTCGGCTACGGCGGCGATTCCGGCACCATCGAGGACATCGAGAAAGCCGAGGTGGTGGTGATCGTCGGCAGCAATACCGCCGAGAACCATCCGGTGATCGCTGCCCGCATCAAGGCGGCGCAGAAGCTGCGCGGGCAGAAGCTGATCGTGGTCGACCCGCGCAAGCACGAGATGGCCGAACGGGCTGACCTGTTCCTGCGACCGAACTCCGGCACCGATCTGGTCTGGGCCTCGGCGCTGTCGCGCTACATGTTCGATCACGATCTGACCGATCGCGAGTTCCTTGCGCGTTGGGTCAACGGCGTGGAGGAGTACCGCCAGTCTCTCGCGCCTTTCACCCTGGCGTTCGCCGAGGCCGAGACGGGCATCGCGCGCCAGGATCTGGCCGAAGCCGCCGAGACCATCGGTCGGGCGCAGCGCGTCTGCCTGCTGTGGGCCATGGGCATCACCCAGCACAGCCACGGCTCGGACGCCAGCACGGCGCTCTCCAACCTGCTGCTGGTCACCGGCAACTACGGCAAGCCGGGCACCGGCGGCTACCCCATGCGCGGCCACAACAACGTGCAGGGGGCCAGCGACTTCGGCTGCCTGCGCGACCGCTACCCCGGCTACGACCACGTGGAGGACGACGAGGCGAGAAAGCGCTGGGCCGAAGGGTGGGGCATCTCACCGGAAGAGCTTTCAAATGAAGCCGGCTATGGCAATTTCCTGATGGTGCAGGCGGCCGACGAGGGTGAGATCAAGGCCATGTACATCGTCGGCGAGGAGACGGCCTTTTCCGACTCCAATACCTACAATGTGCTTTCCGGCTTCGAGAAGCTCGAGTTCATGGTGGTACAGGACATGTTCCTCAGCCGCACCGCCGAGTATGCCGACGTGGTGCTGCCTGCCTGTCCCAGCGTCGAGCAGGAGGGCACCTACGTCAACACCGAGCGGCGCATCCAGCGCTCCTACCAGGTGCTCGAACCGCTGGGCGACAGCCGCCCCGACTGGCGCATCCTGACCGACCTCGCCGCTCGCATGGGGCACGACTGGGGCTACACCCACCCCGCCGAGATCATGGCGGAGTGCGCCCGCATCGCGCCGATGTTCGCCGGGGTCAGCTATGCGCGGCTCGAGGGCTGGAAGTCCCAGCTGTGGCCGGTGTCGGCGGACGGCACCGATTCGCCGCTGCTCTACACCGACGGCTTCGCCAACGAGGACGGCAAGGCCAACCTGCATCCGCTGGAGTGGCAGCCGCCCGAAGAGGCCCCCGACGACGACTACGACTTGCTGCTGGACAACGGTCGTCTGCGCGAGCACTTCCAGGGCACCAACCAAACGGGGCGCAGCGAGGGGATTCGGCAGCAGCTTCCGCACGGCTTCGTCGAGGTCAGCCCGGAGCTTGCCGCCGAGCGCGGCATCGAGGAGGGCACCTGGGTGCGGATAACCTCGCGCCGCGACAGCATCGAATTTCCTGCCGTCATCACCGACCGGGTGCGCGGCAAGACGCTGTTCATGCCCATCCATTTCGGCAAGACGGGGGTCAATCTGCTCACCGGTGAGCACAACGACCCTGACGTGCAGACCCCCGCCTACAAGGAAACCGCGGTGAAACTCGAGGTGCTCGACAAGCGTGGTACCCCGCCGTTGCCCGCCCACAACTACCGCTACGGCCGGCCCACGCCAACGCAGGGCGTCGAGGTCGAGGTGAAGTGGATGCGGGGAGACTACACGCCGCCGCCCGCCCAGCAGTCCAACCCGAGGAAAATGTGATGGCCGAACGAATCTCCCACGACGTGACGCCGCCCAAGATCGGCCCCGACGCCCATGAAGAGTTGGAGCGACTGCTGCAGACGCTGCATGAGCATGGCGTGCTGCGCCTGGCCAACGACGTGGTTGGCGCCAACACCAGCATTGCCAGCGTGGTGGTGGATGGGTTGGGCAAGGCGTCCACTCTCAACGCCATTCAGAACCTGGCGATTCTCGGCATGATGCTGTCGGAGATCCCGCCGGAGCGTTTCTACCGCGTGACCTTCGCCGTCAAGGAGGCGCTCGACCGTGTCGGCCAGCACCGGCCGGTGCAGGAGGGCGGCGACGCACCCGGTATCAGCGGCGCCTACCGCATGCTCAACGACGATGAGTTGTGGCGCGCCGTGGCACCGCTGGCGGATGGGCTCAAGGCATTTGCCGAGCGTCTCGACAAACCGGTGGACAAGCCGGTCAGCGACTATTTCGGCAAGCCGACCAGCGGCCCCTGACGCTGATGGCAAGCCATATCGCGCTCATGGTCGGAAGGCGCTTTTGACGTTATGCTATTTGGTGATTAGGCAGAAACGTCTAATCACCAATGCATCTCTTGCCGGGCGTCAGGGAGTCGTGTCGACCATGAAACTGCAGCAGCTTCGCTATGTGTGGGAAGTTACCCGGCACAACCTCAACGTGTCGGCAACGGCCCAGAGCCTGTACACGTCCCAGCCCGGTATCTCCAAGCAGATCAGACTGCTGGAAGATGAGCTGGGGGTCGAGATCTTCGCCCGCAGCGGCAAGCACCTCACTCGCGTCACACCGGCGGGTGAGGCCATCGTCGAGCTGGCCGGGCAAGTGCTGCGGCTGACCGACAACATCAAGCAGGTGGCCCAGGAGCACAGCGACGAGCGGCGCGGCAGCCTTTCGATCGCCACCACGCATACACAGGCCCGCTATGCCTTGCCGCCGGTGATCGGCGAGTTCACCCGCAAATACCCCGACGTCGCCCTGCACATGCAGCAGGGCACGCCCAAGCAGATCGCTCAGATGGTCAGCGATGGCATGGCCGACTTCGCCATCTGCACCGAGTCGCTGGAGCTGTTCGCCGATCTGGTGCTGCTGCCCTGTTACCGCTGGAACCGCTGTGTCCTGGTGCCGCGGGGGCATCCGCTGGCCGAAGGCGAGCTCACGCTCGAGCGTCTGGCCGATCAGGCGATCGTCACCTACGTGTTCGGGTTCACCGGGCGTTCCCAGCTCGACGATGCCTTCCGTGCCAGCGGGCTGACCCCCAACGTGGTACTCACCGCCGCCGATGCCGACGTGATCAAGACCTACGTGCGGCTTGGCCTGGGCGTCGGTATCGTCGCTCACATGGCCTACGACCCCATGCTCGACGAGGATCTCGTCGCCCTAGAGGCGGGCCACTTGTTCGAGAGCTCGGTGACCAAGATCGGCATCCGCCGCGGCACCTTCATGCGCGGCTACATGTACGATTTCGTCAAGGGCTTCGCCGGCCATCTCGACCGCGATCTGGTCGATGCGGCGCTTGCTGCGGGGCCGCGCCATGAGGCGGAGCTGTTCGACGACATCGAGCTGCCGATGCGCTAGGCACCGTACGAGAAGTGCCTACGCTCGACGACGTTTCAAGCAGGCGAAAAAAAGGCGGGCCGCGCATTGTGCGGCCCGCCTTTTTACTGGGTTCGGCTGAAAGTCAGTGCTGCAGATGCAGACCGCACTCCCGTTTCGCTTCCACCTTGGTAGGGTCGAAGTAATCGAACTCGTTGGGCAGGTCGTGCTGCTGCAGGTACTGATAGAGCTCCTTGGCGCTCCAGTGCAGCAAAGGGGAGACCTTGAGCAGCCCATCGGCGTTGCGGCTGAGAGGCTGCATGCGGGCACGCTCGGGGGTATCCTCGGCGCGCAGTGCCGTGAACCACACGTCCGGGGCCATTTCGCGTAGTGCCCGCTCGAACGGCTCCAGCTTGACCTCGCGTGTGAACGCCTCGTGGCGCGGATCGTCGATGCCCGGCATCGCGCCATCCACCGCTTCGCGGTGAGCGCGGGTGCGCTGAGGTATATAGCTGATCAGGTTGAGGTCGAGCCGCTTGACCAGTGCGTCGGCGAAGCGATAGGTCGCCTCCGTGTTGTAGCCGTGATCCATCCAGACCACCGGAATGTCGGGTCGCTGTTGCGTCACCATATGCAGGATGACCGCTTCGAAGGGGCGAAAATTGGTGGTGACGATAGGGCGCTGGCCCTGTGTCAGAGCCCAGCGAATCAGCCCATCGGGGTCGCTGCCCAGTTCCTGATTGATCGCGTCGAGTGCTGCCATGATGGCTCCAGAGTGGTTGACCGTATTGGGCCATACCCTACCAAAGGCGGCTGACAGGGCCCCAATATCGTTTCATTGGATAAATATAGCCAAATGAAAGATAAAAGGGCTCTTCTTATTCCTGCTGGTGCTTTGGCTTGGCCAGCGCCTGCATCAGGTGGCGAATCTTGTCCAGGGTCTCGACGTATTCGGCTTCGACGCTGGAGTCGGCCACCAGCCCGCCGCCGCCCCACAGATGGATGCGCTCCCCGTCGGCCACGGCGGTGCGAATGGCAATGGAGGTGTCCATGTTGCCGCGCACGTCGACGAAGCCCAGGCTGCCGCAGTAGACGCTTCTGCGGCTCGGCTCCAGTTCGTCGATGATCTGCATGGCGCGAACCTTCGGCGCACCGGTGATCGAGCCGCCGGGAAAGGCGGCCGCCAGCAGGTCCAGCGGACGCTTTCCCGCCGCCAGTCTGCCGCACACGACGCTGACCAGATGGTGCACGTTGGCATAGCTCTCCAGTCCGCAGAGCTGCGGTACCCGCACACTGCCCGGCTGGCACACACGTCCCAGGTCGTTGCGCAGCAGATCGACGATCATCACGTTCTCGGCGCGGTCCTTGAGACTCGAGATCAGCTCCATGGCAAGCTGCCAATCCTCTTCGGGCGTACTGCCGCGGGGGCGAGTGCCCTTGATCGGGCGTGTCTCGACGTGGCCGTCCGACTCGCACAACAGGAAGCGCTCGGGAGAGAGGGACAGGATGGCCTGCTCGCCTCGCTCCGAGGGCCAGGCCATGAAGCCGGCAAAGGGGGTGGGCGTGGCCAGGCGCAGGCGCAGGTAGGCGTCCCACAGGTCGCCGCTGTACGGTGCGCTGAAGCGCTGCGCCAGGTTGATCTGGTAACAGTCTCCGGCCCGAATGTAGTCCTGCACGGCAGCGAACCGCCTGGCATAACCGTCGCGATCCATCTCGCCTTCGAAAGGGGCGAGCAGGCCGAAGGGCAGGGTGGGGGCGGCGCTGTGGCGCAGCCACTCCATGACCTGCAAGCGCCTCTCGGCCGTCGCCACCAGCCAGCTCTCCTGTCGCTGATGATCCTGTATCAGCGCCCAGTCGTAGAGTCCCGTACGGCAGGCAGGCAGGCAGACCCTTTCCTGAGCCGAGTTGCCCACCGGCTCGAGAGAGCGGCCCAGGTCGTAGCCCCAGTAGCCGATCAGGCCGCCGAGAAAGGGCAGGTCGCTGGACGGCACATCGAGAGCCAGACCCTCGAGCAGGGTTTGCTGGGCCATGAAAGGATCACGGCCTTGCTGTACCTCGCCGTCGATGCGGATGACCCCTTTGCCGTCGACGGTGAGTGCCGACACGGGGTCGCTGCTGATGATGTCATAGCGACCGCCCGGTGCGGCAGGCTTGCCGCTGTCGAGCAGGACGGCCCCGGGGCGCTGACGCAGCGCCTGGAAATAGGCAAGCGGATCCTCGCCATAGGGCAGCGGTGTTATCTCGAGTCTTGCAGTCATCAGGGGGGCCTTTCGGAACAGGCGACTCATTCTAGGGGGTGGCGAGCCTTTTGTCGTGAAAGTCGTTGGCCTGTTAACGACTTGTCGTCAACGCTGAGACGATTGTCGACACCGTAGCTGCGCGCTTTCTCATTGTCTACAACCAAAGGCGTACGAAATGGCGGCTGGAGGAAGGTTGACCCGTGCCAGAGCAATGTCTAAAGTTTCTTCATTCCTTAATTGTCGACAATTGCCATGAACTCAGTCGCTCCAGAACAGACAGCCCCTGAAGTCCGCACCCTGGCCGAACGGGTCTTTCATCAGCTACAGGATGCCATCGTCCGCGGTGAGCTGGCGCCTGGCAGCAAGATCACCGAGCCGGGTCTGTCGAAGACCTACGGTATCTCCCGTGGCCCGCTGCGCGAGGCGATGCGCCGGCTGGAGGCCCACCGCCTGATCGAGCGGGTGCCGCATGTCGGCGCCCGGGTGGTCAAGCTCTCGATGAAGGAGCTGCTCGAGCTGTTCGACGTGCGCGAGGCACTGGAGAGCATGGCCGCTCGCCTGGCCGCCCAAAACATGACCCGCGAGGAGATCGCCGGGCTGCGCGAGGTGCTGGCGCTGCACGAACGACAGGCCGATCTCAAGAGTGGCGAAGCCTACTATCAGCGCGAAGGCGACCTCGATTTTCATTATCGCATCGTCCAGGGCAGTCACAACCGCATGTTGATGACCATGCTGTGCGATGACCTCTATTACCTGGTGCGGCTCTACCGTACTCAGTTCAGCGCCAGCGGTACCCGGCCGCAGCGGGCCTTCGTCGAGCACCATCGCATCGTCGATGCCATCGAAGCCGGCGATGCCGAGCTGGCCGAGCTGCTGATGCGTCGCCATGTCAGCGCCTCGCGGGCCAACGTGGCCGACCGTTACGCCGCCATCCTCAAGCAGCAGCAGGCCGAAGAAACCGTTTAGAAGCCCGTCCGAATATCAAGAGGAATTCCGTCATGACACAACCCACCCCCGGCGCTCGTTTTCGTGCCGCCCTCGAGGCCAATCGCCCGCTGCCTATCGTCGGTACCATCAATGCCTATACCGCCATGATGGCCGAGCGCGTGGGTCATCAGGCCATCTATCTTTCCGGCGGTGGGGTGGCCAACGCTTCCTTCGGGCTGCCCGATCTGGGCATGACCAGCATGAACGACGTGGTGCAGGATGCGCATCGGATCTGCGGTGCCACCGATCTGCCGCTGCTGGTGGACATCGATACCGGCTGGGGTGGGGCCTTCAACATCGCGCGCACCGTCAAGGAGATGCAGCGCGCCGGCGTGGCCGCCGTGCACCTCGAGGATCAGGTGGCACAGAAGCGTTGCGGCCACCGTCCCAACAAGGAGATCGTCTCCAAGCAGGAGATGGTCGACCGCATCAAGGCCGCGGCCGATGCCCGCATCGACCCGGACTTCTATCTGATCGCGCGCACCGATGCCTTCCAGAAGGAGGGGCTCGACGCCGCCATCGAGCGCGCCAATGCCTGCATCGAGGCCGGCGCCGACGCCATCTTTGCCGAAGCGGTGCACACCCTGGATGACTATCGCGCCTTCTGTGAGCGGGTCGATGCGCCGATCCTGGCCAACATCACCGAGTTCGGCGCCACGCCGCTGTTCACCCAGCAGGAACTCGGCGAGGTGGGCTGTCGCATGGTGCTCTATCCGCTGTCGGCCTTCCGCGCGATGAACGCGGCGGCGCTGAAGGTCTATCGGAGCATTCATGAAAAGGGGCATCAGCGTGACGTGGTCGAGCTGATGCAGACCCGCGACGAGCTTTACGACTTCCTCAACTATCACGCCTTCGAGCAGAAGCTCGATGCGCTGTTTGCTGAAAACCAGCTTTCCGGGAAAGGCGATAACGCCTGACCCCTCGCTACGACGACAAGAACACGCCAGACCAAGGAGACTCGACATGGTAGACAAACCCATCGGTGGCGCCGGCCTGCGCGGCCAGAGCGCCGGCAGTACGGCCCTGTGTACCGTCGGCAAGACCGGCTCCGGCCTGACCTATCGCGGCTATGACATCAAGGAGCTGGCCGAGAAGGCGCGCTTCGAAGAGGTCGCCTACCTGCTGCTCAAGGGCAAGCTGCCCAACCAGGCCGAGCTCGATGCCTACGTGACCAAGCTCAAGGGGCTGCGCGGCCTGCCTCAGGCACTCAAGACCGTGCTCGAGCAGATCCCGGCCAGCGCCCACCCCATGGACGTGATGCGTACCGGCGCCTCCATGCTCGGCAATCTGGAGACCGAGGAGAGCTTCGATCAGCAGCAGGACGTTTCCGACCGTCTGCTGGCGGTGCTGCCTTCGATCATCTGCTACTGGTACCGCTTCAGCCATGACGGCGTGCGCATCGAGACCGAGACCGACGACGAGTCCGTAGGCGCTCACTTCCTGCACCTGCTGCGTGACGAAGCGCCCTCCGAGCTGCATGCCCGGGTAATGAACGTCTCGCTCATTCTCTATGCCGAGCACGAGTTCAACGCCTCGACCTTCACGGCGCGCGTCTGCGCCTCGACGCTCTCCGACATGCACTCCTGCGTGACCGGCGCCATCGGCTCGCTGCGCGGCCCGCTGCACGGCGGTGCCAACGAGGCGGCCATGGACATGATCGAGAACTGGAAGTCGCCGGAAGAGGCCGAGCGCGAGATCATGGGCATGCTCGAGCGCAAGGAGAAGATCATGGGCTTCGGCCACGCGATCTATCGCGAGTCCGACCCGCGCAATGCCATCATCAAGGAGTGGTCCGAGCGGCTCGCACAGGACGTCGGCGACACCGTGCTCTATCCCGTCTCCGTGCGGGTCGAGGATGTCATGTGGCGCGAGAAGAAGCTGTTCTGCAACGCCGACTTCTTCCACGCCAGCGCCTATCACTTCATGGACATTCCCACCAAGCTGTTCACGCCGATCTTCGTCTGTTCGCGCGTTACCGGCTGGTGTGCCCATGTCTTCGAGCAGCGCGCCAATAACCGCATCATTCGCCCCAGTGCCGACTACATCGGCCCGGAGAAGAGCCAATGGGTGCCGATCGAGGAGCGTGACTGAGCCAGTGTCCGCACGAGGCGGCCTGCGGGCCGTCTCTCTCCCTCGCCCGCCCGATCCAACACCACGCGAAGACCGTCGACTCATGAACACTCAATACCGTAAACCGCTTCCCGGCACCGAGCTGGACTACTTCGACGTGCGTGAGGCCGTCGAGGAGATCCAGCCCGGTGCCTACGACACCCTTCCTTATACCTCTCGCGTATTGGCCGAGCAGCTGGTACGCCGCTGCGAGCCGGAGCTGCTCACCGATGCGCTCAAGCAGCTGATCGAGCGCAGGCGCGACCTGGACTTCCCCTGGTACCCGGCGCGAGTGGTGTGCCATGACATCCTCGGCCAGACGGCGCTGGTCGACCTGGCCGGCCTGCGCGATGCCATCGCCGAGAAGGGTGGCGACCCGTCCAAGGTCAACCCGGTGGTGCCGACCCAGTTGATCGTCGACCACTCCCTGGCCGTGGAGTGCGGCGGCGACGATCCCGATGCCTTCGCCAAGAACCGTGCCATCGAGGACCGCCGCAACGAGGATCGCTTTCATTTCATCGACTGGACCCGCACCGCGTTCAAGAACGTCGACGTGATCCCCGCCGGCAACGGCATCATGCACCAGATCAACCTGGAGAAGATGTCGCCGGTGATCCAGGCCCGCGACGGTGTGGCCTATCCCGACACCTGCGTGGGTACCGACAGCCACACCCCGCACATCGACTGCCTGGGCGTCATCGCCATCGGCGTCGGCGGGCTCGAGGCCGAGACCGTGATGCTCGGGCGCCCCTCGATGATGCGCCTGCCCGACATCGTCGGCGTGGAGCTGACCGGCAAGCGCCAGTCCGGCATCACCGCGACCGACATCGTGCTGGCGATCACCGAGTTCCTGCGTCAGGAGCGGGTGGTGGGCGCCTACCTGGAGTTCTTCGGCGAAGGCGCCGACAGCCTCACCATCGGCGACCGCGCCACCATCTCCAACATGACGCCGGAGTACGGTGCCACCGCGGCGATGTTCTACATCGACCAGCAGACCCTCGATTATCTGACCATCACCGGCCGCGAGCCGGAGCAGGTAGCACTGGTCGAGAACTACGCCAAGACCGTGGGGCTGTGGGCCGACAGCCTGAAGAACGTGCAATACGAACGGGTGCTGACCTTCGACCTCTCCACCGTCGAGCGCAACCTGGCCGGGCCTTCCAACCCCCATCGTCGTCTGCCGACCTCGGCGCTGGCCGAGCGCGGCATCGCCGTGAACCTGGAGCTGGCGCTGGCCGAGGAGAAGGCCGGCAGGATGCCCGACGGCGCGGTGATCATCGCCGCCATCACCAGTTGCACCAATACCTCCAACCCGCGCAACGTCGTAGCCGCGGGGCTGCTGGCCAAGAAGGCCAACGAACTGGGCCTGGTACGCAAGCCGTGGGTGAAGTCGTCCTTCGCCCCGGGGTCCAAGGTCGCGCGCCTCTATCTGGAGGAGGCCGGCCTGCTGCCGGAACTCGAGAAGCTCGGCTTCGGCATCGTCGCCTACGCCTGCACCACCTGCAACGGCATGTCCGGTGCGCTGCGTCCGGAGATCCAGCAGGAGATCATCGACCGCGACCTCTACGCCACCGCAGTGCTGTCCGGCAACCGCAACTTCGACGGGCGCATTCATCCCTATGCCAAGCAGGCCTTCCTGGCCTCGCCGCCGCTGGTGGTGGCCTACGCCATTGCGGGTACGGTGCGCTTCGACATCGAAAAGGACGCGCTGGGCTACGACAAGGCCGGCAACCCCGTCACCCTCAAGGACCTGTGGCCCAGCGACGAGGAGATCGATGCCATCGTCGGCGAGTACGTGAAGCCTGAGCAGTTCAAGCAGGTCTACATCCCGATGTTCAATCTGGACGAAGTGGAGCAGGCCAAGAGCCCGCTCTACGACTGGCGCCCGCAGAGCACCTACATTCGTCGTCCGCCCTACTGGGAGGGCAACATGGCGCGTGAGCGCGGCCTGAAGGGCATGCGGCCGCTGGCGATCCTGCCGGACAACATCACCACCGACCACCTGTCGCCCTCCAACGCCATCCTGCTGGACAGCGCGGCGGGCGAGTACCTGGCCAAGATGGGCCTGCCGGAGGAGGACTTCAACTCCTACGCCACCCACCGCGGCGACCATCTCACCGCGCAGCGGGCGACCCTGGCCAACCCCAAGCTGTTCAACGAGATGGTGCGGGACGAGAAGGGCGAGGTGATCCAGGGTTCGCTGGCGCGTATCGAGCCGGAAGGCAAGGTCACCCGCATGTGGGAGGCCATCGAGACCTACATGGAACGCGGCCAGCCGCTGATCGTCATCGCCGGGGCCGACTACGGCCAGGGCAGCTCGCGTGACTGGGCGGCCAAGGGCGTGGCGCTGGCCGGCGTGGAAGCGATCGTCGCCGAGGGCTTCGAGCGCATCCACCGCACCAACCTGGTGGGCATGGGCGTGATGCCGCTGCAGTTCCAGGAGGGCACCACGCGACATACGCTCAAGCTCGACGGCACCGAAACCTATGACGTCGAAGGCAAGCCGGCGCCGGGAGCGACCTTGACCCTGGTGATTCATCGTGCCGGCGGCAACAGCGAACGCGTGCCGGTGCTGTGTCGCCTCGATACCGCCGAGGAGGTTTCCGTCTACTCCGCCGGTGGGGTGCTGCAGCGCTTCGCCCAGGACTTCCTCGAGTCCGAAGCGGTGGCCTGATTCACCTATCGCGTGAACGCCCCGGTGCCATCGCCGGGGCTCTCCGTCATTTCACGAAGCGAGTGCCATGGCTAACGTTCCTCAAATCAAGATTCCCGCCACCTACATGCGTGGCGGCACCAGCAAGGGCGTCTTCTTCCGTCTGGATGACCTGCCCGAGGCGGCACAGAAGCCCGGGCCTGCCCGCGATGCGCTGCTGCTGCGGGTGATCGGCAGCCCCGACCCCTACCAGAAGCAGATCGATGGCATGGGCGGGGCCACCTCCAGTACCAGCAAGACGGTGATTCTGTCGAAGAGCGAAAGCGCCGACCATGACGTCGACTACCTGTTCGGTCAGGTCTCCATCGACAAGCCCTTCGTCGACTGGAGTGGCAACTGCGGCAACCTCTCCGCCGCCGTCGGTCCCTTCGCCATCAGCAACGGTCTGGTGGACCCTTCGCGCATCCCCGAGAACGGCATCGCCACGGTGCGCATCTGGCAGGCCAATATCGGCAAGACCATCGTCTCTCGGGTACCCATCACCAACGGGCAGGTGCAGGAGACCGGCGACTTCGAGCTCGACGGCGTGACCTTCCCGGCTGCCGAAGTGGCGGTCGAATTCATGGACCCGGCCGACGGCGAAGGCGCCATGTTCCCCACCGGCAATTTGGTCGACGAGCTCGAGGTGCCGGGAGTGGGAACCCTCGAAGCCACCATGATCAATGCCGGTATTCCGACGGTCTTCGTCAACGCCGGGGCGATCGGCTATAGCGGCACCGAGCTGCAGGAGGCGATCAACGGCGATACCCGGGCGCTGGCGATGTTCGAATCGATTCGCGCCCACGCCGCGGTGCGCATGGGGCTGATCAAGGAGGTCAGCGAGGCGGCCGAACGTCAGCACACGCCCAAGGTCGCCTTTGTCGCGCCGCCGGCCGACTATGTCGCCTCCAGTGGCAAGGCGATCAAGGCAGGCGATATCGACCTCGTCGTGCGCGCGCTCTCCATGGGCAAGCTGCACCATGCCATGATGGGCACGGCGGCAGTGGCCATTGCCACGGCAGCGGCGGTACCCGGCACCCTGGTCAACCTGGCGGCTGGCGGTGGCGAGCGTAACTCGGTGCACTTCGGACACCCCTCGGGCACGCTGCGAGTCGGCGCGGAAGCCTCGCAGACGGCAGGGCAGTGGACGGCAACCAAGGCCGTGATGAGCCGCAGTGCGCGAGTGCTGATGGAAGGATGGGTGCGCATTCCCGGCGACGCTTTCTAGTCATTCGCCGCAACGACAAGCGCCCCGGATCGCATGATCCGGGGCGTTTTCTATAGTGAGGGGAGACGTCATCGAGCCTGCGACAGGAGGAAGCATGAACGCCACCGCCGAACGCAACGTTCGCCCCGATTACGACCCCGAGCTGCAGAAGATCGCCGATTACGTGCTCGATTACCGCATCGCGAGCGAAGAGGCGCTGGAAACCGCGCGCCACTGTCTTGTCGACACCCTGGGCTGCGGCCTGCTGGCGCTGCGCTTCCCGGAGTGCATCAAACACCTGGGGCCGCTAGTCGAGGGCACCGTCGTGCCGAACGGCGCCCGGGTGCCGGGCACCGCCTTCCGCCTGGACCCGGTCAAGGCCGCCTGGGACATCGGCTGCATCGTACGCTGGCTCGACTACAACGACACCTGGCTTGCCGCCGAGTGGGGGCACCCCTCCGACAACCTGGGTGCCATTCTCGCCGTGGCGGATCACCTCTCGCAAAAGCGAGTCGCCCAGGGCGAGGCGCCGCTGACCATGCGCGACGTGCTGGAGGCCATGATCAAGGCTCACGAGATACAGGGCGTGCTGGCGCTCGAAAACTCCTTCAACCGGGTTGGCCTGGATCATGTGGTCCTGGTCAAGGTGGCATCCACGGCGGTAGCCGCCCACCTGATGGGGGCGAGCCGGGAGCAACTGCTGTCGGCGCTGTCGCACGCCTGGGTCGACGGGCAGAGTCTGCGCACCTATCGCCATGCGCCCAACGCCGGCTCGCGCAAGAGCTGGGCGGCGGGAGACGCCACCTCTCGCGGCGTGCGCCTGGCCGATATTGCCCTGCGTGGCGAGATGGGAGTTCCCGGGGTGCTCAGCGCACCGCAGTGGGGGTTCTACGACGTACTCTTCTCCAAGACCAACAAGGATCAGGCGATCAAGCCGGAAGGGGAGAGGAAGTTCCGCTTCCAGCGTGAGTTCGGCACCTACGTGATGGAAAACATCCTGTTCAAGATCGCCTTCCCTGCCGAGTTCCATGCCCAGACCGCCTGCGAGGCGGCAGTTCGCTTGCACCCTCAGGTCAAGGACCGCCTCGCAGAGATCCAGCGGGTCGTCATCACCACTCATGAATCGGCGATTCGCATCATCTCCAAGGAGGGCGAGCTGGCCAACCCGGCCGACCGTGACCACTGCTTGCAGTACATGGTCGCCGTGCCGTTGATCTTCGGCGATCTGACCGCCGAACACTACGAGGATGACTTTCATCGCCAGCACCCGCTGATCGATGTGCTGCGGGACAAGATGGAGGTCGTCGAAGAGCCCCGCTACACCCAGGAGTATCTTGCCGCCGACAAGCGCTCCATCGCCAATGCCATCCAGGTCTTCTTCAGTGATGGTACTGCCACGGAGTGCATCGAGGTCGAATATCCCATCGGTCACCGGCGACGTCGCGACGAGGGCATTCCCATTCTCGAGGAAAAATTCCGTCGGCATCTGGCGACTCGCTTTCCGGCCGGACGCTGTGAACGGATAATCGCCCTGTGCCAGGACCAGGCGCAGTTGGAAGCCATGCCGGTGCATCGATTCGTCGACCTGTTCGTCATCTGAGGCCGTCTGACGAGGCGTGTACGAGCATGAGAAAATTGATCACCGTCATGGCTGACGCCTGAATCCTGAGCTATATTTTTTTGACGCGGAGGGTTGCGTCATCGGTCGGCACCCCTTAAAGTACGCATCCGCTGCCGGTGACGAGCAACGTCGCAGGCGGTGGTAAGAGTGGTAAGTGGCTGTCCCGGTTTGGATTTTTCGGCTCGTTTCGCAAAATTCTCACTTGACGCCCACGGCGGATTCGGTAGAATGCGCCC
>JAAQTN010000047.1 GCA_011742915.1 Billgrantia desiderata | reverse complement strand
ATGAACCGCCGTATACCGAACGGTACGTACGGTGGTGTGGGAGGGCGCCGGGGGTGACCCCGGCCCCTACCCGATCGGGTCGGGCCGTTCAGCCCTGGTTGCCTTTCTGCCCCTCTTGCTCGCGCTTACGGATCTCACGCGGGTCGTTGTGGGCGCGCCGACGGCGGCGCTGAGCAGCCTGAGGCTGCTCGCTTTCGGCCTGCTGAGGAGCGTCTGCCTTTGGCTCCTCGGCCTTGGCCTGCTCCGGCTTGGCTTCCGGCTTCGGCTCCTGGGCTGCCGGTGCTTTGGCTTCAGGTGCTGGGGCCTTTGCCGGCTCGGTGGGCTTTTCCACCGGCTGGTCGATCGGCTTGGCAGCATCGGCCTTGGGTGTTTCTGCCTTGGGTGTTTCTGCCTTGGGCGCCTGGGCTTTCTGCTCCTCGGCCTTCACCGGCTCGGTGGGTTTCTCCACCGGCTTGGGTGACTCGACCTTGGCCTGCTCAGGCTTGCTTTCCGGCTTCGGCTCCTCGGCCTTCACCGCCTCTACGGGCGTCTCCACCGGCTTGTCGCTCGGCTTGGGAGCATCCGCCTTGGGTGCTTCTGTCTTGGGTGCCTGGGTTTCAGGTGCCTGGGTCTTCACCGGCTCGGCGGGCTTCTCCGTCGGCTTGAGAGCATCTGCCTTGGGCGCCTGGACTTTCTGCTCCTGGGCTTTTTGCTCCTGGGCTTCAGGTGCCTGGGCCTTCACCGCCTCGGCGGGTTTCTCTGCCGGCTTGTCGGTCGGCTTGGGAGCATCTGCCTTGGGCGCCTGGACTTTCTGCTCCTGGGCTTCAGGTGCTTTGGCTTCAGGTGCCTGGGCCTTCACCGGCTCGGCGGGTTTCTCCGCCGGCTTGTCGGTCGGCTTGGGAGCATCGGCCTTGGGTGCTTCTGCCTTGGGCGCCTGGGCGTTCTGCTCCTGGGTTTCAGGTGCTTTGGCTTCAGGTGCTTTGGCTTCAGGTGCCTGGGCCTTCACCGGCTCGACGGGTTTCTCCACCGGCTTGTCGATCGGCTTGGGCGTTTCTGCCTTGGCCTGCTCCGCACCGGCTTCATCCTTCTGCTCGGGCGCCTCGGCCTGCAGACGCTTCTGCTCGGCTTCGGCCTGAGGATTGATGGCGTGCTGGCGCGAGCGGTTGCGCGGGTTGTTGCGCGTGCGCTTGGGCTTGCCGTCGTCGACCGGCTCTGCAGCCTGCTCGACCGGCTTCTCCTGGGGCTCTGCCTTCTGCCTGCGGGAGGCGTCGTCACGGCCACGCGGCTTGCCTTGGCGTGCTTCGTCGGTCTGCGGCTTGTCGCTGCGTGCCTGACCGCGGCCGCGTCCGCCACGGCCTTCGCCGCGACCTTCACCGCGGCCTTCGCCGCGACCTTCGCCACGGCCTTCACCGCGACCGGCAGCGCTCTCCTGGCGAGCGTCCTGACGGCCTTCGGCGCGGGCGCTCTCGCCAGCCTGCTGGCGAGGCTGCCCGCGCTGACCGCGAGGCTCGTCCTGTCCCTCGCTGCGCGAACGGCGACGCTGACGACCGTTGCGCTCGCCACGCTCGTCATCGCTGCTGCGGGCGGGGGGCGGCGGTGTGGTCGGCTTGCGTGATTCCGTCGTCGTGGCGGTGTCGCTCTCGGTGCCGCCGAGCAGCTTGGTCACGCCCTTGAACAGACGGCCGAGCACGCCGACAGCGGGTGCGGCAGCAGGTGCGGCGGCAGGAGCGGCAGATGGTTTCGCAGCCGGCTCCTGTTGCAGCGAGGCCGGCGCCGGCTCGTTGTGGATCACCGTCTTGACGGCTGCCTCGGAGCGGGCAACCGGCTTGGCGATGCTCATGTCCGGCTCCTTGCCGATGTCCGTTTCGACCGACAGCTCGAAGCTGGACTTGTCCTGATCGCCTTCCTCCTCGATATGGTCGTCGCGCAGGCGCTGCACGTCGTAGTGCGGGGTGTCCATATCGGGGTTGGGCAGGACCAGTACGCGGACGCCCTGACGCTTCTCGATGTCCGACAGGACGGCGCGCTTCTCGTTGAGCAGATAGGTGGCCACCGGTACCGGCAGGATGGCGCGAATCTGGGCGCTGCGTTCCTTCATCGCCTCTTCTTCGATCAGGCGCATGATCGACAGCGACAGCGAGCGCACGTCGCGAATGGTGCCCTGGCCGTTGCAGCGCGGGCAGACCACGCCGCTGGTCTCGCCCAGTGACGGCCGCAGGCGCTGGCGCGACATCTCCATCAGGCCGAAGCGCGAGATGCGGCCGATCTGCACCCGGGCACGGTCGAGCTTGAGCGCATCGCGCATGCGATTCTCGACCTCGCGCTGATTGCGCGCCGGGCTCATGTCGATGAAGTCGATCACCACCAGGCCGCCGATGTCACGCAGGCGCAACTGGCGGGCGATCTCGTCGGCCGCCTCGAGGTTGGTCTGCAGCGCGGTTTCCTCGATGTCGCTGCCGCGGGTGGCGCGCGCCGAGTTGATGTCGATGGAAACCAGCGCTTCGGTATGGTCGATGACGATGGAGCCGCCGGAGGGCAGCTTCACTTCACGCTCGTAAGCGGTCTCGATCTGCGATTCGATCTGGAAGCGCGAGAACAGCGGTACTTCATCGGCGTAGAGCTTGATCTTCTGCTGGTAGGAAGGCATGACCTGGCGAATGAAGGTCAGGGCTTCCTGGTGCACTTCGGGGCTGTCGATCAGCACCTCGCCGATGTCCTGGCGCAGGTAGTCGCGCATGGCGCGGATGATCACGTTCGATTCGCGATAGATCAGGAAGGGGGCGGGGCGTTTGCCGGCCTCCTCGGTGATCGACTCCCACACCTGCACGAGATAGTCGAGATCCCACTGCAGCTCTTCGGAGCTGCGGCCGATGCCGGCGGTGCGTACGATCACACCCATCTTCTCCGGCACGGTGAGCTGGCCCATGGCTTCCTTGAGCTGGGTACGCTCGTCGCCCTCGATGCGACGCGAAATGCCACCGGCGCGGGGGTTGTTGGGCATCAGTACGAGAAAGCGACCGGCCAGGCTGATGAAGGTGGTCAGCGCCGCGCCCTTGTTGCCGCGCTCCTCCTTGTCGACCTGGACGATGACTTCCTGGCCTTCCTTGAGAACTTCCTTGATGCTGGGGCGCCCAGAGGCTTCCTTCAGGAAGTACTCGCGGGAAATTTCCTTGAGGGGGAGGAAGCCGTGACGATCGGCGCCGAAGTCGACGAAGGCGGCTTCGAGAGAGGGTTCTACACGGGTAATCTTGCCGCGGTAGATGTTGGCTTTCTTTTGCTCCCGGGCACCGGATTCGATGTCCAGGTCGTACAGGCGTTGTCCATCGACCAGCGCAACACGCAGCTCTTCCGGCTGGGTCGCATTGATGAGCATCCGTTTCATGTTGTCTCGCAATCTGGACGCGCCGGGGGGCATCGAAGAAGGCGAACCTCTGGGTGCTGCGTGCTTGTGCTCAGCGCATGTCGCGGATGCACAGTGGCGCCCGATCGTACCGGCACCGGAAGGGCCCAGCACGACATGATCATGTTGAGTACGCGGCGGAGGCAGGACATGTCTCGGTGGGGCTACTCCCATCCGGCCCTGCGGTCACCGCCAGACACCTGGCATTCATCGATTCGCCAACGCCGGCCACCGGCACGATGTTGAACGATTCCCGTGGCCACCGCTCGCCTGTGACTGATGCGAGCCGGGATCCGGGCGTGGCGTCATTACTTGTATTGCTGCAAATTCATGCGTCTATCACTCGTCGGCGGCGGGACCCATGTTCAGGGATCGTCGCGGCCCGATTTCGTCGCTCCGGCCTGCGTGTCTGTCGTGCAGGCGCCATGGGACCGAAGGGATCCATCCGAGCGAGCTGGCAATATAGCAGTAATGGCAATTCGCAGCAATTGGCGCAGCGCATCGCCGAGTACGTTAGAATGCTGGCTCACAACGGATTTTCAGCAGGAGTGTCATGGCCGAAGGTCGCGACGTACAGTGGGTGGAAGTGGGTGAAGGGCAGTCGGGCCAGCGGGTCGACAACTTTCTGATAACGCGCCTGAAAGGCGTGCCGCGAACCTTGGTCTACCGCATCGTGCGCAAGGGCGAGGTGCGGGTCAACAAGAAGCGGGTCAAGGCCGATTACCGTCTGCAGCCGGGCGATGTGGTGCGTATCCCGCCGCTGAAGCTGGCCCCGCGCGAGGCCGTCAAGCAGGTCAGCGAGGGGCTGCGCAACCTGCTGGCCGGCAGCGTGCTGGTGGAAGGGCCGGGCTGGCTGGTGCTCAACAAGCCCGCCGGGCTTCCCGTGCACGGCGGCAGCGGGGTCAAGATCGGCCTGATCGAGGCTCTGCGCCAGGTGCGCGAGGATCTCGATTTCCTCGAGCTGGTGCACCGCCTCGACCGCGACACCTCGGGCTGCCTGCTGCTGGCCAAGTCGCGTCCGGCGCTGCTTGCCCTCAACGAGGCGCTCAAGGGCCATAAGATGGACAAGCGCTACCTGGCGCTGGTGGCGGGGCGCTGGCCGGCCCGGCGCGAATTCGTCAGTGCCCGACTCGACCGCTACGATGCCGGCAACGGCGAGCGCCGGGTGCGGGTGGATGCGGCGGGCAAGGTGGCGCGCACCCGCTTTGCCGTGCGCGAGACGTTTCCCAAGGCGACCCTGATCGAAGCCGAACCGGTCACCGGGCGGACTCATCAGATACGCGTGCACGCCGCGCATGCAGGCTTCCCGCTGCTGGGTGACGACAAGTACGGCTCGCGTGAGGGTGAGGCACTGGCACGCCAGTTGGGCCTGTCGCGGCTGTTCCTGCACGCCGAGTCGCTGACCTTCCCCGAGCCGAGCAGCGGCCGGCCGGTGCAGATTCGTGCGCCCCTGCCGGAGGAGCTCGAGGCGGTGCTGTCCCGCGCTCGCGACTCCCGTTGAGCACATCTCGTCCTGGTCTCATCGATATCTGAAGCGGAGTTGTCATGCGTTACCGACTGGTGATCTTCGACTGGGACGGAACCCTGATGGATTCCGCTGCCCGAATCGTTTCCAGCATGCAGGCGGCGGCCCGCGATGCGGGCTGGGGCCATCTCGAGGCGGCGGCGGTGCGCGATATCATCGGCCTGGGGCTTCCCGAGGCCATCGATCGCCTGTGTCCGGGGATCGATGCCGAGCGCTTCGAGCTGCTGCGTAGCCGCTACGTGCACTATTTCGTCGAGGCCGATGGCACGCCGATGGCCTTCTTCGACGGCGTCGAGTCCGGCATTGCCACGCTGCGTGAGCGGCACGAGCGACGGCTGGCCGTGGCGACCGGCAAGAGCCGGCGAGGGCTCGACCGGGTCTTTCGCGAAAGCGACAGCGGCAGCTGGTTCCACGCCAGTCGCACGGCGGACGAGACCCGCTCCAAGCCGCACCCGCAAATGCTCGAGGAGCTGCTGGTGGAGCTGGGCATGCCCGTGGAGGAGGCCGTGATGGTGGGGGATACCGAGTACGACCTGGAGATGGCGCGCGCCCTGGGCATGGATCGGGTCGCCGTCACCTGGGGCGTGCATGACCCGGGACGGTTGGCGGCGAGTCGCCCTGTCTATACTGCCGGGACGGTAGGCGAACTGTTCGACTGGCTGAATCGCGAGTGATGAAAAGGAAGAAGAGTCAATGAGCGACGACAAGCGGCAAGACGACGACAAGCGCCCGGAGCGAGAAGATCGCTGGACCGAAGGGCCGCAGCTGACCCCCGAACAGGCGCGCGAGCTGCGTCAGGCCAAGACCGAGAAGCCGGCGCCGCCTGCCGAAAGTGCCGAGGTGCTGCGTGAGCGGCAGCGCCTGGCACAGCAGGAGATGCTCGATCGCTGGATCGGCGGCGTGCTGACGGAGCAACGTCGTTCGCGGCGCTGGAAACTGTTCTTTCGCTTCTTCTTTGCCGCGCTGATCCTGGCCTCCCTGGCCACCAGCTTCTACAGCCTGTTCGGCACTGGCGTGCGCGAGCCCGAGCGACAGCATCTGGGTGTGGTGACCGTGCGCGGGGTGATCGACGGTGAGTCCCCGGCCAGCGCCGAGCGCATCATCGAGGGATTGAACCGAGCCTGGGATGCCACCAATGCCGCTGCCGTGGTGCTGCACATCGACAGCCCGGGCGGCAGCCCGGTGCAGTCCCAGCGTGTCTACCAGGAGATCATGCGGCTGCGCGAAGAGGGCGACAAGCCGATCATCGCGGTGATCGAGGACGTCGGCGCCAGCGGTGCCTACTACATGGCGGCAGCGGCCGATGAGATCATTGCCGCGCCGGCCAGCCTGGTGGGATCGATCGGCGTCATTTTCGCCAGCTTCGGCTTCGAGGAGGCGATCGACAACCTCGGGATTGAACGGCGCATCTTCGTCAGCGGTGAGAACAAGGGCTTCCTCGACCCCTTCTCGCCGGTGCGACCGGAGGAGCGTGAGTTCTGGCAGACGGTGATGGATACCACCCATGGCCAGTTCATCGAGGCGGTGCGGCTGGGCCGGGGCGATCGTCTGGTCGAGGACGAGCGGCTCTTCAGCGGACTGATCTGGAGCGGTCAGCAGGCGTATGAGCTGGGTCTCATCGACGGGATCGGCAGCCTCGATGCCCTGAGTCGCGAGCTGTTCGGCGAGGTGCGCCTGCACGACTACACGCCGCGGCTGGATCCCTTCGAGCGGCTGACCCGCCAGTTCGGCCGGGTCGCCGCCGAATGGATGGGTGTGCCCGCCAACCGTTCGCCGGTGCGCTACCAGCTGCCCTGATCGCCCAATGGGTCGAGGCCCGCTTCGCGCAGCAGGTCACACAGGCGAATCAGCGGCAGGCCGATGAGGGTGTTGGGGTCGTCGCCCTCGAGTTTCTCGAACAGGGCGACGCCCAGCCCCTCCATGCGAAAGCTGCCGGCGCTGTCCAGCGGGCGCTCGCGCTCCACGTAGCGGGCGATCTCGTCATCGCCGAGGCGCCTGAACACCACGTCATAGCGCTCATGACAGACCCGGTGGCTCGCCCGGCGGGTGTCGATCAGGGCCAGGCCGGTGAGGAAGGTCACGCGCTGACCGGAAAAGCGCGCGAGCTGGGCGCGGGCCGTGGCTTCGTCGCCTGGCTTGCCGAGTATCTCGCCGCCGAACACGGCGACCTGATCCGAGCCGATGATGAGATGGTCGGAGTACCGTTCGGCCGCGCGGCTGGCCTTGGCCAGTGCCAGGCGGTGCACCAGCGCTTCCGGTGTTTCACCGGCGCGTGGCGATTCGTCGACGTCGGGGCTGACCCACGCATAGGGCAGGCCCAGGCGATCAAGCAGTTGGCGGCGCCAGGGGGAGCCGGAGGCGAGGACGAGTCGTGGCATGGTGCGCTCCTGCAGTAGATGATGCGAACCTTTGGCGGGCTCGAAGAGAGGGGTATTGTAACTCGCTGACATGGCGTCTTTGACAGGGGCATGGGGAGTGCCTATCATTGCGCGCCTATGTTGACCTCACGACTTCCCAACAAGGTCGAGCCCTACCGGCTCGCCGCTCGTGCCGAAAGCCTCTCGGGGCTGATGGCGCTCGACCAGTTCGAGCGTCTTGCCGCCCAGGTGGGCGAGCAGGCGGGCGACTGCCAGGTGTGGCTCGACTTCGGCATCGATGCCCAGGGGCGCCGTGAGATTCGCGGCCGTCTCGAGGCCGAGCTGCAGCTGCCCTGCCGGCGCTGCCTGGAGCCGATGCCTCAGCGCGTCGCGAGCGAGTTCCTGCTGGGAATGGTCTCGAGCGATGCGCTGGCGGCAGAGCTGCCGAGCACCCACGAGCCGGTGCTGGTGGAAAACGAACAGCTGAACCTGCTGGAGGTGGTGGAGGATGAATTGATCCTCAGTCTGCCCCAGGTGGTTTACCACGACGAGGCGCATTGCCGTGTCTCGCGCGACCAGCTGAGCAGCGGCGAGGAGCTCGTGGAGAACGAGCCTGCTCCCGCGAGTCCTTTCGAGGTGCTGCGCCGCCTCAAGGACAAATCCTGATTGTTTATCGTCTCACTTCGGAGTGACACCCATGGCAGTTCAACAGAATCGTAAGACTCGTTCCAAGCGCGGCATGCGTCGCAGCCATGACGCCCTGAGCGCACCGACCCTGTCCCAGGACAAGGAAACCGGCACCACTCACCTGCGTCACCACGTCTCCCCCGACGGTTTCTACCGCGGTCGCAAGGTAGTCGACGTCTAAGTCGATCCGCCTCGATGACCATCGGCACCTGAACGTGCGGATTGCCATCGATACGATGGGCGGAGATGCAGGCCCTGCCGCCGCCGTACAGGGGGCGGCTGCCGCCGTGCTGGCGAGGCCTGGATTGCAGGCCGATCTGTTCGGACCGGGCGACCGACTGTCAGGCGAGCTCAAGAACCTGCCGCGGCATCTTGCTGCGGCCGGTTCGCATCTGTCCGTTCATCATGCACCGAGCCTGATTCGACAGGACCAGCGTCCCACCGACGCGCTTCGGCGCGGCGGCGAGACGAGCATGGCGATGATGCTGAAGCACGTAGCTGCCCGGGGTTCCGTGGCCGGTGTCAGTGCCGGCAACACCGGTGCGCTGATGGCGCTGGCCAGGCGCGAACTGGGCACCGTGGCGGACATTCCGCGTCCGGCCATCTGCACCGCCATACCCACGCGCGGCGACGGGCGCTGCTATCTGCTGGACCTGGGGGCCAATGTCGATGTCTCTGCGGGGCGGCTGGTGGACTTCGCACGTATGGGCGAAGTGATGGCGCGCCACGTGGATGGCATCGCCGCACCGCGGGTGGCGCTGCTCAACGTCGGTAGCGAGGGGACCAAGGGCAGCAACGCAGTGCGCGAGGCGGATGCGCTGCTGGCCGAAGTCGACGCGTTGAACTATATCGGCTTTGTCGAGGGCGACGGCATCTTCGCCGGCTTGGCCGATGTGGTGGTATGCGATGGTTTTGTCGGCAATGCGGTGCTCAAGGCCAGCGAAGGCCTGGCGCGCATGCTGATCGAAAGGGTACAGGCGACCTTCGACTCGCACTGGAGCAGTCGCCTGGTCGGAATGCTGGCGAGGCCGGCGTTGCGTCGGCTGAAGAGCGAGCTGGATCCGGTGCGTTACAATGGCGCCAGCCTGCTGGGGCTCGATGGCATTGTGATCAAGAGCCATGGCAGTGCCGATGCCACCGGCTTTTCCTATGCTGTGCTGCGGGCCGCGCAGGAGGTCAGTCGAGACCTGCCCGCCCGACTCGCTCTCGAGTTGGGCGGTCGCAACTGACAGCACTCAACAAATGGTGAACGACATGACTCAACCCCTTGCCCTCGTCTTTCCCGGGCAAGGCTCCCAGCAGGTAGGCATGCTGCGGGAGCTGGCCGAACGCTACAGCGTGGTACGGACGACCTTCGAGGAGGCCGCCGACGCGCTGGGCTATGACCTGTGGAAGGTGGTCCAGGAGGGGCCGGATGAGGCGCTCAATGCCACCGCCTGCACCCAGCCTGCACTGCTGACGGCCAGCGTTGCCATCTGGCGTGTCTGGCAGGAGCTGGAGGGGCCTCGCCCCGGTGCCATGGCCGGGCATAGCCTGGGTGAGTACAGTGCCATGGTCTGCGCCGGTGTGATGAGCTTCGCCGACGGTGTGCGTCTGGTGCGTCTGCGTGGCGAAGCGATGCAGGAGGCAGTGCCGGCTGGGCGGGGGGCGATGGCCGCCATTCTCGGCCTCGACGATGCCATCGTTGAAACCGCCTGTGCCGAAGCGGCGCAAAATGAGGTGGTGGCGGCCGTGAACTACAATTCCCCGGGGCAGGTGGTGATCGCCGGTGACAAGGCGGCCGTCGAACGCGCCATTGCCCTGTGCCAGGAGGCGGGAGCCAAGCGTGCCATGCCGCTGCCGGTTTCCGTACCTTCGCACTGCGATCTGATGCGTCCGGCGGCGGAGCGCCTCAAGGCAGCCATGGCCGACCTCGACATGCGTGCGCCGCGCTACACCGTGTATCAGAACGTCGATGCCCAGGCGCATGCCGATGTCGAGACCCTGCGCACGCGTCTTGTCGAGCAGCTCTATCAGCCGGTGCGTTGGACGTCCTGCGTCGAGGCGATGGTGGCGGGTGGCGCCGAGGTCTTCATCGAGTGCGGTCCGGGCAAGGTGCTGACCGGGTTGGGCAAGCGCATCGCCAAGAGCAGCAAGGGGCTGGCGGTGAACGATCCCGACAGCCTCGAGGCGGCGCTCGGCCTGGCGCGCGAGACGCTCGGGCAGTAAAGGCTGCGCGAAACCGAAGGCCGGCGAAGAAGCGGCCTGCACGACAAGCAGGGGCAGGAGCCCCAGGATTCAACAGCATTCGGAGCGGGAACAGGTTATGACCAGCGAACGCAGAATCGCCCTGGTGACCGGCGCCAGTCGTGGCATCGGTCGGGCCATCGCCCATGAGCTCGGTCGTCAGGGGCGCGTGGTGATCGGAACGGCAACCACCGAGTCCGGCGCTGCCAAGATCGATGAGGATCTTCGCGCCCATGGTATCGAGGGGGCCGGCAGAGCCCTGGACGTCACCGATCAGGCCAGTGTCGACGCGCTGGTGAAAGCGATCACCGAGGAGTTCGGTGCGCCCACCATTCTGATCAACAATGCCGGCATCACCCGCGACAATCTGCTGATGCGCATGAAGGAAGAGGAGTGGGACTCGGTTCTCGATACCAACCTCAAGTCGGTCTATCGCGTCACCAAGGCGTGTCTGCGCGGCATGACCAAGGCCCGTTTCGGCCGTATCGTCAGCATCAGTTCGGTGGTGGCGACCATGGGCAATCTCGGCCAGACCAACTATGCTGCCGCCAAGGCGGGCATGGAGGGGTTCACCCGTGCGCTGGCGCGTGAAGTGGCGTCCCGGGCCATCACCGTCAATGCGGTGGCGCCGGGCTTCATCGCCACCGACATGACCAGCGCTCTGCCCGAAGAGCAGCATCAGGCGTTGATGACGCAAATCCCTCTGGCGCGCCTGGGCGAGCCCGAGGAAATTGCCGCTGCCGTCGGCTTTCTGACAAGCGAGGGCGCCGGCTACATTACCGGTGAAACGCTGCAGGTCAACGGCGGCATGAACATGCGTTGAAGCTCCTGCCGGTCGGCGGTTGCGCCGACAGGGGGGGGTCTATAAACTACCCGCAGCTTGAGTTTGCGGACCAATGGCTGGTCATCTGAACGGCTAACTTGAACGACTGGAGTACGTATAAAATGAGCACCATCGAAGAGCGCGTGAAGAAGGTTGTGGCCGAGCGCCTGAACGTCAAGGAAGAGGATATCCAGAACAGCTCCTCCTTCACCGAGGACCTTGGCGCTGATTCCCTGGATACCGTCGAGCTGGTCATGGCGCTCGAAGAGGAATTCGATACCGAAATTCCCGATGAGGAAGCCGAGAAGATCACCACCGTTCAGGAAGCCATCGATTACGTCAACGCCCATCAGTGAGGATGCGCTAGTCGCCGCTTGCTGAGGTGTAGGGCCGTTCTCAAGGCCCTGGAAAGCCGTCCTGAGTCCCAGGGCGGCTTTTGCTTTACGTAAAGGCCGCGCTGCCCAAGCAGTGAGCATGTCCGGTATAATGCGCGCAAAGACGACCTGCGGAAGGGTCGTGTCATCAAGGTTGTCTGGGAGGAATACTGATGGCTCGTAGAGTTGTGGTGACCGGGCTGGGGCTGGTCACGCCGGTGGGCAACACGGTCAAGGAGAGCTGGGAAAACATCCTGGCCGGCAAGAGCGGCATTGCTCCCATCGAGCATTTCGATGCTACCGGCTTCAACACCCGCTTCGGTGGCTCGGTCAAGAACTTCGACATCAGCCCGTACCTGAATCCCAAGGATGCGCGCAAGATGGACCTGTTCATCCAGTACGGGGTGGCAGCAGGCGCTCAGGCCATCAGCGATGCCGGTATCGAGTGCACCGACGAGAACGCCGAGCGTATCGGCGTGGCCATCGGCTCCGGCATCGGCGGTCTGCCGATGATCGAACAGAACCACAATGCCCTCAACAAGGGTGGGGCGCGTCGCGTGTCGCCGTTCTTCGTGCCCGGCTCGATCATCAACATGATTTCCGGCAACCTGGCCATCCAGCATGGCTTCAAGGGTCCGAACATTGCCATCACCACGGCCTGTACCACCGGTACCCACAATATCGGCTATAGCGCGCGCACCATCGCCTATGGCGACGCCGACGTAATGATCTGCGGTGGTGCCGAGATGGCCACCACTCCGCTGGGGCTGGGTGGGTTCTCCGCGGCTCGCGCCCTGTCGACCCGCAACGACGACCCGCAGGCCGCCAGCCGCCCCTGGGATCGCGATCGCGACGGCTTCGTGCTCTCCGACGGGGCCGGCATCCTGGTACTCGAGGAGTACGAGCATGCCAAGGCGCGCGGCGCCCGCATCTACGCCGAGCTGACCGGTTTCGGCATGAGCGACGACGCCTTCCACATGACGGCACCGCCGGAGGACGGCAGCGGGGCGGCGCTCTCCATGCGCAACGCCATCCGCGATGCCGGTATCGACCCTTCGGCGGTCGACTACATCAATGCCCATGGCACCTCGACTCCGGCAGGGGATCTGGCCGAGAGTCGTGCCATCAGGAAGGTGATGGGGGCGGCGGCCGATGGTGTCGCGGTGAGCTCCACCAAGTCGATGATCGGCCACCTGCTGGGTGCGGCCGGTGCCGTCGAAGCGGTGTTCTGCATCCTGGCCATCCGCGATCAGGTAGCGCCGCCGACGATCAACCTGGACAACCCCCAGGAAGGCTGCGACCTGGATTACGTGCCGCACACGGCACGCGAGCGGAAGATCGACGTGGCGCTGTCGAATTCGTTCGGCTTCGGTGGCACCAACGGCACTCTGGTCTTCTCTCGGCTGCGCTGAGCCGGGGCGTCTCGAGCGAGTGACATGATCTGGCCGCAAGCAGAGGCATGGGTGCCGATCGACGACCGCGGCCTCGCCTATGGCGACGGGGTGTTCGAGACGGTGCTGGTGAGGGACGAGATGCCGCTGCTGTGGCCGCAACACATGCAGCGGCTGGCCGAGGGCTGTCGCCGGCTCGGCATTCCCATGCCCGCGTCCGGCACGCTCGACATGTTGCCGGCCCAGACCGGGCCGGGACTGAAGGTACTCAAGCTGATCGTGACCCGAGGCGGGGGCGGACGTGGCTACCAGACGCCCGCTGCGCCCGAGCCGCGGCTGCTGTGGCAGGCCACCGATTTCACGCCCCAGCCACGACGCTGGTGGGATGGCGTGAGGGTTCGCCACTGTCGGCTGCAGTTGGGCGTGCAGCCGCTGCTGGCCGGAATCAAGCATCTCAACCGGCTCGAGAACGTGATGGCTCGCCGCGAGTGGGACGATGCCGACGTTGCCGAGGGGCTGCTCTGCGACAGCCAGGGCCGGCTGGTCGAGGCCACCAGCATGAACCTGTTCTGGTTGCGCCAGGGGCGACTGGAAACGCCGCAATTGAACGCCTGCGGCGTGGCGGGAACGCTGCGCGCGGCGCTGATGCAGCGTTTGTCCATTGCAGAGGTCTCAGTGGGGTCGCAGGTGCTGGAGGATGCCGAGGCGGTGTGGCTCGGCAATTCGGTTCAGGGGCTCTGGCCGGTGGCGCGGTTGGACGACGCCGATGGCAATCCGCTGCGGCAATGGCTTCTCGGTGACGCTCATCGAGGGTTGCAGGACGAGGCCCATGCACTGCTGGGCTATCCCACCGCCCCCACTCGTTGAGGCATGCCGCTGGTGCTGCCGAACGGGGCGCGCAGGCGATACCCATGCAGTCTCCGGGCTGCGCTTTGCATATCAAGACAGGTAGGTAGCGAGGAAAGCGCATGCTGCGTTTGCTGAAATTTTTGCTGGTTCTGCTGGTAGTGGCGGCCGTGGCGGCATTTGCCGGCTATCGCTATTGGGAAAGCCGCCTCGAGGCGCCCATTGCGGTGGAAGAGGACACGCTCTACGAAGTGCCGCGAGGCGCGGGCTACAACCGGGTAGTGACGGACTTGGCGGCGCGCGGCGTGATCGAGGACGAATGGGCCTTTCGCCTGTTGACCCGTCTCGAACCGGAGGCGATCCCGCGGCTGCGCAGCGGCGAGTATCTGCTCGAGCCGGGCATGAGCGGGCGTGAGCTGATCGAACTGCTCGGCAGCGACCGGGTCGTGACCTATCCGTTGACGATCCCGGAAGGGTGGACCTTCCGTCAGATGCGCGCTCGTCTCGATGCCGCTCCCAAGCTGGAGAATCTCACCCAGGGCCTCAGCGACGAGGAGGTCATGGCGCTGTTGGAGCGCGAGGGACGCCACCCAGAGGGCTGGTTCTTCCCCGACACCTATCGCTACCACAAGGGCATGAGCGATCTCGATATCCTGCGGCAGGCGCTTGCACGCATGGAGCAGGTGCTGGAAGAGGTGTGGGAAGGTCGCAGCGACGACCTGACCATCGAGTCGCCCTACGAGGCGTTGATCATGGCCTCGCTGATCGAGCGCGAGACCGGTGCTCCCGAGGAGCGACGCGAGATCGCCGGGGTATTCAAGCGGCGCATGCAAACCGGCATGCGCCTGCAGACCGACCCCACGGTGATCTACGGCATGGGCGAACGCTATGAGGGGCGTATCACCCGGGCGGACCTGCAGGAAGCCACGCCCTACAACACCTACGTGATCAATGGCCTGCCGCCGACGCCCATCGCCATGCCCGGCCGCGCCTCGCTGGAGGCTGCCGTCGACCCGCTGCCCGGCGACACCTACTATTTCGTTTCGCGTGGCGATGGCACCCACCACTTTTCACGTACGCTGCGTGAACACAACAATGCCGTGAACCGCTACATCCGCAATCGCTGAGCAGCGATTGCGCTATGCAGAGCGGAGCACGGCAGGCGGCACAGGAGCCCCCAATGCGACAGCGTGGACGTTTCATCACCCTGGAAGGCGGCGAGGGCGTCGGCAAGTCGACCAACCTCGAATGGGTGGCCCAGTGGCTGGTGGCGCGCGGCGTCGAGGTCGTGCGCACTCGCGAGCCGGGCGGTACGCCACGGGCCGAGGCCATGCGGGAGCTGCTGCTCTCGCCGCAGGCCGACGAACCTCTCGATGCCGATGCCGAACTGTTGCTGGTGTTCGCCGCCCGCGCCCAGCACCTGGCCCAGCGCATTCGCCCTGCGCTCGAGCGCGGTGCCTGGGTGCTGTGCGACCGCTTCACCGATGCCACCTTTGCCTATCAGGGCGGCGGACGTGGCATCGAGCCGGATCGTATCGCCGAGCTGGAGCGCTTCGTCCAGCGTGGCCTCGAGCCCGATCTGACCCTGCTGCTCGACATGCCCGTCGCCGCTGCGCAGCGGCGCTTGCAAGGGCGTCTGACGGCCAGCGGCGACAGTCGCGATCGCTTCGAACAGGAGCAGGCCTCGTTCTTCGAGGCCGTACGCCAAGCCTACCTGGCGCGGGCCGCCGCGGCACCCCAGCGCATGGCAGTGATCGATGCCGATGCGCCCCTCGACACCGTGCAGGCGCGTCTCTCGGCCTGCCTGGAAGCGAGAGTGAGCGCATGGCTGTGAGCGACCCGGCGACATCGCTGCTGCCCTGGCATGCTCCGCTGTGGCAGCAGTTCCTCGCGCTGCATCGCAGTGGGCGGCTGCCCCACGCCATGCTGCTCTCGGGGCCTCGCGGTGTCGGCAAGCAGCGCTTCGCCGAGGCGCTGCTCGGCTACCTGCTGTGTGCCTCGTCGGGCGAGACGGCCTGTGGCCAGTGTCATGGCTGTCATATGCTGGCTGCCGGCTATCATCCCGATCTGCTGCGCGTTTCACCGGAGGAGGGCAAGCGGCAGATCCGTATCGATCCGATCCGTGAGGTCAATGCCTTCGTCTCCCAGACGGCCCAGCAGGGCGGCCACCGGGTGATCGTGCTCTCACCGGCGGAGGCGATGAACGTGGCGGCGGCCAATGCGCTGCTCAAGAGCCTGGAGGAGCCGGGCGCGCGCACCCAGTTCCTGCTGCTGGCCGACGTCCCCTCGCGCATGCTGGCCACCATTCGCTCCCGCTGTCAGCACTGGAGTCTGCCGCTGCCCGAGCACGAGCAGAGCATCGAGTGGCTGGCCAAGTCGCTGGGGGGGCGTGATGAAGCGGAGTTCTGGCTACAGGTAGCGGGAGGCTTGCCGCTGCTAGCCGCGGAGCTGGCCACTCCTGACTCACGCGCGCTGCGCAAACAGCTGCACGAGACCTTCGATGCCCTGGTGCGTGGTGCCGAGCCGGTAGCGGAGGCAGCCCGTCTCGACCGCCAGTCCCTTGAGTCGATACTATGGTACGGTATTGCCTGGCTCGAAGACTTGATTCGCCTGGGCCTGTCGGGGGAGTCGGCGGCAGTGCGCAATCCCGATCTCCTTCCGCTCTACCGTCAGGCGGTCAAGAATGCCCGGGTGCAGGACTGGTTCCGGCTGCTGGATTTCGCCCGGGAGCAGCGCCGCCTGCTGGCGGCGGGCGGCAACCCCAACCCCCAGCTGGTCCTCGAGGCCTGGCTGGTACGCTGGTCGACCCTGCTGCGCTCGTGAAGCAGGGTAAGGGAGAGACACATGGCACCGCAGAAGGCCCTGTCGCTGACCATTCAGGACGAGCAGACCCTGCTCTCCGCCTATATGCCGCTGCTCGAACGGGGCGGCATCTTCGTGCCCACGCGCGAGCGCTACGAGCTGGGCCAGGAAGTCTACCTGCTGCTGACCCTGCCCGGCGAAAGCGAGCGGGTGCCGGTGACCGGTCAGGTCGTGTGGGTATCGCCCGACGGCGTGGCGGGAAGACGGGTGCCGGGGATCGGCATCCACTTCAGCCCCGAGGATCACATCGTGCGCGACCGTATCGAGACGCTGCTGGCCGGGCAACTGGACAAGGGGTCGTCGAGCTACACGCTTTAAGCGCATCTCTCGTATCGCTACCTCAGCATACCGATCAGCACTCCAGTCAAGGCAGCGGCGCTCAGCAAGGCGGCGCTGCCATAGGTCAGCCACTTGTTGCGCCCGTCGCGACCCAGGCGCAGGTCGAAACAGCCATGGCGGATGCGGTGGGCGGCATGGAACAGTGGCAGGCAGACCACGGCGCCGACGAACAGTAAGCCGGGTAGACCGAACAGCATCGAGCGTGCACGCTCGGCATCGAGCGGAACGACCCCCAGCGGTGCCAGCAGGGCCAGACACAGGATGGCAGCCGGCACGAACACGGCGAAGCAGACACCGCCGGCACTGAACAGCCCCCACCACAGCGGCTCGTCGAAGGCCTGACGGCGTGACGGCTTGTCGCTCATCGCGCACCTCCCACGAACAGCCATAGCGATATCAGTGTGACGACTGCCACGCCGGCCCACTGTGCGGCCACCACGGCCTGATGGGGCAATGGGTGTCCCGCAATGCGCAGCGGCATCACGCGGGGAAAGAGCTGAAAGAAGGTCCAGGCGTGATAGAGGCTCGCTGCCAGGGCCAGCCCGTTGATCAGAAGCACGGGAGCGCTGCCCATGAAGGCGAGCCAGTTCATCCAACTGGCCTCGCCCCGCAACAGGGCGATCAACCCCGCCAGCAGGCAGACGGCGAAGAACAGCAGAGGCAGCACTGTCGCCTCTCTTAGCATGTAGACGATGAAGTAGCGATGCTTGAGCCACCAGGTGCGGGGTAGCGGGGGCAGTCGTTCGTGTGGGTGCATACCGTCTCCTAACCTCTTTCCTAACCCCTGAACAGGGCAATCAGGGTGTGCTTGGCCGATTCGACCTTGCCCTGATTCACCGCTGCCGCCGGGTCCACGTGCTTGGGACACACTTCGGAGCAGAAACCGACGAAGGTACAGCTCCACACGCCCTCGTGTCGGTTGAGCTCAGGCATGCGCTGCGCCTTGCCATGGTCGCGACTGTCGAGGTTGTAGCGATGGGCGAGGGCGATGGCCGCAGGCCCCAGGAACTCGGGATTGAGACCGAACTGGGGGCAGGCGGAATAGCACAGGCCGCAGTTGATGCAGTTGGCGAACTGCTTGTAACGCGCCAGTTGGGCTGGCGTCTGGCGGTTGGGTTCCGCTGCGTTCGAAGCCTCGTCGATCAGCCAGGGTTTGACTGCGGCCAGATGCTGCAGAAAGATTTCCATGTCGACCACCAGATCGCGCTGAACCGGGAAATGGGCCAGCGGCTCGATGCGAACCTCGTCCGGGTAATCGCGCAGGAAGGTCTTGCAGCCCAGCTTTGGAATGCCGTTTACCATCACCCCACAGGAGCCGCAGATCGCCATGCGGCAGGACCAGCGGTAACTCAGGCTACTGTCCAGCTCTTCCTTGACGAGATTCAGGGCATCGAGCAGCGAGGTGCTGTCATCGACGGGTACCTCGTAGCGTTGCCAGAACGCTTCGTCCGCCTGCTCCGGCAAATAGCGCTTGATGCGGATCGATTTGGTGCTCATGAGTGCGCTCCTCGTTCACCCTCGATGTTGCGGCCAGCCTCGCCGTAGACGCGCTCGGCGGGCGCGGAGAAACGCACGTCGACGTCCTGCCACTGCAGCTCTGCGGCAGCGTCGCCGCGATGAAAGACCAGGCTGTGCTTGAGGAAGCATGTATCGTCACGCTGCTGCATGTCCCGGTCGAGACGCTGATGGGCACCGCGGGATTCGCGACGTTCCAGCGCCCCGAGGCAGGTTGCCTCGGCGATGTCCAGACCGAAGCCCAGCTCGATGCATTCGAGCAGCTCGGTGTTGTAGATGCGACTCTTGTCGTTGACCCGCACCTCACGATAGCGCTCGCGGAGCCGGCGTACGCTGTCCAGGGCGGCCTGCATGCCTGCTTCGGTGCGATAGATCCCGCAACCGCTCTCCATGGTCTGGATCAGCTCACGCTTGAGGGCGACCCAGTTCTCTTCGCTCTTGCCCTCGCATAGCGTGGCCAGGGCCGTTTGCTGCCTGTGGGCCTGCTCCTGTATCAGGCGTGGGTCGGCAAGGTTGCGTTCCGCGGCCTGCTGACTGGCCCGCTCGCCCGCCAAGCGTCCGAACACCAGCAGCTCGGTGAGCGAGTTGGAACCGAGCCGGTTGGCCCCGTGCAGCCCCACGGAGGCGCACTCGCCGGCGGCGAACAGCCCCTTGATCCGCGTTTCGCACTCGGCGTCTGTTTCGATACCGCCCATGGTGTAGTGCACCGCCGGGCGAATCGGAATCGGCTCGCGCACCGGGTCGACGTTGATGTAGGACTTGGCCAGCTCGCAGATGAAGGGCAGTCGCTCCTTGAGCACGGCCTCGCCGAGATGGCGCAGGTCGAGATAGACCACGTCGCTGCCGGCGAAGGTGCCGGTACGGCCTGCCTGCTGCTCCTGCCAGAAGGCTTGGGAAAGCTTGTCCCGCGGGCCGAGTTCCATGAACTTGTTCTGTGGCTGACCCAGCGGGGTTTCCGGGCCAAGGCCGTAGTCCTGCAGGTAGCGGTAGCCATCCTTGTTGAGCAGGATGCCGCCTTCCCCTCGGCACGCTTCAGTGATCAGGATGCCCGAGCCCGGCAAGCCGGTGGGATGGTACTGCACGAACTCCATGTCGCGCAGCGCCACGCCGTGGCGGTAGGCGATGGCCATGCCGTCGCCGGTGACGATCCCGGCGTTGGTGTTGAAGCGAAATAGGCGGCCGGCACCGCCCGTGGCAAGTACCACGGCCTTGGTGCGCAGCAGGGTCAGCTCGCCGGTGGCGACCTGCAGGGCAATCACCCCGGTCACGCTACCATCGTGCACGGCGATATCGAGCACGAAGTACTCGTCCAGCCGCTCGATCTCGGCATACTTGAGCGAGGTCTGGAACAGCGTATGCAGCAGGTGAAAACCGGTCTTGTCGGCGGCGAACCAGGTGCGTGCCGTTTTCATGCCGCCGAAGCGGCGCACCTGAATGCTGCCGTCCTGCTGGCGGCTCCAGGGGCAGCCCCAGCGCTCCAACTGGACCAGCTCGCGGTGGGCATGGCGTACGAAGTAGTCGACCACGCCTTGCTCGGCCAGCCAGTCGCTGCCGGCAACGGTGTCGTCGAAGTGCGCCTGTAGGCTGTCCTCGGCACTGGTTACCGCCGCGGCTCCCCCTTCGGCGGCGACCGTGTGCGAGCGCATGGGGTAGACCTTGGAGAGCAAGGCGATGCGCTGGCGGGTGCCGTTCTTCTGGGCTTGTTCAGCGGCGGCAATGGCGGCGCGCAATCCGGCGCCGCCGCCGCCTACGACGACGATATCGAAATCTCGTTCCTGCATGGACGCTTCCGTTGTTGTGCCGGGGCCGGCATGAGGGTTGCCGAAACGCTCGTTTGCGTAGCAGCCTAGCATTCGCCTACAGGAGCGGCCAGGGCAGCTAAGCAGTGCTTTCAACTTGCTTGATGCATGTCAATCAAGCGTTCGAAAGCCTTCGTGAGTGCTATGCTGTTTTTCGGCCAGCGCTTAACCTCACGGCTACACCCCCCGTGGTGCAACACTTTCCCACTGACATTAAGGGCGAAATGATGCCTGAATGGATGTCCCGCTTTTCATGGAAGGCGCTGGCGCCGCTGCTGGTCGCCTTGCTGGTGGCATTGCTACCGGCGCCTGAGGGCTTGGCGCCCCACGCTTGGTACTTCTTTGCCATTTTCCTTGGCTGTGTGGTCGGGCTCATCTTCGAGCCGCTACCGGGTGCCGTGATCGGCCTGATCGGAGTCACGCTGGCGGCTCTGCTGGCTCCGTGGGTGCTGTTCTCGCCGGAGCAGATGGCCGCTCCTGGCTTCAACGTGCCCAACAGTGCTTTTGCCTGGGCCGTTTCAGGTTTCAACAACTCGGTGGTCTGGCTCATCTTCGGCGCCTTCATGTTCGCGCTGGGTTACGAGAAGACCGGGCTTGGCCGACGTATCGCACTATGGCTGGTCAAGAGCATGGGGCGCCGCACCCTCACGCTGGGCTATGCGGTGATGATTGCCGACACCATTCTGGCCCCGTTCACTCCCTCCAATACCGCACGCAGCGCGGGCACTATCTATCCGGTGCTGCAGAATTTGCCGCCTCTCTACGATTCGCAGCCCAACGATCCCAGCATGAAGCGAATGGGCAGCTTCCTGATGTGGACCGCCATCGTCTCGACCTGTGCCACCAGCTCGCTTTTCCTCACGGCCATGGCGCCCAATCTGCTGGCTGTCGCTCTGGCCGAGACCGCCACCGGGGTGCGCATCGGATGGGGGCAGTGGTTCCTGGCTGCGGCGCCTGCCGGGGTGCTGTTGCTGCTGGTGGTGCCGCTGTTGTGCTACTGGCTCTGCCCGCCGGAGGTGAAATCGGGCAGCGCAGTGTCCGACTGGGCCGAAAGCGAGCTCAAAGCCCTGGGGCGGCTGACGCGCAACGAGGTGGTGCTGGTAGGGCTGGTGTTGATGGCTCTTATGCTGTGGATCTTCGGCGGTGACGTCATTTCGGCCTCCCTAGTGGGGCTGTTGGTGATCTGCGCCATGCTGCTGCTCGGGGTCTTGAGCTGGAACGACATACTCGCCAACAAGCCGGCTTGGAACACCTTCGTCTGGTTCGCGACCTTGGTGGCGCTCGCCGGTGGCCTCAGTCAGGTCGGTTTCGTCGGCTGGTTCGGCAACTTGGTGGGCGCACGCATCAGCCACTTCGATCCGCTGATGGCAATGCTCGCACTGACGGTGATCTTCTATGTGCTGCACTATTTCTTCGCCAGCATCACGGCCCATGTCACGGCGTTGCTGCCCGTCATGTTGGCTGCGGCGTCCGGTATCCCGGGCCTCGACATGCAGATGTTCATTCTGCTGCTGCTGCCGACTCTAGGTTTCATGGGGATCCTGACGCCTTACGGTACCGGGCCGAGTCCGGTTTACTACGGCAGCGGCTATCTGCCCGGTCCACTGTGGTGGCGCCTCGGGGCGATCTTCGGCCTGCTCTTCCTGCTGGTCTGGTTGGCGGTGGGAGTACCCTGGCTGCTTCTGATCCTGTGACTTGACCGGCCAGACCCGATTCATCGGACTCGACAGGCATCCATGCGCCACTCCACATCGACGTGGAGTGGCGTTTTCGTATACCCTCGTTTTCCCCCTGACATCCCAGAGGAAGATCCGGCCGCTCATGTTCGTCGATTCCCACTGTCACCTGGACCGCCTCGACCCCGCTACCCATAACGGCAACCTTGCCGACGCCCTGGCCGCCGCTCGGGCCCGTGACGTAGGCCAGTTCCTCGCCGTTGCCGTCACGCTCGATGACATGCCGACTCTCGCCGCCATTGCCCGCGAGCACGACGACGTGGCGATCTCCGCCGGCGTGCATCCGCTGCATCTGCTGGAGCGCGAGCCGGAGATCGATACCATCAAGGAGGCCGCGGAGCACTTCGGCGCGGTGGCCATCGGCGAGTGCGGTCTGGACTATCATTATCTCGACAAGACCCCGGAGCGGGTGCCGTCGCGGGAAGTGCAGCGCGAGCGCTTCCGGCGTCAGCTGGTGGCCGCCACCGAACTCGAACTGCCAGTGATCGTGCATACCCGCGACGCCCGCGAGGAGACGCTGGAACTGATACGCGAGCACAGCGATCCGGCCATCGGCGGGGTGCTGCACTGCTTCACCGAGGATCTCGAGATGGCACGGGAGGCGGTGCGCCACGGCTTCTACATCTCGCTGTCGGGTATCGTCACCTTCCGCAACGCCGAATCGCTGCGTGAAGTGGCGCGCCGGGTACCCCTGGACCGACTGCTGATCGAGACCGACAGCCCCTACCTGGCGCCGGTGCCGTATCGCGGCAAGCCCAACGAACCGGCCTGGGTGGTGGAGGTCGCCGAATGCATCGCCGAAGCGCGGGGCATCAGCGTCGAGGAGGTCGCCATGCAGACCACGGCCAACTTCTACCGCCTGTTCCGTGGTGCGGCGCCCGAGCCCAGCGACGAGACGCGCGACATCCTGGCCCGAGCCGGCCTGGTGTAGCAGGAAGAGGGAGCTTCATGTCGAAGGGGGGCGTATGAACCTGGATCCACTGCTCAATCACGTCGAGCCCGATGGCGCCATTCCCCCGCTGGAGCGCTGGCAGCCGGGGCAGGCAGGCGACATGGACCTGGAGATCGCCGCCGACGGGCGCTGGTTCCATGAAGGCAGTGAAATGACACGGCCGCGCCTGGTTCGCCTGCTCTCGACGCTGCTGCGGCGTGAGGAGGATGGCGAATACTATCTGGTCACGCCGGTGGAAAAGCAGCGCATTCGCGTGGTCGACCGCCCCTTCGTGGTGGTGGATGCCGACTACGACGAGGCCGCGGGCTGCTGGTGGCTGACCACTCATGCCGGCGACCGCCTGCGGCTGGATGAAACGCATCGGCTGAGACTCAGCGCCACCCCCGAGGGTGCCCAGGTGCCCGAAGTGCCGGTGCGCTTCGGTCTCGCGGCGCGCCTCGGGCGCAACGTCTATTACCGTCTGGTGGAAGCTGCCGAACAGCGCCCCAGGAGCGACGGCAGCACCGAGCTCGGCCTGACCAGTGCCGGTTGCTGGCAGCCTCTGGGCGAACTGCCCGCCGAGGCCTCGTGAGGCTGACCGCGGAGCAGCGTGCCGTCGTCGAACACGGCGCCGGGCACGCCAGGGTATCGGCGGTGGCGGGCGCCGGCAAGACGACCACGCTGGTCGCTCGCGTGCTGCACCTGCTGGAGCAGGGCGTACCGGCGCAGCGCATCCTGGTGCTGATGTTCAACCGCTCGGCGCGCGAGGACTTCCAGCGCAGGCTGATCGAGATGGCACCCACCGGTCAGCGTCTGCCCGACGTACGTACCTTCCACTCCCTCGGCCACCGCCTGACCCAGAGCCTGACCCGCTGGGGCGCGCTGGCCCCACGCCGATTGATTTCCGCCGACTGGCAGGTGGAGCGTCTGCTGCGCCAGGCGACCCTGGAGGTGCTGGAGGACGGCGAGCGGCGTGACATGGCCCTCGAGGGCGATACCCTCGAGGCGTTGGCGCACTTCTGCGGCCTGGTGAAGGCCGAGATGCTGCCTGCCGCCACGCTGCTCGAGCGGCTCGACCTCGACGAGGGCTGCGAGCACTTCGCCGCAGCCTTCGAGCGTCTCGAGGCGCTGCTCGCCGAGCATGGCCTGATGACCTACTCCGACCTGCTCTACCGTCCGCTGCGGGCGCTGGAAACCGACTCTGCCCTGGTCGGAAGGGTGGAGGGCTATCTCGACCAGGCGATCGTCGACGAGTATCAGGACATCAATCAGGCCCAGTTGCGCCTGTTGGCCCTGCTGGCGGGGCGCAGCGCAGACGTCATGGCCGTGGGCGATGCCAACCAGTGCATCTACGAATGGCGTGGCGCGCATCCCGATACCATGCGCGAGCACTTCAGCGCCACCTTCGGCGCGGCGACCGACTATCCGCTCTCGACCACCTTCCGCCATGGCCACTCGCTGGCGCTGCTGGCCAACCATGCCATCGCCGCCAACCGGCGAAGGCCCGACCAGCTGTGTCTGGCCGCTCCCGACAACCCGGTCACCGAGATTGCCGTCGAGCAGGGCAAGGCAGCGCTGTTGGCGACCCTGGAGCGTTGGCGGCAGGGCGGCAGGGCGCTGAGCGAGGCATGCCTGCTGGTGCGCAGCTGGGCGCTGTCGGTGCCCGTGCAACTGCAGCTGCTGCAGGCCGGCATTCCGTTCCGCCTGGCCCGCGAGGATCGCTTCGTCTTTCGCCTGCCGCTGGTGCAGGCGCTGGCCGGCTACCTGCGGCTTTCGCAAACGCCGGCGCTGCTGCACGACCCGGGCCATCTGTTGCGTTTGTTGGAGCAGCCGACCCCTTTCGTTGCCCGCGAACGTCTGGCGGCGCTGGCCCAGCGCCTGGCCCATACGCAGCAGTACCCCGAGCGGGACGATCCCCTGCTGGCCGGACTCAAGCCGATGCAGCGGCGCAACCTCAAGCGGCGCTGGACGCTGCTGTGCGAGCTGCCGCGTCTCGGTGCCTGGTCCCCGGCCCGGCTGCTGGCGCATGTGGTCGATGCGCTGGATGCCGAAAAGGTGCTCAAGCGAGCCGCCGCAAGGCGCGAGAAGGGCGAAGAGGACGTGCGCCTGCTCGACGTGCTGGTGGAGCAGGCAGGAGAGACCTCGGATATCGAGGCCTTCATCGAGCTGCTCGAGCGGCCCGTCGAGAATCGCGACGACGGCGTCCTGATCACCACCGTGCACGGCGCCAAGGGGCTCGAATGGCCGCTGGTCATGGTGGCCGGCGTCAACGAGGAGGACTTTCCTCATTACAGTCGCGACAACCCCTTGTCGGCGGAGCGGCTGGAAGAGGAGCGGCGGCTGTTCTACGTGGCCGTGACCCGGGCGCGGGAGCATCTGCTGCTGCTGCACGACAGCGGCGACCATCGCCCCAGCCGTTTCATCGGCGAGACGCAGTGGCTGGAATGCCGGCAGGTCGCTGCCCGGCTGGCGGCAGCGCAGGAGACGTCGGCTCCGCTCGGCGTGACGTCGCCCGACCTGGTATTGCGTTATCTCGCTGCCCTGGGGCGAGACGAGATAGCGCTGGTGCCACGTGAGCCCGCACTGGCCGAGCCCACCGCCGGCTATGCGGTTCAGCGTTATCGCCCCGGGCTGCGGCTGCGCCATGCGGTGTTCGGCGAGGGTGAGGTAGTGGTGGTGGAGGGCAATCCAGACGATCCTGTAATCGAGGTAAACTTCATACAGGCCGGCCGGCGCCGGCTGCTGGCGTGCCGCGCTCCCATCGAGATATTGACTGCCGAGGCCGCCACTTCCTAGTTGGCTCCCAAGGAGCGCTAGCTGGCCCAAGGAGAACATGCATGAGACAGGTACTGATCACCGCCACGGAGCTGGCGCAAGCGCTGGAACAGGAAGGAGCACCGCAGGTATTCGACTGTCGCGCAAGACTGGGTGATCTCGATGCCGGTCGCCGCCTGTGGGAGGCAGGTCACGTGCCGGGCAGTCTACATCTCGACCTCGATCGTGACTTGGCGGCCGAGCCTGGCGCCGGCGGTCGACATCCCTTGCCGTCTGCCGATGACTTTGCCGCCACCCTGCGGCGCCTGGGTGTGACCCCGCAGCGCCCCGTCGTGGTATTGGACGACATGGGCGGACAGCTGGCGGCGGCGCGGGCGTGGTGGATGCTGGCCATCTGGGCCGGGCACCCCGACGTGCGTGTGCTCGACGGTGGGCTAAAGGCCTGGCAGGAGGCGGGCGGTGAGCTGGTGCTTGGCCAGGAGCCGCTGCCCGAGCCGAGCCAGTGGCAACCAATCTTCGACGACAGCGCACGTATCGCCGCCGACGAGGTGTTTTCGGGGCGCGAGCTCAAGGTGGACGCCCGCAGCGAGGAGCGCTATCGCGGCGAAGCGGAGCCCATCGATCCGGTCGCCGGCCACATTCCCGGGGCAGTGTGTCGTCCCAGTGCCGCCAATCTCGCCGACACCGGCCGCTTCAAGGCGCCAGAGGCGCTGGAGGCCGAGCTGCCGAGGGCCGAGGCCATCGTGGCCTACTGCGGTTCCGGGGTTACTGCCTGCCACAACATTCTTGCCTATGCCGTTGCCGGACGTACCCTGCCACGACTCTATGCGGGCTCCTGGAGCGAGTGGGTTCGCGATCCGTCCCGGCCGGTGGCACGCTCAGGAAGAGGGAACGCTTGAATCCCCCCGCGGCTGGCATGTACCGTCAGCCGCTGGTTCAATGGAGATGACACAGAATGGAAATCTGGGGAGAGAACAACATGAATTTTGCTCTCATCGGCGCTGCGGGATATATCGCGCCTCGCCATATGCAGGCGATCAAGGATACGGGACATGACCTGGTGGCGGCCTACGACCTCAACGATTCGGTCGGCATCATCGACTCGATCTCGACCGACTGCTCGTTCTTTACCCAGTTCGAATACTTTCTCGAACATGCGTGGCGGCTCAAGCGGCAGGGCGACAGGGCGGTCGACTACTGGGTGGTCTGCTCACCCAATCACTTCCATAGCGCACACATCACGGCCGGGTTGCATCTCGGCTGTGACGTGATCTGCGAGAAACCCCTGGTCTCGACCCCGGCCCAGCTCGACGAATTGCGCTGCGTCGAAGAGGAGACCGGGCGTCGCGTCTACAGCATCATGCAACTGCGCCACCACCCGGCCATTCACGAGCTCAGGGACAAGGTGATCGCCGAGCAGCGCGACGGTCAGTACGAGGTCGAGCTGACCTACATCACCGCACGGGGCCCGTGGTACCTGGCCAGTTGGAAGGGCGATCCGCGCAAGTCGTTCGGTGTGATGGCAGAGATCGGCATCCACTTCTTCGACATGCTGCACGTGATCTTCGGCGAGCTGAAGCGCATGGTGCTGCACTACCATGACGAGCACAAGGCCGCCGGCTATCTCTAATACGAGAAGGCCAAGGTGCGCTGGTTCCTCTCCATCGACGCCGAGGATCTGCCCGAACGCGTGCGCGGTCAGCACTCCACCTATCGCAGCATCAGCTGCGACGGCGAGGAGTTCGAGTTCTCCAGCGGCTTCACCGACCTGCACACCGTGAGTTACCGCGAGATCCTTTCCGGCCGCGGCTTCGGCATCGAGACCGTCCGGCACTGCCTGGAGACCGTCTATCAGCTGGGCCAGGCGACTCCGGAGGCACCGAGAGAAGGCGAGGCCCATCCCCAGCTTTCCCGTATCGTCCCGGCCCGTGCGGCCGGTGCAACGGCACAGGGGTGAGGGGCTGCCTGTGAACTTCATCGATCTTGCCGCGCAGCAGGCGCGCATCAAACCTCGACTGGATGCTGCCATTCAGGGCGTACTGGCTCATGGCCGCTACGTCATGGGGCCGGAAGTGGCCGAGCTGGAGCGTCGCCTGGCCGACTATGTCGGCGTGCCACACTGCATCGGCTGTGCCAACGGCACCGATGCGTTGCAGATCGCTCTGATGGCGCTCGATATCGGAGCGGGGGACGAAGTGATCGTACCCGGCTTCACCTTCATCGCCAGCGCCGAGAGCGTGGTGCTGGCCGGCGCCAGGCCGGTCTTCGTCGATATCGATCTCTACACCTATCTGATCGATCCCGAGGCTGTCGAGGCGGCGATCACCCCGCGCACCCGTGCCATCATGCCGGTCTCGATGTTCGGCCAGTGCGCCGACATGGAAGCCATCGGGGCGCTGGCCCGTCAGCATGGCCTGGCGGTGGTGGAGGATGCTGCGCAGAGCTTCGGCGCCACCCGTCACGGACGACGCTCCTGCGGGCTGTCGCATATTGCCTGCACCAGCTTTTTCCCCAGCAAACCGCTGGGCGCCTACGGCGACGGCGGTGCGGTGTTCACCGACGACGGCGAGCTTGCCGAGAAGGTGCGCCTCGTTGCCCGTCATGGCGAAGCGCGCCGTTATCATCACACCCGGGTTGGCATGAACAGTCGCCTGGATACCCTCCAGGCTGCCATCCTGCTGGCCAAGCTCGAGCTGTTCGACGAGGAGGTGACGCTCCGACAGCAGGTGGCCGAGCGCTACGCTGCGCTGCTGGCCGAGACCGGCGTCGTCGACGCGCCTTGCCTGGCGCCCGGCAACACCAGCGTGCATGCGCAGTACAGCATTCGCGTACCGCGACGCGACGACGTTCAGGCGAAGCTTGCCGACAGCGGGATCCCCACGGCGGTGCATTATCCGCTACCGCTCAACCATCAGCCCGCCGTGGCCGATCTCGACTGCAGCCTGCCGGTCACCGAGACGGTATGTCAGGAGATTCTGAGTCTTCCGATGCACCCCTACCTCGAGGCGGGGCAGCAGCGGCAGGTGGTCGAGGCGCTGGTGAAAGTGCTGGGTTGAAGAGATGGTACAGGTAAAGGAATGAAGAAAAGGGCGTGCCGTGTGGCACGCCCTTCTCGTCGGCTGCAGCTCAGCAGCGGAGCCGTCACTTACATATTGGGATAGTTGGGCCCGCCGCCGCCCTCCGGCGCCACCCAGCGAATGTTCTGCGCCGGGTCCTTGATGTCGCAGGTCTTGCAGTGCACGCAGTTCTGGAAGTTGATCTGGAAGCGCGGCTTGCCGTCGTCGTCCTCGACCACCTCGTAGACCCCGGCCGGGCAGTAGCGCTGGGCCGGCTCGGCGTACTTGGGCAGGTTCTCGCGAATGGGGAGCTCCGGGTCCAGCAGCTGCAGATGGCTCGGCTGATCCTCCTCGTGGTTGGTGTTGGACAGGAACACCGAGGAGAGCTTGTCGAAGGAGAGCTTGCCGTCGGGTTTGGGGTAGTCGATCTTCTCGAACTCGGCGGCCGGCTTGAGAGCGGCATGATCCGGAGTGGTGTCGTGCAGATTGGGCAGCTTGCCACCCAGCAGCTGATTGACGAAGTTGTAGGCGCCGCCGCCCACGGTGCCGTACTTGTGGATCGCCGGGCCGAAGCTGGCGGTTTCCTTGAGCTCGGCGTAGGCCCAGCTCGCTTCCCACTTCTCGTTGAAGGCGGTCAGTTCCCGGCCGCCTTCATCGCCGGCGGCAATCGCTTCGAACACCGCTTCGCCGGCCACCAGGCCGGACTTCATCGCCGTATGCAGGCCCTTGATCTTGGCGAAGTTGAGCGTGCCGGCATCGCAGCCGATCAACAGGCCGCCGGGAAAGGTCATCTTCGGCAGGCAGTTGAGGCCGCCTTTGGTGATGGCCCGCGCGCCGTAGGCCACGCGCTTGCCACCCGCGAGGTGCTTGGCCAGTACCGGATGGTGCTTCATGCGCTGGAACTCGTCGAACGGCGAGAGCCAGGGATTCTGGTAGGAGAGGTCCATGATCAGACCGACCACTACCTGATTATTCTCGGCGTGATAGAGGAACCAGCCGCCGTGGGTGTCCTTGGCCAGCGGCCAGCCCGAGCCGTGCAGGACCAGCCCCGGTTCGTGCTGCTCGGCGGGAATGTCCCACAGCTCCTTGAGGCCGATGCCGTAATGCTGGGGATCGCGGCCCTCATCGAGCTTGAAGCGCGAGATCAGACTCTTGCCCAGATGGCCGCGTGCGCCTTCGGCGAACAGGGTGTACTTGGCGCGCAGCTCCATGCCCGGGGTATAGCTGTCCTTGGGGGTGCCGTCGGCGGCCACGCCCATGTCGCCGATGAGGATGCCGCGTACCGTGCCGTCCTCGTCGTGCAGCACTTCCTGGGCAGCGAAGCCGGGGAACACCTCGACGCCCAGCCCCTCGGCCTGCTCGGCCAGCCAGCGGCACAGGTTGCCGGCGCTGATCACGTAGCGCTTCATGTCGCCGCCGGTGTTGTGCATGCTCTTGGGTACCAGGGCATTGGGCAGCTTATGAGCCTTTTCGGCATCCTTGAGCAGGTAGACCTCATCGCGGGTGGCGGGGGTGGTCAGCGGAGCGCCACGCTCTTCCCAGTCGGGGAACAGCTCGGCCAGCGCGCGGGGCTCGAACACGGCGCCCGAGAGGATGTGGGCGCCGACCTCGGAGCCTTTTTCCACCACGCACACCGTCAGCTCCTGACCGGCCTCGCCCGCCTGCTGCATCAGGCGGCAGGCGGCCGACAGCCCGGAAGGGCCGGCACCGACGATCACCACGTCGAAATCCATCGAATCGCGTTCTACTTGCTCAGACATCCACTCGTTCCTCCCTCGGCTTCGGCGTCGGATGACTACCACCAACGTCGAAAGAAAATAAAACGGTCGTTTGCTTCTCGATATTCTCCATGATAGGCATAATAAACGACTCAGGATACCCCTACGATGCCTATGTGCTACGTTTCCACGCTTCGGCCTGCAGCAAGGGGATTGTTGCCGACGTCGTGGCTATGGCACATTGGCAGGGTTTTTTGATTCGGCACCTATCAAACGCTTGAATGAAACGGTATGCCCTGGAATGCGCTGAGGCATGCTGACAGAATCGCGGAGTCGTTGATCTTCCCGGCACGCCATGGGTGTCAGCGAGTCCCTAACGAAAAGGTTCACCCATCGAACCAAGCGAGGACACCATGAAAGTACTCGTCGCGGTCAAACGCGTCATCGACTACAACGTCAAGATCCGCGTCAAGGCGGATCACTCCGACGTCGACCTCACCAACGTCAAGATGGCCATGAACCCCTTCTGCGAGATCGCCGTGGAAGAGGCGGTACGGCTGAAGGAGCGCGGGGTCGCCACCGAAGTGGTCGCCGTGACCATCGGTCCCAAGGCCGCCCAGGAGCAGCTGCGCACCGCGCTGGCGCTGGGCGCCGACCGGGCCATTCATGTCGAGACCGAAGAGCGCGTCGAGTCGCTGGCCGCGGCCAAGCTGCTGGCCAAGGTGGTAGAAGAGGAGCAGCCGGGGCTGGTCATTCTCGGCAAGCAGGCCATCGACACCGACAACAACCAGACCGGCCAGATGCTGGCCGCGCTGGCTGGCCTGCCCCAGGGCACCTTCGCCTCCGAGGTGGTGGTCGAAGGCGACAAGCTGCAGGTGACCCGCGAGATCGACGGCGGCCTGCAGACCGTTTCGCTTTCCCTGCCGGCCATCGTCACCACCGACCTGCGCCTCAACGAGCCGCGCTACGCCAAGCTGCCCGACATCATGAAGGCCAAGAAGAAGCCGCTGGACGTCAAGAGCCCGGCCGACCTCGGCGTCGAGGTGACCAGCAAGCTCACGCTGCTCAAGGTCGAATCGCCGGCCGAGCGCAAGGGCGGCATCAAGGTGGGCTCCGTCGACGAGCTCGTGGACAAGTTGAAGAACGAAGCCAAAGTGATTTGAGGGAGCCGATCGCATGAGCATCCTGGTTTTAGCAGAACATCATGACGGCCAGCTCGCCGGTGCCACCGCCCACGTGGTGGCTGCCGCCAAGGCCATCGGCGGCGATATCGACGTGCTGGTCGCCGGCGAGAACGTCGGCGCCGTGGCCGAGGCCGCTGCCAAGCTCGACGGCGTGAGCAAGGTCCGCGTGGCCGACCACGCCGTCTACGCCCACCAGCTGGCCGAGCCCATGGGCGCGCTGCTGGTCGAGCTGGCCGGCGACTACCGCCACGTGCTGGCCGCCGCCTCCACCACCGGCAAGAACGTGCTGCCGCGGGTTGCCGCGCTGAAGGACGTCAGCCAGCTCTCCGAGATCGTCGAAGTGGTCGACGCCGACACCTTCAAGCGTCCGATCTACGCCGGCAACGCCATCGCCACGGTGCAGAGCGCCGACAGCCTCAAGGTGATCACCGTGCGCAGCACCGGCTTCGATGCCGTGGGCGAAGGGAATAGTGCCGCCATCGAGAGCGTCGACACGGTGGTGGAGAACCGTCAGTCCGCCTTCGTCAAGCAGGAGCTGGCCCAGAGCGACCGTCCCGAACTGGCAGCGGCCAAGGTGGTCATCTCCGGCGGACGCGGCATGGGCAGCGGCGAGAACTTCAAGCTGCTCGACGGTATCGCCGACAAGCTGGGTGCCGCCATCGGGGCCTCGCGGGCGGCGGTGGACGCCGGCTTCGTGCCCAACGACATGCAGGTGGGGCAGACCGGCAAGATCGTCGCGCCGGAGCTCTACATCGCCGTGGGTATTTCCGGTGCCATTCAGCACCTGGCCGGCATGAAGGACTCCAAGGTGATCGTGGCGATCAACAAGGACGAAGAGGCGCCGATCTTCCAGGTCGCGGATTACGGCCTGGTGGGCGACCTGTTCGAGATCCTGCCGGAGCTCGAGAGCAAGCTCTAAGCCCCGTCAGTGAAGGTGAAAAGCCGGCCATGTGCCGGCTTTTTGCGTTGCGGCTCGATCAGGATTGTCTATAGGGAAATCTGTGCCTTGGCTATTAGCGTAAATGCTCACTCTTTGCCATGCTTGGTGGATGCAGTCATGGGGATATCCCGGAATCCGCTGCTTTCATGGAGGAGTAAACATGCCGCATACACTGCCTGACCTTCCCTACGCCTACGATGCGCTGGAACCCCACATCGACGCGCTGACGATGGAGATTCACCACTCGCGCCACCACCAGACCTACGTCAACAACCTGAATGCCGCTCTGGAGGGAACGGGCCTGGAAGACATGCCGGTCGATGAGCTGCTCGCCAATCTCGATCGCGTGCCGGCCGACAAGCGCCAGGCGGTGATCAACAACGGCGGTGGGCACTCCAACCACACCATGTTCTGGCAGATGATGTCGCCCAACGGAGGCGGCAAGCCTCAAGGCAAGGTGGCCGAGGCCATCGACAGCGAACTGGGCGGTTTCGATGCCTTCAAGGACGCCTTCACCAAAGCGGCTCTGGGGCGCTTCGGCAGCGGCTGGGCCTGGCTCAGCGTAACGCCGGAGAAGAAACTGGTAGTGGAGAACACTCTCAACCAGGACAGCCCCATCTCCAACGGCAACACTCCAGTGCTGGGCCTGGACGTGTGGGAACACGCCTACTACCTGAAGTTTCAGAACAAGCGTCCTGACTACATCGCCGAGTTCTTCAACGTGATCAATTGGGAAGAGGTGGAGCGCCGCTATCAGCGTGCCGCTTCTTGATCCCAGGTTCGCTTCGCAAGACCAGCGCCGCAGCCCCAGGCTGCGGCGTTTTCGTCGGTCGAGTGCCAGTGGCGTGGTTCGTCCGGCTGTAGGTCACTTGGCAGACGTTCGCGATTCCACTCAGTGCGCCACGGCGATGCGGTGGCTGCCGCTGGGATGGGGCATGACCTGCATCGGCAGGCCGTAGATGGCTTCCAGAGTGGAGCCGGTCATGATGCGCTCGGGAGAGCCGTGGGCCAGCACCCGACCGCTGTGCAGGGCGAGCAGCTCGTCGCAGTAGCGCGAGGCCATGTTGATGTCGTGCAACACGATGATCACGCACAGCCTGAGCTCGTCGCACAGTTTACGAATCAGGCTCAGCACTTCCATTTGATGAGCGATGTCCAGGGCCGCCAGTGGCTCGTCGAGCAGCAGGAAACGGCTTTCTTGTGCCAGCAGCATGGCCAGCCAGACGCGCTGGCGTTCGCCGCCGGAGAGGGTGTCCACCAGACGGTCGGCAAAGGCCTCGGTGTGGCTGAGTTCGATGGCTCGCTCGATGGCGGCCTTGTCCTTGGGCGTTTGGCGCCCCAGCAGGCCATGCCAGGGATAGCGGCCGAAGCCGATCAGCTCGCGGCCAATCAGGTTTTCTGCGCTGGGTAGATGCTGGGGCAGGTAGGCCACGCGACGGGCAAACTCACGTTGCCCCCAGTCCTCGAGTGGCTTTCCGTCGAGCAGGATTTTGCCCCGACTGGCAGGCTGCTGCTGGGCGAGCAGCTTGATCAAGGTCGACTTGCCCGAGCCGTTGTGGCCGATCAAACCGTAGACCTTGCCCTCCGAGAAGGCGTGGCTGACTGGCTGGAGCAGGCGCTTGCCGTTGACCTCGAAGCAAGCTTCCTTGACCTCTAGCATGTTGGATTCCTTGCACGAAGAATCGACTACCACCCCAGCCAACTGCGAAGGCGTTGACCCGGCGATGAGGCGCGGCTGACAGCGGTACGGTTGGCGGTTCCCGATAGCTGGACCGTGGCTTCCTTGAGCGGTGCCATGATGGCTTCGAGATGGTGCTGACAGAGCTGGCGGTCAAGGGCGGCAGGGCACTGGGCCATCAGCAAGCCGCAGTGATAGACCGCAGTATCCAGCGGCTGGCGGACCTCCTTGAAAGGTGCTGCCTCCCTGCGGCAGCGCTGCAGTTCGCTGAGGAGCATGCGCAGCATCTGGGCATCCAGCCAGCAGGGCGTGTCATCCCGCTTCGGTGAGGTGGCCACCGAGTTGTGCACGGCCTGGAAGGAGACGTGCAGGAAGACGCAGGTGTAGTAGAGCTGGGAGCGTTCCGCAGTCATGGGGCACCATAAAAAATCTCAATGAGATTGATTTGCATTTTGATCGATGAGCAGCGCCATGTCAAACTCAGGCCGCCAGTCGATCCTGACCGTGTCTGGGCCCGCTCGTCAGCCACGAGCGGGCCGCAACGGCAGCCAACGGGGGCACAGGCAAGAAGCGTCAGATCGCCTGGACCCAGCGTGGCTCGGCTGTGGGGTGCCATTCGATGGGGCCATCGTCCTCCTGCAGGTCGAAGGCCTGGTGGCCGGCAACATGGTTGAGGATCGTTGCCGAGCGCCAGGCCATCAGCGACAGCTGAGGCTCCGCGATACCGTGACTGTGACGGCCGGCATTGACCGCATAGATGCGGTGCGTAGTAGGCCCGTCCCAGCTCGCTTCGAAGTGGGGGCCCAGCACCAGCTCGCCATGGGCATCGCGTTCCAGGCGCGGGGCCAGGTCGGCGAGACAGTCCGGCAGGTGGGAACAGAAGCCGGTGGCGAAAACGATGACATCTGCATTGAAGCGCTCCTTCCCGCCGGTGAGCCCATGCGTGGTGGTCAAGGTGAAGCCGAGGCCGCTGCGCTCCAGGGCGATGGCCTCGCGGTGAGGAAAGAGCCGTGCCCAGCGGGGCTCGCCGAGCACGTCGAACCGGTGGTAGAGCTCGCGGTAGAGCGTCTGCAGGGCGGCTGGGGTGATGCCATCGCTGGCCAGTTTCTGGGCTGCCACCTCACGCTCACGGATCTCGCGGGGCAGCGCGTGGAAGCTGCGCGTGTAGTCCGGCGTGAAGTACTCGTTGGTGAAGGCGGTTTCATCGAGGGGTTCGAAATTGCGTCGTCGTGAGATCCAGTGCAACTCCCGCGGCTGGCCCCAATGGCCGCGCAGGGCATTGAGGAAGATGTCGGCGCCGCTCTGGCCACCGCCGACCACCACCACGCGGCGCTCGTTGAAGTCACGCCGGCTCCTGGCGATCTCGGCGGCGTGCAGGCAGTGGGGCCCACGCAGCGCCTCGGCAAAGTCCGGCAGCCAGGGGCGCTTGCCGGTACCCAGGCAGAGATGGCGGGCACGGTAGTCGTCGGCATCGGTGCGCAGCCGAAAGCCGCGCGCATCGAGCCGCACCTCGCGTACCTCCTCGCCGAGCGCGACGTTGTCCAGGCGCCGGGCAGCCCAGCCCAGGTAGTCGGAAAATTCGGCGCGGCTGACGGTACCCAGCTCGGCGTTGAGGAAGCGGTAGAAGCGGTGGTGCTCGACCAGGTAGCGCAGGAAGGAGTGGCGGCTGTCCGGTGCCACGGCGGTGACCAGGTCCTTGAGAAAACCGGTCTGTAGATGGGTGTCGGGAAGCATCAGCCCAGGGTGCCAGACCGGGTCGCGGCGGCGCTCGAAGAAGCGTGTGGCGAGCCGTGGCAGATGAGAGTCGGCCAGCGCGGCGATGCTCAGGTTGAAGGGGCCGGCGCCCAGGCCGGCCAGGTCGAGAACGTGGGAGTCAGACATGGGACACCTCCTGTGTCTTGGCGGCGCCGGCTGAATCGGCCGGCAGACGGACGAAGTGCAGCGGGTTGTCGACGCGCAGTTCCATCTCGGCGAGCATGCGTTCCGCAGCCGCGTCGGTGGCATGCAGGAACTTGGCGCGATTGAGCGTCAGGCGCAGGATGCGCGGGGCGAACAGTTCGAAGCGGGTGAAGCGTTCGGCCAACTCGGGATGTCGATTGCGGTAGGCGGCGAGCACGTCACCACACAGGCGATAGAAGCACGTCTCCGAAACCCCGCAGGCTGCGGCGTGAGGGGCAATGAAGCGTAAGGTAGTGACGAAATGCCCGGTCTGCAGGTCATGGATCAGCTTCTCCGGAGGCAGGCGCACCGTGACGCTCTTGAGCTCGGCGGGCAGGTCGTGGGCCTCGGGGAACTCCTCGTCGACCAGCCGCAGGTCGCCTTGAAAGTCCTTGAGGGCCAGGCGGTGGGGCCAGCCGTCACGCAGGATCAGGGTCAGGTTCTGGCCGTGGGCGATCAGTGACACGCCGTAGCGGCACATCAGGTGCCACAGCGGCACCAGGGTGACCTCGAACATCCGAGTGAGCCAGGCCTGTGCAGCCTGAGGGGTGTGAGCGCCGGCAGCCGTCAGGTAGGCGGCGAGCCAGGGGCGTCCCTGCTCGTCGACCTGCATCAGCTCGGCCATCAGCAGCGCCTGCTCGTTGGCTGCCAGTCGTGGTGCCAGTGACTCGCGCCAGATCACCCCGAATAGCTCGCGGTAGCGATAGGGCGATTGCGGCAGGCGGGCATACTGCTCATGAGGCAGCACGGCCCCTGCGGGCTCGGCGAGGATCTCCAGATTCACGCGGGCGAATTCCTCGTCGTCGTGTGCCCGGGCCTGCAGCCAGGCCGAGGCGGCGGGGCCGGCGAGCAGAAAGCGGCCGGGAATGCCGCGATAGCAGGAGGTGTTCATGATGGTCAGCGGCAGTTTGATGTCGTAGGCCGCTGGCCGGCTGACGTTGGTCAGGGTGCGCAGCGATTGCTGAGGCACGTAGCTGTCGCCGAATTCGCCGAGGTAGACCAGGCGACGGTGGGCGATGTCGGCGGTGTGCAGGGGGCCGAGCCACTGCTGCCACTGCCAAGGGTGAACCGGCAGCAGCCGATAGCTGGCAGGGTCGGTCACCCGCTGGGCGAGGGCTTGGTACAGCCGGGCCTTCTCCGACTCGTCCAGCGCCGAGTCGAGCAGGGGAGCGGCGTCGATGGGGCCGCCACCGCACTCCAGGGCATCGGCGGCGATGGCCACCCAGGCGAGGCGGAAGGCGCTGCCATGCTCCGGGGCGTAGCGTGCCAGGGCCTCCAATCCCCAGCCGCGGCGGCCCTTGTTGAAGAGAAACTTGGGATGGCCGTCGAGCAGGCGTTGACGTTGCGGCTCGGGCAGCAGGATGGCCTCATCGGCGCTCAGTCCGCGGCGGGCTTCGCGCAGCCGGCAGTCGGCGCGAAGGGTGGCGAACAGGTCCTCCAGATGCTCGGCGACCTGGGCGTCGTTCATGTCGAGCAGCGGCGCCAGAGCGAGGAGAAAATCGGCGGCTTCCAGGGGGACGCCGGCGGGGGGCTCCAGGCTGGCGGGGTCGACCCGGGGGTGTCGCCACAGATTGGGGCTGGCCTGAAATCGCCAGGCCCCGCTCTCGCCCAGGTCGAGCCGCTGGCGGTCGCCGTCGTTGGTCAGCACGATGACCTGCTCATAAGCCAGCTCACCGATCATCTTGGCGATCAGCTCGCGATTGACCGTTTCCCAATGCGGCGTCAGACAGGTATCGAGCGACTCCATCACAGCACCTCCCGGAAGAAGCGTTCACGCTGCCCCATCACCAGGCTGGCCCGCTTGTGGGGGAAGTCGAAGTCGCGCAGCCGTGTCAGGCCCAGGCGCTCGAGGTGGCGGAACAGGCGGTGATTATCGTGGCGTGGTTCCAGCACCAGGCGGCGGGTGCGCGGCTCGGCGAGGTAGGCGTAGTGGGACAGCCCACCCAGCCAGGCATCGACGAAACGGGCCCCGCGAAGGTCCTCTTCGCCTACCAGCAGGTGCAGACCGCGGTCGAAGGAGGCCCAGGGGTAATAGGGGGCGATACGGTCCTCGGCGGCCCAGTAGAGCTCGAAATAGCCGAAGGGGCGGCCGTCGAACTCGCCGATCAGCGGCAGAGTGTGCGGGTCGGCGTGTCGCTGCACGATGAAGTCGGCGAGTTCGCTGGCGGGCCATGCCTGCTCCCAGAACTCCGCGACCCGCGGCAGGTGCATCCACTGCACGAAGCGCTCGAGGTCGCGATCGAGCTCGATCAGGCGCAGCGAGAAGGTGCGCCCGAGGCGTGGATCGGCGCGCCGATAGACGAGGCCGCTGGGCTTGGCGGGACGCCTGGGATGGCCGTTACCGCTCTCGAAGGGGGTCTGTTCAGGGCGGGTGGGGGGATGCCTCAGCCAATCCCAGGGTTGCTGATAGAAATCGCCGCGCAGCACGCGGCCACCGCCGAGTGCCTCGACCAGCCGGGGCCAGTCGGCATGCTCCTGCCAGGCGGCCGGCTCGAGGATCAGCAGTGCCAGCTCGGGATGGTGAGCGAAGGCGGCATCGATGCGCTCGATCAGCGATTCCGTCGTCGCATCGCGCTCCAGGCGGGCGGCTGCGTCCTGCAGCGGGACGATGTCGGTACGTGGCGGGGTGTCCAGAGTGATGCTCATGCCGGGACTCCTTTGTGGCGAGCGGTGGCGGTAGTGGCTGCCAGGGGGTTGTCCAGCGGCAGATAGAGGCGCGCCGGCTCGGCGAGGGTGGCCTCGTTGATGCCGCTCAGGTAGCAGAAGAAGTTGCCTTTGACCTCCAGCCGGGCGGCATGCAGGGCGTGGTCCAGGCAGTCGAGATCGCCATCGAACCGTGTGCGCAGTCCTTCGAGATGGGCGCGCAGATCGCGTAGCAGGCGGGCTTCGTCGACCAGGCCGTCGGCCGCCAGGGCGCTGATGACGGCAAAGGTGGAGTTGATCAGTAGGTAGTAGAGGAAGTAGCGCCGCAGGGTAGCCTGTGGCCAGTGGTTCTCCGGCGGCGCGAGTTGCGGGTGCCGTTCGAGGAAGCGGTCGCCCACGCCGCTGCCCTGGCAGTCACGGTAGAACATGCCCACCGGCCAGCCATCGTCGAGCCGTAGCACGATGTTCTGCTGATGGGCCAGCAGCACGATACCGTCCTCCACGGCGAGGCCGAACAGGGGTGTCAGCACGCGTTCGCAAAAGGCACCGAACCAGCTGCGTGCGACCTGAGGCAGCGGCTCGCCCAGCGCCTGGGTCTTGGCACGCAGGCGCGCTGCGAGCAGTGTCTGGCGGCCGGGGCCGAGCGGCTGCTGCGTCAGGGTGGCCAGCACCACTGTCTCGGTTTCCGCCGCCCCGAGTAGCAGGTTCTCGCGCAGTACCACCAGGCTGGCGGGGTCGACGTCACCCTTGGCATCGAGCCAGCCCAGCCAGGCCGGTTCCTGCATCACGGCGAAACCGGGAAAGCGCCGGGCCACGTCGAGCTCGCGCATCCAGCGGTCCAGATGCAGGCCGCGTCGGACCTCCTTGAGGCTGAGCAGGCGCAGCGAGTTGGTCAGGCGCGCCGACAGCGAGCCCTTGACCATCCAGGGGGCTCGGGGCGCGTAGAGTGAGCGGTGCGACGAGGTCGGCAGCCACTCCGCGGCGCTGTTGCCAAGCCACAGCAGTTGACCACGTCGCTCCTGTGCCTGGACCCAGGCTTGGCGGCGCAGCTGCAGTGCCTGCCAGGGATGCATGGGCAGGGCGCTGAAGCCGGGCGGCAGGCGGGTGGCCAGGTTCGCTGGCAGCAGCTCGAGGGCGAGGTCGGCAGCGGTGATGTCACGGCTGGAGTCGCCGGCTGCGAGCGGTGGAGCCACCGCCCACCAGGCGAGACCGAAGCGGGCGCGGTGCTCGGGGCAGAAAGCGCGTGCCTCGGCCTCGCTGAACGGGGCCCGGGACTTGGGGGCGGGGTGGAAGGCGTGACCGGCCAGCAGGCCCTGCTCCGCCTCGGCGAAGGTCAGCGGGCCGTTTTGCAGATGAGCGAGATCGTCCCTGTCATCGAGGCTGGCCCGGGTATTGGCCCGACTCTCCAGTACCCGCTCGCGGAAGGTGTGACGGGCGGTGGCGTCGAGCGGTCCCACCAGGGCCGGTGTTGCCAGAATGTGCTCCAGGGCGGTGGCGAAATCGACCGCCTGGGAGGCACCCGCCTTGCACCACAGAATGGGCCACTGGAAGCGGCATTCGCCGCTGGCACTGCGGTGCCGTAGTCGCAGTTGCAGCTCGTGTCAGGCGACACGTAAAACTGACCCCCAGGCGACACGGAAAACTGACCCCTCCGTGAGCTCACCTGGAGGGTC
>JAAQTN010000046.1 GCA_011742915.1 Billgrantia desiderata | reverse complement strand
TCGGCTAATTCTTGGTTAGGCTCTTGAATTATAACCGATTTTCAGCCGCTTTTTTCATGCCTGGTGCAATATTCGGGCTAGACCAAAGGAAGGTCGATGCTACGTTCTTGTACTCTCTTCTCGTTTGTACTGCTGAGCCTGGCTCATGCCAATACTGCCGCGGCAGAATGCGAGCTCAGCGCCGATCAACGCGAGATGCTCGAGCGGGTCAACGATGTACGCAGCGAAAGCCGCCAGTGCGGCGATGAGAGCTTTCCCGCCCCCCATCCCCTGGAATGGAATTGCAGCCTGGCCGAGGCCGCGCACGGCCATTCACGGAACATGGCTGAAGAGGAATTCTTTGGTCACAGCGACACCGACGATCAAGGCGTCACCGCTCGGGTAAGCGACACCGGCTATGTATGGCAGGCTGTTGGAGAGAACATTGCCGCCGGTCAGGCAGAGGTCGAGCGTGTCATGCAAGGCTGGCTGGAAAGCCCTGGGCACTGCGCGAACATCATGAGTGACGACTTCAGCGAAATGGGGGCGGCTTCCTTCGAAGAGGAAAGTTCTCGCTACTCCCCCTTCTGGACACAGGTGTTTGCCCATCCGAGATGATGTCGGCATCCGATATAGCGAAGAAGAAGACTAAGGAAGTGAAAAGAGAATAGAGGCCAGAACAGTACAGCGATACGGGAGTCGATGTCGTCAGGACCCTCCCTGGCCCTTGGGTGCAACGGGTAACGCTGGTTCAGTGAATGTAAGCGACGAGAGCATCGTTCGCCGCTTGCTGGGCCAAGGCATGGGAAACCCAGTGGTTCAGGACTTCGCACACATCGGCATCCACACGCTGCTGTGTTGGCATGAGGTTTCTCCTTTGTGACATCGAGAAACATCATGCCCCAGCTTTGTCGACATTTCATCAGGTTTACGAAACTTTGCTCTCAAGGGGCAGCATTCGCCCCGAGGCTGCCACGAAACGTGCGTTTGCATTCGAATAGTGCATGGAAATGGCTTCCACATCCGCTTTTCTGCTTGAAACCGCTTGCTTGCCTTAGTTCTCAATGAGCGGTACGAATCATCCATTGGTCTGGTTACGCGCCAATACGCTAAGAGAGCAACTTGCGGTAGGCACCAAGCGCCATCAGCTGGCGGTCGCGCCACGCCTGGCGTTCGGCCAGCCCTTCGAGCGGCAGCGCCGAGCGCCGTTCCGCCTCCAGCGCCGCGAGGGTCTCCTCCTGCCAGGGCGAGGCGCCATCACGCTGGGCATCCACATCGGCATAGAGCGGGCCATAGCGGCGAGCGTAATCGGTCACCCCGGCCGGGGCATTGAGATCGATCGTCTCGAACGGCCCCATGAACGACCAGCGCAGGCCCAGGCCGTGTTTGACTGTCTTGTCCAGATCCTCGGCCGAGACATAACCGTCACGGAACAGGCGCAGCGCCTCGTTGAGCAGCGCCCCCTGCAACCGGTTGAGAACGAACCCCGGCAACTCACGCCTGACCAGCACCGGCACCTGGCCCACCTCGGACATCAAGGCCAGCGTTCTATCGACCGCATCCTGAGCGGTATTCGGCGCAGGCACCACCTCGACCACAGGCACCAGATAAGGGGGGTTCACCGGGTGCGCCACCAGACAGCGCTGCGGATGCGCCAAGTGCCCGGTAAAACGCGACGCGGCAATGCCCGAAGTGGAGCTGGCAAGAATGGTATCCGGCGCCGTCGCCGCTTCGAGTCGGCTGTATATTTCCTGCTTCACCTCGAGATTCTCGGGGCCGCACTCCTGCACGTAGCCGGCCCCCGCCACGGCAAGCGCCAGGTCGGGCTCGACCTGAATGCGCTCGAGAATCGCTGCGGGCTCTTCGACCAGCCCGGCACGCTGTAGATCGTGCAACGACTGGCGAATCGCTTGCTTCGCCCCGGCCAAGGCCTCCGGCTGGGCATCGTACAGCCGCACCGAGCGCCCCGTCCGCGCAAAGACCATCGACCAAGCCCGCCCAATCAATCCTGCACCCACTACCGCGATAGGTTCCGACATGCTGCCTCCTTTCGGCTTGAAAACTGGGATTGCATTCGTATGCAATCGATACTAACTTTGCGGTGAGCCGTCTGTCGAGGCAACTCGATTACTCGTACAATTCAGCAGGAAACCGCCATGATCCGACGACTGAAAGCGGGCGCCCCGAGCGAAGCCCGCGCCGAAGCCGACCGTAAGGTTCGGGAAACCGTCGAACAAACGCTTCAAGCCATCGAGACACGCGGCGATGAAGCCGTGCGAGAGCTTTCGGAAAAATTCGACCGCTGGTCGCCCGCCACCTTCCGGCTGAGCCAAGCCGAGATCGAACGGGCAATATCGGAGCTCACGGCGCAAGAACTCGACGACATCCGCTTCGCCCAAGCGCAGATTCGCCGCTTCGCCGAGGCCCAGTTGGCCAGTATGCAAGACGTCGAAGTGGAAACACGGCCCGGCGTGGTGCTCGGGCATAAGCACATCCCGGTCAATTCCGTTGGCTGCTACGTACCCGGCGGCGCCTACCCCATGGTCGCCTCTGCGCACATGAGCGTGCTGACCGCCAAGGTAGCCGGTGTCAAACGCGTCATCGCTGCCGCCCCGCCCTATCAAGGCAAGCCGCATCCGGCCATCGTGGCGGCGATGCATCTGGCCGGAGCCGATGAAATCCTGGTGCTTGGTGGCGTACAGGCGGTTGGCGCCATGGCCATCGGTACCGAGTCCATCGAAGCGGTCGACATGCTGGTCGGCCCCGGCAATGCCTTCGTTGCCGAAGCCAAGCGACAGCTCTTCGGCCGGGTCGGCATCGACCTGTTCGCCGGCCCCACCGAAACCCTGGTCATCGCCGACGAAACCGTCGACGGCCTGCTCTGCGCTACCGACCTGCTGGGTCAGGCCGAGCACGGCCCCACCTCGCCCGCGGCCCTGCTCACCAACTCCGAGGCGTTGGCCAAAGCGACGCTCACCGCCATCGATGAGCTGCTGGCCAAGCTGCCCACCGCCGAGATCGCCCGCCAGGCATGGAACGACTACGGCGAGGTCATCGTTTGCGACAGCCACGAAGAAATGCTGCAGGTCGCCGACGAGATGGCCTACGAGCACGTCCAGGTGATGACCGAAGACCCCAACCTCTATCTCGACAGGCTGACGAACTACGGCGCCCTCTTCCTCGGCCCGCGCACCAACGTGGCCTACGGCGACAAGGTGATCGGCACCAACCATACCCTGCCGACCCGGAAGGCCGCGCGATATACCGGTGGGCTGTGGGTCGGCAAGTTCCTCAAGACCTGCACCTATCAGAAGGTGCTCACCGACGAGGCTTCCGCCGAAATCGGCAGCTACTGCTCACGCCTGTGTGCGCTGGAGGGCTTTGCCGGACACGGCGAGCAGGCCAACGAACGCGTACGCCGCTACGGCAAGCGTGACGTACCCTATGCCTCCGCGGTACCGGTATGAAGCTGCCCCAAACCCCGAGCCTGCGCCTGGATGGGCGCAGCGCTCTGGTCACCGGCGCCAGCCAGGGCATCGGGCTGGCCTGTGCCTGCGCCCTGGCTCAAGCCGGCGCACGAGTGACCCTGGTGGCCCGCAACGCCGAGCGGCTGGAAGAAGTGGTCGCGGCCCTGCGCGCCGGCGGTCACGAAGCCGAAGGCCTGGCGCTGGACGTTCAAGACCAGGCTGCCACCCGTCGCGCCCTGGCGGGTCAGCGCTTCGACATACTGGTCAACAACGCCGGCACCAACCGGCCCAAACCGATCGACCAGGTCACGGAAGAAGACTACGCCGCCGTCATGGAACTCAACGTCCGGGCGACCTACTTCCTGACTCAAACGGTGATCGAAGAGATGCCCGCCGGCGGCAGCGTGATCAACGTCTCCTCGCAGATGGGGCACGTGGGCGCCAAGAACCGCAGCCTCTACTGCGCCTCGAAAGCCGCGGTAGAAGGCATGACCCGCGCCATGGCAGTCGAGCTGGGCCCTCGCGGCATTCGCGTCAACACCCTTTGCCCGACCTTCATCGAAACCCCGATGACACAGCCCTTCTTCCAGGAACCCGGCTTCCGGGAGGCAGTGCTCGCGCAAATACCGCTGGAAAGGCTCGGCCGCATCGAAGATGTGATGGGCCCTGTGGTGTTTCTCGCCTCGCCCGCCGCCAACCTGATCACCGGCAGCGCCTTGATGGTCGACGGCGGCTGGACCGCGCATTGATCAACCGCTAGGTCTCTCCTTCCACGTAGGTCAGGTTGGTCTCCCAGCTTTTGCTGCTGACTTCGATGGCGGCGCGAACGGCTTCGCCATCGCCTTGCTGAAACGCCTGGTAGATCGCCTTGTGATCCTTCAGTGCCACGTCGGGCAGGGTCTGCATGGACGTCTCCAGCGCCGCCTCGATCAATTGCAGCAGCGTCTCGCCGACGCGAATGGTCATCGGGTTGTGGGTGGCATGAAGAATGGCCCGGTGGAAGGCAACATCGTGTCGCGCCGTCTGCTCGCCGTTGGCAATGGCCGCCTCCATGTCGTCGATGGCCTGGCGAATCCGCGCATGATCCTCCGCAGTGGCATTGCCCATCGCCTGCAAGGTGTAGGCCGGCTCGAACATACGGCGAAACTCGAGCAAGTCGCGGGTCATGCCGCGGGCCAGGATCATGCCGAAGGCCATGGGGTCGACGATCGGGTCGCCGGGTTCGCGCCGAATCATCGTGCCCTGCCCACGCCGCACCTCCACGATGCCGATTGCCTGGAGCATCTTGATGGCCTCACGAACGCTGGACTTGCCGATGCCCAGGCTATGCGTCAACTCCGTCTCGGAGGGCAGGAAATCGCCAGGCTTGAGCTCGCCACGGATCAGAGCGCCCTTGATTCGCTCGAGCAGTTGCATGGCCACTGAGCTTCTCTCGATGGAGCCACCAAAAGAGTCGCATGGGGTGGCTCGGGCGGTGAGCTGGCGTTTCGTACTCATGTGGCCTCTCGTTCTACGGTTAACGAACTTCCAAATTTTTATTAGACACAACAACCAGTTAACGCACCGCTGCCTGCCCCTCAAGAATCGTCCATAGCCTCTCGATTGTGTCGCTCTCTTGCGTTTGTAGCAAATCTTTGCATAGCATATCACAACTGACATCAGACATCAGATGTCTTGCAAGCAGGCGTCATAGGTACGTTTGCGCCATCTGAACGGACACCGCAATGACAAGAAGCAAGATCGTCGTCCTGACCACGGGCGGCACCATCGCCAGCCAGCTCGACGCCTCGGGACGCAACCGCTCCGGAGCCCTCAAGGGCGAAACTCTGCTGGCCCAGGTCAGCCTGCCGAGCGATTTCACCGCACAGGTCGAGGTGCGCTCGCTCCTGCAAAAGCCCAGCAATGCCATTACCTTCGAAGACCTATTGGGCCTACGTGAAGCGTGCCTGGATATCGCCGCCCAAGACGACGTGCTCGGCATCGTCATCACTCACGGTACCGACACCCTCGAAGAGACCGCCTACTTTCTCGACATCACCCTGCCCGTCGACAAGCCAGTGGTGCTGACCGGCTCTCAGCGGGCTCCTCATGAACCGGGCACCGACGCCTTCTGCAACATCGCCGATGCCTTGAAGGTAGCAGCCTCGTCACAAGCGGCCGGGCTCGGTCCGCTGGTGGTATTCAACCAATCGATCTTCGCCGCCAGACAGGTACGCAAGGTCAGCACCTTTCAGGTGCACGGCTTCGCCGCCCCCGACACCGGGCCATTGGGGTACGTGGACGGCGCCCAAGTGCGGCTGAGCGCCATCCCGCAGCGTCCTGCAGGCACGCCCTTACCGATAGAGAGCGCCATGCCCCGGGTCGACATCCTGCCCGCTTATCTCGGCGCTTCGCCAAGCCTGATCGAAGCGGCGGTGGCAAGCGGTGCAGTCGGACTTGTGATCGAGGGCCTTGGGCGTGGCCACGTACCTCCCGACTGGATGCAAGCCATCGCCAATGTCACCGCACGCGGCATACCGGTCATGGTGGTCAGCAGCTGCGCCAGCGGCCCCGTACACGCCAGTTACGAGTTCATCGGCAGCCTCGCCAGCCTGGAGTCGGCGGGGGTCATGCCGGTTACCGACCTTAGCGCACGCAAGGCACGCCTGGCGTTATCGACACTACTTGCCTCCACCGGCGCTCAGCCGCTGGCGGAGAGAGTGAAACTCCTGGCCGCCTGACGCGCCATAGCGGACATGAGCCAGGAACCTGCCTCGGGCGAGTTTCGCAGGGAAACGAGGTCATGACGCATGGCGTACGAGCTGCAATCGGCTGCCCATGCGCAACCAGCAACGTTGGACACGCGACAAGAACCCACAACGAGGTGAAAGATGAAAAACAAACTGAGCAAAGCAACGCTGGTCGCGGCCATTGCCGCCGCCTCCCTTGGCATGGGTCAGGCCCAGGCCGCCGAATACACCTTCCGCTTCGCTCACGTACTGATCGAAGACACCCCGAACGGTCAGGCCGCGCTGCGCTTCAAGCAGGAAGTGGAAGAGAACTCGGACGGCAGAATTCGTATCGACGTGTTGCCGGCAGCCCAGGTGGGTGGCGACGTGGAGATCATCGAACAGATCCAGATGGGGCTGATCGACATCGGCATCCCGCCGACGGCCACCCTGGGCAACTTCGAGCCGCGCCTGCAGATCCTCGATCTACCGTTCCTGATCTCGGACTACGACACCATGGTCAAGGTGCTGGACGGCGACGTGGGCCGTGAGATCCTCGACACCCTGGAAGCCCACAACATGTACGGTGTGAACTTCTGGGGTGCCGGCTTCCGTCACATGAGCAACAACGAGCGACCCATCGAAGGCCCGGACGACCTGGAGCGCATTCGCATGCGCACCATGCAGGCGCCGATCATCATTTCCACCTATCAGAACTTCGGCGCCAACGCCACGGCCATGGCCTTCACCGAGGTTTACAACGGCCTGCAGCAGGGCGTCGTCTCCGGCCAGGAGAACCCGCTGGCCAACATCTACACCATGCGCTTCCATGAAGTGCAGGACTACCTCACCCTGACCAACCACGCCTACCACGGCTATGCCGCCGTGATGAACAGCGATTCCTGGAACTCCCTGCCCGAGGACCTTCAGGAGGTCATGCGCGAAGCGTTCGACAACGGCCGCGATATGGCCCGCGAGCTGACGCTGCAAGATGAAGAGCGCATTCTCGAGGCCATCCAGGACGAGATCGCCATCAACGAGCTCTCCCCCGAAGCCCGCGAGGCGTTCATCGAAGCCAGCATGCCGGTACACCGCGAATACGAAAGCGTGGTGACCACCGAGCTGCTGCACAAGGTGTACGACGAGGTCGGCATCTCCTACTGAAGCCACGCACCCGCAGGTCTGCCGCTGCCCGCGCCATGAGCGCCGGGCAGCGGTACCGTGCCTTCCCTGACTCCAACCGAGTGGCCTCAACCATGTTCGATGCACTCAACAAGGTACTCGACTTCCTGGAGAGCGTGGCGATGGTCGTGTTCATGTCGATCGCCACCGTGCTCACCACGCTTCAAGTCGTCTATCGGTATGGCTTCAACAGCTCGATCTTCTGGGTCGAGGAAGTCGTCATCTACTCCATCATCTGCATGAGCTTCGTCGGCGCCAGCATGGGCGTACGTCACGGGGTGCACATCTCCGTCGACGTGCTCAACGCCTTCGTGCCGCCTGCCGTCAATCGCTGGCTGCACATCATCGCCGCCCTGCTCGGCATCGCCTTCGCCGGCTACCTGGCCTACTACGGCTTCCAGCTCTACTTCAACACCCTGGGGCGTGGCCAGCTCACCGCCGCCCTGCGCCTGCCAATGGCCTGGTTCTACCTGCCGATCGGCATCTCGGGGATTCTGCTGATCCTGCGCTATCTGTGGGTGATTCACGAAGCCTGGACCAAGCCACCGGTCAGCCTCGCCGAAGAGCTCGCCGCCGAAAAAGACAAGCTCGTCTGACGACTGGAGTTCCTCATGATTACGGCTCTGCTTCCCATCTTCTTCGCGGTGCTGCTGCTGGGGCTGCCCATTTTCGCTTCACTGGCCTTCGCCGTGTTCCTCGCCATCGACTTCTTCGGCACCACCAATCCGGTGATCGTGCCGATGCGCATGTTCACGGGAATGAACAACTTCTCGCTGATGGCGATTCCCTTCTTCATTCTGGCCGCAGAGCTGATGCGTATCGGTGGTCTCTCCGGCCGGCTGATCGAACTGGCCAAGGCTCTGGTCGGCTGGGTACCGGGTGGCCTGGCCGCCGCCACGGTGCTTTCGTGCCTGCTGTTCGGCGCCATTTCCGGCTCCAGCCCCGCCACCGTGGTGGCCATCGGCTCGATCATGTTCCCCGCCCTGGTGGCGGCCGGCTACGACAAGCGCTTCGCCATCGGCCTGATCGCCACCGCCGGTACGCTCGGCCCCATCGTGCCGCCCAGCATTGCGCTGATCATCTACGGCTCGGTAACCGGCACCTCGGTAGGGCGCCTGTTCGCAGCAGGTCTGCTTCCCGCCATCCTGATCGCCTCGCTGCTGATCGCCTACTGCATGGTCTATTCCTCGTTCAAGGGCTACGCCCGTGCGCCCTTCCCCACCCTGCGCGAGATCGCTGCCGCGGTGAAGTCCGCCGCCTGGGGGCTGGGGCTGCCGGTCATCCTGCTCGGCGGTATCTACAGCGGCATCTTCACGCCCACCGAATCCGCCGCCGTGGCCTGCATGTACGGCCTCTTCGTCGGTATGGTGGTGTATCGCACCATCGGCTGGCGCGAGCTGCTCGGCACCCTGCGCAACTCGGGGCTGACCTCGGCCACGCTGCTGCTGATCACCGCGGGCGCCTCGGCCTTCTCCTGGCTGCTGGCCATCACCGGCACCCCGACCCAGTTGGCCAGCCAGGTACTCTCGCTCACCGACCATCCGGTACAGGTGATGGCACTGTTCAATGTGGTCATGATCGTTGCCGGTTTCTTCCTCGACAGCGCCTCGGCCATCATCGTGCTCTCGCCGCTGCTGCAGCCCATTGCGGCCCAGGTCGGCGTCGACCCGGTGCACTTCGGCATCATCACCCTGGTCAACTTCTCGGTGGGCATGATCACCCCACCCGTGGGCCTCAACCTGTTCGTGGCCATGGCCATCTCGCGCATGTCGCTGCTCGAGGTGTTCCGTGCCTGCATCCCGCTGATCGTGATGATGTTCATCGCCCTGATCGTGCTCACCTACGTACCCTGGTTCAGCACCTGGGTGCCCTCGTTGATCTACTGACGCTCACCGGAAAGAGGAAACCCGAACATGAGTCAAACTCCTTCCCTGGGCGAGCGTCTCGATGGCGAGCGGTTCTGGGCCGACCTGCAGGCCCAGGCCGAAATCGGCGCGCTGCAGCCACGGGGGCTGCGCCGCCTGGCGCTCGACGAAAACGACAACCGCGCTCGTTTGTGGTTGATCGAACAGAGCCAGGCGCTGGGCTGTCACGCCTTTCACGACGCCATGGGCAACGTCTTCCTGCGCCGCGAGGGGCAGGAGCCGGGGCTGTCGGCGCTGCTCATCGGCAGCCATATGGACAGCCAACCCAGCGCCGGCAGCTACGACGGCACGCTGGGCGTGATAGCCGGGCTGGCGGTGCTACGTACGCTGCAAGAGCAAGGCATCGAGCATGCACGCCCCATCGAAGTGGTGGCCTGGACCAACGAAGAAGGCGCACGCTTTGCGCCCGGAGCCTCCGGCTCCTCCTGGTTCGCCGGCCAGCGCGACGCCGCCACCATCCTGGAAGCCCATGACGATCAAGGCACCCGCTTTGCCGATGCCCTGGCGGCATGCCTCGCAGAACTCGAGCGGCATGGGGCATCCGCCTTCCGTCCCGTGCCCTTCGTGCCTCATGCCTTCCTCGAACTGCATATCGAGCAGGGCCCGGTGCTGGAGAGCCTGGGCGTGCCGGTGTGCGCCGTTAGCGGCATCCAGGGAGTCAACTGGTACGAGATCGAGGTGCACGGCCAGGCCAATCACGCCGGCACCACGCCGGAAGCCGCACGCCGCGACGCCCTCATGGGCGCCCATGCGCTGATCGGCGCACTGCGCGATGCCGTCGCCGAGCAGGACGACCAGGTACGCTTCACCATCGGCAAATTCAGTGTCTCGCCCGGCTCCACCAATACCATTCCACAACGGGCCGACTTCACCATAGACCTGCGCCACCCCAGCCAGGCCGTACTCGAAAGGCTGGATACCGCGTTTCATCGGCTGGCCCAACGCCAGTGGTCCGGCTGCGATGTCAGCCTTAGGGTCACGTCGCGAGTCGCACCGGTGAGCTTCGATCCAGCCCTGGTCGAACTCGCCGACAGCGCCGCGAAGTCGTACAGCCCAGATGCCCCGCAGCTGGTCTCCGGAGCTTTCCACGATGCCATTCACCTGGCACGGGTTTGCCCCACCGTCATGCTGTTCACGCCCTGCCGCGCCGGCATCAGCCACCACCCGGATGAACACATCGAGCGCAGCGACGCCGAAACGGCCGTACGCGCCCTCGCCGACTCCGTCGAAAGACTGCTCAACCCATGACACAAGGACAACGAAAATGACGACCATCGCCCAAGCCGTCGCCGAGCGCGGCCTCACACTGCCGGCCATCCCACAGCCCCGCGGCTATTTCGTGCCCTGGTCGCGGCTCGGCAACCAACTGTTCCTAGCCGGCCAGATCTGCGAGCGCGGCGGCGAAGTGCTATACCCCGGCAAGGTCGGCGCAGAGTTCGATCTCGAAACCGGCAAGCTTGCCGCCCAGGCCTGTGCGCTGAACTTGCTCGCTTCGCTCAGCGATGCCGTGGATGGCAATATCGAGCGTGTGGTGCGCTGCGTGCGCATGAATGGCTTCGTCAACGTGGCGCCCGGCTTCCACGACGTGCCGCTGGTCATCAACGGCGCCTCTGAGCTATTCATCGACCTGTTCGGCGAGGCCAGCCGCCACGCCCGCACCGCCATCGGCGTGGCGACCCTGCCCGGCAACGCCGCGGTGGAAGTCGAAGCGATCTTCGAGATTCGCGATTGAACAGGGCCTCTTGACCAGGAGAGACTGCATGACCACGAATTCACCGTTGCTCCAGCCCCTGCGCCAACAGGCCGCCACCCTGCGTGACGGCACCCTGAGCGCCAGCGAGCTGGCCGAAGCCGCCTGCGCGGCCTACGCTAGCCGAGGCAAGCACGACAACGCCTACCTCACCTGGCAAGGCGAGGCCGCCCTGGCCTTCGCCCGCGCCACCGACGCCCTGATCGCCCAAGGCGGCGACAGCGGCCCGCTGATGGGCATCCCGGTGTCGATCAAGGATATCTACGCCGTGCCCGGCCTGCCCACCTATGCCGGCTCCTCGCGTCGCCTGCCGGCCAGCTGGGAGCGGCCGGGGCCCATCGTCAAGGCACTGCTGGCGCAACTGCCCAGCCTGATGGGAAAGACCCACACCGTGGAGTTCGCCTTCGGCGGACTGGGCACCAACGCCCACTGGGGCGCACCGCGCAACCCCTGGGACAGCCAAGCACACCGCACCCCAGGCGGCTCCAGCTCCGGCGCTGGGGTTTCGCTGATCAGCGGCACCGCCGGCCTGGCGCTGGGTACCGACACCGCCGGCTCGGTGCGTATCCCTGCCAGCATGACCGGCGTTGTCGGCCTCAAGACCACCGCAGGCCGCTGGCCGGCGCAGCAGATCGTGCCGCTCTCCACCACGCTGGACACCCCCGGGCTGCTGGCCCGCCGGGTCGACGACCTGGCCTATGCCTTCGATGCCCTGGATGCGAACCTGAGCCCGCGGCCTTCACGGGTAAGCGCCACCCCAGAGCTGGCCGACCTCACCTTCGGCGTGCCGGAAACCTTCTTCTGGGACGACTGCAGCCCCGGCATTGCCGAAGCCGTGCAACAGGCCATTCGCCAGCTCGAAGCCGCCGGTGCGCGGGTGGTCACCCTGGAACTGCCCAACACCGACGAAGCCTACGAGCTGTTCCAGAAAGGCGGCCTGGCCGCCGCCGAGCTGGCCGCCTTCCTCAAGGCCGAACTGCCCGAAATGGAAGACGCGCTCGACCCCAACGTAGCAGCCCGCGTACGCGCCGCCGACGACATGCCTGCCTGGGAGTACGTGCGGCGCCGCAGCCTGCTCGACAAGCTCTGCGCTGCCGCCGCCGAGCGCATGGGCCAGGTGGATGCCGTACTCACCCCCACCGTGGCCATCACACCGCCCACGCTGGAAAGCCTAGCGCCGGAAGGCGCCTACCCCAAGGCCAACATGAAGGCGTTGCGCAACACCGTGATGGCCAACTTCATGGGGCTGTGCGGGCTGACCCTGCCGGTCGGTCGCGATGCCGCCGGCATGCCGGTCGGGCTGCAAGTACTGGCCGGCCCCTGGCAAGAGGCCCGCCTGCTGGCCATCGGCCAGGCCATCGAAGCCAAGCTGGGCACCGGGCTCGACATCCTGGGCGAACCGCCGGCACCCTGAAGCCCCGCTCCATCCCGGCCGGCACGCCTCGCGTGCCGGCCGGTGGCACAGCATGCGCCCTTCACTTAGCGCATTTTTTCCCTAACGGGAAAAAACTCAGCTCCTCGCCTCCCAACCAGTGAGAATTTTCCCAATCGGGATAATTTCCTCGCGCATGCAAAATGTGCAGCAAGTTGCTCAAATCTTACGTCCTGGCTCAAAATTGAGCATTTAAATACTCAAAAATAAAAATAAAGGCTACAATTGAGCATCATGTTGCTCATATGGCTCAAGCATGCAGCTGACGATCCAGATCTACCATGACCAGCGTTGGCACGATGCAGCGCTACTGGAGATACCCCACCCCGAGCGGGGCGTTGATGGCGCCGCGGCGCTGACCTACCTGCAGGAGCATGCTCTTACCTGGCTGTTCCACGACGACGAGCATGCCTGCAGCCTCACGCTACCGGTGGAGCTCATGATGAAGCACCACGCAGAGCGTTGGTTCGGCTTTCTCGAGGACATCATGCCCGCCGGCGCCAGTCGTCGCTACTGGGTAACCCACCTGGGACTGCAAAGCGCCGCTACCGGCGAACAAGACAGCGCCCTGCTTCGCCATGGCACCATCGCCCCGGTGGGCAACCTGAGGATCAAGGAAGCCGTTCCCCAGCGTATCGCCGGCTCGCGCCTGGAAGAGCGCCGCTTCACCCTGCAAGACGTCGTGGAACGTCACGCCGACTTTCTGGAATATGCCCAGCAAATGGGCGCCGCCAGCGGCGGTGCCACCGGCGCAGGTGGCGAGGCGCCCAAGCTGCTCTTGCGCCGCACCGCGGACGACAATGTCTGGATCGACACCTGGCAGGACGACCCGCACAACCGCGACCGCGCCTACCTGGTGAAATTTCCTCGCGGCCAGCGCAGCCAGGACGACTGCGACATTGTGCGCGCCGAATATCACTACTACAGGGAACTGGCGGCTCTGGGTATCGATACCATCGATACCGTCGGTATGGAGCTGATCGAGGGCGAACGCTACCCCTCGCTGTGGCTACCACGCTTCGATATCGCCATGCGCGAAGAGGGTCAGATTCGTTATGGGCTGGAGTCCATCTACGCCATCTTCGGTGCCGCCCCCGGCTCTTACCTCAACCACTTTCAGGTGATTCGCGGCCTGGTCGAGCGGCTCGAACGGCAATACCGCGTCACGCACGGCAAACAGCGCTTCGATACTGCCGCCTTCGTCAGCGAATGGGTCAAGCGCGACCTGCTCAACGTAGCCTTCGGCAACTCCGACAATCACGGACGCAATGCCGCCCTGCTCAAGCGCCCGGAAGGCATCTGGCACAGCCCCGTTTACGACTTTGCTCCCATGAAAGCCGACCCCGAAGGAGTGACCCGCACTACGCGCTGGGGCTCGCCTTTCGAAGAAGGAGGCGAATTCGACTGGCCCGCCATCGCCAATGCGCTCGACGACCTGGTGCCCGCCTCTCAGCTCATGCAAGAACTTCGAGAGTTGGCCGCCAGACTCTGTGGGTTGCAACAACGGCTCGCGGGGCGCGGCGTGCCCGAGCGCATTCTCACCCTACCGGCCGTCGGCCTGAGCACGCTGGAACGGCGCCTGGAGCGCTGGGGGCTTTTATAAAGGGAAGGTCGATGAACGGGAGCACGCCATGAAGAGGCGCCAACTGAGCCCTGACGAGCGCGAAGCGAAGCTGGTGGCGGTCGTGCGCCAGCTGCTTGCCGAAGAGATCAACGAGGGCGATGCCCTGCGTATCCTGCGGCGGGACGTGCTGGGCCTCTCCCAGGAAGCCTACGCCAAGCTGGTGGGCATCAGCCGGCGCACCCTCTCCGACCTGGAACGCAACCGCGCCAACATCACGCTGGACACCATGAACCGCGTATATCGGCCGCTGGGCCTGAAGGTGGGCCTGCTCCCGCGCCAGCCCGGCATGCTCGAACATGCCCTAACGTAGCGCCAAGCGGCATCAACCGTGTCCCCTAGACTTTAACTAATCATTGATCATAAACTGATTAAAATTAGTTAAAGCCCATCCAGGGGGCTCTCGATGTCCTACCAACGCCTTCAATCCGAGGCATCCCGTGTAGCCGTAAACGCCATTCAGCTCTTCGAGGCACTGGAGCAGCATCGTGCTCAAGCGCGCAAGGTAAAGGGCTCGATGCACTGGAAACACATCAATGGACGAGAGTATCTTTACCGCGCGTACACAGGCGGCAAGAACCACTCTCTCGGCCCGCGCTCCCCCGAAACAGAAGCCATTCAGCAAGCGTTCGAGGCGCAAAAAACGAATTACCATGCCCGAGAACAGTCGCTCAAGGAGCAGCTTCAGCTGCATGCGGCCTATGTACGGGCCAACCGGTTGAACCGCTTCCCCCTGGCCGGCGCCAGGGCGATAAGGGCGCTTCAACGCAAGGAAATCCCTTTCAGGGTAATCGGCACCAACGCCCTGTACGCCTATGAAGCCCGCGCCGGGGTGCTGATCGAGCCCGAGCACCTGGCAACCGCCGATATCGATGTGCTCATGGATGCCCGGCAAGGCCTGAGAATCATCACTGCTCTCGCCGGGGAAACGCTGCTATCGGTGATACGTGCCAGCGACCGGTCTTTCCAGCCGCTCACCCAAGCACCCTTCGAATTTCGTGCTGCCAACGCCAAAGGCTACATGATCGACTTCATCACTCAAGCCGCTGATCCTATGAAGATGAGCGACTTCGAGCACTATCTAGAAACGGGGGACCTGAAACCGGTAGGGATCGACTCGTTAAAGTGGGCCATCGCTTCGCCACGCTTCGAGGCCATCGTCTTCGATGAGAAAGGCATGCCGTTAAGGCTCTCGACCGTGGACCCGCGAGCCTTCGTGCTTCACAAGTGGCATGTCAGTCAGCAGCCCGACCGAGAGCCCCTCAAGCGCCATCGCGATGAGGCCCAGGCACGCCTCGTCGCCACGCTGCTACGCGACGAGCTACGCGAACTCTCGGCAACGCAGGCAGTAGAACGCGCCTTTCCGCATCTCCTCAGGCAGCAGGCCAGCAGCCGACTCGACGAATACGATCTGTAATGACCATGCTGAGCTGACAAAGAGGCCTCCTCCCCGCCAGCCCGGCATGCTCGAGCGTGCATAGCGCAAGCGGCATCAGCCGTGTTCGCGACAGCCTCAGGGCCCCCATCGTGGTATGCTCAATGCATCATGTTCCAGCGCAGGAGCGTCGCCGTGTCTGCCCCGTCTCGTCGCAAGCTGCCCATCGGCATCCAGACCTTTTCCGACATCATCGAAGGCGGCTACTACTACGTCGATAAGACGCCCCACATCCACCGCCTGATCGAGCAGGGCAAGTACTACTTCCTCTCGCGCCCGCGCCGCTTCGGCAAGAGCCTGCTGGTGGACACCCTGCGCTGCCTGTTCGAAGGCCGGGAGCTGCTGTTCCAGGGGCTCTACATCCACGACAAGTGGGACTGGCAGAAGCATCATCCGGTCATCCACCTGAGTTTCGCCGACGGCAACCTGCAGGCTCGCTCAGCGCTGGACAGTCACATCCGGCACCAACTGCAACAGCACCGACAACGGCTTGGCATCACGAGCCCGACACCGGAGCTGATATCCAGTGACTTCTCGGATCTGATCAGCCGGACGCACGAGCATCACGGCCAACGCGTCGTTGTGCTGATCGACGAGTACGACAAGCCGATTCTCGATAACATCACCGAGCCGGAGCGTGCCCGTGAGCTACGCGAAGGCCTGCGCAATCTCTACAGCGTGCTCAAGGACGCCGACCGCTACCTGCAATTCTGCCTGCTCACCGGGGTCTCCAAGTTCAGCAAGGTCAGCCTGTTCTCTGGGCTCAACAACCTCAACGACATCACGCTGGACACCGCTCACGCCACCATTTGCGGCTATACCGATGAGGACATCGATACGGTCTTCGCGCCAGAACTGCCCGGCCTGGACCGCCAGCAGATTCGCCACTGGTACAACGGCTACCGCTGGGGCGGTGAAACCGTGTCTTCCGTTTACAACCCGTTCGACGTGCTGCTGCTGTTGCAGAAGCGTGAGTTCCGCCCCTACTGGTTCGAGACCGCCACACCCTCGTTTTTGATCGAAGTGCTCAAGGAGCGTGGCGTCTTCACGCCGCGTCTCGACCGAGTGCAGGCCAAGGCACAGCTACTGGGGCGCTTCGATGTAGACGACATGACCACTGAAGGGCTGCTGTTCCAGACCGGCTATCTCACCATCAAGAAATGGGAAGAACCGATACTGGGCTACCATCTCTACACGCTGGGCTTCCCCAATCAAGAGGTCGAGGCCAGCCTCAACGAGCTGCTGCTGCCAGCGCTTGGCATTTCGGACTCGACCATGCAGGAGACCCAACTGGGGTTGCTGGACGTGCTCAAGGCTCACGATCTGGCAGCGCTGGAAACCCACCTCAAGGCCCTCTACGCCGGCCTGCCCCACGACTGGTACCGCAACAATCCAATCGCCAAGTACGAAGGACACTATGCAAGCGTCTTCTACAGCCACTTCGCCGCGCTGGGCGTGAGCGTCACGGTGGAAGACGCCAGCCACACCGGCAAGGTCGACATGACCGTCGACTTCGACGGCCACCTCTACCTGTTCGAATTCAAGGTGGTCGAGCAGTTGCCCGAAGGTAAAGCGCTACAGCAGCTTCAGGAGAAGGGCTACGCCGACAAATACCGCGGCCAGGGCAAGCCCATCCACCTGATCGGCGTCGAGTTCTCACGCGAGCGGCGCCAGATCGTCGCCTTCGATGTCGCGGCGGCTTGAGGAAGCGTTGACCATGCAATACGACGAACTACCGGCAATCCCCCAGGAGCTGGAAGAGACCGTCAACCATTTCGTGAAAGCCTCGGTATGGCACATACTGCGGCACCAGAGCGCCGAGCGCTTCCTCCAGGCAGTGCCCGAGATCGCCAGCATCACGAAAATGACCGATTGGTTCGATGCATCCATGCCGTACTGGGACATTGGTCGCTCGATCTGGAATGTCACCCCGCTGCCTGCTCACGGCTTCCGCCCACAGCCTATCCCCGAGCCACAGCGTAACGCCCCCTGCCCCTGCGGCTCGGGCAAGAAGTACAAGCGCTGCTGCCGACAGCTTTCGGCGGCTCACACGATGAGCCTGACCGAGGAGATGCCGGTCATTCACATGGCGGTATCGATGTTCACCCAACAGCAGTGCCAGGCCGCCGCGCGATCGGCTCCGCCGAAAGTGCGTTTGGCGGTGGCGCAAAGGGAGCTCGACGACAACCATCCCGGCAAGGCCCGCAACCAGCTACTGGCCCTGCTGCGCAAGGGCGGGCTGGAATCCGACCTACAGCAGCATGCCGTTGGCCTGTTGAGTGAAACCTACGAGCAACTTGGCCACCATATCGCGGGTCAGAAGGCTTTCCACCAACTCCTGCCCTCGCTCGAGCCGCCTGCTGCCTCAGAGGCGCTATGCTGGCTCAGCGCCGAGGCGGTGAAAGATGGCAACCCAGATCAAGCCATGCTCCATGTCCTGCAGGCGGAAGCGCTCGATCCGGGAAGCCTCGGTGTCGCGCTGCACAAGATTCTCTCTCTGCGTGCCCTGGGGGCAGACGCCGAGGCCCAACGCGCCGCTCAGGAGTGGCTACCCCTCGCCCGGGAGCTCGGCAACGATGAGGCTATCGCATTCTTCGAAGCGCAGGCGCGTCTGGCTACCATGGAACCGCCTGACTACGATGATCCTCTCCTGACCGAGCCAGCAGCCGACGAACCGGCGCCCGGCGACGATAAGGACACACGATTGCTCTTCGGCGCGCCGGACGAGCAACTGGAGGCGACCACGCGGTTACTTATCCGTGCCCTTAACCAACCACTCTTCCCGGTGCATTTCGAGCCCGGCCCGCCAGACCCCGACAGCGAAGCTGACAGCCAGGTATTGATACTGCCGCCCGAAGTGGAGAAAGCCGAGGGCGTTCTCTACCGCAACCCGGATGACCTCGACCCGCTAGACGCCGAGCTGATTCGGCAATACCCGGCGCTACTGCAAAGCGCCGCCTTCATTGAACGGCTTGGCGCGTATGCCGGCAGATCGACGAGCAATGCGCAGCAAGCTTTCGATCAGGCGCTGGCTCGGCAACGCGAGCGCCTGATCGAGCATACTCTTTCGGCGCTTCCCCCTCAGCCGGCCTGCCTGCCCTGGGGTTGGATCGAACATCGCCCGGTACTGCGGATGATGCAGGACCAGGCCATGGCCAAGCTGGCGGCATCCGAACCGGATAAAGGCGCCGCCATCGCCCTGCTGTGGAAGGTCCTGGCGCTATGCCCAACGGACAACCTTGGCGTACGGTCGCCCTTGATCAACCTGTTACTACGCGAGGGGCATGACCACGAGGCGCTGTCCATCGCCGAGCACTATTCCGACGATCACCTCGCAGAGACCTACTACGGTCGCGTGCTGGCGCTGGTGCGACTTGGCCGCCTGCATGAAGCTGAACAGGCCTTGCGGTCAGCCTACCGGGCGCTCCCCAAGGTACTCCCGTACCTCGTCGCCAGCAAACGCAAACCGCCCAAGCTGGACCCCACCGGCATGACCATAGGCGGCGCCGACCAAGCCTGGTACTACCGTGAAGCCATGCGCGAGGTTTTTGCCGCCACGCCCGGCATGCTGGCCTGGATGGACAAGACCCGCAAGCGCTTCAGGTGAAGAACACATGGCCGAGGCAATGCCCAAAATGCCCCGGCCCCCTACCGCTTGCGCACCACGTCGATCTGATACTGCTCCTTGGTCCACTTGCCCTGGGGCTTGTCGATGTACTGAAAGTACTCGTTGGTGAAGTTGCCCTGGTTGCAGGTGTAGCGGTACGAAGCCGTGCGTACCTCGTCGCGGGGCAGCACCTCGTTGTAAACCGTGGGGCCGGTGAGGTGGAAGATGCCCTTCTCCTCACCGCTCTCGATGTTGGCGTAGATCGCGTCGATCACCTTTTGCAGGTGCGGGTTGTCGGGCTTGCTGGCAATGAAGTAGTTGCTGATGTCGCCGCGCTTGGTGGTGACGAACAGCTCCTCCATCTCCGGCTTGACGATCCGCGCCAGCGGCCACACCGCATGGGCGTCGATATCCAGGTACACCCCGCCGTGCTTCTGCAACACCAGCACCCGCCAGAAATCGGCCTGGGCAGCCCCCACCTGCAACCGCGAGAAGGCCTCGAAGATCTCGCCCGGGTAGTTCTCCTCGATGAACCTGGCCCTGGCCGCGGTAATCATGAAGCGGTACTCAAAGCTCGGCGCCATGAGGCGGTTGAACAGATAGTTCAGGTAAACCGGCAGTGTGGCCTGATCGGTGAAGTTGGTCTGCCAGATGATGCGCGGCACCTCGGCCGGCTTGCTCGACCTCCACCACGGGGCGGCGCGCTCGGGAATGGTGAAGCGCTTGTCGGGGAAGAGGTAATGGAAGGGATAGGCGACCAGCTTGGTCACGTTGGCCAACAGTTTCACGACTCTGGCGAAGGCCAGCACACTGAGGTTGCTCACCTGTTGTTCCTTAAGCAGGCCATTCCGGCCATATCTGGGCACGCAGCACCCATACACACCCCAAGACATGGAACATTATGCAGAGTTCCCTAAGGTACCTGCATATGCTCAAAGTTCTCGCCTCCGCTGGCGGCCTCCCCGAGATAAAGAGGTAAAATAGAGATAGAATGTCGCTCCCTCGGGGAAGGTACACAGGGCCCGCCATGGCAAGCACACATAGATCATCCAATGCGCCCAATGTGCGAGGGGCTTCGCTTCAGGCACTATTCATTGCCTGTCAGGAAGGGAGTGAATCGGCCTTTAGGCGCTGGGTGCAGGCCAACGCCCCCAGCCTGCTCGGCCTCACGGCCCGTTTTCTCGAACGGCCGGAACACCGCGAGGCGGTTTGCCGCGACACCCTCCTGCTGGCCTGGCGCAACCTCTCAGGCCTGTGCAATACACCCAAGCCCCAGCAATGGCTCTACGACATTCTAGGTAGCCGACTCTACAGTCAGCTGTTGGCGCTGCACGGCTCGCAGCAGGCCATGCAGCGTCAAGTCGCCGCGCTGGCGGAAAGCAGTACCACGGTAGGTTCGCCGACCGGGCCGCGGCCCGCGCTACTGAACGGCGAAGCGCTGGCCACCATGGTGAAGCACGCAATTCCCCAGCCCCCTTCCCAGCACCTGCTGGCCGGGCTGGAAGCCCTTATCGAAGCGGAAATCGAACAGCGCCAGGCCCCACTTACGCCCACTGGCGAACGGGTCTACCCACCGCTTTTCGATTCCTCCTTGCAATGGCGCATGTTGCGCTCACGAACCGCATTTCGCCTCAAGGAAGCCTTCAAGCGCAGCCTGGGTCGCCCGCTGGAAGACAAACTCTTCCAGCGCTGGCTGGCGGGCAAGCCCGGCAGCGCATGGCTGGAGGAACAAGGGCTGCCTCGCCGCAGCGTAGAAGCCTATGCCGGAGAAAAACTCGATCTTGAGCTCGATCCCACCGCGCTGACGCGAGGTCTCAACTTTCACGAGTCGTTTCCCAACCCCGTTCAGCGACGTAAGATTTCCAACTTCTTCCTCTGGCCCGGGCCATGGGATCAGACAACGCACACGCTTGCCAACACCAAGCGTCAGCGGTTCATTCGCGATATCTGGACCCACCGCCTGGACCTCAAGGCCAGCGAAAGCCATGCCCAACTGATGGCAGAGCTGGCCGAAGGCAAGCCGCTACGCTCACACCACCAGGGCTTACTACTGAACACAGAAGCACGCGTGCTCACCTACCTGGACCGTTACCGGCTCTACATGGAAGACATGTTCTGCTTCGGCTTCAACCCGGCACTAGGCAAGGATCCTCTAGGCATCGCCATCGACAGCCAAGGCGGCATGATCAAGAGCAACAAAGGGCTGCACCGCCTGGCCATGGCCCAAACCGTCGGTCTCGAGCGCATTACCGTCCGAGTGAGGGCCGTTCATCGGAGCTGGTGGGAGCATAACACTGGTAACGCTAAGGGAAGGGCGGCATTGGAAAACGTCATTGCTACCCTCCCACTCTCTATACAAGATGCATACGGTCGAGCTACGGGCTAGTCCCGCGATTCGAACCACACTGTCAGATAGCGGAGTCAGTAATTCCCGAACTCGACCCGGGGCAAGCTGATGGTACCAGCGCGGTGTGAACAAAACGCTTCAGCTGCCGATCCAGCTCATCCCAGTCCAGGCGGTTGACGTCATCGACCTCTCCCGGCAGCCCCATCAAATTGATGGAGCGAGGGTTCACGCTGTGCCATGCCGCCATTTCACCGGGGCTGTAGGGAAACAGCACGAACGAAGGGATGCCCAGTCCATCGGCGATGTGCACGGTGGCGGTGCTGGAAGAGAGCTGGGCCGTGGCCGCCGCCAGCAAGGCCACGTTGTCGTAGATGGATTGGGTATCCGGATAAAGGAAGCAACGCTGCGCATTCCAACCGGCAGTGATCGCCTGAATCGCCCTTTCGCAACCGGGCACCGTCAGCAGGCAGATATCGTGGCCTGCGGCCATACGCTCGACGCGCTCGATCAGTGCCAACGTAGTCTCCACGCTGAAGGTTTTGGCCCCGCCCTTGCTGAAGGGGTTGATCGCCACGTAAGGGCGCGTGCGCTCTTGCAGAAAAGCGGCTACCCGCCGCTCCGAGCCGGAATCGCGAGGCACGGTATAGTGCCTCTCGGGTGTGGCGATACCGCAGCGCTTCAGCAACTCACAGTAGCGCTCCTCCATGTGCAGCCCCCGCGTGGCCTGGCCCAGCTTGATATCCACCAGGCCCACGGAGTCATCCAGGCTGGCGACATGGCGCGCCTTGACGGAGCCGAGCAGGCATATGTCGCGCGCCTTGGCCAACTCGCTGAAGTGCACGAGCAGGTCGACTTCACCCAGCGAAGCTGCCAAACGGCGGATCTTACCCCCTGAAGGGCGCTTGGGAATGACATGCACACGGTCGACACCCAACTGCTCGGTGAACAGCGGCGCCATCTCGGGCGTGGCGATCACCTCGACCGATATCCCCGGGCCTAGCTTGCGCAACTCGGGCACGACCAGGGAGAAAATGATGGAATCGCCCCATTTGGCGTCCCAGCGCAGAAAAACGACCCGCTTCAAGTCCGATACACGCTCAACCTCAGGCCTACAACGATCATAACGCCAACGAGAGAGCGCGATACGCCAGTCATCCCGTTTCGCCCTGAAAGCATGCAAATACTTTTTCATTCCCGTTCCTGTCACAAGCCGGCTGCACCGCTGGTATAGCAAGCGGCATTCCGCTAGGCTGGCCAATTTTGAAGGATTGAGGGTAGCACACCATGTCGTCACTTCCTCCCGTTATCGTCATCTCCCTATCCGGCTCATCGCGTAGAGCGCGCGTTCAGGCCGCCTTCGACGAGATAGGGCTGCCCTTCGAATTTCACGATGCCGTGAACGGGGCGGAATTGAGCGACGAAACCCTGGCCAGCGTGGACCAGAACTATGCAGAGAAAGAGTGGGGGCATGGCCTCAACAAGGGTGAGATAGGCTGTGCTATCAGTCATATTCAACTGTACGAACGCATGGTGGAACAGGGCCTGGAAGAAGCCATCATACTCGAGGACGACGCCCAACCCACCGAAGGCTTCATGCAAACCCTTCGGGAAATGCTCAGCGCGCTACCCAAACGTGCGGAAATCGCTTTCCTGCATCACGGCAAAGCGAAGTCCTGGCCAATCAAGCGCGGCCTGCCCAACGGCCACAAATTAGTGCGCTACCGCTACCCTAGCGCCAAGTCGCGTCGCTGCATCATCAGCGGCCGAGGCTATTGGCTCAGCCAAGCCGGCGCCCAAAAGCTGCTGAAATTGGCCTACCCCATCCGCATGCCGGCGGACTACCTGACTGGCTACATTCAGCGCAGCCACATTCATGCCTACGGCGTGGAACCCAACCTGCTGCTTGAAACCGACACCCCCTCCGAGATCGATGCCGTAGAGAAACGCCAATATGGCGGGCACGTTGGCTAACGAGGCTGATGCTTGAAAAGCGGGAGTATCAGGCCGGGTCGACAATAGCCGGCTTGAATCAGCCTGGCTCTATCATGGGGTTTTCCAGCGTTGCCCTGCGCAACTCCTCAATGTAACCAGCATAGCCACCCTTGGCCAGGAAAGCCTCATAACGCCTCTGGATCTTCTCACTGAGAGGAAAGCCATCCAGGCAGGCGATGTCGAAATCGATAAGGCAAAGTGTACCAGCATCATCGACTGTAATGTTCTTACCCGCAGCGATGTCCAGATGCGCCACCGAAGCCTTTTCGAGCGTCATGGCAATGCTGGAGAGCTGCGCTTCGAGATCGGGAACGGACATTGTCTGACGCAGTTTATCCAATGGGGTTCCGTTATGCGTCGTGGTGAACGTGCGTGCACTAGCATCCCACGATAGCAGCTGCGGGAAGTGGCTCCTCCCATCCAGGCTGACCTGGCTGTCGCCAACACGCCTAAGGCACTCCACTTCCAGATGGAAGGCCTGATCGTCACTCAAACCATTCCACACGATACGTCCACGGGCTTGCTTGGTTACCGAGTGCTCCACAGTAATCGGCAAAGGGCGCTTCAGTACGTCCCCTTGTACGGGATAGACGAACAGCGTCCTACAGGGATCAACCAAGTTGCCTTCAATGGCCCTTTTCTCGAGCCGAAGGTAGCGCTCACGCAGATGCTCCAGCCCCTGAAGGGCAGCATCACGTTCCTGGGCCAGCCATGACATGGCTGCCTGTGTATCTCGTCCCGACCGCCAGCGCTTCCACTTTTGCCGGGCCCTGCTCACTCCCCTTGTATTCTTGACTCTCTCACGTATCCCATCAAACACAGCGGCCCCCATGCGAATGACTCTTATTATAAGTAATAGAACTCTGAGTAAAATCTTAACACATTAGTTTCAAAACAAAAAAATCGCCCGGAGGCGTTTTATCCATTCTGACATTCTCTCACCAAGACCTATGCCATGTAACACTAAGACCCACACCCCAATGGCCAGACACTTCGCTCATCCCCGTTTCGCCCTGAAAGCTTGAAATACTTTTCATTCCCGACTCTGTCACAAGCTGGCTACATCATAGCACTGCAAGCGGCGCTATTTGGGCGGCAAATGGGTGGCCTCCTGCATTTGAGCCTGCTCAGCATGACGGAAAAGCGCCCAGATGACAGGTAATAAAAATGCGTACACCATAACGCCGCTATTATGGGCCAGGAATACCTGAGAAAGCCCGAAGTCGAAATAGGCAACGGGCAACAACACACCGGCTACAGCAAGGGATCTCAGCTCCAGGTCGGATGCGTTCAATTGGTGAGCAAACAAGCGTATCGGTATCAGGTACAGTGCCAAAACTGCTAGCAGACCGAATATACCACGCTTCGCTGCGGCATCAATGAAATCATTGTGGGCATGGCCGAACTGCGCCGTAATGGGATCAATCACACCTCTCTCTGCCAATGCCTCCATCCCCTCTCGGTAACCATTGCTACCCCAGCCAAATACCGGTTTCTGGACGATGAGACGTGAAGCGCCTTGCCACATATCAAAACGGGCCCCTACTGAGGTAAGACGATAATCCTCTGCAAAGTAAAGGTAGACGTCGTTAACGGCCTCATTCACACGCGCCTGGACGCCGGCTTGGGGTACCGCATAGGCAAGAGCACCGATGATCAATAGCGCAGATAACGCACTGGCTTTCCAACGGTAGGGTAAATCGCGGCCATAGCCCCGGTAGAGCACCCATAGAACCACTGGAATGCCGATCCAGCCTCCGCGGGTTCCGGACAGCAGCGAGCCCAACACACCGCCGACACACCCCAAAAGCAACAACGCCAGCCACATTCCCCGCCGCGGCTGCTTCACCGCCCATCCCATGCCCGCCAGGCATAGAATGCCAGTCAGCATACTGATATTGCCGTACTGGATCACATAGGTGTAACCGGAGGCTCGCTCCACATCCAGAGCCGCTTTTTGCCAGGTGGCCCAACTGCCAGTCAGCAGCCCGCCAACGGCCACCCCGGCCCACAAAGCTCCGGCCCGGGGTGGATAGGCCAACAATAGCATTAGCACCGGTACGGCCAGCAGAAAGCGAATAGGCTTGTCCATTCCGCGCGTACCCTGGCCGTCCCACCAAGCCTCGGCGATCCAAACTGCGGCAATGGCAATGAGTACGGCGACGATCCACCAATCGCGCCGCTCTAGCGCCGACCCCTTTGGTAGAAAAAGCAAGGCGACACTGCCCAGCAAGAGCATGACCGCACCCAGCGAGTAGCCACTAGGTACTACCAACGCAATAGCCATGAGGAGAAAAGCCGCTGCGCTCGTGTAATGGCGCATATTCACGGCTGTGGGGTTATCCACTGTCACATTCACTAGCACACCTGTCGTAAATTGGCGAATGGCCGGCATGATGCCCCTCGGCCAGGGTCAAAGCAAGGAAGCCGTACTCAATAGGCGTTCGAGCCTGAGAACCCTTTGAATATCGTCAAGAAAATGATTCTCAAATCCAGACCTAGCGACCAGTTGTCGATGTACCACAGGTCGTGTTCCACGCGCTGCTCCATTTTCTCAAGGGTATCCGTCTCGCCGCGCAACCCGTTGACCTGCGCCCAGCCGGTGATGCCCGGCTTCACCTTGTGGCGCCTCATATAGGATTCCACCAGCTCTCGATAGTGATCGTTGTGAGACAGAGCATGCGGGCGGGGGCCAACGATCGACATGCGCCCCTGCAGCACGTTGTAGAACTGCGGCAACTCATCCAACGAAGTACGACGCATGAAGGCCCCCACCTTGGTGACCCGCTCATCACCACGCTTGGCCTGGGTGACCTGCCCTTCCGGCTCATCGTGCATCGCCATCGAGCGAAACTTATATACCTTGAAGCGTTTACCGTTGATACCCGTTCGATACTGCTTGAACAGCACGGGTCCCGGCGAGCTGAGCTTCACAATGACAGCCAGCACAAGACAGACTGGCAGTATCAACACCCCGATCAACGTTCCCAACACGATGTCCTCGAGTCGCTTGATCACCGGTGCCAAGCCAGCCATGGGACTAACACTGAGATCCAACGCATAGCGCCCCGCCACCTGGCTGGCACGGTGGTTGAGCAAGCGCATATCCTTGAGCCCTGGGATCAACCGCACGTCCATCATCAACTGCTGGAGGGAGCGAAAAATCCTCTGGGCTTCATGGCCTCTCTCCAAGGGCACGCAGATCCAAACCTCCCTGGCGCCGGAGCACTCCACGCGGCTCACCAATGCTTCCAGCGCCTCCTCGTCAAGCGTATCCCGCAGGCGATGCACCCCTGAGATACTGAACCCTTCCGAGGCATGGCGGCGCATGTCTCTACCCACATCCAGCACGTGGCCTTGAGGCCCAACCAGAAACACACCTCGCCTCAGGCGCCCCTGGCGATATAGCGCCTTGACTATCTGATATGCCAGTACACGCGCTGCCACCGAAAGCAAAAAAGATCCAAGCAACGTGAAACCAATCCACAGGCGCGAATAGCGGTCTGCTACATGGGCAAGGAACAGGAATGACATCACTACCAAAGCGATTCCCAGCCAAACCAGTAGCAGGCGTAGTAGCACATGGGGAAAGCTGGTGGAACGCCAGTCCTGATAGGATCCATAAAGTCCATTGACCAGAACCACCAATAGTGACATGACCAGCAACGCGAGCCAGTACAGCTCTACCATCTGCCACTGACCGAATCTCAGCCAATAAACGCATAAGCCAGCCAGAACTGCGCTGCCAAAATCAACCAAAGGCCCTATGATCTGGAAAAGCTCATATTTACTGAACATCGATGAACGACGCATAATAAAATTCTCAGCCAAACGGGCAATTTAGTTTAGCAGAAGCTGCCAAGTCTATTCTCATCACGCCACATCCTTACAAAGCCACTCAAGCAATCACAAACTTTCATACACGGCAACTGTTTTATTTGCAATTACATCCCAATCATATTTTTCTATGACAGCAGCGGATATCTTTTTTCTAAACTCGTCGTCAGCGCTTCTAGTCGACATGAGTCGAATCTTTACTGCAAGATCCTCACTATCCCCCAGCTTAAAATATTGCTCTTCTGGAAGACCAACTTCAAGATTAGCGGGAATATTGCTCGCAACCACCGGCAGGCCGAAGCTAAGCGCCTCCAACAGCGATATGGGAAGCCCTTCATGCGATGAAGGCAAAACGAAAACGCCAGCATGATGGTATAAATTTGCCAGATCATTCCCGCTTTTAAAGCCTGTAAATATAATATTCCGATTGGATGAATTTTCGCTTAAAAGCCGGCTTGAATAGCTATCCTGGTGATCTGCCTTACCGACGAAAACCAGCTTCCACCCTACTAAATTCAATTTATCGAATGCCTTGATCAGATCATTATGATTTTTTTCAGGAACAAATCTGGAGACCATTATTACATATTTGTTCGGCACCAAACCGAATTTTTCAACAACGCCCATCTCTTTGCGAAAAGCAGGCGCTTCGACGCCATTGGGTATCAAAAAGCAGTTCTTTTTATATTTCTTCAACACTAAATTCGAAATAGTTTCAGATATGGAAATCCGCGCACTGGAGTATCGCATACCAGCATACTCACCCAGCCGCAATATCTTTTTTGCCATACCACCCCATTTCGCTCTTTCATAATCTGGGCCGTGATGCGTTACCACCACTTTGAAACCGAGCAAGCGGGCAAAGGGAACGAACAGAGAGGGTCCGATAGCGTGAAAATGAATGACTCGCGGCCGCAAAGTCAAGGAATATAAAATAGATAAAAAAGTATGTAGCGGCGCTTCGAGATATCTATTCTTAGGCGACCAAAGCGTATGCAAAGTAACACCATTCCAGACGGGTAATGCTTCAACAGGCTGATAAGCACGGCGGCCTATCACATGTACATCGCAACCCAGCTTCACAAGTCTGGGGGCAAGTTTTTCCACATGTCTCTCAACCCCCCCCTGAACATCAGGGATTCCACGCAACCCTATGATAACAATACGCATAAAACTTCCATCAAAGTACCGAAACAGACGTCAAGGTGTCGTCAAAACTTCTCGATAAGTGGAAAAAATAGTTTCCGAAGAAAAATTTTCTTTTATATAGGCATGCGAACGGGCTGTAGCGAACTTTTCACCCGAATCCAGAGAATCGATAATAGCACTTGCCATATCCTCGACATCCCCAACCTCAACTAAACGTCCGAGCTGACCATTATCGGTAACTTCCCTCGGGCCTGATGGGCAGTCAGTCGAAACTATTTTCAAACCCATTGCCAACGCATGAATAAGAACATTCGGCATACCTTCCCATTGCGAAGACAAGACAAACACTTGAGCTTTCTTAAAATAAGGAAAGGGATTGCTAACAAAGCCAGGTAGCCAAACATGCTGCTGGAGACCCAATTCTTGCACGGTGTTTTCCAACACGCTACGCAATTCTCCCTCTCCAAGAATGATGAGTTTACAGTCTTTGACTTTTACCACCGAATGGAAAGCATGGAGAAGTGTGAGATAATCCTTTTGCTTTGAAAGCCTGCCTGCACTGATAAGGATAGCTGTCTCTCCACACCACGGCAAAGGTATTACGAGTTCCTGCGAGGCCAGCTCAAGGATCTCGTCAACATTTACCGGATTGTAGATGGTCTTGCATGCAAGACCATAGCCATAATACTCTTTCAGATCTTTCTCTACCGCCTTAGATACAGCTATCACCGTATCTGCTCTTGGATAAAGAAGCCTCGATATTCGTCGCATCAACTTTTGCTTGACGCTTCCCTTGCTAGCTTCGACACTAGGCGTATTAGCCTCTCTGAGCACCAACTTGGATTTCGATCCTGCCAACAAATTAGCTAAAACAAGAACAATACAGGAACCAAGAATAGAAGAGAAGACACAGAAAGGAGGGGTTTTTCTTATCAGACGAGCCAGCTCAAACACCGCCATCAGCTTGCTGTTTGTCTTGAGCTCCAGCAGCTCTACGTCCGGCGAGAGCAAGTCAATATAAGGCCCACCCGATTTCACAATAGCGAAAACAACCTTGACACCGCTTTTCGCCAAGTAATTAGCAATAGCGACCATCACTTTCTCAGCACCGCCGCCATTAAGCTCTGTCAGGAAAAACAGAACTGTTTTTTCTTTATGCATGCCGAGCGCTCTTTACTCGATTAAATTCATGACAACCCAGTACACCGAAAAAACGCCACAAATTATTTCAACAATGTCTCATAGGAGTCAAGAGCATACTTAGTCGCATAGCGAGAGGCTGATTGATGAACCAATGCCGGATCAAATCGACCATCAATATGTCTCATTGCAGAAACCAACCCATCTACCGAAAGGTGTTCTACTAGAATACCATTCTGTTCATTTATGATTTCTCGTGGTCCGTTTGGGCAGTCGAAGGCAATAACAGGAGTACCAAGAGTAATCGATTCTATCAAGACATTGGGGAAGCCCTCGTAAAGAGAAGTCAACATGGTTGCCTTGGCTCCCAGATAGAATGGAACGATATCTTTCTGGAATTGCTCGAAGTCGACCCGCTCCTCGACCCCACGGGCCTTGGCCAAGTCGCGAAGCTGGGCTTCGAGAGCCCCCTGCCCCACGATCTTCAAGCGCAGTTCGGGTGACTTCTCGGCCACCTTTGAAAAAGCCTCAATGGCGTAATGAAAGGCCTTCTGTTCATCCAGGCGGCCAACGCAAAGAAAGTAATCTTGCTTTTCTATTGCGGCCCAATCCAGAGTGGTTGCATATTCTTCAATGCGCTGATTGACACTATTATAAATCACAGGAGCCCGCCCCTGGCTTATACCATACCGCTCAACCAGGTCCAACTGCATGCCCTGGCATTGATTGATAATATAATCAGCCTTACAATAAAAAACATCAACCAGTCTTGACACTACATGCCTGCGCCAGAACCCCTTGGCACGTCCGAGTTCTTCAGAAAGGGTGTTGATATTTCTAGCTATCAGCTTGCAATTTCGAAAACTTACTGAACGCACCAAGACCAGCATTACGGCGAGCTGGTAATTAAATACAACGAGACGGCGGACCTCATTTCTTCTTAGATAACGTAATAGCGATAAAAAAGCGTGGCGCACATATGGCACCCCTAGCTCATGCAGCTTTACGCGCCTGCTGATACGATCTACATAAGCTGCGTTATCTAAACTCAACACCACCAAAGTAACGTCCCACCCTCGTTCGGCCAGACCGTTAGCGACATTAACACAGACAGCTTCAGCCCCTCCTCCCTCGAGCGCACTAATAAAAAAAGTGACTTTCCTGTCATTTACATCCACTTTTCTCTCCACATTTCAAATACAAGAAGGAACCAGATCTTACTGATATCGTCATTCTTGCCATTCAAGTATTCATCCCGCACCTCTATGACTTTATTGACATTGAAAATTCCTGCTTCCGCAAGACGACTCTCACTCAGATAGCTCAACAAGTAGTCTCTCAGCTCAGCTCTGAACCAATCTAGAATAGGCACGCCAAAACCCATCTTAGGCCTATCCATCATTTCTTTAGGCAAATACTGATGAGTAATTTTCTTCAAGAGGTACTTTCTTTCGTCACCTCTTATCTTCAAACTTGACTCGAGCCTAGCTACATATTCGATTATTCGGTAATCCAACAACGGCTCCCGCCCTTCCAAGCTGCAGGACATAGTCGCACGGTCCACCTTCACCAGTATGTCATCCAACTGATAGGTCTTATAATCCACTGCCATGAGAGAATTATACAAATCGTTGAACTCATCCAGCCCCTCATAAGACTCAAAATCCGTGGCCAAGTGAACGATGGGTTTGGCAATCAGCTCTTCGACTTCAGCACGAAAAAAAGCACTTCCGATAATGCCCAACATCTCGGTGGAATGCTTGGCCTCTAAGCTCGAGGCCACTTTCGCATAGCGCCTGGAAAAAATCGGATCGCGACTCAGGAAAGGAATGGAGCCAGGTTTGATGCTCGATAAAAAACGACCAAACTGATTTCTGAATGGGACTCTGCCAAAAATAGACTCCATCTTCTTAGCGTAAATATACTTATCATACCCACCAAAAATTTCATCTCCACCGTCAGCACTCAAGGAAACTGTTACTTGCTTACGTGCCAGCTCGCTTACCAGCACCGTGGGTATGGTGGAAGCATCGCCAAATGGCTCATCCCATATTTCAGGCAGGCGAGGAAGAATATCCAATGCATCCTGATGAGTGCAGTAATATTCCGTGTGGTCCGTGCCCAGGTGCTCAGCAACACGCCGCGCATGATGCGCCTCGTTGTAGGCTTCTTCATGAAAGCCAATAGCAAACGTCTTGAGTTTTTCGCTCCGATGGGATTGCAGCAGCGCCGTTACTGCCGAGGAGTCATAGCCGCCACTCAAGAAGACCCCCACAGGTACATCCGCCACCATGCGATACTCGCATGCAGAGGTAAGCAAGCGCTCCGTTTCGCGTAGCGCTTCCTCTTCGCTAACTTTCAGCTTGGGCTTACGATAGAAGTCCAGTACATCCCAGTATTTTTTCTCTTCAAAACTCCGCTGATCAAGGTTGATCGTCAAACTGTTTCCGGCTTTCAGTTTTTGCGTGTGCTTGAAGATGCTATGAGGTTGCGGAATGTAGCCATACTGCAGAAACAGTGCCAAGCCATCAAGGCACAATTCTTTCTTGAACGCTGGATGCTGATGGAAACTTTTGAGCTCACTAGCAAACAGAAAAAGTCCATCATGATAGTACCAGTATAAAGGTTTAACGCCGGCACGATCCCGTAGCAGAACCAGCTCCTTTTTCTCCGCATCGAAGATGGCCAGTGCAAACATGCCGTTAAGGCGGTGCACCATCTCGATGCCCCAGCAATGGTATGCTTTCAGTATGACCTCTGTATCCGAGCCAGAGTCGAATACATATCCTTGCCTCTCAAGCTCGGTCCTTATTTCCTTAAAGTTATAAACCTCACCGTTATAGACTATCGTTAAATGTCGATGATCCATTGGCTGGTGACCATGGGACGAAAGGTCAAGTATAGAGAGCCGACGATGGCCCAAGCCAACATGAGCTCCTTCATATTGCTTGTAAAACAAACCACTATCATCGGGACCACGATGATGAAGAACGTCAGTCATGGCCTTGATGCAATCGAGCCCAGAGATATTTTTCCAATCTATAAACCCTGATATACCACACATAAAGCACTCTCAAATCAATTGGTGAAATTAGTTTTTGTATAATCTACTCTTCGCCCCATAATCAAATGCTTCTTATAAAAAAACTTCTCACTCACGTAATAGAGAATTTTTGAATAATTAAACTTCGAGTCGAAAGAATAATAGCCTCTTTCGAAATTATCGACAGCGTCTTCCATTGTAAATTTTTCGGCTGAGCGCATGTGCAACCTGGAAAGCTCCTCACGTTGCCCCGCGCTCATTTTCAAAAAATCTCCAACAAGATCAACTACTGGCCGCTTTGGAAAATCTAATGATGGGTGATGGTACTCATGCTCCGAATAGTCACTAAAAAAACCGTATGAAGCAGGACTATCCAAAGACTCTATTCCTATGATTGAAGGGATACCGCAAGATGCTGCTTGGATAATAGCCGTGCCACTACCGACGAAAATATCATAACCAGACACGACCTCATCGAACTGCGAGTATTCGAAAGAACCAAGCATACGAACTGCGCCTTCCAGAGACTTCGAACGTATAGTGGCTTTGATTTTTTCTTCAAGTGGACCATCTCCGTAGATGTCGAACAATACAGAGATACCCTTTTCTTGCAAAGCCTTCACCACATCCAGCATCCACAGATTATAGCTCTTGAATTCAACCAGGCGCCCTACTGCACATATCTTGAGTGGCGCATCCTGAGACCCCACCGCTGAAGATTTTCGTAACTTTCGTCTTCTTCCAGAAACACCCTCTATAACCCCCAGCCTAAACTCCTTAGCATTTTCTATTTCTGCGGATAACCTAGCTTGCATAAACTTTTTCGTAGATGCTGCAAAGCACATGAGGTTATCACTTGGCAAGTGTTTCAAGACAAATTCTCTGTTAACTCTTTCGAAATAAGGTAAGGCTTTGCCACCCCAAGCAAACTCCAAGGAATGATACACTCCTACGGTTATCGGCAAACGCTTTTTATCAAGATTAAGAAGCCGATCTGCAAGCAGTGCATTTTCCCCGTTTGTCACGTGAATTTGAGTCGCCCCTTCAAGCACCTTCTCTGCACCATGCTTTCTTAATGGAGTCAACAAATTAAAACGGCGCCGTAGCAACGGAGCGTCATAAAAAACATCTTCGAAGGTATACACGCATGCCACTTCACGCATTTGCTGCAGAAGCTCAGGGTCATTTTCAGAGCATTTATCTAGAAGAAGTATATTTGTCGGCTTCTCTTGTCTGCGCCGCTCACGTGCCAGTCTGACGAAGAATGTTTCGATCCCCCCCAAGCGCAGCGCGCTATAAATGATCAACATTTTTCTTCACCTTACCCTTCGCAAAGCTGATTGCACACATAACTCGCTCATGATAAATTAAAGAAGACAATAAGAATAGGGCAACCCATAATATTGACGCAGTCAATGTACTCTTTATTCCTTGCAAAGCAAAAACCAATGTAAGCATAAAATAAAAGAACAACAGAACATATATACCACCGCGACGAATGGATTTCCACACGTAACAACTTGCCTCGGTTCTTATAATGAAAAATATTGCGAATGACAATGCAGACGCAATAGCTGCCCCTGCAGCGCCAAGTTTAGGTATCAGTAGGAAATTCAGAATCAAGTTGGCCAGTAGTGCCATTACCGAAGCCAGCATGGAAAATAATGATCGCCGTGTGATACCTACCCCGATAACCGTAGCCTCCGAAAGCATATACATCAGAGGCATCGCGATGCACGCTACAATTAAGTACTGAATTTTTGCATATTCACCAGGTAGAAGAAAGCTGATCACCCAAGAGAATGCGCCAGCTAATGACCAAACAGCCAAAACACCTAAAAAAGTATAGTCAATAACCGCTTGTACTTTTTCAATACGTATTCCTTCACTAATCCAGCGATAAACTAGCGGGTGCCACAAATTTGAAAAAATAGTTGAAAGTACTGCTGCTACGGAAGCAATACTCACCGTGACGGCATACAACGCAAGTTCATCAAATCCTGACAATGCTCGAAGGAAGAATCGATCCATTGTCGTCAAGGCCCAGTATGCAAGACTCCCCACTACCAACGGTAGAGAGAATGCTAACATCTCTTTCATTCTTTTTTTATCATATCCTGCCAACAGTGCTTCTCTTACATCCATTCTAACCAGATAGATCAAAGCAACCAGTGTTACAGAAAGCGCAACAATATTGGAAAGCACCAGATCTTCAAAGCTACGACCATGAAAAAAAATTACGACCGCAACAACGAATAGCAAGTAGCTTATTCTTGGCATTACCTCCGCAATTGAAAATGCAATGCCTCTCTCTTGCATTCTCAGAACATGGGTCAAAATGTTTATCAAGAAAGAGAAAAACAGACCAATTATGACCAGGAGATCCAATTTAAGAGATGAAATGTCAAATACCCATTGCGACAAACGTAAGGGTAAAAAAAATAAAATCAGTCCTGTTAGCGCGAAGAGGATGACGCCGGGCAAAGCGGTCAGTTTCAACAAAAGCCCTTTATTAGAAATTTCGTGGTATTCACGCACGTAAGCTTGGTGCATGGCAAGGCTAAAAAGCATTACACCAAAACCTAGGACAGCTTGATACATCGAGAAACGACCGATGTCTTCCTTGGGAAACAGCCATGCAATCAATGGTAGCGTGACAAAACCTAGAAAGGCGCCCAATATTGGCCCAAGAGCAAAGCTACCTATTTTTTTGATATTCAATTATAGAAGTCCGCTATCGATGAAATGATTTTTTCCACGAACTCATCTGGCATGTCATACCACAGAGGAAGTCTTAACAATCGCTCAGCCTCTTTTGTGGTGAATTCATCGTCTCCAACAAATTTTCCGTAGCAGGAACCTGCTTTGGAAGTGTGGAGAGGAACATAGTGAAACGCCGATGCTATATCATTAGATTTAAGATTCTGCATCAGATTACTTCGTTCATCATTATTTTTTACTTTTATATAAAACATGTGAGCATTGTGCTCACAATTATCAGGAATGCTCGGCAATCCTATCTTTCCTTTATCAACTAGATGACTAAGCCCTGAGTAATATTTTTTCCACGTAGATAATCTATCTCCCTTTATTCTCTCCGACTCTTCAAGCTGCGCCCAGAGATAAGCCGCCTGAAGTTCACTTGGCAAGTAGCTGCTGCCTACGTCGACCCAGCTATATTTATCTACCATGCCCCGAAAGAACTGACTTCGATTAGTTCCTTTTTCACGAATAACTTCCGCTCTTTCTTTGAACGCGACATCGTTAATAATTAACAGGCCACCTTCACCTCCGCTTGTATAATTTTTTGTCTCATGGAAACTGAATGCGGCCAGATGTCCTATGGTGCCTAACGCCTTATTCTCATATTTACTCATCATTCCTTGCGCAGCATCTTCAATAACGAAAAGGCCATAACGCTCCGCAAGCGACATGATTTCTCTCATTTCACAGGCAACGCCAGCGTAATGAACAGGAACGATGGCTTTTGTCTTATCTGTTATCGCTGCCTCAATTTTTCTCTCATCCATGTTCATAGTGTCAGGGCGTATATCGACAAATACAATCCTGGCCCCTCTTAACACAAAAGCATTGGCAGTGCTGACAAAAGTGTAGCTGGGCATAATAACTTCATCGCCCGGTTTGATATCAATCAGGAGCGCCGCCATCTCTAACGCCTGGGTACAAGACGGAGTCAGCAGCGCTTTATTGCAGGGCAATGTGTTTTCAAACCATTCATGGCATTTGTATGTGTAAGCGCCGTCGCCGGACAGCTTTCCACTTTTCAGAGCTGCCAAAACATGCTCATTCTCGCGACCAGTATAAGGTGGTTTGTTAAATGGAATCATCACGCACCTCGTTCACGAACTTTTTCTCGAGATCAAGCAACGCTTTGCTTCTCTCTTTTATCCTTCTTGCAGGTATTCCTACATACATACCCCAAGGCCTAGTGCTTTGCAGCACAAGCGCTGAAGCACCAATCGCGCAACCTTCTGCTACAATAACCCCCGGCAAAACGACGGTGTTGGCTCCAATGACAACCTGGCGACCTATTTCGACTTTTTTAAAAATTTCATCTTTATACTTTTTAGGTACCAAAGAATTGACCATCGTCCGGCCGCTATAATCGTCAGATTGAGAAAATATTTTTACCCCGTACGCAAGCGTACTGAAATCAGCGAGATATACCCCAGGCTCACCACCAGCTACGAGGCACATGGGTGTAATATGGCAATATTTCCCTATCTCGACTCGTCCCGATATAACACAAAAGTCATCTATCCTTGAGTAATCATCGATGGATATTTTTTCAGGCTCATAGATGCTGGCTTTGTCACTGATCTTGACGCCATTTCCAATCTTCTTGAACCCCATCCCCATAAGCTCGGCATGTGAAAGGTATGCCATACGGAGCACCTTCGTTCAGAAGTGTTTAAACACACAGGCAGCGTAACGTACAAAAAGACACGCTACCGCCCTAGGATTACCCGGGCAACTCCCTGCGCCCTGACTTCTTTGCATTTATCATGCTTATCAGCAACATTTCCACTTGGGTCAAATAATTATCGTCGTGGAGAATACCTGCATAGCTTCACAGGTTAGAGTTGCTGGCTTTCTCTAATTCGCTGCATCCAGCTTCCACTTTTCCCATAACCACGAATAAGACCTGCATATAGGCATAGAAAGTGGTCATCATCTCATGATGGATCGCCGCCTCGGTCAAGTTGTACAAGGCGAATCCTGTCGTAAATACCAAGCCTGCCTGCGCCCAGGTATTATCTCTATCTCGCCGGCACAATCTCCAATGGTAGAGACCCGGCACGACAAGATAACCGACTAACGCCAGCAACCCCAGCACACCGCCCGTGGCAACCACTTCGAAGTACTGGCTATGGGCATGGCCGCGACTCACGCCAAGTACCCATTCCGTTATTACCCCCTGCTCTACCAATTCCGCATTGAGCGCTTCACGCTCCTCATAGCCAAGCCCGATCAATGGGCGGGCCATGAAGGCATGAGACGCGGCAGTCCATAATTGAAGCCGGCCTCCGCTCGATACTGCAGCCTCTATGTTGCCATCCGCAAGATTGGTCACTTCCGCTACGGTATAGTCAACACGATTCTGCACGTTTGGCAGCATAGCGTAGCTGCCCACGGCCAACAGAAGCATGCCGGCAATGCCCGCTGCGATTGTCTTCCCGCCGATCTTGTCGCGGTTCAAGAGCAACAACAAAAGCAGCAGGATGGGCATTGCCAAAATGCCCCCCCTGGCAAGGGAAAGCACACAGGTCACGGCTCCGGCTAGAGCCGCTACCAACAGCCATGCCTTGTGGTCGCTGCCACGAATCAGACTGGCCGCCAGAAACGCCATGGCACAGCTGAGATAGCTAAGGTTGATGCTGAACAGGAAGCCATCGGCACGATAGGTACCCAGCACCTGGGTTTGGTAGAGCGCAACCCCCAGGGCACCCAAGCAACCCAGCACCACGCCTATCTCCATATAGCGCCGAAGCCCCGCCAGATCCACCGGGGTAACGAGGTGACGCAGCATCAGGTGAATGGGCACCAAGGCGGCCATATGCGCGCCCGGGGCCAGGTAGCGCGACTCCTGATCGGTCCAGAAGTAGACCGGCAAGCGCGAAAGCAGATACAGCAGCAGTAAAACGACCACCACCCAGTCGAATGGGGTGACCGTCAGCGTGTGGCGGTTGGCTATCAGGTAGCCGATGGAATAGAGCAACAGTACCGCGACCACCGCATGGCTACGTATTGGTGTAGCGATGAGGAGTACAAGCACCAGAAGCAGCGCCCACTGGTTCAGCACCAAGGCCTGCCTGTGCAAAAAAACATCCTTCATCGTACTCTCTCTCCCAGCAGACCATGACCATTACACATAAACGCAGCGAGCGCCCATAGGCGCTCGCGCAAATGATACCACTTCAGCTCAAGGGGGGCGCTATCGAAGCCTCATGGCACGCTCACCCATCTCCTGCCAACTCACTTCCTGTTGTTCTTGCCTAGGCCGGCCAATCTCTTTTCCCACTGCCAAGCATGGGCAATGATTTCTCGTAGTTGGCCAAACCGTGGCTTCCAGCCAAGCGTTTGCCTGGCCAGGCTGGAGTCGGCAACCAGCACTGCCGGGTCGCCCCGCCGGCGTGTACCTTCCAGTACAGCGACTTCATAGCCATCTTCCCTCACCAGTGCCTGCGCCACCTCGATCACCGCGTTCACGCTGGCCCCCTGCTCGCTCCCCAGGTTAAAGGCTGTGGCCCCCTCAAGCCTGCCAGCGAACATCGCCTCCAAGGCCAAGGCATGCGCTTCGCACAAATCCGTCACATGGACGTAATCGCGAATACAGGTGCCATCCGACGTGGGGTAGTCGCGCCCGAACACCGTCACCGGGCCGGAACGGCTGGAAGCCGATCGTAAAATCAGAGGGATCAGGTGTGTCTCGGGATCGTGGCATTCCCCCAGCTCACCTTCCGGATCCGCCCCGCTGGCATTGAAGTAGCGCAGGCTCACCGAGTTGAGCCCGTAGGCAGCCGCATGATCCTGCAGCATGCGCTCGACCATCCATTTACTAGCCCCATAGGGATTGATGGGTGCACATGGATGCGTTTCGCCAATCGGCGTGGTCACAGGTTCGCCGTATACCGCCGCTGTGGAAGAGAAGACGAAGTGGCGCACGCCATGGACGGTCATGACATCCAACAGGTTGAGCGTATTAGCCACGTTGTTACGGTAATAACGCGCAGGTTCGGCTACCGATTCCCCCACCAGGCTGGAGCCGGCAAAGTGCATCACCCCATCGAAGCGGTGCTCTTTGAATAGCGAAGCCAGCAGTTCGGCGTCCGCCGTGCTGCCAACCACCAGCCGGCCCCACTTCACCTGCGAGGCGAGCCCCGTCGAGAGGTCGTCGAGCACCACGACCTCGTGCCCCGCCAGCACGAGGTGCTTCACCATATGCGAACCGATGTAGCCCGCGCCACCTACCACTAATATTTTCATGTTCATGGAATAACCAAATAAGGTAACGCCTAGCGGGTGATTTTACTCCGTAACCGCGCATACCCCTCGATAAGACTTACCGGAGCGGGACATCGAAGGACCAGCCCAGCCTTACAACGCAAGGCAAGATGCCCCCTACTGGCTCTCAGCAATCTGCAGTAGATACTGCCCATAACCTGTTTTGCTCAGAGCATTGCCACATTCGATCAACTGCTCGGTTTTGATCCAAGCGTTGCGCCAGGCAATCTCCTCCAAGCAGGCTACTTTGAGGCCCTGTCGATGCTCTATGGTCTGCACATATTGACTGGCTTCCAGCAGGCTGTCGTGGGTGCCGGTGTCGAGCCAAGCAAACCCACGCCCTAACCGCTCTACACGCAAGTCACCGCGCTGCAGGTAGGCGTTGTTCACGCTGGTGATTTCCAGCTCGCCACGGTGGCTGGGTTTGACCTGCTTGGCGATCTCCACCACGTCGTTGTCATAAAAATAGAGGCCGGTGACAGCATAGGGAGATTTAGGTTGCGCTGGCTTCTCTTCGATGGATATGGCGTGTCCCTCTTCATCGAACTCTACCACCCCGAAACGCTCGGGATCCTTGACCAAATAGCCAAATACAGTAGCCCCGCTCTTTTGCGATGCTGCCCGCCTGAGCTGTATACTAAAGCCGTTTCCATGGAAGACGTTATCGCCGAGCACCAGACAGACAGAATCGTCGCCAATGAACTCCTCACCGATAATGAACGCCTGAGCCAGACCTTCGGGCTTAGGCTGGAGTGCATACTCAAAGCGCACGCCGAAATCTTTGCCATCGCCGAGGAGGTTCTCATACTGAGGCAAATCTTCAGGTGTGGAGATGACCAATATCTCGCGGATGCCTGCAAGCATCAACACAGAAATCGGATAGTAGATCATTGGTTTATCATAGATTGGCAGCAGCTGTTTGGATACGCCACGGGTGATGGGATGCAAACGAGTACCGGATCCACCGGCAAGAATGATGCCTTTCATTGAGTTGTCTCCCTTCACTTATTCGGCAAGCACTGCAGAAGAAGCCATGCCTTGCTGAGCCATACGTTGGCGCCTAGACCTTACCCAACCGCTCGCCCCGATAACTGCCATTCCGGATCCGCTGGCACCATGCTTGATTATCTAGATACCATTGGACCGTTTTTCGCATTCCGGTCTCAAAGGTTTCCTGCGGCACCCAGCCAAGTTCGTGCTCAATCTTACTGGCATCGATGGCGTAGCGTCTATCATGTCCTGGTCGATCCTGCACGCTACGTATCAGTTCCCGATAGTGCTTAAGGGGTAAGCCCCGCCCCCTAGGAGGCGCCACCTTTTGCAAAAAATCGCAGAGGGTCTCGACCACTTCCAAATTTCTCTTTTCATTGCGCCCACCGATATTGTAAGTTTCTCCAACCTTACCTTGTGTTATCACCAGATGAAGCGCACGGGCGTGATCTTCAACGTAGAGCCAGTCCCGGATATAGAGCGACAATTACTCTGGCCGGCCGACGACAACTACTCTGACCGGTTGTCCTAAGCTGACCGCTTGTCCTGAC
>JAAQTN010000045.1 GCA_011742915.1 Billgrantia desiderata | reverse complement strand
CACCCCCGAGTCATCCCGAGGCACCACCCCCAGGAACAGCGCCAGTCAGGCGCTGCGCGCCATGCCTGGCGCACACGCAAAAAAGCCGCCCAGCAAAGCCGGGCGGCGAAACGAGATCTCGTGGGTCCCACGAGATCTGCAGGGAAGCTGAGCCGAATTACCTGACGGCTCGATGGATTGGCGTCCCTGCCTGAGTCCTTACAGGAAATTGAACAGCGACATGCTCTTCACATCAACGAAGGCCTTCTGGGCCGCCTGCAGGCCAACCTGGCGCAGACTGTAGTCAGCAATTGCCTTGGCGTAATCGAGATCGACCAGGTCGGAGAGCGTCTTCTCGTAGTTCATCATGCGGTTGCCGGCCACGGCGTCGACCACATCCAGTTCGTTGAGACGTGCGCCCATGGAGGCACGCACGGTCAGCACGTTATCGAGGCTGTTGTCAAGCTCGCGCATTACCGTGTTGATGGTGTTACGGAAGTGAGCACGATTTTCGGGTGTGCCCTCCTGATCGAGCTCCAACAGATCGATGGCGTCCTTGAGCGACTTGAACAGGTCCTGGTTGGCACCGGTAGCGTTGGCCGGGCGCAGCTGAATCTGGTCACCGTCAGCGGGCATGCCCTCCAAAGTGATGCTGACGCCACCAAAAACGACGGCCTTGCCCGATTCATAAGACTCGTCAGTGACAATAGGGGTTCGGGTACCGTCGGCCTCAACGACACTGACGGAAAATACCGGGTTGCCATCCATGTCAGTAGAAAATTCCAATTCGAACGGCTTGCCGAAGTGCTCAGCATTCGGGTCGACGCGGTTCGGCCCGCTGGTGAAGGCAACCGAGCCTTCATTGCGTACGAAGCCTTGCTGAGTACCAATACTGGTTTCACCGGGCGACTCTCGCTCCGCCCGCGCCACATAGCCGGCACCTGAAGGTACGCTCTGGAAGATGGTCTTGCCGTTGTCTGCCACCGGCATCAACCGCGAGGCATCGATACGCTGCTCGCGGGCGTTCTCGTCGCCGACATAGCTGACACCGGAGATGCCTTCTCCGCTGGTGCGGGCAAAGGGCGGCGAGTTGTCCTGGTAGCCGCCGAACAGGTAGCGCCCGTTGCCGTCGGTAGCATTGGCCTGACCGATCAGCGTCTCGTAGATACCGCGCAGTTCGGAGGCCACCGACTGGCGATCGACATCGCTCAGGGTATCGCTTGCCGCCTGAACCAGCAGCGTCTTGGCGCTGGTAATGGCATCGGCCGTGCTGTTGAGCACGCTTTCGGCCTGGGCCAGGGTGTTGCGTGCCGACACACGGGCATCGGCAAACTGCTGGGTCACGGCCTTGGCCTGGGACACCCCGACCGCCCGGGACGCCGCCTGGGGGTCGTCGGAGGGGTTGACCACGCGGCGACCGCTGGCGATCTGCTGGCCAACCTTGAGGAAGTCACCCTGCTGGCGGTTCATGGCCGAGAGACTCTGCTCGTACATGGTAACGGTGCTGACACGCATCGTGGTGGGCTCCCTGATGATCAGTTACGCAAGCCGAGGATAGTATCGAACACCGTGGAGGCGGTATCGATGACTCGGGCGTTGGCCATATAGAACTGCTGGTAGCGAATAAGGTTGGCCGCTTCCTCGTCCAGGTTGACACCCGACTCGGACTGCTGAACCGACCTAAGCTGATCGGTCAGCCCCTGACGCGCATCGAGGTTGACCTTGACGATGTTGGTCTGGTTACCCACGTCGCTGACCATGCCGCCATAGGCCTGGCTGAGCGACGCGCGGCCACCCACCAGCGCCTGGCTCTGCAGGTTCTGCATAGCCAGGGCGTTACGGTTGTCACCAGTGCCGGAAGCGGCGACCGAGAGTGAAAGGGTCGCGTCCTGTCCATCCCCTGGGACTTCTCCAACCACGAATTCGATGCCGTCGAGGTTGATACGGTCCCCGGCTACGATACCGATGGTGTTGTCATAAGGCTCACCGTTGACGGTAAACAAGCTAGTGTCCGCCGGCGAAGTAACAGTGGTCGTTCCGCCGGCAGTTGACAGGGTGAAGTCATGCGAAGTGGCGCTGGCGAAGGCTCCGGATTCCGCGCGCAAACCTGAAACGGAAAGATTGCCGGAAGTGGTCACGAAGCTGCCCGCCGCGATCTTGTCCAGGTCGCCGATCTGCGATTCGAGATTCGCCGCGGCACGGCGTACCGGCTGCACTTCGTAACGGTCGCCAGGATTGGGCGCGCCGCTGAAGGTCAATGAGATGCCGCCGAAGCTGAGTACATTGTCTTCCCAACTGATCTCATCGGCTGGCACTGCCTGGCCGTTGTCCTTGCGAACGATCTGCGGCTCGCCAGCGCTATCGAAGCGCACCGTGTAGTCGGTGGCGCGCAGCTTATCGATATTGGCGGCATCGAAGGTGGCCTCCGTCACTTCCGCGCCACCGGTATTGCGCGGGAAGGAATAGACCCGGGGCTGGCCGATGCTGAAGAAATCGCCGCCCTGGTTACCATCGAGATCCTGACCCAGACGATGCTGCTCGTTGAAACCTACCGCCAGCGATACGGCCAGTTGTCCGATCTGGTTCTGAGTCTTGTCCAGGGTCTCGGCACGGAAGGTCATCAGCCCGCCTAACGTGCCACCCTTGATGGTACTCTCGGACAACGCTACCAGGCTGCCACCGGAGTCACGGTAACCAAGCACGGTACGCTGCGGGTCGTTGGGTGCATCCATCGCTTCGAGGCGGTAGTGATTGGTACCCGATACCAGCGGCTGCCCGTTCGGGAGGCTGACGTTATAGCTCTTGCCGTCCTGGATCTCCAGGCGAATGTCCATGCGCTCGCTGAGATCGGCCACCAGTTGATCGCGCTGATTGAGCAGGCTGTTGGGGGCCTCGCCGCTGCGCGCCCGGGCCAGGGCGATCTCGCGATTGAGAGTCGCCAGCTGCTCGGTCATGTTGTTGATCTGGGTGACCTCGTCCTTGATCTGACCGTTGATCCCTTCCTGCATGTCCTGTAGGTAGCCGTCGAAGGCGCGGAACTGAGCCGTCAGTGTATTGGCGGTGCCCAGCAAGCCCTGGCGCGCCGCCGGGTCGGAAGGCGCGCCGGCGAGATCCTCGAGCGAGGAGAAGAAGTTCTGCATCAGCGGCGCCAGTCCCGCCTCGCGATCGGCCAGCAAATTGTCGATCTGGCTGATCTGATTCTCGTAGGTCTTCAGCGCGCTGGAGGCGCTGGTCGCTGCGTTGAGCTGGTTGGCCACGTACTGGTTGAACTGACGCTGGATAGCATTGACCTGCACGCCGGCATCGGCACGGCTCTGGCCGAGAATCGTCAGTTCACGGTTGTAGCCGGGCGTATAGACATTGCTGATGTTGTTGCTGGTGGTGTTCAGCGCGTTCTGGGCGGCATTCAGACCGCTCAGGCCGATGGAAAAAATGGTGCTCATGGTGTCGTTTCCTTTCGCCAATGCCCTTTATATCGGCCTGAATCGTCATGACTTTAGGGATCAGTAGCTGAAAAACACCAGCGAGTCCCGCTGTCGCATCGGCCCTATGCTGTTCATTACCGCGATCAGTTTGTCGGCGTAGGCCGGGTCGGTGGCATAGCCTCCCGCCTGCAGCGCACGCGCGGCCTGCTCGGCACTACCCGCCGTGGTTACCGCCGCATAGCGCGGGTTGTTGCCGATCAGCCGTGCGTAGTCGGTGAAGGCTTCCTCGAACGAGTTGTAGACGCGGAAGGTGTCGACGACTCGCGTACGCTGACCGTTGATGTATTCATGGGTCACGATGTCGGTGGTGCGCCCTTTCCAACTGCTGCCGGCCTTGATGCCGAACAGGTTGTAGCTGTTGCCACCACTGGCGGTGGCGATCTCGTGGCGGCCCCAGCCGGTTTCCAGCGCCGCCTGGGCCAGAATCAGCTCGGCCGGCACGCCGGTCTTGCGGCTGGCGGCCTGGGCAGGTGCCGAGAGCCGCTCCATGAAGCGTTGCACATGTTCTTGTCCCTGACCCGTCGAGCCGGAACGGGCGCTCGGCCCTGCGGCGGGAGAGCTGCCTGCCGGTACCGCGGGCGCCTGAGCCGAGGCCGGCAGCCTGGCATCCAGTGCCGCCATGAAGCCGCCACGCACGGTCTCCAACTCCTCGAGGAAGTTGGCCGGCATCGTGACCGGGTCCGCCTCTTGCTCCGAGTTCGTAGCGGCCCGTTCGGTTGGGCGTTCTTCACCCTCCGCAGCGGGCTGCAGGGCATCCTGGAGTACGCGAGGCGTGCCGCGCGGAATGCCGGCGATCAGCTCACTCAGTTCACGATCCGCCACGCCCGAACGCGGAGACGAAAGCCCCAATTGGTTTTCCAACTGAGCCACGAGATGATCGGCCAGGCCGATACCGCGACCGGCCATGGTCTGGGCCCACTGCTGGTCCATCATCGACTGATGGAACTCGGTCTGCTGACTGTCGAGCATGCCACCCGACGGGATGGTGTCGCGCATGCTCTTGAGCATCATCTGCAGAAACAGCGCCTCGAACTGCTGAGCGGCACCGCGCAAACCCGCCGCTTCGTCATGCCTCGCGGTGTGCTTGAGCCGCTCGAGCCCTTGCACGTCAAGGGCGAACTGGCTGCCCATGTCCTGGATGCTCATCAGATGATCTCCAGATCGGCACGCAGCGAGCCCGCCGCCTTGAGCGCTTCAAGAATCGCCATGAGGTCGCTGGGCGTGGCGCCGAGAGCGTTCAGGGCATTGACCACATCGACCAGATCGGCCCCCTCGACCACGCGCAGATAAGCGTCCTGTTCCTGCAGCTCGATCTCGGTATCGGGCACGACCACCGTCTCGCCCGTACCGAACGGCGCCGGCTGACTGACCAGGAAGCGGGTGTCGATGACGATCGACAGGTTGCCATGGGCTACGGCGGCACGCCGCAGGGTCACGGCGCTGTTCATCACCACCGAGCCGGTACGGGCGTTGAACACCACCTTGGCCGGCGCCTCCATCGGCGTAACGCGGATGTTCTCCACCTGGGCCATGAAGTTGACCCGGGAGTTGGGGTTGGTGGGGCCATCCAGGGCGATGACCCGCCCGTCACGCGCTGCGGCCACCGGGCGACCGAACTCGTTGTTGATGGCGCTCACCACCCGCTGCGCGGTGCCGAAATCCGCCTGCTTGAGCTCGAGTTCGAGCAGACCGGCGTTGGCGCCGAGGTCCAGCGGTACTTCGCGCTCGACCATGGCCCCACCGGGGATGCGCCCGCCGGCCAGCTGATTGACCTGTACCTGGGCACCCCCCGCCTGGGCTCCGGCACCACCCACCAGCAGGTTGCCCTGAGCAATGGCGTAGGTATCGCCGTCGGCACCCTTGAGCGGGGTCATCAGTAGAGTACCGCCACGCAGGCTGCGGGCGTTGCCGATGGAAGAAACATTGATGTCGAGCCGCTGCCCCGGGCGCGAGAAAGGCGGTAGATCGGCGGTGACCATTACCGCGGCCACGTTGCGCAGCTGCATGTTGGTGCCCGGCGGTACGGTGATGCCGAGCTGCGAGAGCATGTTGGTGAGGCTCTGCCCGGTGAACGGCGCCTGCATGGTCTGATCGCCGGTGCCGTCCAGCCCGACCACCAGGCCATAGCCGACCAGTACGTTGTCGCGGACGCCGGCGAAGTTGGCGATTTCGCGGATGCGTTCGGCCTGAGCCGGCAGCGCCAGCAGACAAAGCCATGTCAGCAGCAGGAGTTTCTTTGCCACCGAAGTGAAACGGTTTGGCTTGGTCATCATGGAGTCGGTCATGGTCGCCTCGCTCACTTGCTCAGAAAGGCGAAATATTGAGGAAGAAGCGCTGCAGCCAGCCCATATGCTGCGCTTCGCTGATATAGCCATTGCCCACGTACTCGATTCGCGCGTCGGCCACGGACGTGGAGGGCACGGTGTTCTGGCCGGTGATGGTGCGCGGGTTGACCACGCCGGAGAATCGAATGAACTCCACGCCCTGGTTGATGGCAATCTGCTTCTCGCCGCGCACCCGCAAGTTCCCGTTGTGCATCACCTCGAGCACCGACACGGTGATGGTTCCGGTCATGCTGTTGCTGGCCTGGGAGCCGCCGCCGCCGTTGAAACTGCTGCTGCCGGAAAATTCGCCGGAAAGGTCGACGCCACGCTCGGCCAGGCGCTCCAGCACATCCGGCAGCGCTGAAATATCGAGCCCCGCCGAACCGTTACGGCTCATGTTGGACTCCGAGTTCTTGCTGGCGCTGACCTGCTCGTCCAGTACGATGGTGAGAATATCGCCCACCATGCGCGGACGGCGATCCTCGAACAGCGGCTGCGAGCCACGCTGAGCCTGGTAGATGGAGCCGTTGGCCATGCGCGGCGGCGGCTCGGCGATGTCGATCTGCTCCTGTTCGCCGACCACCGAAGCACGCGGCACCTGGGCGCAACCGCCCAGTGCCAGCACGGCCATGGCGACCATCGCCATGACCGCTCGCGCGGCCGTACCTGTGTTAATGACGGTACCTTTCATTCTCACTCGCTTCCGGCCGAACGCTGCGGGCCAGGACGTTTCACCGTAGTCATGATCAGAGCTGGCTCAGGCGCGCCAGCATCTCGTCGCTGGTCTGCACCGCTCGGCTGTTGATTTCATAGGCACGCTGGGTCTGGATCATGTTGACCATCTCCTCCACCACGTTGACGTTGGAGGTTTCAACATACTTGTGCATCAGCCGCCCAGCACCGTTCATACCCGGCATGGTTTCGTTGCGCGGACCCGACGAGGCAGTTTCCAGGTAGAGATTGCCACCGATGCTCTCCAGCCCCGATGCATTGACGAAGGTGGAGACAGTGATCTGGCCCACCTGCAGCGCTTGCGCCACACCCGGCTGGGTTACCGACACGATGCCATCCTCACCGATGCTGATATCCAGCGCGTTGTCGGGAATGATGATGGCCGGCTCCAGCGGATAACCGTTAGCGTTGACCATCTGGCCGTTCTCGTTGAGCTGGAAGCTGCCGTCGCGGGTATAGGCGGTGGTGCCATCCGGCATCAGCACCTGAAAGAACCCTTGGCCACTGATCGCCAAGTCACGAGAGTTCTCGGTGTGCTCCAACCCACCCTGAGTGTGCAAACGCTCGGTGGCCACCGGACGCACGCCGGTACCCACCTGCATGCCCGAAGGCAAGCGATTCTGCACATCGTTCTGGGCACCCGGCTGCCGCAGGTTCTGATACAACAGATCCTCGAATACCGCCCGCGAACGCTTGAAGCCGTTGGTGCTGACGTTGGCCAGGTTGTTGGAAATCACATCCAGCTTGACCTGCTGGGATTCGAGACCGGTCTTGGCGGTCCAAAGCGATTTGATCATGATTCGGCTCCCTTGCGCTTAGCCTTGGATAGACAGCAGATTATTGGCCCGCTGGGCATTTTCATCGGCGGTGCTGATCACTTTCATCTGCATCTCGTAACGTCGCGCCACATCGATCATCGACACCATGGCTTCCACTGCACTGACGTTACTGCCCTCCAGCGCGCCGCTAACCACCGTGGCCTCCTCATCGGCGGCGAGCACCACCGCTTCGCCTTCCTCGTTGAGGGGCATACGGAACAGGCCGTCATCGCCACGCAGCAGGTTCTGCTCCGGCGTGACCAGCTTAAGCCGCCCGACATCCACCAGGGCGTCGGGGTTTTCGCCTTCGCCAATGGCACTGATCGTGCCATCGGCGCCGAGAGTGACACTGGAGCCCAGCGGCACAATGATGGGGCCGCCCTCACCGATCACCGGCCGCCCTGCCACGCTGACCAGGCCGTCGCCGTCAATTTGCAATTCACCCCGGCGGGTATAGGCCTCGCTACCATCGTCGGCCTGCACCGCGAGCCAGGCATTGCCTGCCATCGCTACGTCCAGCACCCGGCCGGTACGCGTGATCGGCCCCGGGCTGAAGTCGCTGCCCGGCGTGGTGGCGGCCACCGAAACCCGGGTCGGCAAGCCTTCGCCCTGTACCGGCACGGCGCGCATGGCGTGCAGCTGGGCGCGAAAGCCGCTGGTCGAGACGTTGGCCAGGTTGTGGCTGACCACCGCCTGCTGGTCCATGGTCTGCTTGGCCCCGCTCATGGCGGTGTAGAGAATGCGATCCACGACTCAGGCTCCCTTTACGCTGGCACTAGTGCTTAGCGCAGGTTGATGGCGGTTTGCAGGAGTTCATCCTGGGTCTTGATGGTCTGCGAGTTGGCCTGGTAGGCCCGCTGCGCCACGATCATGTCGACCAGCTCACGGGCCATGTCGACGTTGGAAGTCTCGACCGCACGGGAAACGATACCGCCCAGCAGGCCGGTACCCGGCGCACCGACCAGCTCCTGCCCCGACTCGTTGGAAGCACGCCATACGTTGTCGCCGGCAGGCGTCAGGCCTTCAGGATTACGGAAGCTGACCAGGGCGATCTGACCGGCAGGACGCGACTGCTCGTTGGAGTAGTTGCGCAAGATGGTGCCATCTTCATCGATGGTGATGCCCACCAGGGTGCCGGAGGTATAGCCGTTCTGCGTCAGGCTGCTGACGGTGGAGCTATTGCCGAACTGGGTGGATCCGGCAAGGTTGAGCTGGAAGTCAAGCGGATTAGGATCATTACCAAGAGGGGAATCTGGACCGAACCCAATCGCTGCAATACCACCCGCAGGCTGTATCAGCGTTCCATTCTGATTGAACGCCAGCCGGAAATCGTTGGCGTCACTATAGTAACCGTCCATAGTGACACGCGCTTGCCACGTATTCTCTAACTTCTGCGGCCCAAAGCCTGTAAGTGTATCAGGATCAACAGAAGAGTCATCGGCGACTGCAAAATAGTCTGAGCCGACACGATAGTATTCGACTCCATCCGCATCGGAATACAACGGCCTACCTTGGGCATCGACTTCTTGGCCGATTTTCTCGTAATAAACAGTGATGTTTCTCGGATTGCCCAAAGAATCGTAAACGGTAAAATTATTCGAGTAGTGGTAGCTGAGCTCAACATTGTTATTGGACTCAACCGTACTGAGATCACCCTCTGGGACCTTCCGCGCATCCAGGTTGAGGGTAGTACCGACACGGGTGGTGGCACTGGCCGCCAGCTCCTCGGCCGAGACGTTGAGCGGCACCGGCTGGCCGCCCACCTGCACTTGCCCCTGGGCATTCAGACCATAGCCCATGATCTGGAAGCCCTGGGCATTTACCAAGTCGCCGTTGGCCTTCATGGTGAGCTGGCCGTTACGCGAGTAGACCACCTCGCCGCTGCTATCCATGAAGCGGAAGAAGCCGTTGCCGGCCACCGCCAGGTCCAGGTTGCGGTTGGTGGACTCGATGTTGCCTTCGTTGAAGTTCTGCAACACGGCAGAGACCCGCGTGCCCAGGCCGACCCTGGAGTTGGCGAAAACGTCGGAGAACTGGACGTTGGAGCCCTTGAAGCCCACGGTCTGGGAGTTGGCGATGTTGTTGCCGATAGTACCCAACCTTTGGGACTGGGCGTTCAAACCACTCAGTGCTTGTGAAAAACTCATGTTTCGTTCCTCTGCTTACCGGCTGAATGTGCCGCTATGCGCGGTTCTATTAGTAAGCACTGCACGAATGCCTGCGCGAGCGAATCGCTGCGTTGCGCGGTGCTCGGAATCCTCACATATACCCCATATGCTCCGGTTCCTGTGCTCCGTGCGCCTTGCGCTACATCCCGCTCGGCTATTCGTTCAGCACTTCCTTTATGCTGTGTTATTGAATCACGATTCAAAGAATCTGCTTGATCTGATCGAGCCCGACCTGGCCATAGATGGCGCCCAGGTCGAGCTTCACACCACCGTTCTTGTCCGGCGGCGTCACACCGCCGACCACGGCGTAGTTAAGGGTGCTGGCGTTGATCGCCTTGCCGTCGCTGGTGGCTTCGACGCGCACTCTGTAAGAACCCGAGGCGGCTGCCTCGCCCTCACTGGTACGGCCGTCCCAGGTGAACGACTCGACCCCCGCCTTGACCGGCCCGATGTCGTAGCGGTTGATCACTTGGCCACTGGCGCTGGTGATCACCACGCGCACGTTGTCGGCCGACTGGGGCAGCTCGATACCGAAGGGCGTGGTGTGCAATTCGCCCTCTTCGCCATGTTCGAGCAGCAGGCGGTCGCCGGGCACCAGCACGCCCTGGCCGATCAGCGCAGTGGCCTGCAGCATCTGGCCGGCATTCATCTGCTCGGTGATGCCCTTCAAGGTCTTGTTGAGGTCCTCGATGCCGCTGACCGTATTGATCTGCGCCAACTGCGTGGTCATCTCATGGTTGTCCATGGGATTGAGCGGATCCTGGTGCTGCATCTGGGCGATCAGCAGGGTCATGAAGTTGTTGCGCAGCTCGGCCGACTGGCTGGCGTCGCGAGAGGAGGGCCCACCCTGATTCAAGCGCGAGACGACGTTGGCGTCGATGGTGTTGGACATGGCGATCAGCCCTCACCCAGAGTCAGTGTCTTGAGCATCATCTGCTTGCTCGTGTTCATCACTTCCACATTGGCCTGGTAGGAGCGCGAGGCCGAAATCATGTTGACCATTTCATGGACCGGCTCGACGTTGGGCATCGTCACGTAGCCCTCTTCGTTGGCCAGCGGATGCTCGGGACGATACTCCATACGCATGGGCGAAGGGTCCTCGACCACTTCACGCACGCCCACACCGCCGATGCCGTGCCCGCCCTGCAGGCGCGACTCGAACAGCACTTGCTTGGCACGGTAGGGCTGGCCGTCAGGGCCGGCCACGCTATCGGCGTTGGCCAGGTTGCTGGCGGTGACGTTCATGCGCTGGGACTGGGCGCTCATGGCCGAGCCGGCGATATCGAACACGGAAAACATCGACATGGTAAGATCTCTCTTCCTTTGATCCGGCCTGTTATTCCGGCTGCATGGCGTTCTTCAGCCCTTGGATGCGGCTGTTCATGATGGTCAGTGCCGCCTGGTAGCGCACCGCGTTGTCGGCGAACTGGGTACGCTCGCGATCCATGTCCACGGTATTGCCGTCCAGGCTGGGCTGATCGGGAATGCGGTAGAGCAGCTCCTGTCTGGGCGCCGACATGCCCTGGCCCGCCAGATGGCGCTCGGAGGTGCGCGCCAGCGAGAGTCCGCCGCTGGACGTCCGCCCTTGCTCGACCGCCTTCTTGAGCTCGCTGGCGAAGTCGAAGTCGCGCGCCTTGTAGTTGGGTGTATCGGCGTTGGCGATGTTGCTCGCCAGCACTTTGTGACGCTGCTGGCGTAGCCCCAGCGCCTGCTGGTGGTAATTAAAGGCGGCCTCGAGCTGGTCGATCATGCCGGCACTCCCCGTGCGTAACCCTGATTGAAGACATACGGAACTTCTTGAGGTTGAAGAGTAACGACGCCCTTGTCACATCAATGGCAGAAACAGACCCCTTTTCATCGCTCATTTCCGCTGTTTCAGCCCACCGGTGCCAGCTAGAATCCTGCCATTACCCATGCTGGACGGTCCCGCCCAATGCACCTTACCCGCTTAGCCCTGCTGCTATCGACACTGCTGGCCGGCCTGTTGTCGCTACCGGCCGCTTCGGCCGACGACGGCGAGCTGCTGCAAGCCGTGCACGGTTTTCTCCATGAGCAGGCCAGCGCGCTGGGCGACGAACTCATCATCGAGCTGCGCCCCCCTTCCGCTCGGCTACCCACCTGCGAGTCGCCCGCGCCCTTCCTGACACGCCCCGGCGAAGTCCCGCTAGGCCGTATTTCCGTCGGCGTACGCTGCGGCGACGATGGCCGCCAGGTGCGCTACCTGCAGGCCGAAGTCGGTGTGATCGGCGAATACCCCGTACTCGGCACTCCCCTCTCCGCCGGTGAGACGGTGCGGCGTGAGCATCTGGTCATGCAGTCGGGCAATCTGGCCGAACTTCCGAACCGTGCGCTGCTCGAAGTCGACCGGATCGTCGGACAAGTGGCAACGCGGGCGCTCAGCCCAGGGCAGCCGCTGCTGGAACATCAGTTCCGCAACCTGCCGTTGGTGGAAAGAAATCAGCGGGTGGTGGTCGAGGCCAGGGGAAGAGGGTTTCGTATCTCCCGCGAGGGACAGGCGCTGGAGCCTGGCGCGCTAGGCGACCGCATTCGGGTTCGTTTCGACAACCGTGAAGTCATGACCGCAGAGGTGGTCGGAGAAGGCACCCTTGTCGTAGACTTCTGACACGGGCCGTCGCACCTCGAGGCCCCCTTGAACGGGATGGACAGCTTCGCCCGGGAAACTCGTGCCGAAAAATCAGGCCTAAAGTTATCCCTCGCCCTGCCGATAGCAGGTAAAAGCATTCGGTCATGAGGCCATAAACGTGAAGATCAACAGCCAGAACCCCCTGACTCGCCCGACTCAGACGCAACCGCGCGAGGAGGCTCAGCCGGTCAAGGGCGCCACCCCCTCGGGGCAGCAAGAGCCCGGACCTTCGGCCGCTACGCATCTGAGCCAGAAGGCCACCGATGCCTCCCGCGATATCGACAAGGCGCGTGTCGAGGAAATTCGCGAAGCCATCCGCGAGGGCCGCCTGGAGATCCGTGCCGAGCGCATTGCCGATTCGCTGATCGAATCCCTGTCAGCCGAGAGCCGCAAGGCATGAGTCTGGCCAAGCTTCTCCAGGAGCAGCAGCAGCGTCTGAGCGAAATCATCGAGCTGCTCATGCGCGAACGAGCGCTGCTGGCCAGCGCCGATATCGAAAGCGAGACCCTCGTCGAGGTTGCCAAACGCAAGCAGGAGCTGCTGGCCCGCCTGGAAGCGAGCGAAAAGCTGCGCCAAGGCGTTCAGCAGCGCCTGGGCTATGCCGATGGTGCCGCGGGCGCCCATCAGGCAGCACTCGATGCAGGCTGCGAAGAGGCTTGGATGCAGACTCTTGAGATGACCCGCGAAGCTCAGCGACTCAATACGCTGAACGGCGAGCTCGTTGCCTTGCGCATGGAGCAGAACACCCGCCTGCTCGATTTCATCCATCAGGCCGCAGAGAAGACCGTGTATCGCGCCAGCGGTCGTGTCGCGGCGCAGACAGGACGCATCAACGCATCGGTCTGATATGCCAGCGTCGGGCTGGCAAGCCCCCACGCATTTCCTTGCTCGCCACCACCTTTTGCGCCATCCCCTTGCCCGCTTCGCCCGTTAAACTGCCCACATGATGCATGTGGGCGTCATGCCTGCCTATCAACCAGCCACGGCCCTCCCCATCACCACAGGCCATCTCACCACAAGCTGTCGATCAGATCGTCGTCTGAGGTCGTGACCACCACGGCGTTGCGACCGTCGGCCTTGGCCTGGTAGCTGGCCCGATCGGCGCGCGCGAACACGGACTCGATAGCGTCGTCACCCTCCTGCAGCGCCGTGACCCCCATGCTCAGCGTAATACTGTAGGTCTTGCCGGCGTTACTGACGGTGACCTCGGAAACGGCGCGTCTCAAGGATTCGGCAATTTCTCCCGCCTGCTTGAGGGTACAGCTGGGCAACAGCACGGCAAACTCATCCCCACCCTGGCGGGCGACATGGTCGCTGCGCCGCACCTCCCACGCCACCACCTGGGCGACACGCCGCAGCATCTCGTCACCCAGGGCGTGACCGCCTTCGTCATTGATCGGCTTGAAGTGATCGAGATCGAACAGGATCAGCACGGAGGGGGTGCCGGTCTTGGAGTATTCGGCCAGCGCCTCTTCCAGGCGCCGTTCGAAGCCGCGCCTATTGAGCAGCCCCGTCAACGGATCGTGCTCGGCCTCCCAGCGCTGTAGCGCCTCCTGCTGCCGCCGTTCGGTAATGTCCTTGACCATACCCACGAAACCCAGCGGCTGGTCGTTGCCCAACACTTGACTCGCATGCACCTCGACCCACAGCGTCACGCCATCGGGATGCAGGAAACGCAGTTGGCGAACGAAGTCGCTGCCGGTGGACAAGGTGTAGCGCCACATGTCCTCGGTGCCACGGCGGTCGTCGGGATGAATTCGCTCCCACAAGTCGCGGGCCTCATGAGTCACCTCGAGACCGAGCAGCTCGAGCAGCGCCGGGTTCAGGTAATTGATACGCCCCTCGAGATCCGCCACGAACATGCCGATGGGGGTCGAACCGAGTACGGCGTCGAGAAAAGCCTGTCGATCTCGCAGATGCTCCAGGGCGGCAAGCCGCTCATGCTCCAGCCGGTTGAAGCTGCCGGCTACCTGACGCAGCTCGTGCATGCTGGTCGATAGCTCGAGATAGCGACGCTCTCCTGCGCCGACCTGAGCGATCTGCCGCTCCAGACGGTGCAAGGGCCTTAGCAGCCGTCTCACCAACCAGCGCATGGTGATGAGCATCAAAACAGCCAGCGCCAGCCAGGCCCACCACAAGCGCGCCAGAAAGTCGGCCAGCGGCTCCTGAACCTGGGCCTGAGGAATGGCCACCTTGACGATCCAGCCTGCCGGCCAGATCTGGCGATACGCCATCAGTGTCGGAGTGCCCTCTCCGCTCGATGCGATGGCTTCACCCTCCCAGCCATCCAGCGCCTGCTGCAGGACATCGGAATGTCCCAGCGCTCGGTCGAGAACTCCCCCCCCGGCGCGACGAGGGTGAAAGAGCGCTTCACCAGTCGCAGTGAAGACAGAAACATAGCCATCGTCACCCAGCCGGATCTCCTCCAGGCGGCGGAACAGACCGCCATGGGTGAGGTTTATCATCCCACCCACCACGCCGTTGAAGACACCCTGATCATCAAAACGAGGGACCAGCATCAGGACCAGGGAGTCACCACTGGCCCTGCCGATGAAAGGCTGGCTCACATAGGGCCAGGGGGAATGGCGCAGCATGCGGAAATATTCCGTCGCTGCGGTTTCGAGCCCCGCACGCCCCGGCACGATGGGCCAATCGGCCACGATACGCCCATCGGCATCGGCGACCATCAACCCTTCGAACCACTCCAGCAATACCTGGGCATTCTCCAGCCGTGCCGGCACCTCGTCCATCGGCACATTGCGCAACCCTTGTTCCAGTCGCTCCAGCGCACGCAGCCGGCGTTCGACCTGCTCGGAGAGATCGTTGGCGATCAGTTGGGATTCGTAACGCAGATGCGCCAGATTGGCATCGTCGACGAGCCCCTTGCCGAACTGCCAGGCCAGCAGCAGAACCAGCCCAACGATGACCAGCCAGGTCATGGCCAGACCCGCCAGCAGGCGCCCCTGCAGCGAGCAGATCGAGCGAGCCAGGACCCCGATACGCGCCGGTACGTGCAAATAAATATCCTCTGTCAAGGTGGATGGCGCCTGCCGAGCGGGTCAGACAGGTTTTGCCGCCTTCCCCTGGCAGCCCCGCGCATTGGGAAGCAGATTTCTCTTTCTCTTATCGGCACACCCAAAGCGAACTTGAGCCTTGGGGCAAGATCGAACAATGTTACCCAATGACGCATTTGCCTTCTCAACGGAAGGCTTAACGCCTCAAGTTCAGTCCAATGAGGACGATATAACTCCTAGGCAAGAACACATTGGTGACAACACATAAATGAACCATCACGGCAACCGCCCACCGGGCAAGCAGGCCCAGTCCTTAGCCCAGCACCCCGCCCGGCTGGTGAAAGATGCCTTCGAGCAGAGCCAGACCGGCATGGTCATCACCGATGCCGAGGGGCGCATCACGATGGTCAACGACGCCTTCTGCCGTATTGCCGGCAGCGACAGGGCAGAGACGACCGGCTGGCCGATCGAGCATTTTTTCGTTTCGCTGCGCCCATTCTCACGTCTCCCCGGCTCGGGAGACAGCGCGCAGACCACGGCACTCTCCTGGCAGCAGGAGGTGCTATGCCGGCAGAGCGACGGTGAGTCGGTGCCGGTTCTGATGCTGGTCGACACTCTGCTCGACGAGCAGAGCAAGCCGCGCGGTCGCCTCTACTCTTTCGTGCGCTTCACCACTCCGGGCGGGGAATTGCTGGACGATCGACACTGGATACACATCGACCCGATGACCGGCCTGCCCAACTGGTTGCTGCTACGGGATCGCCTCGACCACGCCCTGGCACAGGCGGAACGTGCTGACACTACGCTTGCCCTTCTATTCATCGATATCGACCGCTTCAAGTCAATCAATGACGCGGTGGGTCATATCGAGGGTGACCGCATACTCGGGGAGATCGCCCGACGGCTGCAGCAAGAGGTACGCAGCAAGGACACCCTAGCCCGGCTCGGCAGCGACCAATTCGTGGTGCTACTGGAGAAGGACGGTACCGCCGAGGCAGCCCAGGTGGTGGCGGAGCGTCTGCAGGAAGCCCTGGAGCCGCCTTTCACCAGCGAGGATCGCTACCTGCTGTTGACCGCCTCGATCGGCGTAGCGCTATACCCCGGCGATGCAGAGGATGTCGAGACGCTGATCCAGGCTGCACGCAGCGCCATGTTCATGGCCCGCAAGAAGGGGCCGGGGCGACTCGCCTTCGTGGACCACCGCCTGACCTCGCGACTGAAAGAGAAGTACCGGCTCGAGAGTCAGTTGAGCGAAGCCATCCACCTGCCTGACCGGCACTTCGCGCTTCACTACCAGCCCGAGTTCGATCGCAACTCGCTGCGCTGTACCGGTCTAGAAGGCATGCTGCACTGGAAGCACCCCGAGCGCTGGCAACAACCACCAAACCATTACCTCGACGTGATCGCACGGCTGGGGCTCGGCGTTCGCCTCAACCGCTGGTTGATCCAGGCAGTCATCGCCGACCATCGCCAGTGGAGCGACGACGCTTCGCCCCTGGCCCAGCTGCCGATCTCGCTTCACCTATGCGAGGCGCACCTGGCACAGGACACCTTCGACAGCCGTCCCCTGGACCATTTCCTGAGGCATCTGGACACGACGTCATTCGAGTGGCTGACCCTCAAGGTTCCCGCCCAGGGCCTGGGCAACGACCTGGACATGGCCGCACACATGCTCAAGCGGCTCGAACAGCTCGGCATTCGCCTTGCCGTCGAGGAGCTCGGCAGCACCCCGGTGGATCTTGCCTGGCTGTCGCGCCTGCCCTTTCACAAAGCGACCGTCGACGCACGGCTGGCACGCGCGCATCGCGATGGAAGACGCCTGGTAGAGGCATCATGCCGCATGCTCAACTCCCTCGGCATCGAGCCCGTGATCGTCGGCGTAGATGACGAAACGGTGGCAACCGACATGGAGACCACCTCCGCTCGTCTGGTCCAGGGCAACCTGTACTGCCCCGCCATGAGCGCCAAGGCCTTGGCAGCATGGCTCGCCGAGCACCAGCCCCCCGAGGAATGACATACTCCACGGATCGTTCTCATACCTGATCCGGCCGCTCGGGAAAGGTGGGCGGATAGGCCTCCAGGTAAGCCTGGCTGACGCGCAGCACGCGTGCATCGTCATGCTTGCCTCCGGCCAACTGGAAGCCGACCGGCAAGCCATCCGGGGTGAAGCCGCAGGGAATGGAAGCGGCCGGCTGCTGGCTGAGATTGAAGGGATAGGAGAACGGCGCCCACTCCTCCCAGTCGCGCATGCCGCTACCCGGCGGCACATCGTGATGAAGGGGGAAGGGGCGCACTGCCACCGAAGGCGTCATTACCAGGTGATAGCGCTGGTTGAAGTGCTCGAGACTTTCCGTCAGTCGCGCCCGGTCCCTTAGCGCATAGAACATGTCGAGTGCACTGAGCCGTTCCGCCCGCTTCGCATCCGCCACCAGACCGCTGTCCAGCAGCCGGCGCTGGCGCTCGCTGTGCTCGCGATAGACGGCAAGCGAAGCGGTGAACCAGAGCGTATTGAAGATGCGAATAGGCGACTCGAAGCCGGGATCGACTTCCTCCACCACAGCCCCCAGCGCTTCCAGACGATGGGCGGCCTGACGCACGCACTCGGCGACCTCCGGCTCCACCCGGGCGTAACCCAGGGTGGGTGAAAAGGCGATGCGCATGCCCTCGACACCCTGTCCCAGCTCCTCCCCCCAATCGGCGGGCTGGCCGCGTAGGGCGTAGGGATCGCGATAGTCGTAGCGACCCATCACGTTCAGCATGCGCACCGCATCCTCCACGGTTCGTGTCAGCGGCCCCAGATGAGAGAGTGTCGCCTCCTTGGAGCGGGGCCACTCCGGCACCCAGCCGAAGGTGGGCTTGAAGCCGAACACGCCGGTGAACGAGGCGGGTATGCGGATCGAACCGCCCGAATCGCCTCCCTGGTGAAGCACGCCCATGTTGAGCGCCGCAGCGACAGCGGCGCCACCGGACGAGCCCCCCGGCGTCAGCCGCGTATCCCACGGATTGGCGGTGGCCCCGAAGACACGATTGTCGGTGATGGCCTTCCATCCGAACTCCGGCGTATTGGTCTTGCCCAGAATCACCGCACCGGCCTCGCGGAGCATGCGGGCCGGCGGCGAGTCCCGCTCGCAGGGGGCATCCGACACCGTCAACGACCCCTTGCGCGCCGGCAAACCGACCGATTCGGTCAGATCCTTCAATGACACAGGGATACCGTCGATTGCACTCAGCGGCCGGCCTTCCTGCCAGCGCTTGTTCGACGCCTCGGCAGCGGCTTCGGCGCCTTCACGGTCGACCAGTACATAGGCATTGACGGCTTCGTTGAAACGCTCGATGCGCTGCAGCGCCGCGCGTGTCGCTTCCAGCGGTGATGCCTTGCCGCTCTCGAACAGCGCCCTTAGCTGGCCCGCATCCATGGCCCCCAGATCGGTATCGCTCACAAGAACCTCCTTTTTTCCAGTGAGACACTACTGATTGTGGAAAACAGATGCCCATCAACGCAACCGCAGGCAACGGCAGCACGTTCAGCGTTTCCTTGCCAACCAGCGACCTACCATCAGGGCGGCAGTGGCCGAAGCCGCTATCACCCCCCCTGCTCACCAACGTAGTCATGCGGGAAGAAACAGGCGAACCGCCAAGGACCGCAGTAACGCAGCACAGCAGCACCGCAGCACCGCCCACGACCTAGGTCCTGCTGCGCGAAGTCCCGCAAGGAAAGACCCGCAAGAAAGCACCGCATCACATCGCCGTGGCCGAGTACCCAGAGAGTTTCGAGAAGCTTTGGAATGTTTCCTGAAGTTATTCGGGCACACGAAAAAGCCGCCTAGAGGGTTACTCTAAGCGGCTGATTCGTCGAAGCTTGTTGGTGGAGCCTAGCGGGATCGAACCGCTGACCTCAACACTGCCAGTGTTGCGCTCTCCCAGCTGAGCTAAGGCCCCACGTGCACTCGCCTTGCGAGAACGAGGCAAATATTACTCGCCACACGCAGCTTCGTCAATACCTGAACATTGATGACGGCCTTCGTTGAGAAATACCATGGAAAGCGGATACTCATTCAATTTCCCTTGTCGGGCGAGTATGGCAAGCTTGCCCAGGACTACGTGGGTTCACTCGATAGCATCGCGGAATCCGATCGCAAGCCTGCGGCACCCTGCCTCTCGGCAGCCGCCGTAATGACGAGGAATGTCAGCTTGATCAAGGTGCTCATTGTCGATGACCATCACCTGGTTCGCACCAGTCTCGCTCGTCTGCTGGAAAACGAGGAGGACATAGAGGTGCTGGGCGAAGCCGCCAGCGGCGAGGAAGCCGTTACGCTGTGCCGCACACTCGAGCCGGACGTAATACTGATGGACTTGCGCATGCCTGGCATCGGTGGGCTCGAGGCCACACACAAGATCATGCGCAACAATGAAGACGTACGCATTCTGGCCCTGACCGGCTTCATGGAGGACAATTTCGCTCAGCGCATGCTCGAAGCCGGTGCCGGGGGATTCATCAGCAAGGATACCCAGGTGGAGGACATGGTCGAGGCCATTCGCAGCGTATTTGCCGGCCACCGCTACATCAGCCCCGACATCGCTCAGCGGCTGGTGCTGTCACGCTTCGATTCCGAGGAAAATCCGTTCGACAAGCTCTCCCAGCGCGAGCTTCAGGTCGCCATGATGATCGTCAACTGCCAGCGGGTCTCGGAGATCTCCGATCGGCTGTTCCTCAGCCCCAAGACCGTCAACACCTATCGCTACCGGATCTTTGAGAAGCTCGGCGTCGAAACCGACGTGGAGCTGACGCACCTGGGACTGAAGCACGGCCTGGTAGAGGGGTTCGACACCACTCCCTCCAACTGAGCAGGCGTCTGGTATGCTAGCAGCATGAGCTTCGATTCACGCCAGTTCCTCGCCAACCTCACCCAGTCGCCGGGCATCTACCGCATGCTGGACGAGCATGGCGATACGCTCTACGTAGGCAAGGCCAAGCGCCTGAAGGCCCGCTTGGCCAGTTACTTCCGCGGCGCGCTCAATGCCAAGACCCAGGCCATGGTGTCGCGCATCGCCGATGTGCAAGTGACGGTCACGCGCAGCGAAATCGAGGCGCTGCTGCTCGAGCAGACCCTGATCAAGGAGCTGCGTCCGCCGTATAACATCCTGCTGCGCGACGACAAGTCATACCCCTTCGTCTTCGTCACCGATCGCCATCCGTTTCCGGCGCTCGAATACAAACGAGCCCGTCGGCGCCATGAGGATGGCCGTTACCTCGGCCCCTATCCCAGCAGTGGCGCCGTGCGCGAAAGCCTGTCGCTGATGCAGAAGATCTTTCGCATCCGCAACTGCGAAGACAGTGTCTTTGCCCATCGTACGCGGCCCTGCCTGCAGTATCAGATCCAGCGCTGCAGCGCGCCCTGCGTGGGCTATATCGGTGAAGTCGATTACCGTCGCGACCTGGAGCACGCGGTGATGTGCCTCGAAGGGCGCAGCGAGCAGGTCACCCAGGAGCTGACCGAGGCCATGGAGACAGCCAGCCGCAATCTGGCCTTCGAAGACGCGGCCCGCCTGCGCGACCAGATCCAGCACCTGCGCCAGCTACAGCACCGCCAGTTCGTCGACACCGAAGGCGGCGACGCCGACATCTTCGCCCTGGCCGAACGCGAAGGAGCGCTGTGCATCTCCGTATTGGCGGTTCGTCAGGGGCGGCTACTGGGCGCTCGCCATCACGCGCCGGACAATGGCCTGGGGCTCGATCCCGCTGAGCTGCTGGGCGAATTCGTCAGTCAGTACTACCTGGGCCAGGGACGCGAGATACCGCGCGAGGTGATCGGCAGCCTACCGCTGCCCGACAGCGATATCCTGGAAAGTGCGCTGAGCAGTCGCGCCGAGCGGCGCGTACGGGTCACCCACAGGGTGCGCGGCCACCGCAGCCAGTGGCTGGAGCTGGCCAGAACCAATGCCGAACAGCAACTCGGCAGCCGCCTGGCCAGCCAGGGCGAACTCGAGCGACGTTTCCATTCACTGCAGACCGCGCTGGGACTCCCCGCCCCGCCGGAGCGGCTCGAATGCTTCGACATCAGCCACAGCCACGGCGAGGCCACCGTGGCCTCCTGCGTGGTATTCGACCGCAACGGACCACGCAAGTCCGATTACCGTCGCTTCAACATCGAGGGAGAAACCGCGGGCGACGACTACGCCGCCATGCGCCAGGCGCTCGGCAGGCGCTTTCGGCGTCTTGCCGAAGGCGAAGGCATCGCCCCGGACATCCTGCTGCTGGACGGCGGCAAAGGGCAGCTCAACCTGGCCCGCGAGGTCCTTGCCGAGCTGGGAGTCGGCAACCTCCTGCTGCTCGGCGTGGCCAAAGGCACCACCCGCAAGGCCGGCCTCGAGACACTGTTCATCGAAACCATCGATCGCACACTCGACCTACCGGCATCCTCACCTGCGCTGCACCTGATTCAACACGTGCGCGACGAAGCCCACCGCTTTGCCATCACCGGACACCGCAACCGCCGTGACAAGGCCCGCCGCAGCTCCGCCCTGGAAGGCATTGCCGGTATCGGCCCCAAACGCCGACGCGAACTGCTGCGCTTCTTCGGCGGGCTGCAGGGGGTCAAGCAGGCCAGCCGCGAGGAGTTGGCCCGGGTTCCCGGCATCAGCGCCGCACTGGCCGAAGCGATTCATCGCTCCTTGCATGGATGATGACGCCCGGTACAGATAGAATGGGGCCTCTTCGGCTTTCCTGACCTTAGGCAAGGACCTCTCGTCAATGAACATCCCCAACATCCTGACGCTGGCAAGAATCGCCTTCATCCCGCTGCTGGTGGTGTTCTTCTACCTCCCCTACTCCTGGAGCATGCCGGTGGCGGCCGCCCTGTTCGCCCTGGCTTCCGTGACCGACTGGCTAGACGGCTACCTGGCCCGCCGCTGGGATCAGTCCACCCCGTTCGGCGCCTTTCTCGATCCGGTAGCGGACAAGCTGATGGTGGCCGTGGCCCTGGCGCTGCTGATCGAGCGCTTCGACAGTATCTGGCTGACCTTGCCGGCGCTGGTCATCATCGGCCGTGAGATCGTGATTTCGGCACTGCGCGAATGGATGGCCGAAATGGGCAAGCGCGGCAAAGTGGCCGTCTCCTGGCTGGGCAAGGTCAAGACCACATTGCAGATGGTCGCCCTGCTGCTGCTGCTGGCCTTTGCCCCCGGCACCCAGCTCTCGTTGCTGGGTGTCTTGACCCTGCATGCGGCCGCCATCATGACGCTCTGGTCGATGGTGATGTACCTGCGCGCCGCCTGGCCTCATCTCTCCCGTGCCATGTAGCCTGACACCACCGAACGCCAACAAGTGATTGACACTAAGCGGCTTATCCGTATAATTCGCTCTCGAGTCGAGCGGGAATAGCTCAGTGGTAGAGCATCGCCTTGCCAAGGCGAGGGTCGGGAGTTCGAATCTCCTTTCCCGCTCCAATCTCTTGCGAGCCAAGCTCCAGGAGAGGCGGTATCGAGAGAGTCGTGAGCCGGCACGCCGGTCCGATCGATCTCCTTGCCGCGCCAATACGACTCCCAGAGGCTGGATGGCAGAGTGGTTATGCAGCGGACTGCAACTCCGTGTACGCCGGTTCGATTCCGACTCCAGCCTCCATTTCTTGTCCCCTTTCAGCTGCCTGCTCGAAAACCGTGCCGCCCGGATGGCGAAATTGGTAGACGCAAGAGACTTAAAATCTCTCGGTGGCAACACCGTGCCGGTTCGAGCCCGGCTCCGGGCACCAGGCTCTTCGCTATCCCGCTCTCATCCCTGTAACCTCAGGCACCTTTGAGCCAAGCTGGCTGATGCAACAGGCTTCAGCGAGAACCCGCATGGCCCCAAGCATACTGGCTCGTAGCGAACATGACATTCTGGTCATCGGCGGCGGTGTCGCCGGCCTGACCCTCGCCCTGCATGCCGCCGAGACGCGTCGCGTCACGCTGGTGCGCCCCGCCAGCGATGATCAGGGCGCCAGCCGCTGGGCTCAGGGCGGCATTGCCGCAGTGCTCTCCCCCCAGGACGACTTCGATGCCCACGTAGCGGATACGCTGGTAGCCGGCGACGGCCTGTGTGACGAGCGGGCCGTGCGCTTCACCGTCGAGCAAGGCCCGGGGGCCATCGAATGGCTGCTGTCGCTCGGCGTTCCCTTCACCCGCGACGACAGCCCCACGGCCAGCTACCCTTACCACCTGACCCGCGAAGGCGGACACGGCACGCGACGTATCATCCACGCCGAGGACGCCACCGGACGTGCCGTGCTGGATACGCTGAAGCGCCATGCCGAGGCGCATGCCGCCATCACGATCCGCGACGACCTGGTGGCCATCGATCTGCTGTCGGACACCGAGAGCCGCTGCCGCGGCGCACGCTGCCTGGACGAGCAAGGCCGGCTGCAGGAACTGGTGGCCAACGACACCGTACTGGCCACCGGCGGCGCCAGCGGCATCTATCGCCATGCCACCAGCCCGCACCCTGCCAGCGGCGAAGGCATGCTGATGGCGGCCGAACTGGGCGCCGAGCTGATGAACCTCGAGTTCCAGCAGTTCCATCCCACCTGCCTCTACGATCCGGAGGGCCCGCCCTTTCTGATCAGTGAGGCGGTGCGCGGCGAAGGCGGGCGACTCTACAGCACCGACGGACGCCGCTTCATGCCGGAACTCGACCCCCGCGCCGAACTGGCACCGCGCGACATCGTCGCCCGCGCCATCGATGCCGAGATGCAACGCACCGGCTCACCCCATGTCTGGCTGGACGTGACACACCTGGGCGAAGCGGCCATCCGCCATCACTTCCCCACCATTCACGCCCACTGCCTGAGTCGCGGCCTGGACATCACCCGCCAGCCGATTCCCGTGGTGCCCGCCGCCCACTACAGCTGCGGCGGCATTGCCACCGACCTGGACGGATGCTCCAGCGTGCCGCATCTGTATGCCATCGGGGAAGTGGCCTGCACGGGTCTGCACGGCGCCAACCGCATGGCCAGCAATTCGCTGCTGGAGTGTCTGGTCTTTGCCCGCAGCTGCGCTGCAAGGCTGGCACACGCCGAGGCACCTGCCCTGGCGTCTCCAACGCCTGCGCCCTCGGGAAGTGAGCCGATCGACGCGGAACGTGTTCAGCAATGGCGTATTCGCATGCGCAGCGTCATGAGCCAGCATGTGGCAATAGTGCGCCGCGACGAGGGGCTCGATGCCGCCGCCGGCGAACTGGACTCACTGATGCACGAAGTGCGAAACGCCATCGCCAATGCCGCTCCCAGCACGGCGCTGGCAAGTCTGTGGCATGCGCTCAGGCTGGCCCGCTTGACCGTCAAGGCGGCGCGCATGCGTCGCGAATCACGCGGGCTGCACTACAACCCGGATTGCCCGGACCACGCCAAAACCGGCCTGACACCACAACCGTCGCGGCTGCATCTGCACGACTTGTCCCTCTGACGGGCGCCATCCTGCCGGCGCCCGACGCGTGTCATCGGGCCAGGGCGCGGCGCAGCTGACGCAACGCATCGCCGGGCGCACTGTCGGGCCACAGCCATGCCTTGCGTCCATTGAGTTCCAGGGCAATCAGCCAAGGGCCGAGATAATCGCAAGTCAACCTGACCGGCACCGCCTCGGCGGCCGACTCGGGCTGCCATGTCCAACGCCAGTTGCCGGCCGCTTCCGGATGCATGTGCAAGACACCACGCACCTGCCCGCGCCAGAGCCACCAAGCCAGTGGCAATAGCCACCCCACGGCCGGCACCGCCAGCCAGCTCGGCCCGAAGTGGAGCACGACCCCGGTGACCAGCACGGCCAGCAGGAACTGGCAACACCACCCCAGTCTAGATGGGGCGATGCGGATCGTTGTCGGCGTTCTCGGCATGTTGCTGTATCAGCGTCACGATGCGCTGAAACTCCGGGGCGGGCGGCTCACGCCTCATCAGCCAGGCGAACAGATCCTGATCTTCCCCTTCGATCAAGGCTCGGTAGGCAGCCTGGTCGTCGCTGCCCAACTGGTCGTAGCAGTGCTCGAGGAAGGGAATCAGCAGCAGGTCGAGCTCCCACATTCCGCGCCGTGAATGCCAGTAGAGCCGCTTGCGCAAGGCTGCGGCATCGGGGGTGTTCGCTTCGCTCAACGTCGGCCTCGATGGTCTGAAAGAGTGGGCAACCAGTATACCGGACCCTCGAAAATACGGCAGCGCCTACCCTCAGAATGTGCGATTTCCTTGACCATGGTCGTAGTGCGTTGTTTTATCACGATTTGAGCAGTATGCTGAGGGTTAGAATAAGAATGCCGCCCAGTCCCACCGGACCGGGAATCGCCTGGAGAGATGACCCGATGACCAAATCCGAATTGATCGAGCAGATCGCCATGCGACAGCCCGAGCTTTCGATCAAGGAAGTCGAATCTGCGGTTCGCCTGATCCTCGATGACATCACCGACACCCTGGCCGAAGGCGGACGTGTCGAAATCAGGGGGTTCGGCAGTTTTTCCTTGCATTATCGAGAGCCGCGGGTAGGTCGTAACCCCAAGACCGGCGAGCCGGTCGCGCTGGAGGGCAAGTTCGTGCCACACTTCAAGCCAGGCAAGGAGCTTCGCGAGCAGGTCAATGCCAGCCGCGCCCTCGGCTATTAATCTTTCGAACTTACAAGGGATAGACACATGCGTTGGCTCAAAGGCCTGATCGTGGCCATCATTCTGCTGGCGGTCCTGCTTGTCGGCATCCTCTTTGCCGTCAACAACCAGCAGACGGTACCGCTGAACCTGATCTGGCTGGAGCTACCGGCAGTATCGCTCTCCGTCTGGCTCCTGGCCGCCCTGGTCAGCGGCGTCGTGCTGGGAATGCTGGCGATGACGGGAGTCTGGCTGCGGCTGCGCACTGCACTCTCCCGCGCCCAGCGGCTGAACCGTCAGCAGCGCAAGGAACTCGACCGGCTTCGCGTTCAGGAGCTCAAGGAACTGCCCTAAATGCCCGATGCCCTGCTGCTTGCCCTGCTGGTGGCTGCCGTTGCCATCGGCTGGTGGCTAGGCCGACGTGAGCGCCAGGGTAACCGCGATCCCGCGCCGCCGAACACGCTGTCGCGGGATTACTTCGTCGGCTTGAACTACCTGCTCAACGAGCAGCCCGACCGCGCCATCGAGACCTTCGTCAGCGCTCTCGAGGTCAACAGCGAAACCGTCGACACCCATATCACCCTGGGTAACCTCTTTCGCACCCGGGGCGAGGCCGACCGTGCCGTCAAGATTCATCAAAACCTGCTGGCCCGCCCCACCCTGACCGCACTGCAAAGCGATCAGGTACAGCTCGAACTTTCGCGCGACTTCCTGCACCTGGGGCTGTTCGACCGCAGCGAGCGCCTGCTTCAGCAGCTGATCCGCGATACCAGCCATGACGACATTCGACATGCCGCCAAGCGTCTGCTGGCAGATCTGTTCGATCGTGAAGGCGAGTGGCAGGCCGCCTTCGACGTCGCCTACCCCAACCTGATCCGCCAGCACGACGACATGCGCCGCGCCGCAGCCCACTGGCTGTGCGAAATGGCCGATCAGGAGCGCCACTCGGCAAGTCCGGGCCTGGCTCGCAAGCATCTGCGTCGCGCGCTCTCCATCGACCCACGCTGCGTACGCGCCAACCTGCTGTTGTCAGCCCTTGCTCAGGATACCGGCCACTATCGCGAGGCCATTCGCATACTCATGCGCATTCCCGATCAGGATCTGGACATGATGCCGATCGTGCTCGAACCACTGCACCATGCCTATCGCATGCTCGACGACGAGTCCGGTCTGGTATCTTGCCTCGAGGAGCTGCTGGAGCGCGCCCACGTCACCAGCCTGATCATTCTGCTGGCCGAAACCCAGCGCAGAAGACTCGGCATGCAGGTGGCCATCGACCTGGTCAGCGAACAGCTCAACCGTGCCCCCAGCCTGGGCGCGCTCGATTACCTGCTGGATCTCTATCAGCATCAGCAGCAGGAGCGTGGTGCGCCCGACAACAGGCTGCAGTTGCTCAAACAGCACACCCATGCCCTGCTGGCGGTTCGTCCACGCCATCGCTGCCAACGCTGCGGCTTCGCCGGCCAGCCGCTGCATTGGCAGTGCCCCAGCTGTCGCAGTTGGGGCACCACTCGCCCCATCACCGGCATCGAGGGGGAGTGAGCGCCCGGGCCTCAGCCTGCCGCCAGTTCCTGCTCGATGGCCTGCAGCGCCGCCATGGGGTCCTGCGCCTGAGTGATCGGCCGACCGATCACCAGGTGCGTGCTTCCCGCCGCCATGGCCTCGGCCGGAGTCATCACGCGGCGCTGATCGCCATGCTCGGCACTGCGTGGCCTGATGCCTGGCGTCACCTTGAGAAAATCGGTGCCACACAGCTGCCGCAGCCTGGTCGATTCCTGAGCCGAGCAGACCACGCCATCCAGGCCGCACTCGCGGGTCAGCAGGGCCAGACGCTCGACGTGTTCCGCCGCCGGCGCGGCAACGCCAACCTCGGCGAGATCCTCACCCGTCATGCTGGTCAGCACCGTCACCGCGATCAGATGCGTCCCGAGGCCGTGGCGGTCGAGCCGCTCACGCGCCGCCTCCATCATGCGCCGCCCACCGCTGGCATGCACGTTGACCATCCACACGCCCTGCTCGGCAGCGGCCTGCACGGCCCCGGCAACGGTGTTGGGAATGTCGTGGAACTTCAGATCGAGAAAAAGCTGAAAGCCACGCCCGTGGAGCGCCTCGATGATCTCCGGGCCGCTCCGGGTGAACAGCTCCTTGCCGACCTTGAGGCGACAGCGCGCAGGGTCGAGCCGGTCGGCCAGACACAGGGCGGCATCGAGGGAAGAGTGATCGAGGGCGATGATCAGCGGTGAATCACAGGACACGTTACAGCACTCCGACGACGAGTTGAGCGGCGATTATACCAGCCTGGAAGCGTTAACCCTTCTTGGCCGCGTGGGCTATCTTCTGAACTATGCTCTTGCCTAATGCAGGCCCTTGCGATTGCACGGCAAATCCTGCCATGTGGCGATTCAGGTGACGACAACGACCAAGCCCTAAATCGATGGACCGGAGGAATCCATGACAATCGAACAACGCATTGGTCCCATCTCCCTGCCTGACAACCGTACCCGGCGAATGCTCACTACCCTGCTGGAGGGGTCGGGAGTGACCCTGAACGGCGATGCCCCGTGGGATCCTCAGATCTATCATCCCGACTTTTGCTCGCGCATTTTGCGCCAGGGCTCCCTGGGGCTGGGAGAGTCCTACATGGACGGCTGGTGGGAGTGCGAAAGCCTCGACGAACTGGCCTGCCGCCTGCTCCGACACGGCCTCGGCGAACGCGCCCGTCCAACCACCGATCGCATCATGTACCGGCTGCAGGCGGGGCTGCTCAATCTGCAGAGCAAGGCCCGAGCCTACATGGTCGGCGAAGCCCATTACGATCTCGGCAACGATCTCTTCGAGCGCATGCTCGACCCGACCATGTGCTACTCCTGTGGTTACTGGAAAGAGGCCACCACGCTTCACGAGGCACAGCTCGCCAAGCTCGAACTGGCCTGCCGCAAGCTGGAGCTGCGTCCCGGCATGCACGTGCTGGACATCGGCTGCGGCTGGGGCAGTTTCGCCGAGTATGCGGCCCGCCACCATGATGTTTCCGTCACCGGGATCACCATATCCCGCGAGCAGGCGGAGCTGGCCCGGCAGCGCTGCACCGGATTGCCCGTCGATATTCGCCTCATGGACTACCGCGAACTCGAAGGACGCTTCGACCGCATCGTCTCCATCGGCATGTTCGAGCATGTCGGCCATCGCAACTATGCTACCTATTTCCACACCGTGGAGAAGTTACTGGCTGATACGGGCCTCTTCCTGCTGCATACCATCGGCTCGAACAGCTCCGAGATCACCGTCGACCCCTGGATCGACCGTTATATCTTCCCCAACGGCGTGCTGCCCTCGGCACGACACATCGCCGACGCCAGCGAAGGCCTGCTGTTGCTCGAAGACTGGCACAACTTCGGCCCCGACTATGACAAGACGCTAATGGCCTGGCGCAACAACTTCGATGCCCGCTGGCACGAGATAGCCGACCGTTACTCCAAGCGCATCGAGCGCATGTTCCGCTACTACCTGTCGGTATGTGCCGGCGCCTTTCGCGCGCGCGACATCCAGCTCTGGCAAGTGGTTTTTTCCCGCGGCCGCACCGTGCGATACGACGCGCCGCGCTGAGAGAACGGTATACGGTCAAGGATGGCTTACAAAATCTGTAGGCAATCTCTTACAGCCCTAGACAGGTGATTTACGCACTGTTACATCGTATATTAGGCCTTCGCTAAACGGCTCTACCCCGATGCAGATGCTCGTCGCGCTGCCATCCTACCTGAGGCACTATGCCGAGCCGTTATATAACAACAGCTTGTTTGCAATGATGCAGCAGGAAACCAAGGAACACCCGCATGCCACACGACAATGCCATGACGGGTGGGGGGCTGAATGAGCCAATCGGCATGCACGATTTCGCTGAACGCCTGCCTGGCGTCATCTTTCAGTTTCATCGTGACCCAACCGGCCACATGCACTTCCCCTACCTGGCCGGAAGCGGCACCAGCCTGCCTGGCATCGACCGCCACGCTCTGAGCCAGGATGCGCGTCACATGCTCGACCGCCTGGATGCGGAGGACCACCCGCGTGTCATGGCCGCCATCGAGCGCTCGGCGCGCTGGCGCATTCCCATTGCCACCAAGTTCCGCATCCGCCTCTCCGGTCGTCGCTATCGCTGGGTCGCGCTGCGCGCCCAGCCCGAAGATTCGGCGACCGGCGTGCTCTGGCATGGCCTGATGATCGACATCACCGAACAGATGGCCGAAGAGGCAAGACTGCGCAAACTCTCGGATACCGACGATCTGACCGGTCTGGCCAATCGTCGGCGCCTGATGTCGCGTCTGGACGAAGAGATCGCCAGGAGCAACCGTCACGGCAGCCCACTGTCGTTGATGCTCATCGATCTGGATCACTTCAAACGAGTCAACGACACCTGGGGGCATCTCCAGGGCGACCAGGTACTCGCCGAATTCGCTACCCTGTGCCATGACCTGCTGCGCGAAGAGGACGTCATCGGTCGCCTGGGCGGCGAGGAGTTCGCCGTGGTCCTACCGCTGACCCCGCTGGTCGCCAGCCGTCCCCTCGCCGAACGCCTGCGCAGCGAGATTGCCGATTATGACTTCGGTATCTCGTCCGGTCAGCTCACCGCCAGCATCGGTCTTGCCGAATACCGCCTGGGAGAGCCGAGAGACGCCTTGATCGAGAGGGCCGACCGCAGTCTCTATGCTGCCAAGCGCCAAGGGCGCAATCGTGTCGTCAGTTGAACGGCGTCAGCTGGTATTGCGTCGCTTTTGCCACCAGTGCATCACGACATGCAGCGGCAGGTAAAGCACGAGTGGCCAGACCAAGGCCAGCAGTAGCAGGTACAGCAGCGGATCGGCCCACTGCTGAGGGGTTCCAAAAGGCCCGTGCACCCAGTTGATGTTGCGCTCGGGCTCGGTGAAGAGATAAGTGAGCGGCAGCAGCAACCAGGTCAGCAGCGTCTGCCACCTCAGGGCTCGAGAGTCGTAGCCCAGCCTCAGCACGGCGTAGCCGGCTACCACCGGCAGAATGAGGTGATAGAGCGACAGCACCCTGGCCAGCCAGGGATGTCCGGGATCGAGCATGTACTCGGTGCCGCCGATCGGGTGTACCCCGGTCAACCAGGCCACGCCGACATCCAGCGTCCAGAAGGCCCCTACCAGCGCCACCGAGAGCCACTGCATCGACAGCAGCAGACGGCTTTCCAGCCACAGGCCAAGCAGGATCAGAAAGCTGGCGACATTGCACAACCAGAAGTAGTTCTGCACGCCTAGCATCACGGCAAAGGCAGGCGCCCAGAACAGGATCCAGCCGGTGAACAGCAACTTGAGCCAGAGCGGCAAGGCGCTATGCTGATGCATTGAAACTCGACTCCCTGACGAGCCCCGCATTGGCGGCCCGGCTTGATTTCAGGGCTTCCCTTCCCTACAGCGTAGCCATGCAAAGGCCAAATGCCTCAGGAGAAACCGGCATGACCCAGCTCTCGCGTCAACCCTGCGAGGCCTGCCGCCGCCAATCCCCCACCGTGTCGGAAGCGGAAATCAGGCTGTTCAAACCCGAGGTGCCCGAGTGGCAGATTGTCGAACGCAATGGCATCATGCAACTTGAGCGGGTCTTTACCTTCCCCAATTTTCGTCAAGCGCTGGCGTTCACCAATCGCGTGGGCGAGATTGCCGAGGCCGCTGGCCACCACCCGGCGCTCCTGACCGAATGGGGTAGGGTCACCGTGAACTGGTGGACCCATAAGATCAAGGGCCTGCATCGCAACGACTTCATACTTGCCGCCAGAACCGACGAGGTAGCGAAATAAATGTTCGAACATATTGAGCGGGTCCCCGGGGACGCCATCCTCGGCCTGATCGAGGCCTTCAAGAAGGACACCAATCCTCAGAAGGTCGATCTCGGCGTCGGTGTCTACAAGGACGCCCAGGGCAACACCCCGGTGATGCGCGCCGTCAAGGAAGCCGAGGCCCTGCTGCTCAAGAACGAAACCACCAAGACCTACATCGGCTCCCACGGCGCGCCCCAGTATGGCGAAGTGGTTCTGCCCATGGTGCTTGGCAAGGACTCACCGGTGCTGGCCGCCAAGCGCGCCAGTGCCACTCAGTCCCCGGGCGGCACCGGCGCCCTTCGGCTGGCTGCCGACTTCATCAGCGCCCAGCTTCCCGGCAAGGGTATCTGGGTGAGCGATCCCACCTGGCCGAACCATCACGGCATCTTCACGTCTGCGGGCATCGAGCTGCACAAATACCCCTACGTCGACGCCGAAAACCGCCTCGATTTCGAGGGCATGCTGGCAGCCGTCAAGCAGATTCCCGCCGGCGACGTCATCGTGCTGCACGCCTGCTGCCACAACCCCACCGGTTTCGACCTGGACCGTGGACAGTGGCAGCAGATTCTCGAAGTGGTACGCGAACGCAACCTGCTACCGCTGATCGACTTCGCCTATCAGGGCTTCGGTGAAGGCCTCGACGAGGATGCCTATGGCGTGCGCCTGATGGCCGAAAACCTCGACGAGGTCATCATCACCAGCTCCTGCTCGAAGAATTTCGGCATCTACTGCGAGCGTACCGGCTGCCTGATCATGGTGGCGAAGAACAGCGAGCAGATGGAGAACGTACGCTCACAGGTGGCTATCGTGGCACGCGAGAACTACTCCAACCCGCCGGCTCACGGCGGCGCTATCGTCAGCGAGATCCTGCACTCTGCCGAACTGGCCGCCCTCTGGCGCGAGGAACTCACCGAAATGCGCGACCGCATCAATACCCTGCGGCGCGACTTCGTCGAGTCACTCAAGCCCTACGGACTCGATCAGAAATATGCCTGCGTGGCCGAGCAGCGCGGCATGTTCTCCTATACAGGGCTCAAGCCCGAGCAGGTCGACCGCCTGCGCGACGAGTTCGGTATCTACATGGTGCGCTCGGGTCGCGCCAACGTGGCCGGCTTCTCCCACGAGAACCTGCCCTACCTGGCCAAGGCCATCGCGGCCGTCAACTAGGCAACGCTCGCCCGAACGCAAAGCCCCGGCTCAGGCCGGGGCTTTGCGTTCGGGCGAGCGGTCAACGGTCCCGTCAGCCCTCCTTGCCATCGAACAACGGCCGCATGTTCTCGATCAGATAGCGGTCATCGAATCCCGCCTCCTGCTTCAACGCGTCCAGGTCGGGTATGTTCACCTGATATCGGTCGCGGAACACCAGACCATCGTCGTTCAGCGCGGTAAAGGTACGGCTGACATGCACCGGGCTGAGCCCCAGCAGATCCGCCAGGATCTCTTGGGATAGAGGCAAGCGCAGACTGTCACTGCCGTTGGCCTCGGTCTGGCGGAGGCGCTGAAACATCTCCAGAATGAAGTGGGCCACCTTCTGGCGGGCATTGCGGCGTGCCAGATTGACCAGACGCTCCGTGAGCAGCACTTGCTGACGACTGGCAATGGCGAAGAGGATGGAGGTCAGTGTCAAGGACTGCCGAAAGATATCGACCAGGTGGCGGTGCGGAAAGAAACACACCTCGCCATCCTCGACCATCTGCACGCCGGCCAGACGCTGGGAGAAGGCGAACTCGCGCAGACCGATGATATCCCCCGGCAGGTAGATCTCCAGGATCTGCCGAGTCCCGTTTTCCAATTCGCGGTAGGAGAATGCCCAGCCATGCTTTAGCGTGCAGAACTCATGAGCCTCGTCTCGCTCTTCCCACAAGACAGTACCGGCCCGTACCGGCGTAGCGCTATCTTCCAGCCGGGCCAGCAGCACGACGTCCTCGTCTGACACCGGGTGGTAATAACGGAAGTGGCGAACGACACAGCTCTCCTCTGAGCTCATCGGTATTTCTCCTCTCGATGCAGCAGCCTATGAACATGAACACTCAGAACCGTTACACCAGTATACGACAAAGGCAGTCTTGACCGATCAGTCAGACTCAGGCCAGACTGAACATGCCTTGTATACAAACCCAACTCATAAGAGGCTCACCATGGCGGCTTCCCCTGTGCACTATCCCTGGTACAAGAAGGAGGATACCGACGCCTTCTTCGCCCTGTTTCAGAACAATATCGCGAACTTCGTCATCATTGCGATCACCATGCTGGGAATGGGCTTCCCCGCCTCCATCGTCTTCGGCCAGGTGCTCCCGGGAGCCGCCGTCGCCGTAATGGTGGGTAACTTCTACTATGCCTGGAGCGCGGCCCGCCTGGCACGCAAGGAAAATCGCAGCGACGTCACCGCGCTCTCCTACGGTATTTCCACCCCGGTGATGTTCGTCTTCCTGTTCGGCGTGTTGCTGCCTGCCAAACAGCTCACCGGCGATGCCGCGCTGGCCTGGAAGGTTGCCGTGGCCGCCTGTTTCATCAGTGGTGCCATCGAGGCCGCCGTGAGTCTCATCGGCCGTTGGGTCCAGTACCACCTGCCCCGCGCGGCCATGCTCGGCGCCGTGGCCGGGGTGGCGCTGACCTTCATCGCCGGCGAGATGCTGTTCAAGACGTTGGAAATGCCGGTGATCGGCCTGCTGGTGCTGGCGATCATCATCGTCGGCCTGGTAGCCCGAGTCGCCATGCCGTTCCGCCTGCCTACCTCGCTGTTCGCCATCGTCCTCGGTACCGCCATGGCCTACCTGATCGGCGACGCCGGCGGCGAGCGATTCAGCGACGCCTTCACCCATCTCGGGTTCTACCCGTTGCTGCCCAACATGGCCTGGTTCGAGGGGCTGGGGCTGCTGTTCACCGGAATGTTGGCAGTGCTCACGGTGGTACTGCCGATCACGCTGTACAACGCCATCGAGACCATGAACAACGTCGAGGCGATGGAAGCCGCGGGCGACAAGTATGACGTGCGCGAATGCCAGGCCGTGGATGGAGCCGGCACCATGATCGGCGCGCTGTTCGGCGGCGTTTTCCCGACCACCGTCTACATCGCCACGGTTGGCGCCAAATGGATGGGAGCAGGACGCGGCTACAGCATTCTCAATGGCGCGGTCTACGCCTTGGCCACCATGTTCGGCCTGATCGCCGCCTTGGCGGCCATCATCCCGGTCTCGGTGGTTGCCCCTATCCTGGTCTTCGTCGGCATGTCGATGATCGCTACTGCTTTTCAGAGCAACGATACGCGCTACTATCCTGCCGTGGCGCTGGCCATGCTGCCCTACTTCGCCAACTACGTGATGACCCGCTTCAACAATGCCGCCGGCGAGACGGTCGCAGGCATATCGTCAGGTATCGTGCCGCTGGGCCAGGGGGCCATGTTCATGGCCATCCTCATCGGCGCCATGACCGTTTCGGTCATCGATCACCAGTTCCGCCGCGCCGCCGCTTTCGCTGGAGTCGCGGCCGCCTTCTCCTTCGTCGGCCTGATGCATGCGCCCAAGCTGGCCTTCAACGCCGCCTGGGACTTCACGTTGGGCTACCTGGTAATGGGCGCGCTGTTCCTCTACTTCGCCTGGCAGCAGGAGAAGCTGGCCACCCCATACTCAGCCAATTCCGCATCCAACCGCCAACCCTCTTCCGCCGATTGACGACGCCCCACTGGCCCTGCAACCAAAAAGCCCTGTCGAGTGACAGGGCTTTTTGCGCAGCAAGAAGCGCCTTCATGAGCGAAGCCGCTGTCTCAACTCGTCATCGACGAGCCTGCCAGGTCAGACAGTTACTGGATGGGCTGGGCGGGCTGTTCGCCACCCTGCTGCTGCATCTGATCCTGCAGGTCCTGCATCTGCTGCTGCTGCTGGGCAATCGCCTCATCCAGACGCTGACGCTGCTCATCGGTGAACACCGCCTCGATACGGGACTGCAGCAGTACCGTCTCGGCAGTAATCTCACCGGTCAGGTCGCCAAGCCGCGCAGCATCCTGGCGGATGGCATTCTCATCGAAATCGGGGCCAACGTACTCACCGAGACGCGCCTGCAGCGCCTGAGCCTCCTGCTCCTTGGGTGCCAGCTGGCGCTCCGCCTCGTCGAGCAAGCCACGGATTTCCTGCTGCTGATTCTCGTCCAGATCGAGCAACTGATCGAGCTGATCCACCTGGTCGCCCTGGGGCGGAGCCTGCATCTGCTGTGCTGCCGCAGCGCCAGCGATGCCCAGGGTGAGCGCGAGAGTTGCCACAAATTTGGTGAGCTTCATTGGTTACTCCATTCCATCAGAGTTGCTTTCATGGCTAGTGCCGGTCGAGCCACTACGTCCTTACCCTGACAGCATATAGCGCCTCAGGTTCGCTCACGAGCCAAAAGTTTCGACTCGGGCCGGCCATCCCACCCCCTTCGCACCAGTAAGCGTCGCATCAGCTGCCACGCCATCAGCCCTGCCAACACGTTCCCCAGCGCGGCTCCCATGGCCAGACCTGCAAGCCCACCGAGCCAGGCTCCCAGCCACAGGCAGGGGAGATAACAAACGAACAGTCTTGCCGCCGACATCAGCATGGCCCTCAATGGCCAACCCAAGGCGTTGCCGGCAGAGACCACCAACATGCAGACGCCCAGCGCAGCGTAGCTTGGCAGCAGAAAGCGAATCAGCAAGGTAAGATCCCCGCGCACCGCCGGACTCCCGCCCAGCAGTTGCGCCAGCCACGGAGCCAGAAGCGCCAGCACCAGACCGAGCCCAAGCTGCCACACCACCACCACTCGCAGCGCCAGACGTATCAGCGCCCGAATTTGCGGCCAGTCGCCCGCACCGTAGCAACGACCCAGCCAAGGTGGCAACGACATGGTCATGGCCAGGACCACGACCAGAGCCAGCGTCTCGAGCCGGCTTGCCAATCCCCAGGCCGCCACCGAAGCTTCTCCCAGACCGGCCACCACCGAGATGGCGAGCATCGCCGCCAATGGCGGCATCAACTGGCCGATCATGGCGGGTCCGGCGATACCGATGAAGGGACGCGCCGAAACCACCAGCTCTTGCTTGAGTCCGCTTCGCGAAAGCCAGTCGTTGTGACGCAACCGCCCTGCCACGACCAGCAATCCGCAGCCGAAGGCTATGGCAGTGGCCCAGGCCGCCCCCGGAAGCCCGAGCCCCGACCAGGGGCCGACACCGAAGATCAGCAAGGGATCGAGCACCAGGTTGGCCAGGCTGGTGACCACCATCATCTTGCCGGGAAGGCGCGTATCGCCGTGAGCGCGGAACAGGCTGTAGATGAAATAGAGCACCGCCCCCAGCCAGGCCGCAAACAGCTGAGGCGCCCAGTAGGCGCGAATCAGCGGCAGCGTTGTCACATCGGCCCCCAGGCGGGTGAAGATCGGCACCTGGGCCCACCACAGCACGATGGCCAGCAGCGCTATGGTCACGCTGCCCACCGATACCACCAGAGTGCCCAGGCGTCGTGCCCGTGCGACCTCTCCGGCACCCAGTGCTCGTGAGATCAGGGCGGCGATGGCAATGCCAAGCCCCACCTGCACGCCAATGATGAGAAAGGTCAGCGGAAAAGTGAACGACTGGGCAGCCAAGGGCGCCGTGCCCAGGCGAGCCACGAAGGCACTGTCCACCAGTTGGAAGCCCAACAGTGCCAGCACGCCAATGGTCATCGGCCAGGTCTGGCGCCATAGCACCGGACCAAGGCGCAGCGTGGGCCCGTTGGGCGATGAACGAGTCGTCACTGCAGCTGCGACTCCGTATCTGCAAGGCGGGACGATACCCCGGTAGAGGATGCCGCGACCGTGGCATCGATACGAACATCGACACAGAACATGACAGGATTCTCGGTGAACTCATCGAACATGACATGATAGGAATAGACAGGAACCGGACGCCCCTGCTTGTCTTGCAATACCAGACGCCCCGATGGTATCGACCGGCCCTCGTACAACCAGGCAGAGTGCAGGCGAACCACATCCGCTTTCATCGCATCGGGTATGATGAGCTCTTCGAGCCTTCGCCCTACGGCCTCTTCGGTGCGGTAACCGTAGAGCAGCACGCTCTCTTCATTCCAGTAGATCACTCGCCTGTCGCGGTCGTAGCCCTGAACGGCGATGTTGGGCAGCTCTTCCAATATCGCGCGAAAGCGCTTGTCTCCCGGGCGAGCCTTGCCACCCAGGCCCAACAGATGTTCGACAGCATGCCAAAGGCGACGCAACGAGGGGAAATGAGCAGCCATGGCAGACTCCAGCAGCAGCGAGGGATCACAGGGGCCTGCATGGTAGCCGATATTCAGGTGTATTACCGGCCCCCCGGCTCATGGCCGGGAGGCTCAGCGATCGGGTGAGAGCCGTCGCAGCGTTACTGGCGCACGCCCTCGAAGGTGACGTAAAGCTCAAGCTCTTCCATCACTTCGGGGAAATCGCTCATGTCGATGCCGAAATCGGCCAGCGTCAGCATGGTCGAGCCTTCGAAACCGGCCCGATAGCTGCCCCAGGGATCCTCACCTTCACCGACCAGAGTGACCGGCATCTCGATTTCGCGCGTCTCGCCCTTGAGGGTAAGCTCGCCGGTCAGCACGCCTTCGTTGTCACCGGTGGGCTCGAAGCCGGTGGAAACGAAGGTCGCAGTCGGGTAGTCGCCGGCGCTGAGGAAGTCGTCGCTCAGGAAGTGGCGATCACGCTCGGCGTGGTTGCTGTTGAGGCTGTTGACCTGCACTTCCATCTCGACGCTGGACGCTCCGAGGTCCTCGGGGTCGTAATAAAAACGACCTTCGAACTCCTCGAAGTTGCCGAGGATGTATGAGTAGCCGAGGTGGTTGATCTTGAACTGAATGAAGGCATGCTGGCCTTCGGTATCCACGACGTACTCTGCCGCCAGGGCTTGGCCAGCCGTGGCCAGGGCAGCGGTGCCAAGGGCAGTAGCGAGTGCGGCTTTCTTGAACATGGGTCTCTCCTTGGTGATGGCGCCCGAAGGCGCAGGCGTTCAACGGCGACGCGTACGTGCCGGGTTCAGCATACGCAAGACGGTATCGTGACGATCGATGAAGTGATGCTTCAGGGCGGCCATGGTATGGCCTGCCGCCAACAGCATCAGGGCCAGAGCGCTGTACCAGTGAATGTCACCGGCAATGCTCGCCTGGTTGGGCAGGCGGCTGATCAACGCCGGCACCTCGAACCAGTCGAATACGCTGATACCACGCCCGCGGGCGGTGGAGATCAGGTAGCCGCTGATCATGACCGTAAGCATCAGAACGTAGAGCGCGATATGACCGAGGTGGGCCGCGATGCGCTCGAAACGATTGCCCTGAGCCTGAGGAGTCGGCTGAAACAGTCGCCATAGGATACGCAGCAGCGTGGCGAACAGCAGCAGCATACCGAGCGAGCGGTGCCACCACGGCGCGAGATTGTACCAGGGGTCGAAGTAGCCCAGCCCGGTCATCCACCAGCCCAGCACGAACAGGCCGACGATGGTCAGGGCACTGAGCCAGTGCAAGGCGATGCTGACCAGCCCCCAGCCTGTACGGGTGTTGCGCCACATCTCGTCGCTCCCCTTGAGCTTCGTTTTCGATGGAGAGCAGCATACCGCAGCGCATCATCAGATTTTATTGAAAAAAGCCGAACAGACCATTCGAGAAACCGCATGCCAACTACCGTTCCTGGTGGCTGTCCTCATGTTTGACCAGTCCGTGGCCACCTTATACAGCCCATAATACCTCTACAACGAGGTCAGCTCGATAATGTTGTTCAGGCTAGTATCATCCATCGGCTGCCCCTGTCGCATGGAAAATTCATATACGAGGCGAATGATGCGGGCTTCTGCTTCGGGCTTGAGGACCATTCCCTTGTGCTCGGAGATGCGCCTCGTTCTGATGATGACATCTTCGAGGACTTCCAGATCGATCCGTCGCTCCCCCGCTGTCGGGCCAGCCTCCGGGGTACCTTCACCAGTAGCAAGCCACTCAACCGAGAGATCCGCGGCTCTTGCCATACTCACTAGGCTGCTCAGGGTTGGCTCGGACTGCCCTGCCCGCCATTTTCTGAGAACGGAGGTGGAAACTCCGGCCTTTTCCGACATGACCGTGACGCCACCTGCTCGTTTTATCGCTATGTTCATGCGCATTCCGAACGCGTCAACCCGTTCTTCCTTGGAGAGATTTTTCGAAGCTTCAAGGTCATGACGCGCCATGGTCTTCCTTAATGTTTAAAAAACAATGTCTTACAAAAAATCACGCTTGTGGCGAAAACAAACACTATCGATCCATACGTGTTGACATCCGCTCCATTTGTGTCGTAAATTCGCTACAGCCAGCTAAAGGAGCCATACCTCGTCGCCAATTGCGCGGCGAATCAGGCAATAACAAGTAGGCTTCCCAAACCTGACGCCCCCCACAGGGAGGCAATCGAGATAGAAATCGATACATTCGTGGCGGCCGGCTTACGCCGAGTCGCCGGGCATCCTTGTTTCTCAAACACTATGAATAGAAGGATAGCATCGTGGGAGGCATGAGACATTCAGTAGGGACGGGCACAAAGGTCTGGGGTACGGCATGACGATTCATATGGAACGTATGTTGATTTTCGAACACGATCCCCAGGCAGCCCAGTCTGCGGCTCGCATCGCAGAAGATGCCGCTCTTCAGGTGCGTGTCACAAAGAGCGTCGAGGGCTTTCGCTGTGCTTTGACCAATGAACACCCGGCCTACGTGTTGATCGATCTGTCCATGCCCGGAACGGATGGCCTCGACATCATCCAGTTGATGGCCAAGCACGAGTGCGAAGCCAGTGTCATCCTGACGAGCGGCGCCGACCCACGACTGCTAGAGGCTACGGCCCGAATAGCCGCGGCACGTGGTCTACGTGTTATCGGACACCTGTCCAAACCCTTCCCCTCGCGTGGACTGAGCCGGATGCTGAGACAGGCGGGTGGAGCACTGCCCGCCACGTTCGTACCCGGTACCCAGCATTCCCTGGAGCTCTCCTCTTCCATCCTTCGCCAGGCCATCGAGAACTGCGAGTTCAGTCTGGCCTACCAGCTTCAGGTATGCTGTCGCGACGGACATTTGGCAGGATTCGAGGCACTGGCAAGATGGCAACACACTGATGGACTCATCGCTCCCGACCGCTTCATTCCGGCAGTTGAACGAGCTGGCCTGATGCCAGAATTCACCGTACGGATAGCCGAGCAAGCGCTGTCGTGGTTTCGCAAAAACATTCTTGCCGCACCGCCAGCCTATGCAGATATCGTGGTGCAGAGCCTACCGACGCTATCCATCAACATCTCTGCGTATAATCTCACACGACCGGACTTTCCCGAAGTCATGGCTCAGCTGTGCGAAAAACAAGCCGTAGACTCTAGTCGAGTGGTTCTTGAACTGACCGAGACCAGTGCATTGGACGACCCCGTCCTTTCCCTGGAGCTATTGACACGTTTGAGGGCACAAGGTTTTCAGCTCTCCATCGATGATTTCGGTGCCGGATATTCTTCGATGCAGCAGTTGGTACGGTTACCGTTTTCCGAAATAAAGATAGATAGAGTCTTCGTCGCCTCGGCCCTGCAATCCGATACGTCACGCTCAGTTGTCAAGAGCATTGTCGAACTCGGCCATTCTCTGGGACTTCGCTCGACAGCAGAGGGGGTCGAGGACGAAGCGACGCTGCAGTTTCTCGATTTCATAGGTTGCGACCTCGCTCAGGGATATTTCATCGCACGCCCCATGTCGGGCGAAAAGCTCTGCCATTGGCTGAGCAGTGTATCTGAGTGGCCATGGCGAGCCCTGGAGACGCGTCAGCGCTAACCACACAACGACTGCCTGTCTATGGAATTTATTTATGGAATGGAAGACAATACCAGCACTTTCCAACCAGGCCATCCACCTCGTCGAGCGAATCTTCGAGGAAAACCATGATATAACTATATTTTCCGACAACATAGCTCAACCATTGTCAGCTCAAGTGGCAAGCCTAGATCTCGCAAAAAAAACTCTTATCCTTCGCGTTTTCTGCCCTGCGGGAAATATCGAAGATTACCTACCCAATGGACTAATATCCTTTGACCTGGAAAAAAACAGCCGGGACGACTCGCCGCTATTATTATGCTTTGAAAAACTTCAGGCAACTCATGAGCGAATCTATAGCAGTTTGTTCGAGATCCGTTGTACTCTCGCCGACACCCTACTGATCACGGTCAAACCCGGCGGGGTTAGAGTTCCGTTTCTGCTTGGGATGTCAGCCTCGGTAACGTTGGATGTATACACCCCGAGTTCGACACTTCCAGTCCGATTTTGGCCTGAAATCGGCACTCATGGCATGAGAATTCAGTGACTTAGCCAT
>JAAQTN010000044.1 GCA_011742915.1 Billgrantia desiderata | reverse complement strand
ATTGAAATCGTTTTTTGGCCATCCGGATTTGGCTTATATCTCTGGGTAATGTTCGCTTACTTTATTTCGAATTAGTAAATGATGTTCGCTTACTTTCGAACCCATTAGTATGGGGCCGCTGGAAGCCCTGACGCCGGCCGTCACGGAGATCGACGACGGTGGCCCGCTACATCCCGCCTGCCGCCGTGCCGTGCACCTGATCGCCGCCCAGGAGCGGCGAATCACCCGCCGCTGCCGCCCGCTTGGCGGGCAGCGGGCCAACTGGCGCGAGGAGCTGCTGCCGGGCATCAGTGAGGATGTCGGTGGTGGCCTCAAGCCCGGCGAGCAGAAGGTCAGCGCCGAGCTGTCGCGCTATGCGTTGCACCGAATGTACCGTATGGCGCACCGGGCCGGCGTTCCGGTGCCCAGCCTGGAACAGCTCTACCAACGCAACCCTGATGTGGCAGCTTATTTCATGGTCGATGACGAGATCGATGGCCATACGCTGCCTTCGCTGGCGGCGGCCTACGCTGCAGCGACCCGCAAGTACCGGGAGCCAAGCGCCGAGAGCTTCCTCTTCCACGCCGAGCTGTACCTATCCTGGCTGGCCAAGCGCTACCTGATCTACCGCGACACCAGGGCCGCGCTGGAGGCCCGTCTCGGCGCGCTGCCGAGCCGTACGCCAAGCGGTGTGCTGGGCGTGCCTGCGGCCTCGTTGACCCGGTCGGCCGAGTGGGAAGATATCGTTGCCACTGCTGAGGAGATCGAGCAGGCACTGGCGGAACTGGAAGCGCAGTGGGGCTGGCTGAAGGAGGTCGACCGGGAAGCGCGGGCCATCCATCGCCAGCATTATACGGCGAACAATGAGATCAGCCGCTATGCACAACGGCAGCTGGCAACGGAAGGCAAGCTTGCCGGGTTGTGGATGGCCCGGGTCGGCAGCGAGTCGGCGCGAAACGAGCTCGAGGAGACCTTCACGCGAAATAGCGATGTCGCATACCTGTTCCGCTATGGCATTCATGATCGCCATGCCGACGACCAGGAACTGCAATTCCAGGCCGGGGGCGCGAATGCCAGTGTGGGCAGCCGCCATTACCGCTTCTTCGCCTGGCGCGGTGTAGACATGCCCGGCGAGGAGCCACAGGAGCGCCCCGCCCAGCACCCTAGGGAGAGAATGGAGCGCTGGACCATGCGTTGAGTGGGCGCTGCCCACGACTTCATTGTCGATACGGTGGCCCACTTGCCATCGCCGATCTCATACGAAAGCGCCGCCCTCGAGGCGGCGCTTTCGTTGCCGGTCGTCTTTCCATCTCGCCTTGCTACTCGCCTGGGTTTTCGTCGGCCCGGGCATCCAGCTCGGCGCGCCAGGTCATCAGCTGGGCGTAGCGCTTCTCCTGGCCGTGTTCGCTGGGTTGGTAGAAGGCCTCTCGCGGCACGTCCTCGGGCCAGCAGTCGTGCCGACTGCCCGCCGGGTAGCCTTCCGGCTCGTTGTGGGCGTAGCGATAGCCGTGGCCGTGGCCCAGCGACTCCATCAGCTTGGTCGGGGCGTTGCGTAGGTAGGTGGGCACCTCCAGCCGCGGTTGAGCCGCCACGAAGGCCTTGGCACGCTTCCAGGCCTGGTCGATGGCGTTGCTCTTGGGCGCAATGGAGAGGTGAATGGCGGCGTGAGCGATGGCGCGCTGGCCCTCGTAGTCGCCCAGGCGCAGGTAGGCATCCCAGGCCGCCATCACCAGCGGCAGCGCGCGAGGGTCGGCGTTGCCCACGTCCTCCGAGGCAATCGCCGCCAGACGGCGGATCACGTCGAGCGGGTCGCCGCCGCCCTGGAGGAAACGGGCGATGTAGAGCAGTGCGGCGTCCTGGCGCGAGGAGCGCACCGACTTGTGGATCGCCGAGAGCAGGTCGTAGTAGTAATCGCCCTGCTTGTCGAAGGCGCTGGCCTGGTGGCCTAGTGCGGCATTCAGGGCCTCGCGGGGCAGGCGTTCGCCGTCGCCCTCGGCGACGGTGAAGTCGCAGGCGGTCTCCAGCATGCCCAGGGCGCGGCGGGCGTCGCCGGCCGCGGCGCGGGCCAGCATGCCGAGCACTTCGTCATCCACGGCGATGCCGCGCTGGCCCAGGCCGCGCTCAGGGTTGTTCAGGGCGCGTCGCATCACTTCCGTGAGCTCTTCTTCGTCGAGCGCAGTGAGCACATGCACGCGGGCCCGGGAGAGCAGGGCGGAGTTGACCTCGAACGAGGGGTTCTCGGTGGTGGCGCCGATCAACGTGAGCAGGCCCGATTCCACGTGGGGCAGCAGGGCGTCCTGCTGGCTCTTGTTGAGCCGATGGATCTCGTCGAGAAAGAGCAGGGTAGGGCGGCCCTGGCCCTGCATGGCGCGCGCGCGATCCACCGCGGCGCGGATCTCCTTGACGCCCGCCATCACCGCGGAGAGCCGCTCCAGGTGGGCGCCGGAGTGTTCGGCCAGGATCTCGGCCAGAGTGGTCTTGCCGGTGCCGGGAGGCCCCCACAGGATCATCGAGCGCACGATGCCCGTCTCGGCCATGCGCCGCAGCGGCTTGCCCGGACCCACCAGGGCCTGCTGGCCCACGTAGTCGTCGAGGCGGCGCGGGCGCATGCGATAGGCCAGGGGGGCGGAATCGTCAGACGCCTGACCGAAAAGGTCCATGGCATACTCCTTGGTGCTTGCAAATTCGACCTTGGGCGATGTGCGGGATCGGCATAAAGGGTCTAGGGTGATACAGCATCCCGCTTTTGACCCGTGTCTCGTTGGCGACAAGACCGTATCTCGACGGCGACGAGACTGAACCTGCTTCCGTCCCACGACTCCAACACTATACGCTCATCGTTAGAGGAGGCTTCGACATGCCCATGCTGACCCAACTGCGTCAGGATCATGCCAATATGGCGCGCATGTTGCACGTCCTTCAACTCAAACAGAAGTCCCTTGCTGGCGGAGAACGGCCCAACTTCAAGCTGGTCCGCGAAGTCGTCGATTACATTCTCGACTATATGGAAGAGTTCACCGTTCCCCTGGAGCGGGTCTGCTCGGAGCGGCTCCAGGCCCTGGCGCCCGAGACCCAGGAGTTGACCGAGCGGCTGTCCAGCGACTATCAGGCGTTGCGCAAGCGCCTGAGTCGGCTATCCGGCGATATCGACATGATTTTGATGGATGCGGTCATTCCGATGGACCGTTTTGCCGAAGACCTGAAGGCCTACCTCGACGCGCACCGCACCTATCTACGCGATGAGCGTGAGCTGTTGTTCCCGCTGATTCGCCAACACTTCAACGATCGCGATCTGGAGCTGCTGGCCCAGGCGTTGCCGGAAGGCGCGGCGGCCAAGCTGGAGCGGCTGCAGGAAGCCTATCCCGAACTCTACGCCGAGTTGCGCGAGACCGAGGAACCGGCAGCCTGACGTCAGGCGGCGAAACGAGGGCTTCAGCTCGCTCGGCATGCTGCTAGAATAGTGCCCTTTGCAGCAGCCGAGCGATTTCAATGCGCGTCGTTTCGCCATGTCTGGCCCGATACTGATCTTCGATTCCGGCGTCGGCGGCCTGTCGGTGGTGCCGCCATTGCGGCACCACCTGCCTGGTGCCGCCCTGGTCTACGCCTGCGACAACGCCATGCTGCCTTACGGCATCCGCCCCGATGAGTGGCTGGTGGAGCGGATCCTGGCCGTGTGCAAGGCCGCCGTGGCGGCGAGCGAATGCTCCGTCCTGGTCGTCGCCTGCAACACGGCCAGCACCCTGGCGCTGGATGCGCTGCGCGAACACCTGACGATTCCGGTGGTGGGAACCGTGCCGGCGATCAAACCCGCTGCTGCCCAGAGCCGCAGCCGGCACATCGGCTTGTTGGCCACCAGCGCTACCGTGGCGCGTCCCTATACCGATCGGCTGATCGCGACCTTTGCCGCCGACTGTCGCGTCACCCGGGTCGCCGCCGACCCGCTGGTACGCGAGGCCGAACGCTTCCTGGCCGGCGAAGAGCCGGATCAGGCGGTCATCGATGCCGTGACGGCGCCACTGTGGGAAGCCGCCGATCTCGATACCGTCGTACTCGGCTGCACTCACTTTCCGCTGCTCGGCGAGCGCATCGTGGCCGCCGCCCCCAGGCCGGTGCAACTGGTCGACTCCGGCGAGGCCATCGCACGGCGAACCGCCCAGGTATCGCAGGAGCTCGAGATCGTGAACGGACACGACGAGAGCCTGGCGACGGCGCCGGATGCCCGTTTGGCCCGTGCCGTGGGCACCTTCGGTTTCGGCGAGCCGCGTCTGCTCATCGTCGGCTGAATCGCCTTTCCCTTTCATCCCGAACACGTCAGGAGATGCCGTGTCCATTCCCGTTGTCGATCCCGAACGCTACGACCAGCAGCTGGCGGCCAAGCGTGAGCGCATCAGCCGGCAGTTCGAGCGCTTCTCGCCGCCCTTGCTGGAGGTCTTTGCCTCGCCGCCGAGCCATTATCGGCAGCGCTGCGAATTCCGCCTGTGGCACGAGGGCGACGACCTGTTCTTCGCCATGTTCGAGGTCGACCCGAACGATCCCAAGCACAAGCGGGTGATCCGTCTGGACGACTATCCCGTCGCCAGCGGGCGCATCAACGAGCTGATGCCGCGTCTGCGCGAGGCGCTGCTGGCAAGCGACGTGCTGCGCCGACGGCTGTTCCAGGTCGAGTTCCTGACCACGCTTTCCGGCGAGGCGCTGGTCACCCTGATCTACCATCGCCCGCTGGACGAGGCCTGGGAGAGCGAGGCGCGGCGGTTGCAGCAGGCGCTCGACATCCTGATCATCGGCCGCTCGCGCAAGCAGCGCCTGGTGCTCGAGCGCGACCATGTCTGGGAGCGGCTGGAGGTGGAAGGGCGCACCTTCCATTACCAGCAGGTGGAGAACAGCTTCACCCAGCCCAATGCCGAGGTCAGCCGGGCCATGCTGACCTGGGCCCGGGACGTGACCCGGGGCAGCCAGTCGAGCGACCTGGTGGAGCTCTACTGCGGCAACGGTAACTTCACGGTGGCGCTGGCCGAGAACTTTCGTCGAGTGCTGGCCACCGAGATCTCGCGTACCTCCGTTGCCAGCGCGCAGCAGAACCTGGCGGCCAACGGCATCGACAATGCCGTGGTGGGGCGCATGTCGGCGGAGGAGTTCGCCGCTGCGCTGAAGGGCGATAAGGGCGGGCGTCGCGTGACCGAGATGGCGCTGGCGGAGTACGACTTTTCCACCGTGCTGGTGGATCCGCCCCGTGCCGGCCTCGACGAGGCCAGCTGTCGGCAACTGAGCGAATATTCGCGAGTCGTCTATATTTCATGCAACCCGGATACGTTGGAGCAGAACCTGGAGTCGCTGAGCCGCACGCATCGGATTGCCCGTTTCGCACTGTTCGATCAGTTCCCCTGGACCCATCACTGTGAATGCGGTGTGCTGCTGGAAAGACACGTCGCTTGATTTTCGGTTCTGAAGCAATCGGTGGTTGTCAAGTGGCAAAACGTTCGGTCTCGATGCACAAGCGACATGCACCATGAGAAGGCTGGCAAGTCGGTAGGGTGTGGCGCAGGGCTGGAGTAAGCTTCCCGACACGTGGCCCCGGGCCACGCCGATTCTTTCCCAGGGCCGATACGCGGCCCCAGGCAGCCGAGGTGAGGGATGCAATACGAGACGATCGAAGTGGGCCGGCAGGAGATTCTCAAGCAGCTGCGCGAGCGCCTGGACAGCCGACTCGAGAAGGCGCGGGCCGAAGAGGTGGAAGCGTTCGCCCGTCATTTTTACGCCACCGTGCCGCTCGAGGACCTGGCCGACCGCCGCCTGGACGACCTCTACGGCGCCACGCTGTCGGTATGGCACTACATTCAGCACTTCGATCACGCCTCGCCCAAGGTGCGCGTCTTCAACCCCGATTTCGAGGAGCACGGCTGGCAGTCTTCCCATACCTTCGTCGCCGTGCTGCACGAGGACATGCCGTTTCTGGTCGACTCTGTGCGTATCGAGCTCAACCGGCGGGCGCTCACCGTGCATGCGATCCACAATGCCGTGCTGGCGGTGGAGCGCAACTCGAGCCACGACCTGGTGCGGGTCGGCTCGCCGCGGGATGCCGATGCCCCCGAGCAGCGCGAATCGCTGATCGCCATCGAGATCGATCGTCACTCCAACCCCGAGGTACTGGCCGACATCGAGCAGTCGCTGCACGAGGTGCTGCGCGACGTGCGCATTGCCGTGGGCGACTACGACGCCATGCACGAGCGCGCCCTGGAGGCGGTCGCCGAGCTCAAGGCCGGGCGTCCCGAGCAGATCGAACCGGGCGACCATGAAGAGGCGATCGCCTTTCTCGAGTGGCTGGTGCGCGACAACTTCACCTTTCTCGGCTACGACGCCTTTGCCATCGAGTCGGACGCCGACGGTGACCGACTGGTCAAGGAGCAGGGTAGCGAGCTCGGCGTGTTCCGTCTGGATCTGCCGCGCTACCAGGAGCGCATCCGCACCGAGCTGGGGATCGAGAACAACCGCTTCGTGCTCGTGCCGCAGCTGCTCTCCTTTGCCAAGAGCTCGCACCACGCCCGGGTGCATCGCCCCACCTATCCCGATTACGTCTCCATCGATCGCTACGACGAGCAGGGCCGTGTGATCGGCGAGCATCGCTTCCTCGGCCTGTTCACCGCCAGCGTCTACAACGAGTCGCCGCGCAACATTCCGCTTTTGCGGCGCAAGCTCAAGGCGGTGATGGAGATTGCCGGCTTCAACCCCAAGGGGCATAACGGCAAGCAACTGCTGCAGATCCTCGAGGTCTACCCCCGCGACGATCTGTTCCAGATCGACACCCAGGAGCTGGCCCACACCGCGCTGGGCATTCTCGACATTCGCGAACGGCGCCGCGTACGCCTGTTCATTCGCACCGACCGCTCCGGGCGCTTCCACTCCTGCCTGGTGTTCGTGCCGCGCGACGTCTTCTCCACCGACCTGCGCGTGCGCATCCAGAACCTGCTGTGCGAAGAACTCGATGCCACCTTCGGTGACTTCAACACCTACCTCTCGGAATCGATTCTGGCGCGTATCCAGTTCATCCTGCGCTTCCGTGGCGATGTGCCCCGAGAGGTCAACCTCAAGCGGCTCGAGGCCAAGGTGGCGCAGCTGGCGCGCAGCTGGCGCGACGAGCTGCACGAGGCGCTGGTCGAAGGCTTCGGCGAGGAGCAGGCCAACCGGCTGATGGACCGCTTCCGCGACGCTTTCCCGGCCAGCTATCGCGACGACTTCGGCTCGCGCACGGCGGTGTTCGACCTGCAGCATCTGGCCGATCTCGATGCCGGCGAGCCGCTGGCGCTGACGCTCTATCGGCTGGTGGAGGAGGAGGGCAGCGGCGTCAATCTCAAGCTGTTCCAGCGCGATCGCACCATACCGCTCTCCGACGTGCTGCCGGTGATGGAGAACCTGGGACTGCGCGTGATCGGCGAGCGCCCCTACGAGATCGTCACTCCCGACGTGCGTTACTGGCTGCACGACTTCGACCTGGAGCACCATACCTCCACCGAGGTCAGCCTGCAGAAGATGCGCGAGCCCTTCATCGAGGCCTTCAAGCGCATCTGGGTCGGCGAGGCCGAGAACGACGGCTTCAACCGCCTGGTGATCGCCGCCAATCTGGACTGGCGGGAAGTGGCCATGCTGCGGGCCTATGCCCGCTATCTGAAGCAGATCCGCTTCGGCATGTCGCAGGACTACATTGCCTCTGCGCTGACCAACTATCCCGAGATCACCCGCGAGCTGGTCGCGCTGTTCAAGCTGCGCTTCGACCCCGCGGATCGTCCCGGCGAAGAGGAGGTGGAGGCCTGCGTCGAGCGGATCAACCGCCACCTCGACGGCGTGGCCAGCCTCAATGACGACCAGTTGCTGCGCCGCTTCATGGAGATGATCCAGGCCACCCTGCGCACCAATTACTACCAGCGCAGTGCTGGCGGCGGCTTCAAGGACTACATCGCCTACAAGCTCGACCCTACACGCATCACCGGCATGCCCAAGCCGCGCCCGGCCTTCGAGATCTTCGTCTGCTCACCGCGGGTCGAGGGGGTCCATCTGCGCGGTGGCAAGGTGGCGCGCGGCGGGCTGCGCTGGTCGGATCGTCATGAGGACTTCCGCACCGAGGTGTTGGGGCTGGTCAAGGCCCAGCAGGTCAAGAATGCCGTCATCGTGCCGGTGGGTGCCAAGGGCGGCTTCGTCTGCAAGCGCCTGCCCGAAGGGGGCGACCGCGACGCCATCCAGCAGGAGGGCATCGCCTGCTACAAGACCTTCATCCGGGCGCTGCTCGACGTGACCGACAACCTGGTCGGCGGCGAGGTGGTGCCGCCCAGGGACGTGGTGCGTCACGACGATGACGACGCCTATCTGGTGGTGGCGGCCGACAAGGGCACGGCGACCTTCTCCGATATCGCCAACGAGATTTCCGTCGAGTACGGCCACTGGCTGGGCGATGCCTTCGCCTCGGGCGGGGCCAACGGCTACGACCACAAGAAGATGGGCATCACTGCCCGCGGTGCCTGGGAGTCGGTGAAGCGCCACTTCCGCAATCTGGGCCTTAACACCCAGGAAGAGGAGTTCAGCGTGGTCGGCATCGGCGACATGGGCGGCGACGTGTTCGGCAACGGCATGCTGCTCTCCGACAAGATCCGCCTGGTGGGGGCCTTCAACCATCTTCACATCTTCGTCGACCCGAATCCCGATGCGGCGGCCACCTTCGCCGAGCGCAAGCGCCTGTTCGAGCTGCCGCGCTCCAGTTGGGAGGACTTCGACGCCTCGCTGATCTCCGAGGGCGGCGGCGTGTTCAAGCGCAGCGCCAAGTCGATCGCCGTGACGCCGCAGATGAAAGAGGTCTTCGGCATCGCCGAGGACCGTCTCTCGCCCAACGATTTCATCCGCGCCATGCTCAAGTCCCAGATCGATCTGCTGTGGAACGGCGGGATCGGCACCTACGTCAAGGGCAGCGCCGAGACCGATGCCATGGTCGGCGACAAGGCCAACGATGCGCTGCGCATCAACGGTGGCGAGCTCAACTGCCGGGTCGTGGGCGAGGGCGGCAACCTGGGCCTGACCCAGCGTGGCCGCATGGAGGCCGCCGCCAAGGGCGTGCTGGTCAATACCGACTTCATCGACAACGCCGGCGGGGTCAACTGCTCCGACCATGAGGTCAACATCAAGATCCTCATCGATGAGGTGGTCAAGCGCGGCGACATGACCGACAAGCAGCGTAACCAGCTGCTCGCCGACATGACCGAGGAGGTGGCCGATCTGGTCATCCTCGACAACTACCGCCAGACCCAGGCGCTGGATATCTCGGCCATCTTCTCGCGCCAGGGCATCGACCCCTACCGGCGCTTCATCAGCGGACTGGAGGCCGCTGGCCAGCTCGACCGGGAGCTGGAATTCCTGCCCTCCGACGAGGAATTGCTGGAGCGCGCCAACAGTGAGCAGGGGATGACCCACCCTGAGCTGTCGGTATTGATCTCCTATTCCAAGAGCGTGCTCAAGGGCGAGGTGCTGGCCTCCGACGTGCCCGACGACCCCTATATCCAGCAGTACGTGGAACGTATCTTCCCACGGGTACTGGTCGAACGCTTCCCCGATGATATGTACGACCATCGCCTCAAGCGCGAGATCGTCTCCACTCAGGTGGCCAACGATCTGGTCGATCACATGGGTATCGTCTTCGTGCGGCTGCTGATCGACTCCACCGGCGCCAGCCCGGCCGATATCGCCCGTGCCTATGTCATTGCCCGCGATAGCTTCCAGCTCTCCAGCCTGTGGGAGCGTATCGAGGCGCTGGACAACCAGGTGCCGAGCCAGGTGCAGTACAACATGATGACGGATCTCATCCGCTTGATCCGACGCACCACCCGCTGGTTCCTGCGTCAGCGTCTGGGGCTCTCCACCCGCGATGCTATCGAGTACTTCGCTCCGCGTGTGGCTCAGTTGCAGGAGAGCATCGGCGAGCTGCTGCGCGGCGAGGAGCGCGAACGCTGGGAGCACAAGCGCGGTGAGCTGCTCGAGGCCGGCGTGCCCGAAGAGCTGGCGGCCACGGTGGCGGCCTCGGGAAGCCTCTACGGCGCGCTCGGCATCATCCAGGCGGCCCGTCAGGCCGACGAGAAACCGCAGCGCGTTGCCGAGGTCTTCTTCGAGATCGGCAACCGTCTCGAACTGCCCTGGATGATCCAGCAGGTGAGCAATCTCAACGTGCGTGACAACTGGCAGGCCCAGGCCCGCGAGACCTTCCGCGACGACATCGACCGCCAGCAGTTGGCGCTGACGGTGAGCGTGCTCAAGACCGATGACGGGCGCGAGCCCGACGAGCGCGTCGACAACTGGCTGGCCACGCATGCCTCGCTGCATGAGCGCTGGTGCCGGCTGATCGCCGAGGTGCGTGGCGGCGGTAGCCAGTCGAGCTTCCCGCTGTTTGCCGTGGCCGTACGCGAACTGGTCGATCTGGCCGAGAGCAACGGCGAAACCTGAGCGAGACGACAACTCCGTGGTACTGCGAACCCCGCCCATGGCGGGGTTCGTCGTCTTGGCTTGATAGCGCTGCTATAATCCGCCCGCCTTTCCAACCGGGCCTATCGCCAACCGCCCATTGCCAACCGCCAGGAGATCTCATGTACGCGCTTGCCCGCTCGATTCTGTTTCGCCTCGACGCAGAAACCGCCCACGGCCATGCGCTGCGTGCCCTGGATCTGGCCCACTGCCTGAAGCTGTCGGGCATGCTGGGCGGCAAGCGAATCGATGACCCGGTGGAGCTGATGGGGCTGCGCTTTCCCAATCGGGTGGGCCTGGCGGCGGGGCTGGACAAGAATGCCGACCACCTCGATGCGCTGGGTGCGCTCGGCTTCGGCTTCGTCGAGGTCGGCACCGTCACGCCCAAGCCCCAGGACGGCAATCCCAAGCCGCGCCTGTTTCGTCTGCCCGAGGGTGGCGCGATCATCAATCGCATGGGTTTCAACAATGCCGGGGTGGACCACCTGGTGGCGCGGGTCAAGGCATCGCGCTACGACGGCGTGATCGGCATCAACATCGGCAAGAACCTCACCACCCCGGTGGAGCGCGCGGTGGAGGACTACCTGACCTGCCTGGAGAAGGTGCACGCCCATGCGCATTACGTGACGGTCAACATCTCCTCGCCCAATACGCCGGGGCTACGCAATCTGCAGTTCGGCGAGCACCTCGACACGTTGCTGGGCACCCTGCGTGAGGCGGGCGACCGACTGGACCGGCAAGCGGGGCGGAAGGTGCCGCTGGCGGTCAAGATCGCACCGGACATGAGCGCCGAGGAGGTGGGGCTGGTGGCGGCAAGCATCGCCCGTAGCGGTATCGATGCGGTGATCGCCACCAATACCACGGTGTCGCGTGAGGCGGTGGCCGGGCTGCCCCATGCCGACGAACAGGGCGGTCTTTCCGGGCGGCCGGTGTTCGAGCCCTCCAACCAGGTGATTCGTGAGCTGCGCCGTCACCTCCCCGTACTGCCCATCGTCGGTGTGGGCGGGATCGACAGCGGAGACGCGGCAGTGGCCAAGGTCGAGGCGGGAGCCGATCTGGTGCAGCTCTATTCGGGCTTCATCTACCGCGGGCCGACGCTGATCGCCGAGTGCGCCGAGGCGCTGAAAGCGGCCGCTGTTCGCTCCGGCAAAGTGGGGGAGTAGCGGGACTGTCGACACAAGAAAGCCCGTGCAAGGCACGGGCTTAGCTCATGCTCCACCGTTCGGCGACGGTGAAGGGATAACGGGTTGGTCGAGAAAGAGGCTTACAGCACCATGGGGTTCTTGTGAATGCCGGAGACACCGGTCATGCCGGCCCATTGGTCTCCTCGGCCTTCACGCCAACCGCTCATCCAGTATTCACGTATGTTGACATCCTGACTGGGACAGTCGTCGCGGGAGCGCCCGGAAATGCCAGCCTTGTAGCCATGAAGGTAGGCGCGTTGGTAGCGATCACGTTTCTGTCTTTTCATCGGATGACCTCTTGTAAAGGTACCAATTTGGGACGCACGACATGCACGCCCCGACGTTCCACCGTTCGCCTAGCCGTTATTCAGTCCCTTAACGACGGCAGAGCGAGGTCATGCGGGACCACAGGCCCGCTGAGTGAACGCATGCGTCTTTACAGTAGCTACCATGACTACTCTTAGCCCATCATGGGGGGCATTGTCGACCTATGTTTCGTCATAAGACCGAGACAAAATTGTAACGAAAGGAATATGCCCGGCCGAAGGGGGCGGGAACGACGCATGAGTGATTCATTGCAAAGGGAAACAGCGGCTCTGCTCGCCACCTGCCCCAAGGGGCTGGAAGAGCTGCTGGCCGACGAGCTGCGTGCGCTGGGAGCGGAAGTCGACAGGAGCACGGTGGCCGGCGTGCATTTTCACGCCGACATGGCCACGGCCTATCGCGCCTGCCTGTGGTCGCGGCTGGCCAACCGTATCGTGCTGTGCCTGCTGCGCGAGGATGGCATCGAGCGCCCCGAGGCGCTGCATCGGGCCGTGGCCGGCGTCGACTGGTCTCGACAGCTGCGCCCCGGCGCCACCCTGGCGGTGGATTTCCATGGCCGCAGCGAGCAGATTCGGCATACCCGTTTCGGTGCCCAGACGGTCAAGGACGGCGTGGTGGATGCACTGCAGGCACAGGGGCGGCCGCGTCCCGGCGTCGACCTGCAGCGTCCCGACCTGAGGCTTTATGCCCATCTGCACCGGGGGCGTCTCACCCTGGGCGTGGATCTCTCCGGGGAGAGTCTGCATCGTCGCGGCTACCGTCGCGACGTGGGGCATGCCCCGCTCAAGGAGAACCTGGCCGCGGCGCTGCTCATCCGCGCCGGCTGGCCGCAGCGCCTGCGCGACGGCCAGGCGCTGGTCGACCCGCTGTGCGGTGCCGGCACGCTGCTGATCGAGGCGGCGCTGATGGCCGCCGACATGGCACCCAATCTGAACCGGGTGCGCTTCGGTTTTCACGGCTGGGCGCAGCATGACGAAGTGCTCTGGGCCGAGCTCAAGCGCGAGGCCGAAGCTCGTGCCAGCATCGGCCGCAAGCGATGCCGTAGCCGGCTCTACGGCTTCGACCAGAGCCCCCCGGCGCTGGCGGCGGCAAAGGCCAACGCCATGCGTGCCGGCATTCCGGCGCTGATCGAGTTCCAAGGCGCCTCGCTCGGCCAGCTGCAGCGGCCTTCCGAGCTGGGCGATGAGGTGCGAGGCCTGGTCATCACCAACCCGCCATACGGCGAGCGGCTGGGCGAGCTGCCCGAGCTGGTCACGCTCTATCGTGAGCTGGGTGAGGGCATACGGCAGGCGTTCCCCGGCTGGCGCCTGGCGGTGTTCACCGCCAATCCCGATCTCGGCCATCGCATCGGCCTGCGCGCCGATAAGCAATATTCGCTGAAGAACGGCCCGTTGGAGGCCAAGCTGCTGTTGATGGACGTGCCCGACGCGGCTGACGTCGCCCAGCACGCTGGGGCGGGTAGCACCACCGGCGTGGCGACGCCCCGGCGCAGCGAAGGGGCGCAGATGTTCGCCAACCGCCTGGAAAAGAACCGCAAGCGGTTGAAGAAGTGGCTCAAGCAGTCGGGCGAGAGCTGCTACCGGCTCTACGATGCCGACATGCCCGAGTACGCCCTGGCGGTGGATGTCTACGACGGGCGGGTGCACGTTCAGGAGTACGCACCGCCGCGCTCGGTGAATGCCGCCCAGGCGCAGAAGCGTCTGTTCGACGCCCTCCAGGTGATTCCCGAGGTACTGGGCGTCGACCCGGGGCAGGTGATAGTCAAGCGCCGCGAGAAGCAGAGCGGCAAGGAGCAGTACCGTAAGCAGGCCAGCACAGGTGAGCGTTTCCAGGTGCACGAAGGGCGCGCCAGACTATGGATCAACCTGCGTGACTACCTCGATACCGGGCTGTTCCTCGATCATCGCCCGGTACGCCGAATGCTGGGCGAGATGGCGGCGGGCAAGCGCTTCCTCAACCTGTTCTGCTACACCGCCGCGGCCACGGTACAGGCTGCGTTGGGTACGGAAGAGGCGGGCGGTGCCAGCGACAGCGTCAGCGTCGATCTCTCCAACACCTATCTGGAGTGGGCGCGGGATAACTTCGCCCTCAATGGGCTCGATCCGGCGCGCCATCGCGTGGTGCGCGACGACTGCCTGCGCTGGCTGGAAACCGCCAGGGCCGAGTTCGACCTGATCTTTCTCGACCCGCCGACCTTCTCCAACTCGAAGAAGATGGAGGGCACGCTCGACGTGCAGCGCGACCAGGTGCGTCTGGTATCGCTGGCCATGGCGCGGCTGGCTGCGGGCGGAACCCTGGTGTTCTCCAACAATCAGCGCCGCTTCCAGCTCGACCCGGAACTGGCCGAGCGTTTCAAGGTGCAGGACATCTCGGCGCGCACTTTCGATCCGGACTTTACCCGGCGTCCCGACATCCATCATGTATTTTTCATTCGTCACCGGGAGGGAGCATGACCCACCTGACGCTCTACACCACGCTGGGCTGTCACCTGTGCGAGCGTCTCGAAGCCTTGCTGGACGTGCTGCATGGGGGGGAATACCGGCTGCACAAAGTCGAGATCAGTGAGGACGAGGCGTTGATGCAACGCTACGGCGTACGCATTCCGGTGCTGGTGGACGAAACGGGTGAGGAGCTCGATCTGGGTTTCGAGCCGCAGCGGCTGGCGAGCTGGTTGGCCGCGCGTGGTCGTCTCGATGAAGCCGCCTGGCGGAGGCTGCAGGCCGGGGAAGGTGACCCGGGGAACGGCGGGTACGATACTGCCAGGACACCTGCCCGTTCCGGTGGAAGACGCTATCTGGGCTGACAGGGTACGTTGACCCAGCGTATACCAAGCTTCCGTTTCTCTGTGGTGTGACGGCAGCGCATTGGTGACAATCAAAAGGGCATGGGCTCGTTGGCACGGGGGTGGGGATGAATGCACCGCAACGTAGGCGGTGGCAGCGCACTGCTGTGGCCGGCATACTGCTGGCCTTGGTCAGCTCAATGTCTGGTGCCGATAACGGCGGTATTGCGCTGACCGAGGAGGAGCGGCGCTATCTTCAGGACAACGAGCCGATCGTCTTCGTCAGCCAGACGCGCTATCCCCCCTTCGAATTCATCGATGCCAACCAGCAGCCCCGCGGCATGATGGTGGAGCTGGCCCAGTGGATTGCCACCGAGGCCGGGTTTCACGCCGAGTTCACCGACACCGTCTTTCAGGAAGCGCAGCAGCGTGTATTGAGCGGCGAGGCGCATGTCCTCACCAGTTTTTTCTACAGCGAGGTGAGAGACCGGCAGTTCGACTTCACGCAAACGGTCTTCGAAGTGCCTGCCTCGATCTTCGTTGCCGCCGGAAGGCCCGACATTGCGCTGGTTTCGGATCTCGAGGGCAAGCGGGTGGCTACCCAGAGCGGCGACTACGCCAAGGAGTATCTGGCCAGAATCGGCCTCGAGTTCGAGCTGGTGCAGACCGACGATTTCGCCAGTGCTGCACTGGCCGTGATCGAGGGGCGTGCCGACGCCATGGTCGGCGACGAGCAGATCGTGCTCTATTACCTCTACAGCAGCGGTTTGCACGAGCTGATGAAGCGGGTGGGGGAGCCGCTGTACGTGGGTCTCAATGCCATGGCCGTAGCCCAAGACAACCACCTGCTTCAATCGATTCTGAACAAGGGCATCGAACACGCTCGCGCCAGCGGTACGCTCGATCGGTTGCAGGAGAAGTGGGTAGGCGCCGCTTTGCCGGGGAGAGTCGATTTCGGCTGGCGCGACTACTGGCTCTACGCTGCGGGTCTCGTGCTGGTGCTGGCCTTGATCGTCGCGTGGAACGTCCGGCTGCGGCAGGTGGTGGCACGCAAGACGGCGGAGATCGAACTGGCCGCCAGCGTGTTCCGGCATGCCCGAGAGGGGATCATCATCACCGATGCTCGGGGCGACATTCTCGACGTCAATGCCGCCTTCTCGCGCATCACTGGCTACCACCGCGACGAGGTGCTTGGCAGGAATCCGCGTCTACTCCAGTCGGGACAGCAGAGCGATGCCTTTTACCGTGAGCTGTGGAAGGAGCTGCTCGAACGTGGCGCCTGGGAAGGGGAGCTGTGGAACCGGCGCAAGAACGGTGAGGTATTTCCCGAGCTGCTGACCATCTCGAAGGTGTGCGGCAAGCAGGGGCAGGTGTCCCACTATGTGGGTATCTTCACCGATATCAGCCGTCAGAAGCAGCACGAACAGCAGCTTCAGAATCTAGCTTTCTATGACAGCCTGACCGGGCTGCCGAACCGTATCCTGCTGTCCGATCGGCTGCGTCAGGCCATGCTCACGGCGCGGCGCAGCGGTTGCAAGGTGTCCCTGGCCTACATCGACCTGGACGGCTTCAAGGAGATCAACGATCAGTACGGCCACGTTTTCGGCGACCGGGTCCTGGTCACTATTGCCGAGCGCTTGACGTCGACTCTGCGCGATGCCGACACGGTGGCACGTTTCGGTGGCGACGAGTTCATTCTCGTGTTGCCCGAACAAAATGACACGGCGAACGTGAACGGTCTCATGGTGCGCCTGCTCGACCACATCGCGGAGCCGATCGACATCGAGGGGAATTGTCTTTACGTGTCGGGCAGCATCGGGCTGGTGCATTTCATCCCCGACGACGACATCGAGCCCGAGCAGCTCATCCGTCAGGCCGATCAGGCCATGTATCATGCCAAGCAGGCGGGCAAGAACCGCTTTCACGTCTTCGATGCCGAACACGACAGGGCGGTGCGTGGACACCTCGAGAGTCTCGAGCGTATCCGCGAGGCTCTGACGAACGAGGAGTTCGTGCTTCACTACCAGCCCAAGGTCAACATGGCGACGGGCGAGGTGCTCGGGGCAGAGGCGCTCATCCGCTGGCAGCATCCCCAGCGCGGGCTGCTGGCCCCTGCTTCCTTCCTGCCAGTGATCCAGCAGCATCCGCTGGCCGCCGATCTGGGCGAATGGGTGCTGGCCCGTGCCCTGGACCAGTTCGAGACCTGGGCAGCCGTCGGCATTCGGCTGCCGATCAGCGTCAACATCGACGCCCTGCATCTTCAACAGCCCAGCTTCGTCGAGCACCTGCGTGCCGAGATCGAGTGCCATCCGAGTGTGACGCCGGGCGATCTGATGCTGGAGGTGCTGGAGACCAGTGCGCTGAGCGATGTCGCCCATGTCGCCAACGTGATGAAGGCATGCCATGCCCTTGGCGTCGACTTCGCGCTCGATGACTTCGGTACCGGATACTCCTCGCTGAGCTATCTGCGCCACCTGCCTGCCAGTGCTATCAAGGTGGACCGCAGCTTCGTCCGCGACATGCTTGAAGATCCTGAGGACCTGACGATACTCGAGGGCGTGCTGGGGCTTGCCATCGCATTTCGCCGCGACATCATTGCCGAGGGGGTGGAAACCCTGCAGCACGGCCGCCTGCTGCTGGCGATGGGGTATCAACTCGGCCAGGGCTATGCCATTGCCAGCCCCATGCCGGCTGAGTCGATCCCCGCGTGGCTCGATACCTGGCGTCCCGATCCATCATGGCGGCAGCGACAGCCGGCCCGACAGGCGGAGCTGCGGGCCATTTACGCCATGGTCGATCATCGCTCCAGCGCAGCCGGGGTGCTGAACTATCTGAGAGGAGAGCGCCACGATATTCCCGAGACGGGCTGCGGCCAGTGTCGCCTGCAGCAGTGGCTGTCGGAACAGGAAGCAGGCCCGCTCGAGGTGGCCACTCCCGTGGGGCAGATCGCCAGGTTGCATGCCACCTATGACCGGCTGGTGCGGGAGGCACTGGAGCTCAGGCAGGGGGGGAGAAAAGAAGGCTTGATGCAGCTGACCCGACGGGTGGCCGAGGTCAGCGAGGAACTGCAGGGCTTGTTGCAACACTGGATAGACGACAAGAGGATCGGTCGGGAGGAGCTATAGCGCATCCAGCAGCGAGAGCTGGCGTACCGCCGCCTGCCCTTCGGCACTCTCGGCCTCTACTTCCAGCACCTTGCGCAGGCCGCGCGAGGACTGGATGGTGGCTTCGTCGGCGAGCCACATCCTGGCCTGGTCGTGATCGTCGGCGAGCATGTGCTTGAGGCCGCCGAACTGGGTGCCGATCTGCCCCCAGGCGCGGCTGAAGATCCAGTCGCCGAACATGTCCTGGTGGATGTGCACCAGCACGTAATCGTGGTCACTTTCCCAGCGGACGATCACACTCGCTCTCCGTGACGAAATAAAGAAAACGTTGTTTCTGCCGATATGTCGAGTGGCAGGATACGGCATTGTATAGCCTCGGTGTCCTTGAGCAAGCGAGGGATGTAGAGTGGCTGGTATGACATGAGAAGAGTTTTCGGACTGACAGTCAGGCTGGCCGCTCTCACGATGGTGCCGACGCTGGTCATACTGGCTACCATACTGCTGGCGCTGCACTCCTTCGGCGAGTATCGTGCGACCGTCTCGCAGCTCTCCGAACGGCATACGCATGCCCTGATGACGGCCAGCCGCCTGATGCAGCAGAGCGAGAGCATGCTGGGCAGCGGCGCGATGCTGCTGCTGGCCGACGATCACTTCAGCCGGCGCCAGGCCCTGTTCGAAATCGCCGATCGGCGCGAATGGATGGAGCGGCTGGTGGACGAGCTTGCCGCCATACGTGGCGAGGCGGGCAGCTTCGACGATATCGAGCGGGTGCGCGATCAACTGATGGAGAGTTTCGACGCACTGGACGCTCTGGTTCAGCGACGCATCGATCTCGTTGGGCAGCTTCAGCAAGCGCCGGACGAGACCAGCGATGCCCTGCTGCGCGAGACCGAAAGGCTGCTGGCCCGGCAGATGCGCACCAATCGCTCCCTCTCCCAGGATCTTAGTGTGGCCATCGGTTATCACGTCAGCGGCATTCGCCTCGACATTCGCGATGCGGCCGAGCAGATGGAGCAGCAGCTGCGCCAGCGGGAGGGCGCCTTGAAGGGCTTTGCCCTGCTTGCCGTCCTCTTGCTGTTGGCAACGGCATATCACATCAACCGTTCGGTGGTGCGCAGGGTGGTCAAACTGCAGCGGGTCATCAGCCGGGAGCGGCCTGCCCCGCATGAGCTTCGGGTGGACGGTAGCGACGAGATCGCCCAAATGGCGCGCTCCATCCAACGCTATGTCCATCGGATCAACGACAACGAACGGCGGATCATGACGATGAACCGGGAGCTCGATTTCCTGGCCACCCATGACGCCCTGACCCAGTTGCGCAATCGCCACTACTTCGAGCGCGAACTCAACGAGCGCCGCAACGCCCTGGCGGCCGAGGGTTACTGTGTGGCGATGATCGATATCGACCACTTCAAGGCGATCAATGACACCCATGGCCACGAGGCGGGCGACCGGGTGATTCGCTGTGTCGCCGACCGCCTGCGGCGGGGGCTGCCCGAGTCCGCCCTGCTGGCCCGCTACGGCGGCGAGGAGTTCGTGGCGTTGCTGCCCGGGTTCGACATCGACACGGTGGTGCCCATGCTGGAGCAGATACGCCAGGGACTCGAAAGCCATTCGATCGAGCTTGGCGAAACGGCGTTGCGCGTCACGGCGAGCTTCGGTCTGGCGCAGCAGTTGCCCGGTGGCGAGTTCGACGAGGCTCTCAAAGCGGCCGATGAAGCGCTCTACCGGGCCAAGCGTAGTGGGCGCAACCGCGTCATGTATCGGTGGCTTTCGCAAGACGATTCCGGAGATGCGGCTTATGGGTGACGCGTTCAGTCGACGGCTGGCGGTGGTACTGCTCGCGAGTCTTTCGTTCCTGGCGATACCGGGGCTGGCTTCCCAGACCCCCCTGCGGGTCGAGCTGCAGTTGGAGCCGCCCCACCTCGACCCCACGCTGACGGCAGCGAGCACCGTGGCAGAGGCGCTGCATCTGAATGTCTTCCAGGGCCTCACGCGCATCGACCGGCATGGCGAGGTACAGGCGGCGCTGGCCACCCGCTGGGAGGTCAGCGAGGATGGTCTCGTCTATCGCTTCGCCTTGCGTAGTGACGTCCGCTTTCATCACGGCAAGACCTTCGACTCCGCAGTGGCGGCCTATAGCCTGAGGCGCCTGCTGGAGGTCGAGAATGCCAATCCTCAGCGCCACCTGTTCCAGGCGATCCGCCACGTAGAGGAAGTGGGGACGCATGAGCTGCGCATCGAGCTGGCGCAGCCCGATGCGCTGTTGCCGTTCCGTCTGGCGCTCTCCGCCGCGGTGATCGTTCATCCCGATACGGTACACACCAACCGCTCGCATCCGGTGGGCACCGGCCCCTACCGATTCGTCGACTGGGAGCGCAATGAGGGCATTCGGCTGCGTGCCTTCGAAGCGTATTGGGGCGAGCCGCCTGCCATCCGCGAGGCGCTGTTCACCTTCACCCCCAACCGGGTTGAGCTGGAGAATCTGCTCTCGGAGGGGGCCATCGATCTCTACCCCGATGCCAGCAGCCTGACGGCTCACATGCCGCTGATGCAGCGAGCCGACTACGTGATCCAGGACGGCCTCAGTGAGGGCGAAGTGCTGCTGGCCATGAACCATGGCCGTACGCTCTTCCAGGACCTGCGAGTGCGCCGCGCACTCTCCCATGCCATCGATCGCGAGGCGCTGCTGACGATCTATCCCTCCATCGACCCGCCCCTGATCGGAAGTCACTTTTCGCCGCGCCATCCGGCCTACGTGGACCTGAGCCAGCGTTATCCCTACGACCCCGAGCGGGCCCGGAAGCTGCTTGCCGAGGCCGGCTTCAGCGGTGGAACCCCTATCGCGTTGACGGTGCCGCCCACGCAATATGCCGAGCGGAGCAGCCTCTACATCGCCTCGGACCTGGAGGCGGTTGGCTTCGAGGTCGAGCTGCAGCGGGTTTCGTGGGGAGAGTGGCTGCGCCAGGTGTTCACCGAGCGTGACTACGATATGACCGTGATCGCCCACGTGGAACCGATGGACATCGACATCTACGCTCGCGATGATTACTACTTCAACTATCACAGCGAGACGTTTCGCGAACTCTGGTCACGCATCGAGGCGCAGCAGGACCCGGCCGAGCGTCACCGCCTGCTGGCTGAGGCGCAGCGCCATCTGGCCGAAGAGGCGGTTCACGTCTTTCTGTTTCTCAAGCCGCAGCAGGCCATACGCAAATCGAACCTGCAGGGTGTATGGGACGATGCGCCCATCCCTGCCGTGGTGCTGGAAGAGCTTTACTGGGAGTGAACATGCGCATTCTCGTCGATGCCAACGTGCCGGGCGCCGAGGCCTGCTTCGGTCCGCTGGGCGAACTGGTGCGAATGCCGGGGCGTGCTATCGATGCGGCGGCCCTGCAGGACATCGACGTGCTGGTGATTCGCTCCATCACCCGGCTCGATGCGGCGACTCTCGATACCGCTATGGCTCGGGGCTCCCGGCTGCGCTTCGTCGGTACCTGTACCATCGGCACCGACCATGTCGACCGGACGGCGCTGGCGCGCCAAGGCATCGCTTTCGCCAGCGCGCCGGGCTGCAACGCCGAAGCGGTGGTCGACTACGTGCTGGGCAGTCTACTCACCCTGGCCGAGCGTCAGGGCTGGCGACTCGCCGAGCGCCGGGTAGGCATCGTCGGCGTGGGTAACGTGGGCGGCAGGCTGCTGGCCCGACTCCGCGCCATGGGCATCGCCTGCCTGGCCTGCGACCCGCCTCGGGCAGAGCATGAGGGGAGTGAGGATTTCACCGCTCTCGATACCCTCATCGACGAGTGCGACGTGCTCTGTCTGCATACGCCGCTGGTGCGCGAGGGGCTCCACGCCACCCATCATCTGCTCGATGCGCAGCGCATCGCCGAGCTGGCTCCCGGCACGCTGCTGCTCAATGCCGGACGGGGCGACTGCGTGGACGGCGCGGCGCTGCGCCAGCGGCTGTCCGGTTCCGGCGACATCACGGCGGTACTCGACGTGTGGGAGGGCGAGCCGGCCATCGACCCGGCGTTGCGCGACCTGGCAGCCATTGCCACCCCCCACATCGCCGGCCACAGTCTGGACGGCAAGCTGCGCGGCACGCACCAGATCTATACTGCGCTGAGCCGGCATCTGGGCTTGCCGGCACGGCTCGAGCTCAACGATCTGCTGCCCCGTCCACCCGTCGCGCGTCTGGCCCTGGAAGGAGGGCTGGGTGCCGAGGAGACGCTGCGGCTCTGCCTGCGTGCGGTCTACGACGTGCGCCGCGACCACGACAGCCTGCTGCGGGAGAGCCGCCGGCTCGGCATGGCGACGGGCTTCGACGCCTGCCGCGCCAACTACCCGCTGCGACGTGAACTCTCGACCCTCACTCTCGAGTTGAGCGGAGAGGCTGCGGCGCATGCGACCTGGCTGCAAGCAGCGGGGGTTGGGCTGTCACGGTCGCAACAAGGCACTTGATCCAAGTCAAGCGAAAACGTTATCGGGGCCTGCGTCACAGGGGGAGTCGTATCCTGCCTAAGGAGGCTTTGCGATACTGCAATTCGATTGTTCCGCTTGCCCCGAGTCGCTCGTGCCAGATCTCCAAACCACTCAGACTTTCCCTGTTCATCCCGACCCATGGGGACGAACCGGCCGCCTGGTCAGCCGCATGGCGCAAGCACCGGCCTATTGGCTGCTGCCCCTGTTGCTATGGACGCTGGTGGTAGGCGGGTCGCTATGGTGGAACTGGCGAGCCACCGAGTCCCATAGTCTCGACGTGGTCACCAAGCAGGCGCGCCAGATCGGCGCCATGATGGAAGCGATGCGGCTGTGGAATGCTTCTCACGGTGGGGTCTACGTCTGGCAGACCGAGCGCATGCAGCCTAACCCCTACCTGGTGCATCCGGAGCGTGAGCTGGCACTGCCCGACGGCCGTGCATTGACCATGGTGAATCCGGCCTTCATGACTCGCGGCTTGATCGATATCGTTCGCGAGAAGGCCGGCGTCCGCGTACACCTGACCAGCCTTGATCCTATCAATCCGGGTAATCAGGCGAACCTCTGGGAAACCGCCATGCTGCAAGCCCTGGAGGAGGACAAGCGCAAGGGTGAAGCTCGCAACCTGACCGAGTCGTCATGGCAAGACGGTGCAGCCGAACGGATCGAGCTGGTACGCAGTGCCACTCCCGAGCTGCGCTACATGCGTGCGCTCCATGTGGAGCCCGCCTGCCTGCAGTGCCATCAGCACCAGGGCTATGAAGTGGGAGATATTCGCGGCGGGCTGAGTGTGACCTTGCCGGCAGCCCCCATGTTCGCCTTCGAACGCCAGCAGAAGATGAATCTGGTTGCCTCCCACGGGCTGGCCTGGCTGCTGCTGACGGTGGTCACGATCGGCGTCCTGTCGCGTCTACGCCACCAGATTCGTTCGTTGCAGGAGGTCAATGCGCAGCAGGACAGTCTGGTTGAAATGCGCACCGGCGAGCTAAGGAGCGAGGTGGCCGAGCGTCAGCAGGCCGAGGCTCGATTGCGGCTGCTGATCGATTCCTCGGCGGAGGGCATCCTGGCAATCAACCGGGAGGGAGTCTGCACCCTTTGTAATCCGGTCGCGGCCCGCCTGTTGGGGTATCCGACTGATCGTCTGGTAGGCAAGCAACTGCGAGATCTCATCGCTCACAGCGATGCCGATGGTGAACCGCGGGACGTGCGCTGGTGCCCGATTTCGCGCGCCTACCGGCTCGGTGAGGAAGGCGGCGAGTCGGATGCGGTGTTCTGGCGTGCCGATGACTTGAGTCTGCCCGTGGAGTATCGGGTTCACCCCATTCGGACCAGTGAAGGCGTGGCCGGAGCCGTCATCAACTTTCGCGACATCACCGAGCGCAAGCGGATGCAGGATGAAGTGTGGCGGCGAGCTCACTACGATGCCTTGACGGGACTGCCGAATCGGGTGCTGTTTCGTGAGCGCCTCGAACAGCAGTTGCTCCAGACCCGTCGACGCGAGGAGGCGCTGGCGGTGTGTTTCGTCGACCTCGACGGTTTCAAGAAAGTCAACGATACCTTGGGCCATGACGCCGGGGACATGGTGCTGCAGCAGGCGGGACGACGCATGCTCGAATGCCTGCGCGCCAGCGATACCGTGGCGCGTCTAGGCGGCGATGAATTTGCTCTGATCTTGCCAGGTACGGGCTCTCTCGTTGAATTGAAGCTGGTGCTGGAGCGAATCCTCGCGAGCCTCGCGCGCCCCTTCGATTGGCAGGGGCATGAGGCCTGCATTGCCGCCTCGATAGGCGTTGCCCTGAGCCGCAGCGAGACGACCGGCATCGATGAGCTATTGCGCTGGGCCGATCTGGCGATGTATCGAGCCAAGCGCGACGGTGGCAATGCTTGGCGGCTCCATGATGCGGCTGGGGAGGCAAGTGACTGATGTCCCCATGAAACGAAAGAGCCCGTCGTCGCGACGGGCTCTCATGATGCTACTGCTGCTTATGTAACGAGCTTACCGGTAAGCGGCTTCCTTGAGCGCACGAATCCGGTCGTCCAGCGGCGGGTGGCTGGCGAACAGGCGCTCCATCAACGACTGGGTCTGCCCCTTGGTGATGGCCATGGCACGCAGGGTGTCGGGCATCTGGTCGGGCAGCTCGGTCTCCGCCTTGAGTCGGGCCAGGGCGTTGATCATGGCGCCGGTGCCGGCCAACTGGGCACCTGCCGCGTCGGCGCGGTACTCGCGGAAGCGCGAGAACCAGGCGACGATGGCCGAGGCGATCAGGCCGAACACGATCTCGGCGACGATCACCACCGCGAAGTAGCCCATGAAACCCAGGCCGCCTTCTCCGCCGCTACGGGCGCGCAGGAAATTGTCGACCAGGTGGGCTACGGCGCGGGCGAAGAACATCACGAAAGTGTTCACCACGCCCTGGATCAGGGCCAGGGTGACCATGTCGCCGTTGGCCACGTGGCCGATCTCGTGGGCCAGCACCGCGCGCACCTCTTCCGGGCGCATACGGTTGAGCAGGCCGGCGGAAACCGCCACCAGGGCGTCGTTCTTGTTCCAGCCGGTGGCGAAGGCGTTGGACTGCTGCGCCGGGAAGATACCGACTTCGGGCATCTTGATGCCAGCCTGCTGCGAAAGCTCGGCCACGGTGTCGAGCAGCCACTTCTCGGTGGCATTGCTCGGCTGGGTGATCACCACCGTGCCGGTGCCGCGCTTGGCCATCCACTTCGACATGAACAGCGAGATCATCGAGCCGGCCATGCCGACGATGAAGCAGAAGATCAGCAGGGCATTGAAATTGAAGCCCTGGCCGCGCAGGTAGCCCTCCACTCCAAGCAGTCGCAGCGTGATGCTGGCGACGAGAATCACCGCCAGGTTGGTGCCCAGGAAGAGCAGAATTCTCATCATCGTTCGGAATCTCCGGTCATCTCAAGGAAGCGAGGGCCGCACCGGGCGGCCCAGAAAATCTGTTGATTAGATACGGCTGGTTAACGGAGGTTTCAAGTCCGAGCCGAAAAATCGGGCCAGCGCCAAGGCTTACTGGCGATAGCGTGCCAGGAAGCGGGCGAAGCGATCCAGAGCGTCGCCGAGCTGGTCGGCCCAGGGCAGGGTGACGATGCGTACGTGGTCCGGCTCGGGCCAGTTGAAGGCGGTACCCTGCACCAGCAGGATCTTCTCTTGCAGCAGCAGATCGAGCACCAGCTTCTGGTCATCCTGGATGGGGTAGACCTTGGGGTCGAGCCGCGGGAAGGCGTAGAGCGCTCCCTTGGCCTTGGTGCAACTGACGCCGGGAATGGCGTTGAGTTTCTCGTAGGTGATGTCGCGCTGGGCCAGCAGGCGACCGCCGGGCAGGATCAGGTCGTTGATCGACTGATAGCCGCCCAGTGCCGTCTGGATGGCATGCTGGGCCGGCACGTTGGCGCACAGGCGCATCGAGGCGAGCATGTTGAGTCCCTGGATGTAGTCCTGGGCGCGCTGCATGGCCACGCTGCCGGAAAGGATCATCCAGCCGGAGCGGAAGCCGGCGCAACGGTAGCTCTTGGACAGCCCGTTGAGGGTCACCACCAGCTGGTCCTCGTCGGCCAGCGCACCGGTGGAGACGTGCTCGGTACCGTCGTAGAGAATCTTGTCGTAGATCTCGTCGGAGAACACCACGAGATCGTGCTCGCGGGCGATGGCCAGCAGCTCGCGCACCACCTCGGGCGGATAGACCGCGCCGGTGGGATTGTTGGGGTTGATGATCACGATGGCGCGGGTATGGCTGGTGACCTTGGCGCGCACGTCGGCGATGTCCGGCGCCCAGTCGGCCTGCTCGTCGCAGCGGTAGTGCACCGCATGACCGCCGGAAAGATGAGCCGCGGCGGTCCACAGCGGGTAGTCCGGGGCGGGGATCAATACCTCGTCACCATCGTTGAGCAGCGCCTGCAGCGCCATCACGATCAGCTCGGACACTCCGTTGCCGATGAAGATGTCCTCGATGCCTACGCCGGGAATCTCCTTGCGCTGGCACTCCTGCATGATCGCCTTGCGCGCCGAATAGAGTCCCTTGGAATCGCAGTAGCCCTGGGCGGTGGGCAGGTTGCGCATCACGTCCTGGAGGATCTCCTCCGGGGCCTCGAAGCCGAACGGCGCGGGATTGCCGATGTTGAGCTTGAGGATGCGGTGGCCTTCGTCTTCCAGCCGCTTGGCGTGTTCGAGCACGGGGCCGCGGATGTCGTAGCAGACGTTGTCGAGCTTGTGCGATTTCCTGAACGAGGAGGGCGTGTCCATTGAGGTGTCCGAGATTCCAGTGGTGTCCGTTGGCTCCGGTCAGCCGTGCCGCCGGAACTCAATGATTATGCGGGGTTGTCGGCGTCGCCGCTATCGTTGATCGTCGCTTGTGGCGACGTCTCTTCGTCGGCCTCCGGCGCCGGGATGTCGGCGGGGGTTTCCAGCGTCAGGCGACCCAGCTTGCCGTCGCGCAGTTCGTGCAGCAGGACCTCGGCGCCGCGATGCAGGTCGATCTCGCCGCCGGGGCGCAGCCCGCCTCGGCGACTGGCGATCTCGGCCAGTATCGCGTGGCCGTCGAAGCCGGCCACGGCGAGCAGGTCGATGCGCTTGGGTCCGTCCGCCTCGACCTGCTCGGCCATGGGATTGGGCACATAGGGCGGCAGGGAAGACAGCTTGTAACGGGCCTTCAGCGCCTCGGGATAGCGGCGGGCCAGCTCGGCGGCAGTGACCACCGCCACGTCGACGTAATCGATGGCGGTGTCGCGAATGGCGCCGCTGGCGGCCAGGCGATAGGCGCTGGCCTGATCCTCGATCTTCGGCCATAGCACGCCGGGGGTGTCGATCAGCGCCACGCGACCGGCAATGCGCACCTTCTGCTGGCGTTTGGTCACCGCCGGCTCGTTGCCGGTCTTGGCGATCGCCTTGCCGGCCAGGCCGTTGATCAGGGTCGATTTGCCGACGTTGGGAATGCCCATGATCATCACCCGCACGTCGCGGTCGGCGCGTACCTGTCCGGCAAGCTCATGACACAGCTTGGGGATGCGCTTGAGTTCGCGGGCGTTGGTGGTGGTCACCGCCAGTGCGCGGGTATCGGGCAGCGAATCGAAGTGCGCCACCCACTCCCGGGTACGCTCCGGGTCGGCCAGATCGGCCCGCGAGAGGATCTTGAGCACCGGCTTGTGGCGGGTCAGGCCGGCCAGCATGGGGTTGGCACTGGAGTAGGGCAGGCGGGCGTCGAGCACCTCGATCGCCACGTCGATTTCCGGCAGCGCCTCCTGAATCTGGCGGCGCGCCTTGTTCATGTGTCCCGGATACCAGCCGAGCATGTACCACTCCTGCAAACCGTACGAGGCCGCCCATCATAGCAGAAGGGCGGCTTTGGCAGGGTGGGGGAAGATTACTCGCCGGGGTGGAAGGCGATGGATACCGAATTGATGCAGTAGCGCAGCCCGGTGGTGTGGGGCGGGCCATCGGGGAACATATGGCCCAGGTGAGCATCGCAGTGAGCGCACACTACCTCGGTGCGCTGCATGCCGTGGGAGTCGTCGGGGCGTTCCTCGACGGCGGCCTTGCCCAGTGGGCGATCGAAGCTGGGCCAGCCGCAGCCGGCTTCGAACTTGTGCTCGTTCTCGAACAGTGGAGCATTACAGCAGACACAGTGGTAGATGCCGTGCTCGCCGGTCACCTGATAGTCGCCGCTGAAAGGGCGCTCGGTGCCCTGCTGGCGCGTCACGCGATACTGTTCAGGGGTAAGCTGGGCTTGCCACTCGGCATCGCTCTTCACGATCTTCTTGCGCATGGCCTCTCTCTCCTGCTGGGCGACGTCGACTTCATCTGACATTGAAAGCTTGGCCGTTTTCCCTCTTTTCGGCCAGCCCGAGGCCGACAGTTGACAGCCTCGGGGGGCTTGAGTAACATTCGCGCCACCTCGTTGAGGCGAAAGCGAGACGGCTGCGTCCCATTCGTCTAGTGGTCCAGGACACCGCCCTTTCACGGCGGGAACAGGGGTTCGAACCCCCTATGGGACGCCACTCGTTTTACGCTGGTTTCAACGGGTACCGGAGAGCAGGACCGAAGGGCAAGAACAGAGTGCGGGAATAGCTCAGTGGTAGAGCATCGCCTTGCCAAGGCGAGGGTCGGGAGTTCGAATCTCCTTTCCCGCTCCAAATCCTGCTTCGGCAGGTAACCGCACGGTCTGGCTTTTGCGTCCCATTCGTCTAGTGGCCTAGGACACCGCCCTTTCACGGCGGGAACAGGGGTTCGAACCCCCTATGGGACGCCACTTCGATGCTCTGTGAGGTCCCTGTCGACACTCCAGAGGCGATAAGCGGGAATAGCTCAGTGGTAGAGCATCGCCTTGCCAAGGCGAGGGTCGGGAGTTCGAATCTCCTTTCCCGCTCCAATTTCTCCCCCCAAAAAATTTGATGACCTTGCCCATGGGCGAGGGTTTCGGCGTTTTTCCAGGCAGCGACTTGAAAAAATTCTTCGCGCCCTAATCTCTTTGACTCGCACTTCATCCCAACGCAAGGATGTCCCATGGCCGAACCGGCGCTGTCGATCCGTGGCCTGACCAAGGTTTACGGCAACGGCTTTCATGCCCTCAAGGGCATCGATCTCGACGTCGAGCAGGGGGATTTCTTCGCCCTGCTGGGCCCCAACGGGGCCGGCAAGTCCACCACCCTCGGCGTGGTGTGCTCGCTGGTGCAGAAAACCGCCGGCCGGGTCTCGATCTTCGGCATCGATATCGACCGCGACTTCGCCCGGGCCAAATACCACCTGGGCGTGGTGCCCCAGGAGTTCAACTTCAACCAGTTCGAGAAGGTCATCGACATCGTGCTGGCCCAGGCGGGCTATTACGGCATGCCGCGCCGCGAGGCGCTGCCCCGGGCCGAGCAGCTGCTCAAGGACCTCGGGCTGTGGGACAAGCGGAGCGGCAGCGCGCGCATGCTCTCCGGTGGCATGAAACGCCGCCTGATGATCGCCCGCGCCCTGATGCACCGCCCCAAGCTGCTGATTCTCGACGAGCCCACCGCCGGCGTCGATATCGAGCTGCGGCGCAGCATGTGGGAGTACATGCGCCGCATCAATCGCGAGGAGGGCACCACCATCATCCTCACCACTCACTATCTGGAAGAGGCCGAGAGCCTCTGTCGCAACGTGGCGATCATCAACCGCGGCGAGATCGTGCGGAACACCAGCGTGCGCGAGCTGCTCGCCGAGCTCGACACCGAAACCTTCCTGCTCGACCTGGCCCGGCCCGTGGAGCAGGCCCCGCATGTCGAGGGCTTCGAGGTGCACCGGGTGGAGGGGGCCCAGCTTGCCGTGGTGGTGCATCGCGGTCAGCGTCTCAACGACGTGTTTGCCGCCCTGGGCGAGCAAGGGATCGAGGTGGTCTCCATGCGCAACCGTGCCAACCGGCTGGAGGAGATGTTCGTGTCGATGGTGGAGCAGGGCAACGGAGTGCAGCGTGAACTCGACACAGTGGAGGTGAACAAGTGAGCCCCGTTCAGATCGCCATCGCCCTCTGGACCCTGGTGCTCAAGGAGATCAAGCGCTTCACGCGGATCTGGCCGCAGACGCTGCTGCCGCCCTCGATCACCATGGCCATGTATTTCATCATCTTCGGCAGCCTGATCGGTCCGCGCATCGGCGAGATGGACGGCTTCAGCTACATGGACTTCATCGTCCCGGGGCTGATCATGATGGCGGTGATCACCAACAGCTACTCCAACGTGGCCTCCAGCTTCTTCTCCAACAAGTTCCAGCGCAGCGTGGAGGAGATGATGGTCTCGCCCATGCCCAACTGGGTGATCCTGGCCGGCTTCGTGCTGGGCGGCATGGCCCGCGGCCTGGGAGTGGGCGCCATCGTCACCCTGGTGTCGCTGTTCTTCACCCGCATCAACGTGGCTCACCCGCTGCTGACCCTCGGCGTGGTGGTGCTCACTGCGGCGCTGTTCTCCATCGGCGGCTTCATCAATGCGCTGCTGGCCGACAAGTTCGACGACGTCTCCATCGTGCCGACCTTCGTGCTCACGCCGTTGACCTATCTGGGCGGGGTGTTCTACTCGATCTCGCTGCTGCCGACCTTCTGGCAGAACGTCTCGCTGCTCAACCCGATACTCTATATGGTCAACGTGTTCCGCCACGGCTTTCTCGGTATCTCCGACATCCCGGTAGGCTGGGCGCTGACGGCCATCTTCGCTTTCATCATCGTGCTCTTCGCCATCGCCCTGTGGATGCTGGAACGGGGCAAAGGAATACGTTCATGAGTCACCGACCCGATACGCTCGAGCATGCCCCGCTGGGGCGCGAGTCCGTCTACCCCGAGCACTACGATGCCGGGCTGCTCTATCCCATTCCCCGCGCGGCCAATCGCGCGCTGCTGGGCATCGAGGAGGGCCGGCTGCCCTTCGTCGGCGAGGACGAGTGGCACGCCTTCGAGGTGAGCTGGCTCAACGCTCGCGGCAAGCCAAGGGTGGCCGTGGCACGTTTTCGCCTGCCGGCGGAGTCGCCCAACCTGATCGAGTCGAAGTCGTGGAAGCTCTACCTCAACGGCTTCAACCAGACCCGTTTCGACAGCCGCGAGCAGGTGATCGACACCCTCGAGCGCGACTTGGCCCAGGCCGCCGGGGCGCCGGTCTCGGTGGAGCTGTTCGATGTCGACGACGCGGCGCTGGCTGTCTGTCGACTGCCCGGGGAGTGCCTGGACGAACTCGACATCGAGATCGACGCCTACTCGCCCAGCGCCGAGCACTTGAAGGTGGGGGAGGAGATCGTCGAGGAGACGCTCTACTCCCATCTGCTCAAGTCCAACTGCCCGGTCACCGGCCAGCCCGACTGGGGCAGCGTGCTGATTCGCTACCGCGGCCCCAAGCTCGACCGCGAAGGCCTGCTGCGCTATCTGATCGGCTATCGTCAGCATCAGGACTTCCACGAGCACTGCGTGGAGCACATCTTCACCGACCTGATGGCCAAGGCGAAACCGGAGCGACTGCTGGTGCTGGCGCGCTACGTGCGTCGCGGCGGGCTCGATATCAGCCCCTGGCGCGCCACTCCCGGCGAGCGCCCGCCCGAGCCCCTGCGCTTGGCGAGACAGTAGGCCCTTCGCAACAGTGGCTCTGTCGAAACGCTAGGCCCGGCACGACAGCCAGCGGGGCAGCTGGTAGAGTTTGATCTATTTCGACGACCTGGCATGGGAAATGGTATGGACGCACTGACCCTGCTGCACGAACGCAGCTCGATGGGCAAGCTGATGGGGCCGGCCCCCGGCCCCGAGCAGATGGAAGCGATCTATCGCGCCGCGCTGCGTGCGCCGGACCACAAGGAGCTGCGCCCCTGGCGTTTCATCGAGTTCACCGGTGAAGGGCGCGAGCGGCTGGGCGAGCTGTTCGCCGAGGCCGAATACCGTGAGGACCCGAGCATCGAGGATACCGCCCTGGATGCGGCGCGCAAGAAGCCGCTGCGCGCTCCCATGATCATCGCCGTGATCGCCAAGGTCACCCCCGACGTGCCCAAGGTGCCCAAGATCGAACAGGTGATCTCCGCCGGCTGCGCCGCCCACGGCATCATGCTCGCGGCCCATGCGTTGGGGCTCGGCGCCATGTGGCGCAGCGGCAAGTACGCTTTCGACCCCACCGTGCGCAAGGGGCTCGGTCTGGAGGAAGAGGACGAGTTGATCGCCTTCCTCTATCTGGGCCAGCTCGGCGGGCGCCACAAGCCCATTGCCGAGCATGATATCGGCGACTTCGTCGAGCGTTGGACCTGACCCATGCGCGAGGTCGGCATACCCCACCCACGCCTGCCGCTGCCCGAGCCCGGCCAGGGTGACGACCCGCAGGCGTTCCTGGCCTGGCTCATGGATGCCATCCCCCTGGTCGAGCATCTGGGCATTCGCGAGATGCGCTGGGAAGGGGAGAGCCTGGTGTGGGAGCTTGCGCTTGGCCCCAATCTCAACGACAAGGGCACCGGTTTCGGCGGGGCGCTCACCGCCCAGACCACCCTGCTGGGCTGGTGCTGGGCCACCCTGTGGCTGCGCCAGCGCGGCTACGCCCGCGACGTCGTCGTGGCCGAAGCCAGCCAGCGTTTCCTGGCCCCCGTTACCGGCGATTACCGCATCGTCTGCGCTGCCCAGAGCGAACAGGGCCCGGCGAGCCTGGCCGAGCGGTTGACGAGCCGTGGGCGCGGCCGCATCGCTCTTGTCCAGCAGCTCTGGTGCGGCGAAACCCTGTGCCTGGAAGCCCACGGCGACTACGCCGTGCTGGCCGCCGGCTGAATGCGCTCGAACCGAAAAACCGGCTTGCAAACGCGCACTTAAGCCGTTAGACTTTGCGCCGTTCTGACGCACAAGGGCGTTGCCCCCGTGGAAGAACCACAATGTGGAGAGGTGTCCGAGTGGTCGAAGGAGCACGCCTGGAAAGTGTGTAAGTCGAAAGGCTTCGAGGGTTCGAATCCCTCCCTCTCCGCCATTTACCCTGTTTTATCAGGTGCTTAGAAGCGTTTTTCTAGGCAACCCAACAAACCGCCCATCAAACCGAAAACGGTACAGATGAGGCGGTTTTGTTTTGCTGGGTCGAATACACCTTTTCGCAGGTAGAGGCTGCAAGCAAGTTAGAACCTGGCCGCAAGGATCTGGGTGTAAACCTTGCTGGACGCCGTGCAGAGCGCCTTCTTGCCGTCCATGAACTGCACGATGAAAGTCACGTCCTTTCCTCTGCCGCCCACCAGAAGGCCAGCCAGCAGCCCTACAGGGCCGAGTAGCGCAGCACCTGCCACACCCCAGCCAACCGTACCACCGAGGCGCTTAACGTTCTCCTCGCTCGCCTGTTCGAGCACTTCCACCTGGCTGATGTCGTATTTCTCCTGACCCCAAAAAGCCCCTGGTTTGGGCATCAGGAAGGTCTTGGCGACGAACTGCGCGTCCTTCTTCTCGCCAAAGTCACCTGCATGGATCTTGAATGAGCCGAACATACCACACCCCCCTCGTTTTTATTTGTGACACACCCTAACAATAGAATGCCCGCCACCACCCCGCAGGGGCAATGACGGGCACAGGTCGCGGTTTTTACTCCCATGGGGCACTCACGACTTATCCCCCCGGCCATCCTGGCCATTCATGACAACTTCCTAGTCCACCATCGCGGTGTTCTGCTGCGAACCGAGGCTGCGAACCTCGGCGCGAATCTATACTTTTCTCAAGCATCCATGGGCTTTACAGCGTGCAGTGCTCAAGCTGGGCATTGATCAGCCGCATCAGCTCCGGGTTGTCTGCCGGGTTGTAGGGCTCCTCTGGCGGCGCCGGCTGCACGATCTTGGCTCTTGGGCCGCTCTTCGGGCCGGTGGACATGCCCCCATGCATCCTGCAGCGTCCACTGGCGAATAGGTCGCGGCGCTTACATGGCGTTCCTGCTCGCGTCTTAGCCCCACAGCGCAGCTCGGCGAACTCGGCCAGGTCTACCCTTACCCCTTTGCGCATCGCCTTACAGGCAGCTTTCCAGCGCTGTCTCAGCTCGTCTTGGCTGCCGCTCATACTGGCCTCCTGCTGGAAACCTCGGTGGAAACCTGCCTTGCGGTGGATACCGGCATGGATACCAGCGCGTGAAGATGCTGCGTGAAGGCGGGCTTTGATAAACGACGATTCTTTTTCAGGACTGAAGAAATCATCACTCCTGCCCCTTTTCTAGGTGGGAAGTATCATCAGACCAGCGTGCCAACTCGTTCTCTATGGCGATCCTGACGAACTCCGAGCGGTTGCCCTTGGCCGGGTGCGGTGAGTTGTACGGGTAGCCGATCACCTCATCTACTGCATCGACGGTCGCTTGCTCAACGCTGGCGATCAGCCGAACAGTCGGCGCTCCATGGAACAGGCGGTTCTTGCTCATCGGTCGATCTCCACCACAGCACGGTGCAGCCCCATGCGGCAGGCTTGGGCGTGGGCGCGTTCACGCAGCTCCTGCACCTCGTCGCCGTGAAGGGTGGCCAACCGGCGCCCCCTCACGACGATGTAGGCATGATGCCGGCGGTCATTCGCCCTTGGCCGGCTCATCGTCTCGGTCTCTCTTGAAACGGCTCAGATCGTGAGACCGGCGAACAACGAAGTTCACCAGATCCAGGTTGGCCAGCAGTGCGGCGGTGGCGTTCTCGACGCTGTACTCCAGGTCAACCGGCTTGCCGTCCTGGTCCGTGGCCTCGACTTTCTCCCAGTCCTTCAGCAGCCCCATGGCGATAGCCTCGGCGTGCATTTCGTCGGACTGCTCTGGCGTGAGCTCGTCGCCGTAGCGCTTGCGGTATCGTTTCCCTAGGTCGCTCAGCGCCTGGCGATAGTCGGTGTTGCCGTGGTAGGCGATCTTGAAGCGCCCACCCTGGAACTCCTCCCACACGCCGGCAGTGAAAAGCGCGGTGTCGTATGTATCGACTCTGAAAGCCATATCAACCTCTTCCGTTCAGTGTGCGGCTAGCGCCCCATGTGTTTTGCATGGCGCGGCCAAACCGGCTTCCCGGCTGGCTGGCGTTCTGGGCCATCATCTCGTCAATGATGACCACCATGTCACGGCCACCTGATGCGTTCTGGCGCTCCTCAGTCCTTGCGGTCATGCCTGGGGGCGTCACCACCTGGACATTGAATTGAGGGGCGATGGTCATGCCGCCACCCTGGCCGCCGTATGCCTCGACGCCTAGGCGGCCACCAGGGCCACGCTTGAGCGGCATAATGGCCTCGGGGCCCGCTTCACCCATCAGGCCCATGTCGAAGGTCGTAGGGCGCTTCACGACGCTGTTGGTGAATACGCCACCACTGGCGAAGGCCTGGGGCTCGCCTCCAGAGAAGGCGCCGCCTTTCTCGAACGGTAGGAAACCGCTGATAGCACCCCCGAATGCCTCTCCGAGCGGGCGGGTGATAGCTTCGCGGGTAGCGATGCGGAGCAGGTCGTTATAGATCCCGCCAAGCATGTCGCGCAGCTTGCCGCCCTCGATCAGGGCATCCTCAAAGCTACTGGAGAAGGCCCAGCCTATCTGTTGGGCGCCGCGGCTTACCTCATCGACCTTCTTGGACACGCCATCGACGTGAAGGCCGTAGACGGTCGCCGCATCCCCTGCGTTCATGAAGTCGCGTTCCAACTCCTGCAGCAGCCGCGACTGCTCGGCGAGCGGCAGCAAGCCAGCCTCGACCGCCCGGTTAATCAGCTCTTGGTCATCCCGGTAACGGCGCTGTGAGGCCTCTATGGGGCGCAAGCGGTCATAGAGGGACTGGAAGCCACTAGCCAGGCGTTCAAGCTCCCGCTCGGCCTCTCGGGCTGCCTTGGAGGATTCCTTGGTAGCGTCATTGAGGGGTCCGAAGTTCGCCGCCGTCCTGATGGTGGTGTTGCCCAGCCCTTCCAGGTGGCTCTCCAGGTCAGTAATGGCCTGTTCGTGGGCCAGGATCTCAGCGCGTGTCTCCGGGCTGTAGACGCCTTCCACGACACCATCCACGGCATCGCGGATAGCTTGCGCCTGGCGGCCAACCTCACCAGCGGCCACGCCCAGCACGCCACTACCGCTGCGCCTGGCGGTGTCTGCTGACGTGCCGATGTCGGTAATGCCGATGAATTCCGTCTTGAGCTTGGCCAGGTCGCCGGTCAGCTCCGAAATGCGGGTTCGCACCGCTGCCTGACTCAGGGCATCGAGTGAGCCGACCAGCTCGCCAACACGCTCGGATGAAGCGCGGAGTTCAGGCTGTACGAGCCCGAGCTCTTCGCGGAAGTAGTACAGGGCGCTACCGGCGATCACAGCGGCGCCCAGGGGGCCACCAACGAACGCCAGGGCTCCGGCAGCCCCTCGGGCAGCAGTAGCCAGGGCTACCTGTGAGGCGGCAGTGGTGCGGCTCACACCGGCCATGCTGGCCAGGGCGGCCTGATACCGCAATGCCTCGATGCGAGCGGCACCCATGGCAAGGGTGGAAGCGCCGATTGCCCCCACGTAACGCCCACCGACGACGATGGCCACGCCGGCAGCGACGTTGCCGATCGTCTCCAGGTTGTCGCCGATGGAGCCGGCAGACTCGCGCATGGTGTCGGCGGTGGCGAGTAGAATCCCGGCGATGCCCTCAGACACGCCGAACGAGCGATCAAAGGTGCCGACTAGCTCTTTTGTCGCGTTTCCGATCTGCTCGAAGCCGTCGCCGATGGTGCCAGGCATCCGCTCGGCCTCTTCGCGCAGCTTTTCCATCTGCGAAATCAAAGCCTGAACGACTCGATCCGTGGTCAGCACGCCATCGCTGGCAAGTTTGCGTAGCTCCAAGGTCGTGACGCCGAGGCCATCGGCCAGCGCCTCGACAATGCGCCCGCCGTTCTGGATGACGCTGTTGAAGTTGTCGCCTTTCAGCTCGCCCAGGGCGAATGCTCGAGACAGGGCCATCATGACCGATTGCGCCTGCTGGCCCTTGGTGGCCGAGATCACCAGCGCGTTGTTCAGGGCATCGGACAGGTCGAGCTGCCGCTCGATGCTGTAACCAAGCTCGGTCAGGGTCGTGGCGTTGTTCAGGAACGCCTCGGCTGTCTGGTCCAGGTTGGAATACGTGCCGCGCGCGGTGTCGGAGATCCGGCGCATGGTCTCCTCAGCCAGGCCGACATCCCTGGTTACGTTGAGCACACGGGCATTGAGGTCTGACCACCCATCGGCGTAGCGGGTGAGCTGCCGGACGGAGAAGGCCGACGCCACGATGCCGCCCAGCGGCCCCAGGGCGCTGATGGTGTTTCTCACGCCCTGCGTGATGCTGCCGAATGCCCGATCACCGGACTTCTCGGTCCTTTCGAGTTCCTCACGGAAGTACTTGAGCCGCCTTTCCCCCGTGCGACTGTCTACGACGATCTCTAGCCTTGAAGAAAAGTTGCTCATGGCGCCCCCTTAGTGCGTCTTCTGCGACGGGACCAGCTCACGCACGCGCTTCAGTGTCGCTGCGTGGTCAGCTTGGGAGATGCGGCCTTGCCGAAAGTCCAGGTTGACGCTGGCCACCACCACGCCACCGATGGCCTGGCGAAGCTCGTCATACTCGGGAAGTCCAATTATCGCCATACCCTCAAGGCCTTTCAGCAGGCTGGTAGTGTCCATTGACTGGTTCATGCGGCCGCCTCGGGAACTTCAGGCTCCTCGGGTACAGGCTCAGCGGGCAGGCGCTCCAGGGGCAGGGATTCGATCAGGTCGCGCAGGCATTGCTCTGTCTGGCCGACGGACAGCCCTTTGGCCAGGTTCACGAAATACTCGTTGCCGCTGGCCTTGCCCACTGCCTCGGCGGCCTGCGATAGGGTGCGGCGTACCTCGCTCGACATGCCGAGAAGCGCCTGGTACTGCTTCACCTCGTCGGGATTGCTCGACACCACGCCGGCATTGGCCAGGGAGACTTTCTGCTCCTCAGTGATGCCGCTGAGCATCGCAGGGCCGCGCAGCATGGCGGCGGTCAGCTCCGGGTGTTTGCCGCTCTCGCACTCACGCAGCAGCAGGCGCCGCTCCTTGGTGTCCAAGTTGCGCAGGAAGGCGCGCAGCTCCTGGTCTCGCAGGTGGCTACCCATGTCGCTTTCCTTGAGATCCCGCACCGGGATGAGCGCAGAGAATCCATTGAGCAGGCCGGTCGCCTCGTCGTCGGCCCACGCGGCCATCTCCTGCACGGACTTGATGAAGTCGGCGGCGATCTCGTCGGTCTTGCGCTTGATGGCCTCGGCCTTCATGTCGCGGTTCGAGCGTACCGCCTCGATGCTGTCGATGGTTTCGGCGAAGGTGCTGTCTACGTGCTTCACAGCGGTGCGGAGCGCCTTTACAGCGCGGTCGCGGTTGAACTGTAGGCCTGCCCCCATGCGTGCCTTCAGGGCGGCGTCAAAGTCGATGTCGGCCATGTAGTAACCACGGCCCTTGTGTTCACGGCGCTTACGGATGATGGGGCTTGTCATGGTGTCACCTCGCAGGGAGAGCGGGGCAGCCCCTTAGGCCACCCCTTGAGAGTTACTCGCCGGACAGGTCGATGATGAAGCCGGCGGTGCTCTTGTTGCTCTGGAAGTGCTTACGCCAGTTGGCGGCAGTCTCCAGGGCGGCCAGGTTGGGGTTGGCATCGCCGTCCCAGGAGTAGCCCAGGAGAGCGAGGTTGAAGGCGCCTTCGCCACGGAAGCCCAGGCCAAGGTTCTCCTGGTCGTTCACCGGATAGTTGCGAACGCCGGGAGCCTGTGACTCGGTGATGCGGATAGCGCCGGGCTGAAGGCCCAGGATCTTATCCACGGCCATGGTGTCGGTGACGAGCACCGGCTTGCCCATGGTGCCGGGCTGGCCGCCGTAGACGACAAGGCCGGCTTCCTCGAACAGCTTCTCATCGATGGCGTTGTCCACCAGATCGAAGTAAGTGGCGCTGTTCATGACCCACAGGGCCAGGCGTCCGAAGCGGTCTCCCAGGGTGCGGAGACCCTTGGTCAGCACCTTCTTGCCGTCGATGTCGAAGTCTGCCGGCACCACCATGTCGGTATTGGCGCCCACGGCAGCCAGCAGGCCGCCATAGCCGTGCTGCAGGAAGCCATCCAGGGTGGCGTCAGCCATGTCGCGGCCCACCACGTCGGCAAACTCCTCGGGGGAGCGAGCGCGGCGCTTGAAGGCCTCTTCAGTGGACTGGTAGGGGCCGTACTTCCACGGAATTTTGACGTCCACCATCTCTTCGCTGCCGATCTTCTCGGCGGTGACGGTGGCGGTAGAGTTGACGTCACGGTGCTGCATCGAGCCGCCAACGGTGTAGAACGCCCGCTTGTTGAAGTCGCCTTGAATCGCCTGGTTCTCCAGCACGATGGCGCCATTTGAAGCGGCGTTGAATACCTGAATCACGTCCTCTCGGCGTTCGAGATAAGCGGACTGAGACAGGGCGTCGTATACCTGAAAATCACTCGTTACTGATGTAGCCATTGGGGTTCACCTCAACGTGGCAATCTGTCGTAGGCCTCCGGTCCATGCTTGCGGATGAATTCCGCTTTCTGGCTCGGAGACATTGCGGATCTGCGGCTTGGTGAGGCCTGACCCCTACCGTTGTTGCCAGGTGCTCCTGCCCCCACGGGGCGAGGGAACCAGTGAGGGCGGGTCTCGCGTTGTGCTTCGATCCATTCGCCAACGGTCAACGGCCCATCCTTGCCCATCAGGACGCTATCGCCGTCCTTTGCCACGAACTGGCCCTCCTCACGCTTGAAGAGGGTCTTCGCGACGAGATAGGCATCTGCTGCCGCCTCGGGAATCAGTGAGGCCTTGCCGGCTGCGCGGTGCAGCTCTGTCTCCAGGTCGCGCTCATCAAGTTGCGCCTGGAGCTGGTTCAGCCGTTCATCCCGGTCTTGCAGCTCTCGCTGGTAGCTCTCGATCTCCTGGTTTGGCTCGGGGTCGCGCTCCCCACGGCTGGCCAGCTTCGATAACAGCTCATCGCGCTTGCTCTTGAGGCCTTGGACGTCCACCTCGTGGGCGTCGTTGACAGCCTTCATGAGCGCGTCGCTCTGGTCGTCGTCCAGCTCAATGCCAATACCTTTCAGGTCGATCTCAAGCATTAGTTTTCCTCCTCGAGGAAATGTCATTGCCCCTCACGGGGCTGGTTCAACAGGTCTAACTGGAGTAACCAGCCGGCAGCATTGACGTTGCCCTGCTCGGCCTTGCGCTTGAGCAGCTCGTAATAGGCGGCGACGGCCTGGCGGGTAGGCTTAACGTTCGGCCCTCTCACACGGCCTTTATGTGCAGTCGGCATGGGTACACCTCAAAACCTACTGGGGTTTTATCCAGTATAGTCGTATCAGGCCTAATAAGCCTGTTTTTGTTGGGTATTTTGTGGGATTGGCATAGCAAGAACGTCGTGGGACCAGATGATACAAGCGGGGTAGGGGGAGTATGCGTCCGCCGCATAGCGCTTTTCCCAAAGCTGGGGTAAGCAAGTGAGTCCATCTGGTGATAAATCGATAGAATCGAAAGATTACGTGCTTGTCTATCGATTTTGCTAATGAAAAGCCCCGCTCAATGGCGGGGCTAGGGTTAAGGAGCGAAGCGTAGGTGCAATGGCTGTGGTCGCATCTCAAGACGGCGCTCTATCTCGTTGCCGTTGGTGTCGACCAGGGTAAAGGTGTTGACGCCATCCACCACACTCTCGGCAGCGGCTTGCTCACTGATAGCAGGGCGCCCATTGACGGCCATTAGGCGATAGCCAGCGCGTACATGCCCGGCAAGCGGCGAGGCGTCACGCACACGCTCCACCAGCAGGCCTGAAAACCCCTCTGGCTCTTCTAACTTAGGCAGAGGCACTTTATTTTCTTGGGGTTGTTGACAGGTATTGCGGTAGATGTCGCGGACCATGTTGAACAGCCCGGCAAACAGGATGGCGCCCAGGCCTTGGCCGATGGCTAGGCTCCACACCATGACATTGATGTCAGTACGCGTCTGTCCGGTGCGGGTCGGTACTTCGATGAAGCCGTATTGAGCAATCATGAATCCAGAAAACGCCACCGTGAGGCACGCCAGCAGCGTGACCGTCATTGCCCAGCCGTCCCATTTATCCGCCTTCATTTCCCTGTCCTTTTTGGTGTAGTGGTCAAGAAAGGTTGCATCCATACCTGATGGTTGTAAGTGCGAAGGGCCTGTTCTTGTCCTGTACGCAGGTGCTATCTAATACTTTGCATATAATCAAGCGCTTGGGCGAATCCGCGTGTAGGAATCGTCACATCATTACGCGTGTTGTATGGCCAGTCTGAATACCGAGTGATCAGTGTATTGCCTGCAAGCATCTGTTGCACAAGCCGATTGGCAGCAGCTCCAGTAAGGCCTGTGCTTTCGGGTGCTGATAAGGCTGCATTGCTATCTACCCTGAAATGCATATTGGATCCAGGGTAAGCAGTTCCTGTGGTCATGATGCCGTAGCCATTCTGCCAAAATAGGAAGAAGCCATCCCGCCTGATCGTACAAGAGCGAGCATCGTTGATGGCGTCTGTAGAGCAATTTACCACCCAGTAGTGATCATCCCCGACACCGTAACGAGCTGGCGCGTTGTAAAATCTCCCAGCATTCGAAGCATGGTTAATCCAATAAGGGATGCCGTGTACTTCCCCTCTTTCTTCTGCTACGCAACCAAGCGTGGCGATGTCTCGCACCGTGATTGCCCCTGCTGGATAGTGTGGCTCCATGGCTTGCATATGGCTGCAGGGTTCCTTTTCCTGTTCGCCGATAAACATCCTCTCCCCTGAGGGCCTAAAACCTAAGGCAGCGGAGTACCGCTCTAGGTCGCAAGCCTCCAGTTTTTGTGGTTCAGGAGCCAGTTCAACTGTACCCGAGCGATGGCGGACCACGTTATAGACGCCTTGCTCATTGGGCAGCTTGACTTGACCGCAGAGCCAATGACCTCGTCCATGCATGCTCTGAATGCGATACAGGCCAGAAAAAGTGTACTCACCATCCGTGCCGACCTCGTCGTGTACGGATCGCATCAGGGTTTCTTCCTGCTCATGGTTCGTGCTGAATGCCAAGTAATCGCTGTTATTGGCTGCCTGGCTGGCGCAGCCTGACAGATACACCAATGCTGTGATGCCAATCCACTTCCTCATCCCCGCGCCCCCTTTTTGGTTTTGCTTATAGGCTACCACTCAACGCTGTATAGGCTTCAACGGAAAAGCCCCGGCGCTGGCCAGGGCTTGGGTCCCAGGGTTGGGTGGTTACTTCGGCAGCGGCTCGCTGCGCATGAAACGATCCATGATCAAGACACTCATGGTGTCAAGCGACATCAGAAAGTGACCCCCTGGCGACAGTGAAATCTGACCCCCTTACCCTCTGACGACCTGCTCGT
>JAAQTN010000043.1 GCA_011742915.1 Billgrantia desiderata | reverse complement strand
AAGGCGGGGCGCATTCTGGCCAACGGCTGGCCCACCGGGGTCGAGGTGTGTCACGCCATGGTCCACGGCGGCCCGTTCCCGGCCACCTCGGATTCCCGCACCACCTCGGTGGGCAGCGCGGCGATCTTCCGCTTCCTGCGCCCGGTGTGCTACCAGGCATTGCCGCAGGGCCTGCTGCCCGAGCCGCTGCGCGACGGCAACCCCTGGGGCGTGAGCCGACTCGTAGACGGCAAGCGCGAGCCGTAGCGTTTCCCTCTCTCTCCTATTCTCCCTGGAACCATTGGCGGCCTCAGGCCGCCTTTTTCATGCCCTGACGGCCTGGCGCCAGCGTGACAACGTCCGGTTGGCAAGCCGTTACAACTGCGCCATACTTGACCGAACATCAGGCTAGCAGCCTGTCATACAGGTATGAGTGCCATGCGACTGCAGCACAAGACCGCGCTGATCACCGCCGCCGGCCAGGGCATCGGTCGTGCCACGGCCCTGCGCTTCGCCGCCGAGGGAGCACGTGTCATCGCTACCGACATCGATGCCGACAAGCTGCGCGATCTCGGGGATACGCCCGGTATCGAGGTGCGCCGTCTGGACGTGCTCGATGCCGAGGCCGTCACGGCCCTGGCCAAGGAACTGGCATCGCTGAACGTGCTCTTCAACTGCGCCGGCTACGTGGCCAGCGGCGCGCTGCTGGAGGTCAGCGATGCCGACTGGGAGCGCTCGCTGGCTCTCAACGTCACCGCCATGCTGCGCCTGACCCGTACCCTGCTGCCAACCATGATCGCGGGCGGCGGCGGCAGCATCATCAACATGGCCTCGGTGGCCTCCAGCCTCACCGGCGTGCCCAACCGCTGCGCCTACGGCACCACCAAGGCCGCGGTGCTCGGCCTGACCAAGTCGATCGCCGCCGACTACATCGACCGCGGCATCCGCTGCAACGCCATCTGCCCCGGCACGGTGGACTCCCCTTCCCTGCGCCAGCGCATCCGCGAACAGGCCGAGCGCCAGGGGCGCCCCGAGGCGGAGGTTCACGCCGAGTTTCTCGCCCGCCAACCCCTGGGGCGACTCGGCACGGCCGAGGAGATCGCTGCCCTGGCCACCTATCTGGCCGCCGACGAGTCGGCCTATACCACCGGCACCGCCCAGGTCATCGACGGCGGCTGGCTCATCTGACGGAGGAGAACTCGATGAAACTGCTGCGCTTCGGCCCCCGGGGCCACGAGAAGCCCGGGCTGCTCGACGCACAGGGCGTGATCCGCGACCTTTCGGCCCACCTGACCGACCTCGACGGCGCCCATCTGGGGCGCGACACCCTGGCCCGGCTGGCCGAGCTCGATCCCGCACGGCTGCCGGCAGTGGATGCCGACACCCGACTCGGCCCCTGCGTGGGCCGTGTGGGCAAGTTCATCTGCATCGGCCTCAACTACTCCGACCACGCCGCCGAGACCGGCGCCGAGGTGCCGCCGGAGCCGGTGCTCTTCGCCAAGTGGACCAGCGCCATCTGCGGCCCCAACGACGACGTGATCATTCCCCGCGACTCGCGCAAGACCGACTGGGAGGTGGAGCTCGGCGTGGTGATCGGCAAGAGCGCACGCTACGTGGACGAGGCCGACGCCATGGAGCACGTAGCGGGTTACTGCGTGGTCAACGACGTCTCCGAGCGGGAGTTCCAGCTCGAACGCAGCGGCACCTGGGACAAGGGCAAGGGTTGCGACACCTTCGGCCCGCTCGGCCCCTGGCTGGTGACGCCGGACGAAATCAGCGATCCCCATGCGCTCGACCTCTGGCTCGAGGTGGATGGCCACCGCTACCAGGACGGCAATACCCGCACCATGGTCTATCGGATCCCCTTCCTGATCAGCTACCTGAGCCGCTTCATGAGCCTGCAGCCGGGCGACGTCATCTCCACCGGCACCCCGCCCGGGGTGGGCATGGGCCAGACGCCGCCGGTCTATCTGAAGCCGGGCCAGCGGATGCGCCTGGGCATCGAGGGGCTCGGCGAGCAGCACCAGCACGTGATCGCCGAGCCGCAATGAAGAGACGCAGCCAAGCCGCCGTAAGGAGCACCGCCCCATGACCACCCAGATCCTGGCCAACGACCGCGGCCACCTCGACAGCCTGCGCGTTCATCACGCCGACAACGTGCGCGTGGCCCTCAAGGACCTGCCCGCTGGCCACGCGGTGGACGATGGCGAGCGGCGCCTGCACCTGGCCGAAGCCATTCGCCACAAGCACAAGTTCGCCCTGCACGACCTGGCCCCCGACGACGCGGTGATCATGTACGGCGTCACCGTGGGTCGCGCCACCCGCCCCATTCCGGCGGGAGCCGCCATCACCACCGACAACACCGCCCACAGCACCGCCACCAGCGTGCCCCAGGCCCGCCGCGGCGAGTGGCAGGCACCGGACGTCGCGGCCTTCGCCGGGGCGACCTTCGACGGCTACCATCGCCCGAACGGCCAGGTGGGCACCGCCAATGTCTGGCTGGTGGTGCCGCTGGTGTTCTGCGAGAACCGCAACATAGAGGTGCTGCGCCAGTGCGTCGCCGATGCCCTGGGCGAGGACCCCTATCGCGACTACAAGCGCATGGCCCGGGAGCTGCTGCATGGCAGCAGCGGGACGGCAGCGGTCGAACCGCCCGCCGAACGCCTCTTCCCCAATGTCGACGGCGTGCGCTTCCTGACCCATACCCTGGGCTGCGGCGGCACCGACGACGATGCCCTGGCGCTGTGCCGCCTGCTGGCGGGGTATATCTGCCACCCCAACGTGGCCGGCGCTACGGTGCTCAGCCTCGGCTGTCAGAAGGCGCAGATCGAGATGCTGCAAACCGCCGTGGCCGAGCGCGACCCGCGTGGACTGCGCCCGGTGCACTACCTGGAACAGCAGGGGAGCCAGAGTGAGGAGGCGCTGATTCGCGAAGCGCTGACCACCATCTTCGACGGCTTGAGCGAGGCCAACCGCACACCGCGCACACCGGCGCCGCTCTCGGCGTTGACCCTGGGCGTGGAGTGCGGCGGCTCCGATGGCTTTTCCGGGCTCTCCGCCAACCCCCTGGTGGGAGCGGTGGTCGACCGCCTGGTGGCGCTGGGCGGCAGCGGTATCCTGAGTGAGTTTCCCGAACTGTGCGGGGTGGAACACGAGCTGATCGCCCGCTGCCGCGACGACGCCGTGGCCGAGCGCTTTCGCACGCTGATGGAGGCGTACCAGCGTCATGCCGCCCGGGTCGGCGCCGATTTCTCGATGAACCCCTCCCCCGGCAACATCCGCGACGGCCTGATCACCGATGCCATGAAATCGGCGGGGGCCGCCAAGAAGGGCGGCGACAGCCCGGTGGTGGACGTGCTCGACTACGCCGAGCCGCACACCCGGGCAGGGCTGAGCCTGCTCTGCACCCCGGGCAACGACGTGGAGTCGACCACTGCCCTGGCCGGCTCCGGGGCCAACCTGATCCTGTTCACCACCGGCCTCGGTACACCCACCGGCAACCCCGTGACCCCGGTGCTCAAGATCTCCAGCAACAGCGAACTGGCCGCACGCATGGGCGACGTCATCGACTTCGACGCCGGCCCCATCATCCGCGGCGAGGTGAGCATCGACGAACTCGCCGAGCGGCTGCTAAGGCTGTGCCTCGACACCGCCTCGGGGCGCTACCTGCCCCGCGCGGTGGAGCTGGCGCAGTATGATTTCATTCCCTGGAAGCGCGGCGTCTCTTTATAGTGGTCAACGTGGCTGCGCTCGACGAGGGGCGCCGGGGACAGGTCGAAGAGTAGGTCTTTTGCCATGGGTGAGGGGCATTGCTCCGAACGGGCTGGCCATGGATGGCCAGCACCGGTCCTGCAAGCGGAGCAGGATGCGAGAGCGCAGCAGGGCAAAAGTAGCGCCCAAGGATGAGTTCACAGCGCCTCGTCGACGGTCCGGCGCCCCGGGACCTGTCGACGGATCAGCCCGAGTCAACTTGCAGCTGATCGCTACTCCGAAAGGCGCTTTTTGAGCTTCATATAGGTGCCGTAATGGCGATCGAGGTGGCGCCGCATGGCCGCCTCGGCGGCGTCGGGGTCGCGGGACTCGATGGCCTCGACGATCTCGATGTGGGCCGTCATTGCGGCCTTGTCCTCGTCCTTCTGCTGCAGCACCTGGGCGCGGCGGTCGTCGAGCCATTCGGAGAGCGCCACGTGAATGGCGTCGAAGATGGGGTTGCGGGCGATGCTTGCCAGCACGCCGTGGAAATCGTTGTCGGAGCGCTTGAAGCGCGCCTCGTCGCCCACGGCCTCGCGGTTGTCCTGCAGCGCCGCGCGCAGGTTCGCCAGGTCCTCGTCGCTGGCGTGGCGAGCGGCGTAGCGGGCCAGGGAAATCTCGAACAGGGCACGCGCCTCCTGGAAGTACTGCTGGCCGTCGGGCTTGGCCAGCAGCTGGCGGGTAACCCCGGAAAGACGCGCCATGACCGATTCGGCAGTGGGGCGGATGACCCTGGCCCGGGTGCCGCTGTTGATGGCGATCAGGCCCAGCTGCTGCAGATGGAAGAGCGCCTCGCGCACCGCCGGGCGGCCCACGCCGAACTGCTCCATCAGCTCGCGCTCCGAGGGCAGCTGATCGTTCTCGCTCAGTCGGCCCTCGAGGATATCCGCCTCGAGCTGCTCGGCGACCTGCTCCGAGAGCGTCTTGCGCTCAATCCGGTATCGGCTCATGGGCTGGGGCTCCTGTCAGTCACGATTGTTGCGGCTATCTTACTGCATCGCCGCGTCAGATGCGCTCAGCTCAGCGGTCGCAGCGGCGGCACGTCCAGCCGCTCGGCCAGCTCGGCGTAGGCAGCCTGATTGGCACTGTCGAGGGGAATGCCCCGGGCGTCGCGCTGCGCCTGACAGCCCCATTCCCGCTCGCCGGGCACCAGCACCTCGCAGCCGTTGCGCCCCGGCTGGGCACGCAGGTCATCGAGGTAGCGCCGCAGGCAGGCGGAGAAGGGGTCGCCGGGCGCGAAGGCGTCGGGCTTGAGCGCCATGACGAAGTGGGCGACGCCGCGCGGGGTGGCCATGTCGGGTCCGCCCATGGGCAGCAATCGATAGCCGTGCTGCATGCCGGCGAGCATCGAGCTGAGCACCTCCACCATGCCGCCGAGGCCGGCCCCCTTGAAACCGAAGTCGCTGCCGCCCAGGGGCAGCAGTGCCGCCACCTCGCCCGGCGTGCGGGTGACGCGCCCTTCGGCATCGGCGGCCACCTGGTCGGGTAGCTCGCGGCCGATGGCGCCGTACTGCTGCACGCGGTTCCAGGGGATGGCACTGGTCGCCATGTCCAGCAGGTAGGGCGACTCCCCCGCCACTGGCGCGGCAAAGGCGATGGGGTTGGTGCCGTGGAACGGGCGGCTGCCCTGGTGCAGCAGCACGAAGGGGTCGGAATTACATGTCACCAGCCCGATCAAGCCACGCTCCGCCGCCGCCAGGGCATAGCAGCCCGCCGCGCCGAAGTGGGAGGCGTTGCCCACCGCCACCGCGCCCATACCGACCTGTTCGGCCATCTCGGCGGCATGCGCCATGGCGGTGTAGGCGGCCAGGTGGCCGAGGCCATGGTCGGCGTCGAGGTAGCCGGTGGCGGGCAGCCGACGCTCGAAGCGCATCTGTGGCACGCCCTTTAGGCGCCCGCCCTGCAGCGCCTGCACGTAGTGCGGCAAGAGCCGCAGGCCGTGGCTGTCGGTGCCCATCCGTGAGGCGGTGACAAGCGCGCGGGTCGCGGCGCTGGCCGAGGCCTCATCGGCGCCGGCACGTGCCAGCGCCGCCAGCATGAAGCGCTCCAGCTCCTCGCGTGCCACTCGATAGTCCGTTGCATCTCCCATCGTTTACCTTCCTTAGCGGATAGTCGTTCAGCGGTAGACCAGCGTCGGCAGCCACATGGAAATGGCCGGCACGAAGGTCACCAGCAGCAGGCACAGCACCAGCGGGATGAGGAACGGAATCGTCCCGTGCATGCAGCGCTCGAAGCTGACGTTGGAGACCCGCGACAGCACGTAGAGCACCATGCCTACCGGCGGCGTCAGCAGGCCGATCATCAGGTTCAACACCATGATCACCCCGAAGTGCACCGGGTCGACGCCCACGGCAACGGCCAGCGGCAGCAGCACCGGCACCAGAATGGTGATGGCGGCGATGGTCTCCATGAAGCAGCCGATGATGATCAACACGATGTTGGAAAACAGCAGCACGGCGATCTTGCTGTCGGCGAAGGGGCCGAGCAGGGCCACCAGATGCTGAGTCACCTGGTTGCTGGAGAGGATCCAGGCGAAGATCGAGGCGGCACCCACGATGAACAGGATGATCGCCGTGGTCTCGATGGTCTCCATGCTCACCTTGAGCAGCTTGCGCCAGGTCAGGGTGCGATAGATCACCACGCCCAGGAACAGCGCATAGACCACCGCGGCCACGGCGGATTCAGTCGGCGTGAACATCCCGGTGATGATGCCCCCCACGATGATCACGGGGGTCATCAGCGACAGCACCGCGCGCCCGAAGGTCCTGCCGAGCACACCCACCGAAAAGCGGGCATCGGCGGTGTAACCGCGGCGCCGGGAGATGATGAAGATCATCCCCATCAGCATGGCGCCCATGAGCAGACCCGGCAGCAGACCAGCAGCGAACAGCTGCCCCACGGATGCCGAGGCCATGACGCCATAGATCACCATGGGCAGACTGGGCGGAATGATCGGCCCGATGGTTGAGGATGCCGCAGTGATGCCGACGGCAAACTCCTCGTCGTAGCCGGCATCCTTCATCGCCTTGACCTCGATGGTGCCCAACCCCCCGGCGTCGGCCACCGCGGCGCCCGACATGCCAGAGAAGACGATGCTCGCCCCCACGTTGACATGTCCGAGGCCGCCACGCATCCAACCCATCAGCGCCTTGGCGAAATCGAAGATACGCTCGGTGATGCCGGCATTGTTCATCAGGCTGCCGGCGAAGATGAAGAACGGAATGGCCAGCAGCGGAAAGCTGTCGATGCCGTTGATCATGCGATGCGCCACGACGATGTCCGGCACCTGACCGGAGATCAGCACGAACATCAGGCAGGCGCCGGCCAGGCTGATGGCGATCGGCACACCCAGCACCAGCATGGTGAACAGCGAGAAGAACAGAAAGGAGAGGTAGTAGCCGGTCACTGCCAGGATCACGCAGCCGAGCACGGCAAGCGCAGAGAGCAGTGGCGTGACGACCGGCGCTCGCCAGCGCAGCATGGAAAGTCGAGTCATGAATGGCGGCCCTTACTGACGCGCTGCGCGGAGGCGCAGGACGATTCTCTGAATGCCGCGAAACGCCATCACGACGAAGGCGGCAAAGACCGTGAAGTAGATGATGTTCTTGGGCAGGTCGACCGAGATCATCATGCTGCCGGTGCGATCGGCGAGCTTGTAGGTGACCCAGGCCATGGCGATGTAGAACCCCACGCTCACGCCCTCGGCCACGCCAGCCACGATCTTCCCCAGCCAGCCGGGCATGTAGCGGTAGAAGAACTCCACCATGATGTGGGTGCCCTTCCTCACCGCCAGCGCGCTTCCGGCAAAGCCGACGACGATCAGCAGATAGCGCGCGATCTCTTCCGTCCAAGTGGTCGAGTCGCCCAGCACGTAGCGGGTGAAGAACTGCAGCGAGACGACGAAGATCAAGGCCCAGAAGATCACCAAAGTGAAATAGTCCTCGATGGCATAGTCGCCAAAGCGGAACTCCTCGCTTTCGAACGCCGACTCGAAGTCGAGCATGGGGTCGACCGCATCATCGAGTTCGTCGATCCGTTTCGACATCTCACTCCTCCCGGCGCCCACCGCGCACGGCGGTGGGTGCGTCCGTCGATGATCGCTGGCGCTTACTGACCCAGGGCCTGCAGCCGCTCGTAGGTCTCTTCGTCCCAATCGGCATCGTCGCCGAGGTGGTAGGGCACGGTGACATCCCGGAACGGTTCGCGATCCACCTCGTTGATGGTGTTGCCCTGCTCCTCGAACCAGGCCGCCAGCTCCGCCTCGGCCTGCAGGATGTCGTTGGTATTGTTCTGCGCGGCCTCCTGCAGCACCTCACGGAAGATTTCCTGGTCCTCTTCGGAGAGCTGATTCCAGCGTATGCCGCTGACGATGGTGACCAGCGAATCCGTCACGTGGCCGGTCAGGTTGATGTAATCCTGTACCTCGTGGAAGGCCATGGCACGAATCGCCGGCAGGGGGTTTTCCTGGGCATCGACCACCCCCTGCTGCAGGGCCAGGTAGGTCTCGTCGAAGGCGATGGGGGTGGGGTTCGCACCGGCCGCACGCGGGAACATCATATAGAGGGGAGCGCCGGGCACGCGGATTCGCAGCCGCTGCATGTCCTCCGGCGTGTTGATCGGCTCATTGGAGGTGACGTGGCGCTCACCGTAGTAGTTCAGGGCGATGGGTACGTTGTTGGTGGCGTCCTGAAAGCCCTCGGCGATCTCCTGGAACAGGTCGCTCTCGGCATAGGCCTGCCAGTGGTCGAAGTCGCGGAACATGTAGGGCGCCCCGGCAATGCCCATAGGCCCGTAATAGCGGCCCGCGAACTGGGTACCGGTATAGATGATATCGACGGTGCCCAGCCCAAGCGCCTCGTTGATGTCCTGTTCGTTACCCAGCGACGAGGCGGGATGCACGCTGATTCTGTAGCGGCCCTCGGTGCGCTCCTCGATCTCACCGGCGGCCCATTCCGCCCAGCGATGGAAAGGCTCCGACGTCTCGTACACGTGGGCAAAACGCAGGGTCTCGGTGGCTTGAACCGCCCCGGTGAAGCCGATACCCACCGCGATCAGGGCGGCGCTCAGCAGGGACGTCTTGAGGTGGCGTTGGCTCTTGTGGCTCATCATGAACTCCTCGCGATTTGTCGATGTTGTTATGCGTATCGAGCAGGTCTGAATTGGGTCTTGTCGGGCAGGCAGCTTCCATCGCTGTGAATGTCTTTCAGTGTGAACATCCAGCTGTCCTGCTGTATACGTATCATACCATCAAGCTAACACTAGCCCTCCTCCGAGCGGTGCGCAACCCGGTCAAGAAGTTGACAAGGACGACGCACTCTCCAGGCCAAGGCGATCATGTAGCCGCACCAGCAGATCCGGGTCGCCGAAGCCCCCCGCCTTGGTCATCACCAGGCGCTGCGGCGCGCCTTCCAAACGCCCCAGAGCAATCCCCGGGGCCCACTCCGCCTCCACCGCGATGGTGGTGGCCCCCAGCCTGGAGAGGACCGCCACGGCAATGTCGCCGCCGCTGAGAAAGAGCAGCCCCGTGGCCACCTGCGGCCAGCGCGACACCGCCCGGGCCGCCGCCTCGCCCATGGCGGCCGCCATCTGCGACGGCGCCAGCGCGGTGCCGTCGTCGGCCCCGGGAGTCAGTAGCACAGCCGTGGCCGCCTGGTCGCCACCTTTCAGCGCCGTCAACCGGGCCAGAGCCGGCTCGTGCTCACGCAGTCGCCGCTCCTGCTCCAGGGTTCGTTGCGCACGCGAGCCCAGCGCATAGAGCACCCGCTCGACGCCTGCCAGTGGGCAGGGGGCGGCTCGCAGCAGGCCAAAGCAGCGCTGGGCGACGGCCGTCGCCAGACCTGCAGCTCCTACCAGCAACCAGTAGCCGGGCGCCCGCAGTACCGCATCGTAGAGGCAGGCCAGCTCGCGATCGCTTGCCGTATCGGCCACGCAGTCACCCTCAGGAAGCGGCGCGTCACAGGGCCTGGCGTGCCTGACCAAGGGCACCCCCGCGGCAGCGAAAACACGGTCCAGGGAGCCGCCCAGCGGTTCCTCCTCGACCCACACCCGCCCCTCGCGCACCGTTCGCCCCTGGGCCGGCACCGCCGGTGCCACCAGCAAACGCCGCGGGACGACGTCACGCATGGCCAGGCTCTCGGCCACCACCTGGCCGCGCAGGGTGGAATCCACCTTCTTGAACCACACTCCGGGATCGAGCGGGGCGAGACGCCGGGTCACCGCGGCCACCCGCTCGGCTGCCTCGGCCGCCGACAGGTGGCGCGACTCCGTGTTCACGGCGATCACTTCTGGCGGGGCTTCGCCCCAGGCGCTCAGCGCCGCCTCGAGCCGCTCGGGGGCGATCACCACACGCGTCTGCGCCCCGCGGGCGGCAAAGGGAGCTGCCGCATCCAGGGCGCCGGTGAGATCGTCGGCGACGATGGCGACCCGACAACGGCTCATGACTCGCCACCCGCGGCCAGGCGGCGCGCGTAGGCGATGGCCGCCCCCAGGTTGGTGGCGTCCGCGCACCCCTGCCAGGCGATGTCGAAGGCGGTGCCGTGGTCCACCGAGGTGCGCTGAAGCGGCAGCCCCAGGCTGACGTTGACCGTGGTGTCGAAGGCGATCAGCTTCACCGGGATATGACCCTGATCGTGATACTGGGCCACCACCAGGTCGAACTCGCCGCGCGAAGCCCGGTAGAAGACGGTGTCGGCCGAGATCGGCCCCTGCACCTCGAAGCCGCGCTCGCGCAGCTCACGCACCGCCGGCGCGATGATCCGCTCGTCCTCGTCGCCGAAGATGCCGCCTTCGCCGCAGTGAGGGTTGAGTCCGGCCACGGCGATGCGCGGCTGCGGGATGCCCATGCTCACAAGGTGCTCGTGCCCCACCGCCACGGTGGCGGCGATGCGCGCCTCGGTGACCCGCTCGATGGCGTCGCGCAGCGACACGTGGGTGGAGACGTGCAGCGTGGAGAGGGTCTCGGAGGCGAGCAGCATGAAGGAGGAGGGCGCACCGGTGAGTGCCGCCAGCATGCCGGTATGGCCATCGTAGTGATGCCCTGCGGCATGCAGCGCCGCCTTGTTCAGCGGCGCGGTGACGATCACCCGGGCGCGGCCTGCCTGCACCAGCTCCACCGCCCGTTTCACGCAGCGAAAGGCCAGGTCTCCGCCGGCGGCACTGATGCGGCCATCGGCGATCTCTGCCTCGGCAGGCACCTCGGCTACCGCCACCCTGCCATCGCCGGCACGGGCCTCCTCCAGCGCAGCAAAGTCGAGCGCGGCACCGATCAGGGCGGCCGCCCGGCGATAGATGGCCGGATCTCCCACCAGCAGGGTGCCGTCGCGCTCCTCCGGCGACATCTCGGCCAGGGCGCGACAGATGATCTCCGGGCCGATGCCCGCCGGATCTCCCATGGTGATGACGATGGCGTAGGGTGCAGATTCCTTCATGGCATCAACTGACCTCCGTTGACCTCGATCACCTGGCCGGTGACATAGGCACTGAGCGACTCGCTGCCGAGGAAGAGATAGGCACCCACGCACTCCTCCGCCGTTCCCAGCCGCCCCATGGGAATGCCGGCGCGGGCCGTGGCCAGGTGTGCCTCGTTGGAGTGGCGAACGTGGAAGTCGGTGGCGATGGTACCGGGGGCCACGGCGTTGACGCGAATCCGCTCCGCCGCCAGCTCCTTGGCCATGTTGCGCGTCAAGGTGCTGACGAAGCCCTTGGCCGCAGCGTAGAGCCCCGCTCCCGGACCGCCGCCGTTGCGTGCGGCAATCGACGTGGTGTGAATGACATTACCGCCCCCGGCACGCCGGAAGTGGGGCAGCGCCGCCCGGGTAACCATCACCACCGAGCGGGCGTTGAGGTCCATGACCCTATCGTAGTGAGCGTCATCGATCTCCTCGAGGGCGACACGACCCAACATGTCGCCGGCATTGTTGATCAGCAACTCGAGACCGCCCAGCCTCTCTGCGGCCTCGTCCACTACCCGTTGCGCTTCGCTGGAGCGGCTCAGGTCACCCGTCAGGGCGAAGGCCTCACCGCCCGCGGTGCGAATCGCCTCGACGACTTCTTCGGCCGCTTCGCTGCTGGCGTGGTAGTGCACCGCAACGCTGGCTCCGAGCGCTCCCATGCGCCGCGCCACCGCCGCACCAATGCCCCGGCTGGCGCCGGTCACCAATACCCGCTTGCCCTTCCACTCCTCGAACATCGTTTGCCCCTCGCGGTTCGTCTCGCCCCATCTTGCTCCTCGACCCCTCTGCGCCCTTGCGATAGAGTGAGGAGAGCTGGCATACCTGTCATACATGCCTACATCAATAACATGATAGGCGGAACCTGGCCAGGCGCCACTCCGCCCTCACCGGAGGCCCCCATGACCCCTCTCTCGTTACGCGACTGTCTGCCTAGGGACCTGGACCGTGCCTGCCTGGTCGGCCGGGTCTGGTGCGACACACCACATCCCGGCCCCGTCCTGATCACGGTGCGCAACGGAGAAGCCATCGACGTCACTCAACTGGGGCCGACCATGGCCGACCTGCTCGAACGCGACGACCTGCTCGAGGCGTTGGCGAATGCCGAAGGCCCCTCACTGGGCCCGGTGGAGCAGCTGCTGAAGAACGCCCTGGCCGAGCCGCAACAGGCCCCCTACCTGCTGGCCCCCTGCGACCTGCAGGCGGTAAAGGCGTGCGGCGTGACCTTCGCGGTGAGTCTGCTCGAGCGGGTGATCGAGGAGCAGGCGGGGGGCGATCCGGCCCGGGCCAGCGCCCTGCGCGCCGAGCTGCAGGCGCTGATCGGCAGCGACCTGTCGCGCATCGTGCCGGGTTCGGAAGAGGCCATGACGCTCAAACGCGAGCTGCAGGCCCGCGGCGGCTGGTCACAGTACATGGAGGTCGGCATCGGCCCCGACGCCGAGGTGTTCACCAAGGCGCAGCCGCTCTCCTCGGTAGGCTTCGGCGCCGGCGTGGGCCTGCACCCGGCGTCGCAGTGGAACAACCCCGAGCCGGAGATCGTGCTGGCGGTGGACAGCCGCGGCACGGTCAGAGGCGCCGCCCTCGGCAACGACGTCAACCTGCGCGACATCGAGGGGCGCAGCGCCCTGCTGCTGGGCAAGGCCAAGGACAACAATGCCTCCAGCGCCATCGGCCCCTTCATTCGGCTGTTCGACGAGAGCTTCGGCATCGATGACGTGCGCCGCGCCCGGGTCACCCTGCGCATCGAGGGCGCCGACGACGACTTCCTGCTGGAGGGCGAGAGCGACATGGGCGAGATCAGCCGCGACCCGCTCGATCTGGTCAGCCAGACCCACGGCGCCCACCATCAGTACCCCGATGGTTTCATGCTCTATCTCGGTACCATGTTCTCGCCGATCCAGGACCGCGATGGCGCCGGCCAGGGCTTCACCCATCATCTGGGCGACCGGGTCACCATCGCCACGCCGGCGCTGGGCGCCCTGGTCAATCACGTGGGCAGAAGCGACGCCCTGCCGCCCTGGCGCTACGGACTGCGCGCGCTGATGCGCGATCTTGCCGCCCGCTGAGCCTCAGCAACCGTTGCACGCGCGGTCAGGCCGGGCGGAAACGCCCTGCCAGGCCGCGCAGCGCCTGGGCCAGCAGCAGGGCATCGATGCCTACCCCGACGAAGCCGCACCCCGCCGCCAGGTAGTCGTGGGCCTGCTGCTCGTCCAGCGTGAGAATGCCGGCCACGCTGCCGGCGGCGCGGATCCTGTCAATGGCGTCGTCGATGGTGGCACGCACTTGCGGGTGCCCCGGGTTGCCGCGATGGCCCATCGCCGCGGAGAGGTCCGCCGGCCCCACGAACAGCGCATCGACCCCCTCCACGGCGGCGATGGCCTCGAGGTTGGCCAGCGCCCGGGGACTCTCCAGCTGCAGGATCAGGCAGATCTCGTCATCGGCGCGGGCGACATAGTCTTCGACCTGGCCCCAGCGCGAGGCTCGCGCCAGCATGCTGCCCATGCCGCGCACGCCGTGCGGGGGATAGCGCGTGGCCGCCACCAGCTCGGCGGCTTGCTCGGCGGTTTCTACCATGGGAATCAACAAGTTCTGTGCGCCGATATCCAGATACTGCTTGAGCAATGCAGCATCGCCATGGGGCGGACGCACCACCGGCTGGCTGGCATAGGGAGCGATGGCCTGCAGCTGGCCGAGCAGGCTGGCCAGGTCGTTGGGGGCATGCTCGCCGTCCAGCAGCAGCCAGTCGAAGCCTGCGGTGGCCGCCAGCTCCGCCACATAGGGGCTGGCCAGCCCCAGCCAGATGCCGGTCAAGGGCTCCCCCGAGAGCAGCCGCCGCTTGAAGTCGTTGCGTTCCATGTTCATCCACACCCCCTCGTGTCCGGCCAAGCCGCCTCGCCATGGTGATGGCCCGTCATCTTGTCATACAAGCATACATGCTCTAATAGTGAACCCGCATGCCGACAGGCAAGCCTCGCTCCGGCCACCGTCGGTATGGAGCTCTGCGCAATCGAGGAGACCCCTGGTGAGAATCACCCGACTCAAGACCTGGCAGGTGCCGCCGCGCTGGCTGTTCCTCAAGATCGAGACCGACGAAGGCTGCTACGGCTGGGGCGAACCGGTCATCGAGGGGCGCGCCGCCACGGTGGAAGCCGCTGTACACGAGCTTGCCGACTACCTGATCGGTCAGGATCCGCATCGCATCGAGCATCTGTGGAATACGCTCTACCGCGCCGGCTTCTACCGCGGCGGCCCGATCCTGATGAGCGCCATCGCCGGCATCGACCAGGCGCTGTGGGACCTCAAGGGGCGCGACCTGGGCGTGCCGGTGCACCAGCTGCTGGGCGGCGCGGTGCGCGAGCGCATGCGTATGTACGCCTGGACCGGCGGCGACCGCCCTAGCGAGGTGGGTGCCGGCGCCCGTGAGCTGGTGGCGCGGGGCTTCACCGCGTTCAAGATGAACGGCACCGCCGAGATGCAGATCGTCGACTCGCACCGCAAGATCGACGAGGCGGTGGCGCGGGTGGCCGAGGCGCGCGAGGCGGTGGGACCCGAGGTCGGCATCGCCATCGACTTCCACGGCCGGGTGCACCGGCCCATGGCCAAGGCGCTGCTGCGCGAGCTGGAGCCCTACCACCCGATGTTCGTCGAAGAGCCGCTGGCGCCCGAGCACCTGCCTAGCCTGAAACATATCGCTGGCGGCCTGGCCTACCCGCTGGCCACCGGCGAGCGGCTGCACACCCGCTTCGAGTTCCGTGGCCTGCTCGCCGAGGGCATGATCGACATCGTCCAGCCCGACCTCTCCCACTGCGGCGGTATCAGCGAAGGGCTGAAGATCGCCGCGCTGGCCTCGGCCCACGACGTGGCCCTGGCGCCGCACTGCCCGCTCGGCCCGCTGACCCTGGCCGCCTCGCTGCAGTTGGACGCGGTGAGCCACAACGCCTTCATCCAGGAGCAGAGCATGGGCATCCACTACAACCAGGGCAACGACGTGCTCGACTACCTGGTCGACAAGTCGGCGCTGGCCATCGAGGAGGGCTTCTGCGCCATTCCCCAGGGGCCGGGACTCGGCGTGGAGATCGACGAGGCCTTCGTCGAGGAGCGGGCCAAGCTGGGGCATCGCTGGCGCAACCCGGTGTGGAGCCACGAGGACGGCTCCATCGCCGAGTGGTGAGGAGGCCGAGCATGCACGAGGACATTGCTGAGCGGCTCGCCTGGGTCGCCGTGGACTGGGGCTCGAGCCAGCTGCGCGCCTGGGGCCTGGACGAGCGTGGCGAGGTGCTGGCCCGGGGCGGCAGCGACAAGGGCATGCTGGCGCTGACACAGATGGAGTATGAGCCCGCACTACTCGAGGCCATCGGCGAGTGGCTGCCGCCATCCGGCCACGTGCCGGTGTGGATCTGCGGCATGGCCGGCGCCCGCCAGGGCTGGTGCGAGGCGGCCTATCTGCCGCTGCCGGCGCGTCTGGACCAGTTGGCCCGCGGCGCCGTTGCCCCGGCGGTAGGCGACCCACGCTTGAACGTATGCCTGCTGCCCGGCCTCTGTCAGTACGCCGACGGCGCGCAGCGGAGCTTCGACGTGATGCGCGGCGAGGAGACCCAGCTCGCCGGCCTGGTGGCCCGCGAGCCGGGCTTCTCGGGCCTGGCCTGCCTGCCCGGCACCCACGCCAAGTGGGTGTGGCTGGAAGCGGGCACGGTGGTGCGCTTCGCCACCTGCCTGACTGGCGAACTCTACGGCCTGCTGGCCGGCCAGTCGGTGCTCAGGCACTCGGTGGCCGACGCCGCGCTCGACGAGCCCGGCTGCCGCGAGGCCTTCGCCGATGCGGTACGCGAGGCCGCCAGCGCGCCTGGCCGCTTCAGCCAGCAGCTGTTCGGCCTGCGCGCCGCCGACCTGCTCGACGACTCGCTGCCCGATGGCCAGGCACGACGCGCCCGCCTGGGTGCACGTCTCTCCGGGCTCACCATCGGGCTCGAGCTATCCGCGCTCACCGACGAGCTGCCGAGCGATGCCGCCGTCACCCTGATCGGCAACGCAACCCTCTGCGACCGCTACGCCCTGGCACTGAGCGCCCTGGGCCGAAGCAGCCGGCACCTCGACGGCGAGACTGCGGTCTTAGCTGGACTCGAGCTAGCCGGGCTCGAACTGGCCGCGACCGGCATGGGCCCGGCGCACCCAACAGGAGAAACGCCATGAGCCTGCCATTGATCGCCATTCTGCGCGGCATCACCCCCGACGAGGCAGTGGCGGTGGGCGAGGCGATACTCGCCGCCGGCATCACCACCCTCGAAGTGCCGCTCAACTCCCCCGAGGCGCTGGAAAGCATCCGCCGGCTGAGCGTGGCGCTGGGCGAGCACGCCCTGGTAGGCGCCGGCACCGTGCTCACGGAAAAAGAGCTCAGCGAGGTGTACGCCGCCGGTGGCCGGCTTGCCGTCTCGCCCAACTGCCGCCCGGCGGTGATCGCCGCCGCCCGCCGCCTCGGCATGCAGAGCTGGCCCGGCGTGCTCACTCCCAGCGAGGCGTTCGACGCCCTGGATGCCGGCGCCACCGGGCTCAAGCTCTTTCCCGCGGTCCAGATGGGTACCGAGGGCATGCGGGCGCTGCGCGCGGTGTTGCCCCCCGGCACGCTGCTGTATGCCGTGGGCGGTATCGATGCCGACACCATGGCAGCCTGGCGTAGCGCAGGCATCGACGGCGCCGGCCTGGGCAACGCCCTCTACCGGCCCGGCCAGACGCCCGAGCAGGTCGGCGAACAGACCCGCGCCCTGGTGGCAGCCTGGAAGGCTGCGGCAAAGGAAAGATTGGAAAAAGAACCAGAAAAAAGCCCCACGGTGAGACCGTGAGGCTTCGAATTCGTGGCGCGCCCGGCAGGATTTGAACCTGCGACCTTTGGCTTCGGAGGCCAACACTCTATCCAACTGAGCTACGGGCGCTTTGGGTGGTCCGGTTTCGCACTGGGCGACGGACGTATTGCTTGCTGAGAAGCGGCCAACATCGTAACCGCCGCCGCCCGGACTGTCCAGCCCGGGCGCTGCTCAGCGGCTTCCCAGGATGCGGTACTGCGTCGGCACCTGCGCCGCCTCTTCGGCGTCGTGGATGCCCTGCTGCAAGCTGCGCTCCAGGGTCTGCGTCCAGTCGCTCGCGGCGGCCTCGAGAGCCTGGCGTACCTCGGCCCTGGCGCGCGTGAGTTCGAGCTCCAGCTCGGCGTGCATGTCGTCGCGGTAGCGACTCTCCTCGGCCTTGAGCAGGGCGTACTCGGTGCCGGCAAAGCCGGCTAGTGCCACAGCCGTGGCGGCGGTGCCGGCCAACAGCGCCATCGGGCCGCTGGGTGCGGTGGCGGCCGTGGTTGCTGCGCCGGTGCCCACCGAACGCGCCGCATGCATGCCCAGGCGTGGCGCGATACGGGCCATCAGGGCACGCGAGCCCTGCATGGCCGTGCCAGCCACCAGCCGCTGTGTCAGTGCGCGTCCGGCGGCGAAGCCGACGACGCCACCGGCCCCCGCCGTTCCCCAGCGCGCCTCGTCCCAGCGGCCCTGGAGCGTGCCTTCGAGGGCCAGATCGAGATTGATGGTGGGGAGCTCATCCTCGTTTCGCGCCGCGGCCTGGCGGGGGGCGTAGCGTGCCTGCAGCGTGCTGCCGATCTCCCCCACGACTCGCTGCTGCACCTCGACCAGGCGTGCACCGAAGTCGGCTTCCAGCTCTTCCAGCGCCGCGGCAATGTTGCTGCGCTCGAGGAGCCGTTCGTTCAGCTGTGCCTCGAGCCACTCGTCGAGATCGCCGCCCAGCGCCACCGCCAGACGCAGGTAGCTGCCCCGCAGCGAGAAGTGCCAATCGAGATACTCGGGTATGGCCGCCGCCAGCGGTGCGAAGGCGGTATCGAGACGCGCATCCAGCCACGGCTGCATCTCGTCACGCAGATGAAGATCGAGCTGGCCGCTGAGCACGCTCAGCTCCTGACCCAGGGCGGCATGGGTTTCGCCGTCCAGAATCAGCGCCTCGCCATTGACGACGACCCGAAACAGCGGCGCCTCGCTGCGCTCCTGCAGCTGTCGATAGCCGTAGCCCAGCGCGAGCATCAACGTCAGCACGAGGAGCAGTGTCAGCCCCCAGTAGGCAGCCGGTACACGTCGCAGGGGCTCGGCCATCGATGTCATGGTGCATCCTTCCTTTTAGCGTTGCGCAAGTGCCCGAGCGTATCGCGCAGGGCATCGGCGCCGACCGTCAGCCTCACCACGGCCCAGGCGAAGGCGCTCTGGGAGAGCAGCAGCAGGAACCAGCCGAACACGGCCAACCCCTGGCCCAGGCCGTGCCGCTCGAGAGCATTCTGCATGGCCCAGTACTGGGTCAGTTCGAGCGCCTGGCCGAAGCGCTCGAACGCGCCCAGCAGGCCGCCGCCAGCCGTCGTCGAAGTGTGGCGTATCACGGCCTCTTCCCAGCCCAGCCCCACCAGGTAGGGTTGCGGCAGCCACAGCGCCGTGAGCACCAACAGCAATGCCAGCAGCGTACCGGCGGGCCACACCAGCAGACGTCGCACCAGAGCGGCGACGTACTCGTCAATGACGTGACGCTGCAGCTGTCGCCTCAGGAGCTGCTGAACGAGCACCAGCGTCACCAGCGACAGCAGCAGCACTGGCCAATAGACCGGTGGAAGGAGCCGCAGTTTCACCAGCAGCAGCAGGGCCAGCAGGATGGCGAGGCCCTGGTGCCACAGGGCCATGAGAAGACCGCCGCGCAGCCAGCGATGCCAGGGCGAGGCGGAGTCGAGGTACTGCCCCAGCCAGGCCCGGCGGCGCAGACGTGCCGCCTCGAAGCTGCCGACGAAGATAAGCTGCGCCGCGCTCACCCAGGCCGGCAGCAGCAGAGTGGCGGCAACTCCTGGCCCCAGCAGCGCCCACAGCCCCATGAAGCTGGCCACGCAGATGACGGGGCCATGCCGCCCCAGGACCTGCCGCCAACGTGCGGAAAGGCGCTTGGCCATGTTCATGCCTCGTTCGCCTGCGCAGCCAACACCTTACGATGGCCAGCGCACGGGTTCGATCAGCTCGACTGCACCATCGCGCTGACCTTGTCGAGAATGTGCCGACCGATGGGCAGCGCCGAGGTGGCGGCCGGCGATGGGGCATTGCAGACGTTGACGGTACGCCGGGTGTTGACGAACAGGAAGTCGTCGATCAGGCGGCCATCGCGGGAGACGGCCTGGGCTCGCACCCCGGCGGGCCAGGGTTCGAGGTCGTCCAGCGTCAGGCTGGGGCAGTACTTGCGTACCTCTTCGAGATAACCGCGGCGCCACAGCGAATTCTTCAGCTCGTGTATGCCCGGCCGCAGGTTGCGCCCCAGCACCTTGAGAATGCCGGGGTTGCTGAACATGCGTGCCATGTCGACGAGCGAGACGTCGCTCTTGCGGTAGCCTTCGCGCTTGAGCGCCAGCACCGCATTGGGCCCCACGGTCACCGAGCCGTCGATCATGCGGGTCAGGTGCACGCCGAGAAACGGCATGCTGGGATCGGGAATGGGATAGATCAGATGCTTGACGATATCGCTGTGACGGTCGGGCAGCCGGTAGTATTCGCCACGGAAAGGACAGATGGTGAAGCCCGGATCGCGGCCCAGCAGACGCACCACCCGATCGGCCATCAGGCCGGAGCAGGTCACCAGATAGCGGCTGTTGAACTCGCCCTGGGAGGTGCCGACGATCACCTCACCGGTGCGCTCGGCGAGGCCGGTGACATGGTGGTCGTAACGGATCTGGCCCCCGTGCCGCTGGAACTCGTCGGCCATGGCCTCGGCCACCCGGGCATAGCTGACGATGCCGCTGGAGGGCACGAAGATGGCACCCTGGCCGGTGATGTGCGGTTCGCGCTCCTTCAGCTCACCGGCGGAGAGCCACTCGCGCTCCAGCCCGTTGGCGGCGGTGCGCTCCCACAGCGCCTCCATGCGCTGCATCTCCTGCTCGTTGGTGGCCACCAGCAGCTTGCCGCAGACCTCGTAGGGGATGGCGTGACGGTCGCAGAACTCCTTCGTGGCGCGGTTGCCCTCGAGGCAGAAGCGCGCCTTGAGGCTTCCCGGCGCATAGTAGACGCCGGCATGGATCACACCGCTGTTGTGGCCGGTCTGGTGCTGCGCGGGGCCGCTCTCCTTCTCCAGCAGCAGCATCTTCTTTTCGGGGTAGCGTTCGATCAGCTGCATCGCGGTGGAAAGGCCGAGAATGCCGCCACCCAGAATGATGAAATCGTACACGTAGGCCTCGCGTCGCCAGTGTGATCGCCAGAAGGATGGCCATTACGATACTCTTGGCCCGTTGGGCTTGCCAGCCGTACCGCGAACCCTTCATGCCAAAGGCGTGGGCAACGGCGTTTTCCAGCGGTTTGGGTTGTCGGTATACTAGTGCGCATTGTTTGAGGCGCCCCGGTCGTTGCGTACAGACATCGCCATGGGCAGATAACGATTACAGGACCGTCGAGAGGTGGTGAGAGTGAAATCCAGCAAACTGATCTTGGGCTGTCTGGCCACCGTGGGCCTCACTGCAGGCGCTGCGACCGTGCACGCCGAAGTGGACCGCGATGCCATTGCCGAGCGCATCAAGCCCATCGGCCAGCTCTGCCTGGTGGGTGACGACTGCGGCACGGCTGCGGCACCCGCCAACGGCAACGGCGAGGCCGCGGCCAACGGTATCGATGGCGGGGCCATCTACCAGCGCGTGTGCATGGCCTGCCACGATACCGGCGCTGCCGGCGCTCCCCGCCGCGGCGAAGAGGGCGAGTGGAGCGAGCGTATCGACCAGGGCTGGGACACCCTGCTGGAGCACGCCATCAACGGCATCGGCGCCATGCCGGCCCGCGGCGGCAACCCCAACCTTTCCGACGAGGAGGTCGCGGCTTCCACCGCCTACCTGCTCGAGCCGGTGATGGACGTTCCCGAGATCGGTGACGATGCCGCTGCCGACGAAGAAGCCGTGACCGAAGAGGGTCCGGTGGAAGAGGAAGCCGAAGCGGCTGCCGTGGCAGCCGACGAGGCGGTCGAGGAAGAGGCCGTGGAAGAAGCCGCTACCGAAGAAGCGGCCGCTGGCGATGACGAGCCGGCATGGGCCGGTATCGACGGCGAGGCCATCTACAACCAGGCGTGCATGGCCTGTCACATGACCGGCGCCGCCGGTGCACCCCGCCGTGGCGAAGAGGGCGAGTGGGCCCAGCGCATGGAGCAGGACATGGACACCATCTACGAGCATGCCATCAACGGCATCGGCGCCATGCCGCCCAAGGGTGGCCACGCCAACCTCTCCGACGATGAAGTTCGCGCCGCTACCGACTACCTGGTCGAGCCGGTGCGCTGATCCAGCCGAGAGCGGTAACGCAAACGGGGCGCCAGTGGCGCCCCGTTTGCATTGGTGGCAGGAGCCTTCAGCTTGTGAAGAGCCTTCAGCTCAGTGAAGAGCCTTCAGCTCAGTGAAGAGCCCTCAGCTCAGTGGAGAGCCTTCAGCCCACAACAGAGAGCCTTCAGCCCAGTAATGAACGCAGCCCGGCGATGGCATCCTGCCCCCGCGCCTGCTTCTTGTCCGGGTCCTCGCGGTCCGGCCGCCCCTCCCACTCCAGATCGTCCGGCGGCAGCTCGTCGAGAAAGCGGCTCGGCACGCAGTCCATCAGCTCGCCGAAGGCCTTGCGCTGTCGCGCCAGGGTCAGGGTCAGGGTCTGGCGCGCCCGGGTGATGCCTACGTAGGCCAGACGCCGCTCCTCCTCCACCGTGCCCGCCTCGATGGCGTTGCGGTGGGGAAGCAGCTCCTCCTCCAGCCCCATCAGGTAGACGTGAGGAAATTCCAGCCCCTTGGAGGCGTGCATGGTCAACAGCTGCACCCGATCGGTGTCATCCTCCTCGGCCTGCTGCTCGAGGATGTCGCGCAGCACCAGCCGCGAGATGGCCGCTTCCACGTCGTCGGTCTCGGCGTCGTCTTCTTCGCCGGCCTGCTCCGCACGCTCTTCGGGGCTCTCGTTTCCAAGGGCAGGCTTCATCGACTTCTCCAACTGGTCGATCAGCGTCCAGACGTTGGCCATGCGCTTTTCAGCGATGGTCGGCGCGCTGGCGTTCTGGTAGAGCCACGCCTCGTAGTCCATCTCGTGCAGCATGCCGCGAATGGCGGCCAGGGCGTCGCCCTGGTCCATGCGCCGACGCACGCCGTCGATGAAGTGAGTGAAGCGGCCAAGGCGCTCCACCGCCCGCGCCGGCAGCTGCTGCTCCAGGCCCAGCTCGTGGCAAGCGTCGAACAGCGAGACGCCGCGCTCGGTGGCGTAGTTGGCCAGCTTCTCCAGGGTGCCGGGGCCGATCTCGCGGCGCGGCACGTTGACGATGCGCAGGAAGGCGTTGTCGTCGGCCGGGTTGATCAGCAGGCGCAGGTAGGCCATGGCGTCCTTGATCTCGTTGCGCGAGAAGAACGAGGTGCCGCCGGAGAGCTTGTAGGGAATCTGGTAGTGCTGGAGCTTCAGCTCCAGCAGGCGGGCCTGGAAGTTGCCGCGGTAGAGCACGGCGAAGTCGCGCCACTCGGCGCGCTCCTTGATGCGTCGGGTGAGGATCTCGCTGGCCACCCGCTCGGCCTCGGCCTCCTCGTGACGGTTGACCACCACGCGGATCGGCGCGCCCTGGCCCATCTCCGACCACAGAGTCTTCTCGTAGACGTGGGGGTTGTTGGCGATCAGCGTGTTGGCCGCGCGCAGGATGGTGCCGGTGGAGCGGTAGTTCTGCTCCAGCTTGATCACGTTGAGCCGCGGGAAGTCCTCACCCAGGGTCACCAGATTCTCGGGCCGCGCGCCGCGCCAGGCGTAGATCGACTGGTCGTCGTCGCCCACCACGGTGAAGGTCTTGCGCTCCTCCATCAGCAGCTTGACCAGCAGGTACTGGGAGACGTTGGTGTCCTGGTACTCGTCCACCAGCATGTAGTGGATCTTGCGTCGCCAGCGCGCCAGCACCTCGGGGTCGCGCTGCAGCAACACCACCGGCAGCAGGATCAGGTCGTCGAAGTCCACCGCGTTGTAGGCCTTGAGATGGCGCACGTAGGCCTCGTAGACCCGCGCGGCGTAGTGCTCGTCTTCGCTGGCGGCATGGGACAGCGCTTGGCCCGGCAGCACCAAGTCGTTCTTCCACTCCGATATCTGATGCTGCACGGCATTGATCTGCTCGGCGTCGACCTGGGCGTCCTTGTTCATCAGGTCGCGCAGCAGCGCCTTGGCGTCCTCGGGGTCGAACAGCGAGAAGCCCGGCTTGTAGCCCAGCGCCTTGAGCTCGCCGCGGATGATGTTGAGGCCCAGGGTGTGGAAGGTCGAGACGGTCAGCCCGTGGCCCTCCTTGCCCTTGAGCATCTGCCCCACCCGCTCCTTCATCTCGCGGGCCGCCTTGTTGGTGAAGGTCACCGCGGCGATGCGCCGGGCGCTCATGCCGCACTCCTGCACCAGGTAGGCGATCTTGGTGGTGATCACGCTGGTCTTGCCGGAGCCGGCGCCGGCCAGCACCAGGCAGGGGCCGTCGATGTAGCGTACCGCTTCCTGCTGGCGCGGGTTGAGCTTGGCCAGGCGCTGCCGAATGCTCATGGGTGTGCCTCGGTTGGCCTGTCGAATTCCGCCGCCCCGGCGAAGCCGAGCTGACGCCAGGCCTCGAACACCAGGATGGCGCAGGCGTTGGAGAGGTTGAGGCTGCGGCTGTCGGGCAGCATGGGGATGCGCAGGCGCTGTTCCGGCGGCAGGGCGTCGAGCATGGCCTGGGGCAGGCCGCGGGTCTCGGGGCCGAACAGCAGCACATCGCCGGGGCGGTAGCGCGGCTCGTGGTAGCCGGTGCGGCCGCGGGTCGAGACGGCAAAGACACGCTCCGGTTTCACGGCCTCGACGAAGCCCGGCCAGTCGCGGTGCACGCGCACGGCGGCCCACTCATGGTAGTCGAGCCCGGCGCGGCGCAGGCGCTTGTCGTCGAGCACGAAGCCCAGCGGCTCGATCAGATGCAGACGAAAGCCGCTGTTGGCGCAAAGCCGGATCAGATTGCCGGTGTTGGGCGGGATCTCGGGTTCGAAGAGTACGACGTCGAGCATGGCGGCCTGCCAGAGAACGCCGACGGACCCCATCGGGGCCCGCCGGTACAGCGAGAGATCAGAAGCTCAGGCGAACCCCGACCTGGGCGCCACGATCCAGGGTGCGGTTGCCGTGACGGTTGTCGAAGTCGGCGGCCGCCTGGCGCAGGCCGACGTAGCCGTCGACGTTGGGCGTGAAGGCGTAGCGCGCGCGCACGCCGAATTCGTAGCCGTCGTCCAGGTCGCCGCTGGTCACCACGCTGGGGGTGTAGAAGCCGTAGCCGCCCACGGAGACGGACGGCGCCTGGGGCAGGTAGACGTAGCCATAGCCACCCAGGCCGAGACCGCCGCCGTTGCCGTAGTCGGTGTCGTACTGGGTCCAGCGGGCGCCGATGCCCACATCGCGCTCGCGGGTGCGCTGTGCGCCGAGCAGCTGGGCGTGGTAGATGGTGGCATCTTCGCGATAATCGCTGTGCAGGACGCCGCCGCCCAGCATCACACCGTGGGCGATCTCACCGGCTGCATCGAACTGCACGGCATCGGGCCCGAGGTTGAGATCGAGACTGCCGGCGGCATGGGCGCCGGTGGCAGCGAAGAAAATGCCGGTGGCCAGCGCGGCCTTGGCGAAGTGTCCAAGCGTTTTCATCGACGACTCCTCAACAGATGCGCTTGAAGCGCGCTTCACGATTCACTCGGCGGTGACACCGTAGCGCGCACGATAGTCGCGTATGGCGGCCGCATGTCCCTGTAATTCTTGGTTCGACTGCTGTTCGAGGTAGCTCAGCACCATATCCAGCGTGACGATGCTGACCACCGGCATGCCGTAGCGCGACTCGACTTCCTGGATGGCGCTCTGGCTGCCCTCGCCGCGCTCCTGACGGTCCAGCGCGATCACCACCCCGGCCGCCTCGGCGCCGGCGGCCTCGATCAGCGTCATCACCTCGCGAATGGCGGTGCCTGCGGTGATCACGTCGTCGATGATCAGGATACGCCCGGCCAGCTCGGCACCGACGATGTTGCCGCCCTCGCCGTGACTCTTCGCCTCCTTGCGATTGAAGGCGAAGGGCAGATCGCGGTCGTGATGGTCGGCCAGTGCCACCGCGGTGGTGGCCGCCAGCGGAATGCCCTTGTAGGCTGGGCCGAACAGCACGTCGAACGAGAGCCCGCTGGCCTCGATGGCATTGGCGTAGAAGCGGCCCAGTTGCGCCAGGGCGCTGCCGGTGCGAAACAGCCCAGCATTGAAGAAATAGGGGCTGACGCGGCCCGACTTGAGGGTGAACTCGCCGAACTTCAGCACGCCCTGCTCGATCGCGAACTCGATGAACTCCCGCTGATAGGCTTGCATGCTGGCCGACACCTCACTTCCCCTGCTATTCATAAGGCTCTGTTCATAAGCCCAGTTTTCTCATCCATGGGATGGGATCTGTGTCCTACCATGGAATATCCATGCGGGCCATTTACCCAAACGTCGAAACGTCGGGTATCATACACGCGCGACGTCAAAGGGACCATGTATGAAAATTGCCACCATCAATGTCAACGGAATCCGCGAAGCGGTCGGACGGGGCTTCCTCGACTGGCTGGCCGAGCAGGACGCCGACGTCATCTGCGTGCAGAACCTCAAGGCCAAGAGTTTCGAACTCGACGACAGCATTCTGTACCCGGAAGGCTACGAAGGCTACTTCCTCGACGCCGAGGAGGACGGCTTCTCCGGCGTGGGGATCTATTGCCGCAAGATACCCAAGGCGATCATGTACGGCCTCGGCTTTCCCCAGTGCGACCACGAGGCGCGCTTCCTGCAGGCCGATTACGACCGTTTCAGCATCGCCAGCTTCCTGATGCCCGACGGCAGCGATTATGCCGCCAAGCAGGCCTTCATGGCCCAGTATCAGGAATACCTGAACAAGATGGCACGCAAGCGTCGTGAGTACATCATCTGCGGCACCTGGCACATCGCCCACAAGACCATCGACCTGGAGAACTGGGCCGACAACCAGACCACGCCGGGCTTCAAGCCCGAAGAGCGGGCCTGGATGGACCAGGTATTCGGCCCCACCGGCTTCATCGATACCTTCCGCGAGATCAACCGCGACGCCGGTGAGTACACCTACTGGCCCAAGCTCGACCAGGATGTGCCGCGCTCACGTCAGGAAGGCTGGCGGATCGACTATCAGATCGTCGGACCCAACCTGCGCCGCCACGTGGTCGACGCCTGGATCGACTACGACGCCACCTTCAGCGAGTACGCCCCGCTGTTCGTCGAGTACGACCTGACGCTGTAAGCACACCCCTTCGTCGCGGCCCGACCGGGCTGCAGTGCGCCGGCATTGGATGCCGGCGCACTGCGTTTTGATTCAGCGACGAATGCCCAGGGCCTCGCGCTGGTGCTCGAAGAGCTGGGCGCCGGCGTTCTCGGCCAGCTCCAGCATGGCGTTGAGCTGCTCGCGGGAGAACACCCCCGCCTCGGCGGTGCCCTGCACCTCGATCAGCCCGCCCGACTCGGCCATCACCACGTTCATGTCGGTGTCGGCGCCGCTGTCCTCGGGGTAGTCGAGATCCACCACCGGCAGACCCTTGAACAATCCCACCGAGACCGAGCTGATCAGCTGCACGAAGGGATCGCCCTTGATCAGCTTCTTGCGCTGCAAATAGCGGATGGCGTCCACCAGCGCCACGCAGCCGCCGGTGATCGAGGCGGTGCGGGTGCCGCCGTCGGCCTGGATCACGTCGCAGTCCACGGTGATGGTGAATTCGCCCAGCTTCTTGAGGTTGACCGACGCCCGCAGCGAGCGGCCGATCAGGCGCTGGATCTCCAGCGTACGCCCGCCCTGCTTGCCGCGGGCCGCCTCGCGGCCGCCGCGGGTGTGGGTGGCGCGCGGCAGCATGCCGTACTCGGCGGTGACCCAGCCCTGCCCCTTGCCGCGCAGCCAGCGCGGCACGCCGGCCTCGACGCTGGCGTTGCACAGCACCTTGGTGTCGCCGAACTCCACCAGCACCGAACCCTCGGCGTGGCGGGTGAAATCACGGGTCAGGCGAATCTCGCGGGGCTGGTCGGGGCGCCGTCCGCTGGGGCGTTTCAGGTCGGAAGCCATGTTACCTCTCGAATCGATACGAACTGGGTGACGCCGGGCCGGGCGGGTGGCCCTGGGCATCGGTGTCGAATGGCTGGCCATTCTACACGGTCGGGGCGGGTAATCGGTTAAACTCCTCGTCTCACATCCCGTCCGTGCTGCCGAAGTGCCGACGACCGAACAAGGAGTTCCCATGGTTGACCAAAGCAAGGTTCACAGCATGACCGCCTTTGCCCGCCAGAGCCGTGAGGACGACTGGGGCAGCCTGCAGCTGGAGCTGCGCTCGGTGAATCAGCGCTACCTGGAACCCTTCTTCCGGCTGCCCGAGGCCCTGCGCGATCTGGAGCCCGCCTTCCGCGAGGCGCTGCGCACGCGCCTGGCCCGCGGCAAGGTGGAGTGTCACCTGCGCTTCGAACCCACCGACATCAGCGAGACCCTGGCGGTCAATCACACCCGCCTGGTGGCCCTGGCCGCGGCGCTGGGGGAGATTCGCGAAGCGCTGCCCCAGGTCGCCATGCCCGACGCCCTGTCGCTGCTGGAGCACCCCGGCGTGCTCGACGCCCAGGGCATCGACCTGGATCTGGTGAAGGCGGAAGCCACGGCGCTGTTCGAAGCCGCCCTCGACGAGCTGATCGAGGCCCGCGCCCGCGAGGGCGACAAGCTCGCCGTGATGATCCGTGAGCGCCTGGCCGGCGTGCGCGAGCAGGTTGCCGAGGTGCGCCGCCTGATGCCGACCATCCTCGAGCGTCAGCGCGCCCAGCTGCTGGAGCGTCTGGAGACGGTCAAGGCGGAACTCGACCCCCAGCGCCTGGAAGCCGAACTGGTGCTGCTGGCCCAGAAGGCCGACGTGGACGAGGAGCTCGACCGGCTCGAGGCCCACGTCAGCGAAGTGGAGCGCCAGCTCGGCCAGAAGGGGCCCAAGGGGCGCCGCCTCGACTTCCTGATGCAGGAGCTCAACCGCGAGGCCAATACCCTCTCCTCCAAGTCGGCGGTGGCCAGCACCACCCGCTGCGCGGTGGAGCTCAAGGTGCTGATCGAGCAGATGCGCGAGCAGATCCAGAATATCGAGTAGATTCCACGCTCAGCCACCAAATTCCACAACCCTTTATTTTTCAAGCCAAATAACGCATCCGTTGTCTACGGTTGTCTACGAAAATCTAGCTTAAGCCTGTGCCAAGTGGGGAGTACAATGGGGAGTAACCCGGCGTACTCCCCACCAAAAGGCGAAATTTCTCCATGGGTACTCCCCACTTCAAACGCTCACTCCCGGACACGGCCTCCTTTCCAGCGACAGCCCTCTCATGCATGCCAGGCATGAAGGGTTCGGCTAAACATGAAGTTACTGAGCATGATCCGACCTTGGCCGCAAAGCACTAAAACGCTTGTTTCAAATTTCTGATGGCACTTGCTAGGAGAGGGATGATGGGGAGTTTTACAGCCAAGAAGGTCCAGTCCCTGATCAAGGACGGCGCACCGGGCCGCTACAGCGATGGAAGCGGCCTGTACCTGATGATCCCCAAAAAGGGAGCTCCCTACTGGATGCATCGGTACACGCTCGCTGGAAAGCGCCGTGAGCTGACGCTGGACAAGTGCGCGAACCTATCCTTGGCTGAGGCCCGTGAGCAAGCTGTCGAGGCTCAGAGGGCCATACGGAGCGGCATCGACCCCGTCGAGGAGCGCAAGCGGGAAGAGCAGATCTCCATCCACACCGTCAGAGAGCTGTTCGACGACTGGTACCATGATCTGGAGAAGCGTCTGAAGCATCCACGCATCCCGAAGCGCATCTTCGAGAAGGAGGTCGCCCCATCCATAGGCCACCAGGCCTTGGAGAAGGTCACCCCTATGGACGTGCGAGACATTATCCGCAGGGTTGCCAGCAGCGGGCGCCCGGCCATCGCCAACGACACCCTGATGTACCTGAAGCAGTTGTTTAATCACGCTATCAAGCTGGGGCTGCTCACCTACAACCCGGCGGCTGCCTTCAGCGTCAACGATGCCGGCGGCATCGAGAAAAGCCGTGACCGCGCCCTGAGCCTTGATGAGATTCGCCAGGTCTTTCAAATCTTCAGGGACAACCGGGAGAGCTTCACCCGCGACAATTACCTCGCCTGCGCGCTGCTGCTCGTCCTGGGTGTGCGCAAGACCGAGCTGACTGAGGCCCAGTGGTCGGAATTCGACCTGGAGGGCAGGCGATGGAACCTGTCCGGAGAGCGAAGCAAGACAGGCACAGGGATCGTCATCCCCCTGCCTCCACAAGCCGTGGGCTGGCTGGAAGAGCTCAACATCCGCGCTTGTGGGTCACCCTACGTCTTCCCCAGCCGCCGCAGCAGCAAGCGGCCACACATGGGCAAGGACACCCTGAATCGCGCCATTGCCAAGCTGTTCGGCAAGGAACCCGGCAAGAAGCAGCAACCGGCGAACAGGATGGGCGACATCGCCGAGTTCACGGTGCATGACCTGCGACGCACCTGCCGCAGCCTGCTAGCCGCTTCTGGCGTGCCCGGACATGTTGCTGAGCGCTGCCTTAATCACAAGCTGAAAGGCATAGAAGGAGTGTATGACCGTTACGACTACTTCGACGAGCGGAAGGAAGCCCTAGAGAAGGTGGCAGAGCGAGTCGCGCCGGCCATTAATGAAGCCCAAGAGGCGAGTTTGGGGAGCTGAACACTCCCCATCGAATACCGGCAGGCACCATGTCATGTAGGGCCTTGTGGCGTCTATAATACCGGGAACGATTCAGAGGCAATCAGCTGTGTTCCTGAGATTTCTTGTTATCTGTGAGTTGCTGCGAGTCATAATTGAAGGAGTACTGAAATACTCTCTCTTTGCCGTCCTGCTGACCCCAGTCTGGATCTGGGCCTACCTGCTGTTCGTATTACTCTTCTGAGCTACCCCCGCTCCCCTTGGCTGTCGCATTACAGTACCCAGATCAAACGAAATCTGTGGCACTTGGCCTGAATAGATTTTTTTTCGCCCCGTCACATCAGGAGCCATGAGGCACAAACAAAACGTATCTTGTGATTTTAATATTCACTATTGACGTTTTTTATTCTTTGACAGAGACTTAGCGCATCTTGACGGAAAGATAGGACCTAGCCATGCCGACACTTCATTTCCAAGATCTGCTGACCTACTACCCGTTTGGCCTCCCTATCCCAGAGGCCCTCGATAGGGAGCAGATCTGCGAAGCCATCAAGGATATCGCCGCCTTTTCCACCTCAACCCTGTCAACACTGCTGTATACCGGCGAGTACCCTCGTGGGGACAGTAATGTCAGGGCCAATAGCGATATTGTCACCAAGCGCTTTACTGCCATCGCTGAGGTCCTCTACCGCTTTGCGGTCTTGGATCACGTCAAACTGCCTGAAAAAGTCGCGGCGCTAGAAGATGACCTCCTCGATTTCCGTGCCTTTGTAGGCTTGGGCGCGATCGCCGCTGAATACTATGGCGAGGCCAGTTACCAATCGCTCTGCCACCTGCTGGCCGCATTCCTGGTGCGACACAAAGTCGAACGGATACTTTCCCTGGATCGCGCTTTTGGTTATGAGGAAGCCTTCTTGGGCGGGCACGACCTGAGCCCTGCCGGCCTTGAAGATGAGCGCTTCATAACGGTCGAGGAGATCTCCATCGCAACGGGGCTCAAGCTGGAAACCATCAAGAATGCAGTATCAAGGGGTGAGCTCCCGCGCGATCGACAGAAACGTATTGCAGCATGGCCAGCAATTGCATGGATGTCTCGTAAAGACGGTTTCCCTTGGGGCGTGACCTGCTATTTCCTTGATCCCCGCCTTCCCCTGAACGGCCAGTATGCAGATGCCTGGCTGAACACCACAACTGACTGGGAGCGGATCTACAGTGAGCCACAAGCGACCGTCTCTACTTGGCGGATACCACGCTCGCATCGTTACGTGATGGTCAACTCGGGAGGCCGACGCCAGTGTGTCCTGACACTCCCGTTTGAACCCAGCAATGAACTGATGGCTGTGGGACTAACTAACAAGACTGATCGGAGCAATGTATCAACGAGCCATTTCCACGACAGAGGCTTTCCAGGCGGACGTCCGGCCCAACTATGGCAAGTCACCGTTCCGTCGCTCGAAGCCCTAAAAGGAGTCATCGAGATCCTTTCTCGCGCCTCCCTGAACCCCGTTACGCCCACCAATAACGAGAAAAGCCACTCATGAGCCAGTTTGCCCGTTTCGCCGATATCCTTCGTGCCATGCCCGCACTTGGCCAAGAAGACCAACTGCCCGAGACGCTATTGTTGGACCGCTCGGGCAGCTTGGAGACCTTCTATGCCCCCTTTGATCACATCAATCGGGAGGCGCGGATCATTATCTGCGGAATTACACCTGGAATGCAGCAGGCTCGCAATGCCCTCAATGCCGCTCGAGCCTGCCTGGCAGAAGGACAACCCTATGAAATTGCCATGGCTGAAGCCAAGAAGATCGCAAGCTTTTCCGGGCCTATGCGACGCAACCTGGTGGAACTCCTTGATGGGCTTGGCTTACAGAACTGGTTGGGTATCGACAGCTGTCAGCAACTTTTCGGGTCTCATTCGCACCTGGCCCACTATACATCAGCGCTGCGTTATCCCGTCTTCGTCAATGGCAAGGACTACAACGGCACCCCATCGATGCTGAAGCAAGCATCTTTGCGCCGGCAGATCGAGACGTCGCTGTCGGAAGAAGTCAGCGCCCTGTCACACGCCTTGTTCGTACCCCTAGGCCCGAGGGTGGCGGAGGTTTTCCAGCAACTGGTAACCCAAGGACTGATTGACGACAACCGGGTGCTGGCCGGCATTCCTCATCCCTCCGGAGCCAATGCAGAACGCATCGCCTATTTCTTGGGTCGAAAGCCCCGTGAGGCGCTTTCGAATAAGGTCAACCCGGACAAGCTGGACCGGGCGCGCCGTTCCCTATGCGACAAGATTACTGCTCTCAGCGCATGATATCGAAATACTCCAAGGAAGTGCTTGAGCCAGCGTTGCTGGCTCTTTTTTTGACGAAAAGTCCTTAATCGCTCCAATTTCCTATTAGAGAGATGCCTTTTCTATTCCACTCACCTTGAGATCTATATCACTCCTGTGAGCTGAGCCCACCCCGGGCTTGACGGACAAGCACAGGAGATCCGATATGCCCCCACCTTGCCTACGCTGCGACTCGCAGCGCGTCATCAATCTCGAGACTACCCGCAAGCTGGGAACCGCTGCTGGTGCGCTGGCCGGCTCCCTGAAGGGAGCCTACACCTCGCTCTACGCCCCAAGCCGACTGATGGCAGCGTCGTCCTTCTTTCCGATGTCCCGCATCGCTGCAGCAGTGGTGGCCGCAGCATCGGGTGGTATTGCCGGTGCGGCCGCCGGGCAGCAGATGGTGCAGTACCTTTTCCCGCCCGGTGAAGGCACGCCCTGGCTATGCCTGGGCTGCGGCCACGCTTTCCGCATTCTCGACTGACTCGTTTACATCCTTCCTCTACCACCGGCGATCTCCCGGTTTTTTTCGTCAAGGAGTATTCCCATGGCACACCAAATCGAACAGATGGCCTACGTCGGCGATACCCCCTGGCACGGCCTGGGGCAGCAGTTGTCGCGTCAACAACCACTCGAGGTCTGGCGGCAGCAGGCCGGCATGGACTGGCATATAGAGGAGTCCCCGGTGCGCTTCATTGCCGACGGCGCCTGGCACCTGGGCAGTATCCACTCCTTCCCGGAACAAAAGGTGCTTTATCGCTCGGATACCAAGGCGCCGCTGTCGGTGGTCTCGCAGCGCTACAAGGTCGTCCAGCCCGAGGAGGTGCTGGAGTTCTACCGCGACCTTACCGAGTACGCCGGCTATGAGCTGGAGACCGCCGGGGTGCTCAAGGGCGGGCGCAAGTTCTGGGCCCTGGCTCGCAGTGGCCTGGGTACGGCGCTGAAGGGGCAGGATCAGGTCAACGCCTACCTGCTGCTGGCGACGTCCTGTGACGGATCGCTTGCCACGGTGGCGACACCTACCTCGGTACGGGTGGTGTGCAACAACACCCTGACCATCGCGGTGGACGGAATGAGCCAGGGCGTAAAGGTGCCCCACAGCACCGAGTTCAATCCGCAGCGGGTCAAGCAGCAGCTGGGCGTCTCGGTTTCGCAGTGGGACGACTTCATGTACCGCATGAAGGCCTTGGCCGAGCGCAAGGTCAGCCAGGAGGAAGTGAAGAGTTACTTCCAAGCGGTGATCTGCAACGCCGAGGAACCGCAGGATGATCCTTCCAAGCTGCCCAATTACCGCGCCCTCAATCGCATACAGAAGCTCTACCACGGTGAAGGGCGGGGATCGCAGCTGTGCACGGCCCAGGGCACTGCCTGGGGCCTACTCAACGCCATCACCGAGTACGTCGACCACGAGAAGCGTGCGCGCAGCAACGACTATCGCATGGACTCTGCCTGGTTCGGCCAGGGGTCGAGCCTCAAGGACAAGGCGCTCGAGTCCGCCATGGCTCTGGTGGCCTGATCACCTGGCATGACGTTCCCCTCGTGGTCCCGTCCACCAAGTTCGTTTATCCCTTACACGGCATAGCGCCCGACCCCACCAGGTCGGGCGTTTTCAATTCTGGAGGTCCCATGCCACTGCCCCTCTCTCTGGAGGCCTGTCGGGCGCTGACGCAGCTGGCCCGCCAACTGCTCGGTGCTGGCCAAAAGCAAGCCCAGACCCACGTGATGGCCCAGGGCCAGGTGTTTCGCGTGGTCGTGTCGCTGGAGCCGGTGCCTGCCGATCAGCTTCAGGACGTGTTCAAGCACTATCAGTAAAAGGAGGTCTCATGACCACACCCAGCCAACCCTCACGTAGCAAGACCAACGGTCGGGCTCCGGCTACCCGGCACGCCGCGGTCACCGAGGCGGTACCGGTCCCCGCATCACCGCTTCAGGAGAGTACCGCGATCATTAAGGTGATCGAGCGGGCTGCTCTTAACCCTGAAGTCGACATCGACAAGATGGAGCGCCTGCTGCAGATGCAGGAGCGCGTGCTGGACCGCCAGGCGCTGATGGCCTACAGCGCCGCCATGGCGGCCATGCAGACGGAACTGCCGAGCATCGCCGAGCGTGGCCAGGGAAACAACGGCGCCTACGCCACCCTGGAGGATATCGTCGATACCGTGCGGCCAATCATGAAGCAGCACGGCTTCGCGGTGAGCTTTCGTATTCAGACCCAGGAGCGGGGGATTCAGGTCACCGGCGTGCTGATGCACAAGGACGGTCACCGCGAGGAGACCAGCATGCTGCTGCCGGCCGATACCAGCGGCAGCAAGAATGCCGTGCAGGCCTTCGGCTCCTCGACCAGCTATGGCAAACGCTACGTGCTGTGCGCGCTACTCAACATCACCACCCGCGGGCAGGACGACAACGGCCATGGCGCTGCGCCGCCGATGAAAGTGGTCACGCCCTTCCAGGCAAGCCAGCTCCAGCAGCTGATCAGTGCTTGTCCCGTGACCACCCAGGAATGGTTCGTCGGTAAGTACGGCGACGTGGCACAGGTGCCGCGCACCGACTTCGACAAGCTACGTGCTTCCTTGCAAAAACGCGCCGTGCCCCAGCGTCAACGCCACTGACCTACCACAAAACCTACCTATCCCAACCACCACCACTAAATCCATGACGCCCGCAGGAACCGGCGAGGGCACACCCTCGCCGCTATGCCGTGGTGTCTCGAAGGAGGTTTGTCATGCAGATCCTGACACTGGAACAGGGCACGCCCGAGTGGCATGCCGCCCGCCTCGGCAGCGTCACCATGTCCGAACTGAAGACGCTGCTGGTCAAAGGCAAAGGACCGGGAGGCTTCGGTACTGGCGCCATCAGCTACATGCATCAGCTGATCGGCGAGCGCATCACTGGTGAGCCCTCGGATGCCTTCCAGGGCAATGCCCATACCCAACGTGGCCACGAGCTGGAACCGGTGGCCCGCGAGCTCTACCAGGAAGCGACTGGGCTGCCTCGCCTCGAGCAGGTCGGCATCATCCTCAACCACGGCGTGGGCTACTCCCCCGACTGCCTGGTGGACAGCAGCGGTCTGGTGGAGATCAAGACCAAGCTGCCCAAGTACCAGATCGAGCTGCTACTGGCAGACGAGCTACCTCAGGAGCATGTGGCCCAGTGCCAGGGAGGCCTGTGGGTCAGCGAGCGAGAGTGGATCGACTTCGTCAGCTACTGGCCGGGGATGCCGCTATTCATCAAACGTGCCTATCGGGACGAGGCGCTGATCCGCACCATCGCCGAGCGCATCGAGGCGTTTTACGAAGAAATGGAGCGCCGCATGACACAAGTGATGGCGGCCTGAGGAGACAGAGCATGAACCACCGCAAGCTGAGTGCCGGCGAGACCGCCGGCACCTACCGAATCACCGACACCGTCACCGAAGCGGAACTTTTGAGCATCGCCAAGGCTTTCGCCCGTCGCCGTCTGGCCCGGGGACGCAAGATCACCCAGCCGGCGCTGGCCTTCGAGTACCTGCAGATTCTGTTGCAGGACCACGAGCATGAGATATTCAGTGCCATCTTCCTTGACAGCCAACACCGCGTGATCAGCTTCGAGGAGCTGTTCTGCGGCACCATCGACTCGGCCAGCGTCTATCCCCGGGAGATGGTGAAACACGCATTGGCGCATAATGCCGCCGCCGTGATCCTGGTCCACAATCATCCCTCGGGCGATCCAGAACCCAGTGACGCCGACCGGCGTATCACCCAGCGGCTCAAGGAAGCATTAGGCCTAGTCGAAATCCGCATCATTGATCATATCGTGGTCGGTAGCGATGGATGCTTGTCCTTTGCGGAGCTGGGTTACCTATAGGCTATACCCTCACACGGCATGGTGCCGGTGGTGCCCGCTGGGGCACCACCGGTTGATCAGGGGGTCTTTGATTTTTTTTGCAGCCATAAGCCAAAAGCGGTAACAGGCAAGTTCTTGACATGAGACTCTTTAAGCGGTTCGGTTGGGCTACATAGCTCCATTCGCTAGCGTGCGCGGCTCTTAAGAACTTCAATTCGTGCAACTTGTTCACTCGCCCCGGATAAAAGGCGAATTCAAGGAGCTTCTGTAACCCGCACCACCGCCGTCGTGAGCCAATACCGTGACGCGCTGCTGCCACATCCGGGCACGTAGCGCCGCAGATCACGATGAGCAACAGGTGGGAGGTGTTCGCCGACAGACAATCCCGGACAAACGTCGTGCGGAACTGAAATCGCGAGCCGCGCCAGGGTAATCAACAGACAGAGTTGTGCGTGCTGGTAGAAGTGTGATCAAGGTACCCTTCGAATACCAACACTTGGTTAGTTGTATCAGCGCTCCACCACTACCACATTCTTCCCCGGCTCATCGTCATCCCACAGTAGCACCTGTCCTCGGATACATCCCTTCTTTGGCGGTGTCGTCATCAGCACCTCCCCGTACCGAGGACTCGTCACTTCGATGCTGAGCTGGAACACGAAATCGAGATCGTAATACCCATCGAACTCGGCTACCTTCACAGCCTCATTTGGCGCTACGTCATGGTAGGTGTAGTCGGCTGCCTCTAGTGACTGCGTGTCGTCATCCGCTGTCATGAACCCTGCCGGCGCAACCTTCACGGCCAACAAGGACTCATTCGCGTCATTGACGAAAAAGAGCTCACCCGAGTTGCGCCCACCCCGCAACTCCAGCCAGAAGCGGGGACGTCTGCTCTCCCGTGACGATTCCCAGCTAAAGCCTCCCTGAAGCCGTTTCGGGCCTTTCATCGCAATTCCTTGACTGTTGCCTGGTCAGAGACGCGGGGCCATGCCCCACCCATTCGAAATGCCGCAAATTCAACGTCGTCTCACCATCCCACCGGTAGGCGCAGAGCTTCCCCTCGCCCCCGCTGTGAGTGTGACCAGCAGCGATGCTGTAATCGAGGCAGGCAATGTGACGGTTGAGCGGCTCGGGGGTGCCAGTAAGCCAGTAGTGACCGACGAACAGCGGCTTGTCGCCATCGTAGCCCGGCAGCACGTCCTCTGAAACTGGGTCGTGTGGAATCTGCTCGATGGCCTCCTCCGGCACCATGGCCAGGTCACGGTAGGTGAGCCGCTCACGCTGCCACCAGCGGGTGCGGATATGCTGGCGGGGGTTGCCATCCTTGTCGTGGAAGACCTGGCCCCGAGGGAGAGGGATCTCCAGCCCCTTGAGCACAGTCTCCAAGGCGTCGTAGGCAGCGCTCCCCTTGCGCGTCACTACCGGCCAGGCGCCAGGAAGGAGACACTGCCGCTCGTCTAGGTGGGACGCCAGGATGTCCAGCGACGGGGGGTGCCAGCAGGCGTGGATGACACGCAAGCCATCCAGGTCCAGGTAGAGCGGTAGCGTCTTGAACCAGGCGATGTGTTCACGGTGCAGGGCACTGTCCTCCCCCACCTGCTCTAGGTAGGTCTGATGCTGGCGGCGGTTCTTGCCACTGTGCGGCCGCAGCGGTGCACCGGAACGCTGGGCATCCTCGCTGGCCCAGGCCACTGCGTTGAACTCGTGGTTGCCCATCACGGTGAGGGCCTGACCGGCCTCGACCATACCACGAGCGATCTGCACGACCTCCCGCTGTGCCGGGCCGCGGTCGATGAAGTCGCCGAGGAAGATCACCTGGCGTCGCGGATGGCGCCAGGTGCCTCCCCGCTCACGGTAGCCGAGTCGATCGAGCAACTGCTTGAGTGGCTCGGCATGGCCGTGGATATCTCCGATCAGGTCGTACATGCTCCCTCCCTGATAAAATCCCCTTGGACGCCTGTCATCGTCACCGCCTAACGGCCCGGAATCAATTCCGAGCCAGGGCCTGCTCTTGAACTAACTGATACCCGGCCTTGGATCACCTCCCGGGATGCCTTCTTGATGACGCTACCGGCCAGATCCTGGGCCAACTTGTCATCCGGAGGAAGAAGGGGGAGCGGCGGATCGTCCCCACACCACCAGTTCGTCGCCGGTCTTGCAGACTCCTTATTGTCTCCTCTGGGTGTCTCGAAGGGCGGCCCCGAACACCTCGTGAGTCGCCTGCAAGGAAGCCTGTGCGACTCGCTCTGCATCGAACCATTCGCCGAGCACCTGACGCAGGGCGCGGGCCGGCTCGGCACCGACTGCCAGCCGGTCGGCGAGGTCCCGGGCCACCCGGTCGTATTCATCCACGCAGTCGTTTTCCCGACAGCAGGTGTGCATGGGATCGGTCTCGAACAGCAGCCGTGAGATCGCTTCGGGCGAGAGCACTGAAATCGGTGGCATGTTCCCTCCGTACCGTGATGGGTTCCGTGTTTTTAGGCATGAAAGCTTGACTGACTCACGCGACAGTATCTGTCGCATCTTCGAAGCCTTCGCCTCCTCAGGCCACCCTCGCGGCATGCGACGTCAATTGTCGCTTCGCTGCACGAAGCTAGCGGCCGTCCCAGTGCGACAAAGAGGGGTCATCATGGCAACGACAGCGACACCACGCGGCTCGATGAGCCGTCAGGACATAACAACCCACTTCCAGGCTGAGGTACTGCGGCAGTGGGAGGTCGACCGGCGAGACTGGCGATCCCGGCAACTCGCCACTGCCTTACTGGCCGAGGGGTTGCCCATCGAGCAGGCGTCCACCGAGGTGGCGACGGCCACCACCGATGGCACTCGGCTCCTGGTGAACCCGCACTGGAGCGCTGGCCTTGATGACATCACACGCCGCTTCATGCAGGCTCACCTGGTATGGCACTGCGCGGCGGGGCACTTCCGTCATCAGCCTGCTCCCGACACGGACCCACGTCGTTGGCACCTGGCGTGCGACCACGAGGTCAACGCCGTGCTGCTGATGCTGGGGATGCCTCTGCCTCCGCAGGCGGTGCTGTTTCCCGCCTGCGTAGGAAGGCCTTTATCAGAAGTGTATGCCTGGCTGGCTGACAACCCGTTGCTCGATGACGAGCGCAGCCTGGATGTCCCTCCTTGGCTCGTCGTCTCGTCGAGGGCATCCCTCACCGACGCCTGGCAGCCGCGTATCCATGAGCTGATGAAGCGCCACCTGGGCAGTCCGCACCTGCCAGCTCCGATGGCGTCGTGGCTGCTCGGCTGCTGGTGAGATGTCGCACCTACCGTTACGCTGGCCCCATCTTGGCCACTCACTACAAGGGGCGTTCATGTCTGAAATCCGCGATACTCTGTTCCGCTACCTGACCCTGCTGCAGCTAATTCCGCGCAGCCCGGGGCGCATCTCGACCCCCGTGCTCCTGGAGAAGCTCCACGAACGGGGTTTCCAGATCGACACCCGCTCGCTGCAGCGCGACCTGCGCGACAAGCTGGCCCTGCACTTTCCGCTGGGCTGTGACGACAGCCAGCGGCCCTACCGCTGGTACTTCGATCGCCACTTCCATTGCACCCTACCGGCCCTCGACGTGCCGAGCGCCCTAACCCTGGTACTGGCCGAGGAGTATCTGAAAGGGTTGCTGCCACCGGTGGTGGTCGGCCAATTGACACCGCAGTTCCGCGATGCCCGGCAACTGCTCGATGACCTGGAGGCGAATGGCCTGAGTCAGTGGGCCCGTCGCGTGCGCGCCATCCCCAACGGCAAGGCGCTGCTGCCGGCCCCACTGGCGGCGACCACCTGGCAGACGGTGGCGCAGGCGCTGTTGGAGCAGCGTGCCCTCGACGTGACCTACCTTTCGCGGAGTGCGGAGGAGGAAAAGCGCTTCACCCTGCACCCCCAAGGGCTGGTCAGCCGCCACAGCGTGACTTACTTGATGGCCACGGTGAACGACTACACCGACATCCGCCAGTTCGCTCTGCACCGCATCGAGGAGGCCACCCTCAGCGAGGCCACCTGGCAGGAGGCACCCGACTTCGACCTCGACGACTACATCCGCGCTGGCGCCTTCGGCTACCGGCAGAGCCCTGAGGATGTGACGCTGGTCGCCAACGTAGCGCCTCAGCTAGCCTGGTTACTCACCGAGACGCGCCTAGTCGAAGATCAGACCATCACTCCCCTGCCTGACAGCGACTGGCAGCGCCTGACGGCCAAGGTGCCCGACGATCAGCAGACCCTATGGTGGCTGATGGGGCTGGGGGCAAACGTGGACGTTCTAAAGCCTCAAGCATGGCGTGACGATATACGGGCCCATGCAGAGAAAATACTGTCTCGCGTGTGCTCAGAATCAGTTGGTACATGAAAACACGATACCTGATGGGTCAGGTGTTGCACTTGATCATTGAGACCGCCGATCTTGACCTACTTCTCCTACCACGGGAGTGATTCATGCCCCAGGCAAAGAAGCGACGGCCCATGTACTCATACAAACCATATGCTCGAACAAGACTTTGACGGTGCAAGCCTCCGTACAGGACCTTGAAAAGAGCTCGGTTTTTGTCATCGTCTACAGGGGCCTTATAAAAAAATGAAATCTGATTCGAGCAGGGAGGATTGAGCATGGCAAGCGTAGCTCAGCGGCGCATTAGTGTGCGTCGACTGCTCGGCTACCTGGATAAGGTAGAGCGCGGCGAACCTTTGAGGTTGGACCTACTTCAGTGTGGCTTGGCCCAGTTCGGTTTGCCTACAGACGAGTTATTGAAGCAATGTCCTCCGCAGTTCGTGAAACGCAAGGAGTACCGCTTCGTCGGCGCCGACTCTGCACTGCTAGCACGCTGGCGCGAGGCCTTGGCCCCAGGTGAACGCCGTGGGCGAGCCCATGCCGCGTTCCTAGGCAACAGCCATAGCTCAAGGGTTAGTTCGGCAATGGTAGTGGTCCGCCGGCTGTCTCACCGTCACCCCCTCGTAGCGCTGTGCGACGGCAAACTCATCGAGTTTCAGACCTCGTTTGGCGAGCAGGCATTGATCGTCGAGAACCTCGAGAATTTTCTTGCGCTGGACGAGACATTGTCACTCCTCCCCCTCTGTGGCCTGGACAATAGTTGGCGAAAGGCAGACATCCTGTTCGGCAGCGGCAACGGCATCACAAATGAGCTGCTACAGCCCCTGCTTCGCCAGTACCTTGAGATCGGTTGCCTGTTCGACCCCGATTTCGGTGGACTACGCATGTTCGACACCCTGTACCAGCGCGACGACATGCCGCCTCTGCGCTGGCTGGCACCGGCTGACCTCGAGCAGCGTCTGCTCGCCTCCAAACGCAACCTCCCGCCAGAGCAGCGCCAGCAACTCAATATCTTCGCCACCCGCACTCCTCCCTTACGACCGGTGGCCCAGCTGCTCTACGACACTGGCAAGCGCCTGGAGCAAGAGACCTACCTCGACCTTGCCGCCCCCCGCCCGGAGGACACCGCATGACCCAGGGATTTGGCCTGATGCAAGACAGCTTCCGCTTCACGCAGCTGGTGTTCGTTAACAGTGCGGCCTACGCCTATACGCAGATCCAGATCGATCAGCACACTGCACTGTTCGGGGCGAACAACCTTGGCAAGACCTCCATGCTGAATGCCTTGAAGCTTTTCCTGCTGCCGGAGGTTAACTTCCAGAACAACCAGAAAAAATTCAACTTCCGGGGATCCAGCGGCAAGTCCTATACGGGGCTGGCGAGCTACCGCTACTATTTCCCCGAGGACAAGGCATTCATCATCCTTGAGGCCGAGAACCATCACGGCCTGTTCTGCATCGTCCTCCACCGCGGCACCAACACCGGTAAGTACGAATATGCCCGCATTGCAGTCCCGCTACCCTATGCGAAAATCCGCCGCCTGTTCTGGGACACTGACGACAGCAAGCCCGTAGGCCGCCCGATCAAGAGCATGACTCTGAAAGACACCATCACCGCATTGCGTGAGATGGGGGGTGTGCCGCTGAATGACCGGAAGGTAATCCAAGAGCGACTGTTTACCTACAAGCCCTATGACCCACAGGAAGGGCGCTTTAGTTTGCTTCCATTGCGCAATGGTGCCGGCATCCGCGAGCAGGAGGCCTGGCGCAAACTGATCCACCTGGCGTTTGATATTTCCGCCCAGGAAAAGCGAACCCTCCCCGACACCCTAGCCACTATCATCGAGGGCCAGAAGTCGCGGGAACAGGAGCGCTTCAACCTCGACCTGACGGCGATACTCGAAGAGGCCAACGAGCTTCGCAAATTGGGCGACTGGATCAACCTGGTGGGAAATGCTGAGCCCGACTGGCAGGCCTTCCAGGAGGTATACTTCAAGGAAAGCTCACTACGCCAGCAGACGGCCCAAGAATATGTGGACCTAGATGCCAGCCTGACCAAGGAAGAAGAGCGTATCTCAGTCGCCCTGGAAGAGGCAACCAAGGCTTATAACGAGGCATCCCATGAAGATCAGGAACTGGACAAGGTCGTCAAGGAGTTAACCAAACGCCGCGATACCCTGGGCGGGGCTAACGCTAGCCGAAAGCAGCAACTACGGGAACTGCAGGCTCGCATCGATCATGCCGGCACAGTGTTACACCGCTATGGCGACTGGTCCAGGACAGAAGTCATCAAGGTACTCGAAGAAGATATCGACGACTGGAAGACAAAAATCACCGGCTACGATGATGCCAAGGTACTTCAGGAAAATCTGCAGAAGCTACATGAGACCATTCAGAGTCAGGAAGGAGAAGTCACCCGTTTGGCCAAGGCGCTTGAGTCCCATACACCCACGGTGTTGGAATCGTTATCGGTGAGCAACGCCAGCATTCTCCACTCCCTGACCCCTGAACTGGGCCAGACGCATGGCATGCTATCACCGGAGCAAAAACAAGCCTTCACCCAATATGCTCAGCAGTTCCATGCTGAAATGGACCAGCTGATACTAGGCTCTGGTGATAACGCCATTCATCTGCCAACCCTTCTGCTTCGACCGTTCGATGCCGAGGCAACTCGACAGCAGCAAGCCGACCGCCTATCCACCATGCAAAAGGCACTCACGGCGAAGAAGAAAAAGCGTGACGAACTTCGCCAGGAAAGCACTAAGAGTACCGCCGAGCTAACCAAGCTAAAGAAGCAAGCAGAGAACCAATTGGCAGAAGCGACACGTCAACTAAATGACGTGAATGCTCTCGCTTCCAACGAGACGGAGAAGGAGTCGCTGGAAGAGAAACTCGCTGAGCAAGAGGTGGCCCATGGAAAGCTGGCCAACCAGCTGAATGAGAAGTCGCAGCGACTGGTCGATGTCCAGAAGCGGCGCCAGCAAGCCTACGAGTGCCTGAACGCAATCAAACGCGATGCGGGGCAGATCGGTGGCTGGCGTTCTCGCCTGAACGGGATTGCCAAGAGTGCCGACAGCGTCTTCGAGGGGGCTCGTCTCAAGTATCGCCCTTCACCCCGGCCGATTACCGGCGATGACATAGAGCACCTCGACGAAAGCGTACGCGAGCTTCACGGCCTGCAGACGATCATGCGGGATTACTTGCGTCGTTTGCTTGGCCAGGGGTTATTGCCGGACCAGCACAGCAAGGCCATGGCCATCAGCTTTTCTGCGGACGAGGTCCGAGACTACCACGATGCCCTGTCAGCGCTGTACCAGAACCTGGATTCGGAAAGGGTGCGCTACCGCAATGCTATTGAGACGCACCAGAAGACCACCAGTGCCCAGGTCGACATCCTGCGCTCGGCTCGGGAGCAGGTCAGTGCCTTCATGGGAACACTCAACCGCGATGTCGGCGGGTTTCGCATCTCCAACCTCGACGCCGTCGAGATCACCTACTCACTCCACCCCCGGTTCACGCAACTGCTGGATGACTTGGACCGCCTTGATCCATTCAGTGGCGAAGTGTGGAACGACAAGATTCTCGATCAGCTAAAGGCCTTCCAGGCGGACTTCTTCAGGGACGAGGTGGGCCGTGGGGGCGTGCGCCTCAGCCTCGACAAGCTCTTAGATACAGTCTCCTACCGTTACCGCAAGGTAGGGGAGACTGAGTGGACCTCTGACGACCAGAGCAACGGCACCACCATGATGATCAACAGCAACCTGCTGTCGATCCTGATGGCCCGCCTGATGGAAGCGGGCACCGAGGTGACCATGCCACTGGTGATGGACGAATTCGCCTCGCTCGACCCGAGCAACATGCGCACTGCCCGGGACATGGCCGAACGGCATGGGTTCTACCTGTTCGTCGCCAGCCCGCACCGTGACCGACGCATCATCCAGGTGCTGGGCAACTACGTTCATCTGGGGAGCTTCCACGCAACGGAAGCCTATTCCAGCAAGCGCACCGTGGTGCATCACGGGCCCTCAGAGTCGCTAACCGAGGTGAGTACACTGTACAAGACACATCGGAACTCGGCCGGCAGCGAGCCCGACAGCCAAGGTGAGGCTGTCACAGTAGCGGTAGCTGGCGATGAGGCCAGCTCTCCGGGAAAGGAGGTGCCGAGTGATGCGGAGGATCGCCAGCAATGATCATCTCGGCCGACCGCATTCTCATCCAGTTGATTGAGCACCGAGAGATATTCCTCGGGATAGTCGATTATGTCGCCCAGCATGACGGCAGCACAGAGATCCCCCTGGGGCTCTACCGTGAAATGGTACGCCGAGCCATGGCTTCCCCATTGGTCGTGAACGCCGCCAACCCGAGGGCTGAACGCAGACGCTTGCAGGACACCTTTGATCTCCACAACATGCAGCGCTCACGCCTGGTGATTCGAGTCGACCAGTCGCGCAACATGCTGACCTTCGCGCCGTTCGTGTTGGACATGCTGCGCCACTTCGATGCCAGCCGCCTGCGGGGGCTGAGCCAAACCGAACTCGAAGCCCTGCGTACCGACCTCAACGACAGTCTTACGGCGATTACCAGCTCGCTCGATCCCGACAATTTCCAAGAAGCGTTGCGCCTACTACGACGTCGCATCAGCAACACCCTGGCCCAGGTGCAGGAAAGCGTGGCTGCCCTGCAAACTCAGGCTAGCCATCTCAGCGAACAGGTGGAAGGCCAGGACATGGCCAACCTCGAGGAGGCAGTGAGCATCCGCAAGGCGTTGTCGGAGATCAACCGCATCTACCAGCGCTACATCCTGCCAGCCCTCGAGTTCCTGGACCCCAAGACACCCCTGAAGGGAGTCCCAGCGGTGACCGCCATCCGCCTGATCGGCGATCACTTCTTGACCAGCGAGATGCCCGAGTTGGCTACCGAGATGCATCTCGCGGCTGGCGCCATCCAGTCCTACGTCAATGACATCGATGCTATCCGACGCAGCGTTGTCAGGCGACACGTAAAACTGACCCCCAGGCGACACGGAAAACTGACCCCTCCGTGAGCTCACCTGGAGGGTCCA
>JAAQTN010000042.1 GCA_011742915.1 Billgrantia desiderata | reverse complement strand
GGACCCTCCAGGTGAGCTCACGGAGGGGTCAGTTTTCCGTGTCGCCTGGGGGTCAGTTTTACGTGTCGCCTGACACCCTGCGCTCGCAGTGCCATGCTGAACTGGGCCTGCGTGCCCGGGCGGCGCATGAACAGTACGAGATCCCGCGCCACGTTCAGCGCCACCTGGGCGCCGCAGTCGTCCTCGACCAGGGCCAGGCAGAGGTCCAGCCCCGTGGTCACACCGGCAGAGGTGTAAAAGGGCGGTTCGGCTGTGTAGATGGCGTCGCGGTCCACCTCGATATCCGGCCACATCGCTTGCAGCGTATCGCACGCCGACCAATGGGTTGCCGCCCGGCGGCCCTTCAGCAACCCGGCCGCTGCAAGGACGAAAGCGCCGGTACAGACACTGGCCAGCCGGCGGAACGAACCGGCCTGCTGCTGCAACCAGCCGAGTAGTTCACCCTCTTCCGCAACCTTGCGCAGTCCCGCCTCGTCGCCGCCGGCAACGATCAGCGTATCCACAGAGCTCGGCAGTGCCGCCAAGGGCTCGGTTGCGGCGATGCACAAGCCCGCATTCGAAACGATATTTCCGCCTCGCTGCGATGCCAGCAGCACGCGATAGGCGGGCGATCCGGCAGGGCAATAGGTATTGGCCTTGGTAAAGACTTCCATGGGACCAACGAGATCGAGGGCCTGAATGCCATCGAAGCCCAGAATGACGATAGTGCGAAGCGTCGGAGATGGAGTCTGCATTGGCGGATTTTGCGATATCTTTGTCATTTACGCCAGCTGCAGGCATGACGGAGCATGAGCGTAGTTCTTCACTGGAGACACGAACATGCGTTATTCAGCCGCTTCACGGTCGGTGGGCACTGCCTTGCTGGCGCTGGCGACAGTCTTCGCAGGAGGGTGTAGTGCAGAACGTGCCTCGCCACTCACTTCGCCACACCATGAAGCGCTCGAGCTGGCTCCGCCCAAGGGTGGGCGCGAGCGGCATGTCGTGGCGGTCATGGCGGCCAACGAAGGCACCGAGACGACGGACTTCATGGTTCCCTTCGGTGTGCTCGAGGCGTCGGGCCACATGGAGGTGGTCACGGTTTCTACCCGGCCGGGTGCCGTAGAGCTCCATCCAGCTCTCAAGGTCTGGGCAGATCAAACGATGGCAGAATTCGACGCCCAGCGGCCCGAAGGGGCCGATATCGTCATCGTGCCGGCGCTGCATCATCACGATGACCCTAAGGCGGTCCGATGGCTGCAGCAGCAGGCGCAGTCAGGGGCTCTTGTCGTGGGCATCTGTGACGGGGTGCTGACGCTGGCCCACGCCGGCCTCTTGCAGGACAAGGTGGCGACCGGACACTGGTTTTCACTGGGCAAGCTCGACCGCCGCTATCGGAATACGACCTGGGTACGCGATCGTCGCTATGTGATCGATGGCCAGAGGGTCACCACCACAGGTGTGTCGGCTTCCTTGCCCGTTTCTCTGGCACTGGTCGAAGCGGTGGCGGGAACGCCCGAGGCCGAGCGTCTCGCCCTGACGCTGGGCGTGACCGATACGGGTGCGAGCCATGATTCGTCCGCTTTCGGTTTGAGCGCGGGGCTGCTCCTGAACATGGCGTATAACTGGGCGGCGTTCTGGAATCGTGAGCGTCTGGAGCTTCCGGTCGAGGACGGCGTCGACGAAATCGCTCTGGCGCTAACCGCCGACGCCTGGTCGCGCACCCTTCGTGCCTCTTTCGCCGCGACCCATGAAAGCGCGACGCTCATACGCACCAAGCGAGGTTTGCTGGTCGAGGCGGTTCCCGGCCATGCTGATGCCGAGTTGCTTGAGCCGCTCACTGAGCCGCCGGCCGCCGCGCTCGAACAGGCCCTGGAGGACATCCAGCAGCGCTATGGTGTTCGCACGGCTGCCACGGTGGCCGCACAGCTCGAGTATGTCTGGTAATCAAGCGAACGGGGGCTGTCTTCACCATGGCGAAGGGAAGATCCCCTGATCGATGAAGGCCTGGGTGCGAGTACGATATCGCTCCGTTGCCCCCTCCGCTTCTTCACCCCGTGCCGTTGATACGATAGGAGCGTAAAAGTCTTCACTTCTATCGGCGCAGTTACGGCACCAGGCATGCCAACCTACCTGGACCTCGCCATGGCCGGAAAGCCCGACGGTTAAGGCATGGTGAAATCTGGAGAGGGGGTAATCACGATACCACTGTGGCAACGACTCGAGCATATCGGGCAACGCCAGATCGATTTCGTAGAATGTCTGGGTGCGGTAGGAGAACCAGCGCGCCTGCATCGTCTGCGGCGCAGGGAGCGGGGCGCCGAAGCTGTAGGTGCCGCTGTAAGGCGGTTGTTGATCAAAGCCCTCCAGCAAATCGCCGTTAGGTCCGCTCCAGGTGTCATTGAACGTGAGAGTTTCCACCCACACCGGCCAGCCGGCTGGGCCACCGACAGCCTGGAGCGAGAACTCATGGCTGCGAGTCTCCGACTTACAGGCAGACACGGAGATGCTAAGTGCAAGAAGCAAGCCAAGACGCAGAAGGCTACTTTGCAAGGAGGTTGGCGCGCATCTGGCGCGGTGAAAATAGGGTGTGGCGTGGGTATTCATGGCGTCGATTCAGCGATCCCATAGGTCTTCGAAGAGAAAGGCGAGTCAATGATTAACCTTGGTAGGCTAATTAATTAGCTTACGCGTTTATTCGCCAATGAAAATGGCGAATGTCTTACAGTAGCAATGGGAAATTTCTGACGAAGGGCGCTAGCTGGGCTAATAAATACTGGTGCAGAAGAAAATGAATTCGGTCTTTATGTATCTTAATATGCAGTCGTGATAAATAATGTACGCGAGGTGTAATTGTCATGTCTGAAGGTTACAAGACACCACCCAACCAGATCGACATGCAGCGTGCCGAGCGCAAGATCCGCTCTGCGGGAACGCTCGGCTTCGTGCTTTTCGGCATGGCGGTGGGAGTGGCCTACCTGCTCTTGCCTGCGCTCATCGTTTTTCCCGTCGAGCTCGGGGAGCGCCTGGCCTTTGCCGTGCGTGCCGGCGCCGTGGTGCTGTTCTGTGTGCTGGTGGGCGTCGGTCTGGTCTCTACCACCCGCCGGTTTTCGCCTGAGGATATCGGCGGCTCGGCTGCCGGGCCGCCGAGCGAGAGGCTCGCCATCTATGTGGCGTTTTTGCAGAACACCCTGGAGCAAGCGGTATTGGCGGTCGGATTCTATGTTGCCTACGCCAGCCTGGTGGCAGGGGCGTGGCTCTCGCTCATTCCTGTCAGCGTGGCGTTCTTCATTGTCGGCCGCGTGCTGTTTCTGCGTGGCTACCGGCAAGGCGTGGAAGGGCGTGCGCTGGGCATGGTGCTGACCATGACCCCTGCCATCGTGGGCTATCCGGTCGTGTTTATCCTAATCTTGACTAACGCAATCAGTACCTGAACTGAGAATTTTCCCCGCCAGGACCTGACAGGAGAGCTTTCATGGACGAATCGAAGCAACGCGAGCTGATCGAGCAGTACATCGCTGCCTACAACGACTTCGACATCGAAGGAATGCTGGCCGTCCTGGCACCGGACGTCGAGTTCGAGAATTACTCGGGCGAGGAGCTGACGGCCTCGGCGAGCGGTATCGAGGAGTTCCGCTTGCTCGCACAGCGGGCCAAGGGGCTCTTCACCGAGCGCTTTCAGCGTGTGACCTCGCTGGTGTTCAGTCAGGACGGCGCCACGGCAGAGATCGATTACCGCGGCCGCCTGGCGCAGGACATTCCCGGCGGGCCGAAGGCGGGAAGCCTGCTCGAACTGAATGGCACTACCGAGTTCACGTTCGGCGGGGAGCGGATCGTCAGAATCGTCGACCGTAGCTAAATTGGCCATCGGCCGCCATGGGAAACCTAAATGGAAGCAAACATCGCCATACGTGAAGAAACAGCTGCCGATATCGATGCCATACACGACCTAACTGTCGCGGCTTTTCGAGAAATGGAACACAGCAGCTATACCGAGCAGTTCATCGTCGCCGAATTACGCGCCGCTGGCGCCTTGGCAGTATCGCTGGTGGCGAAGAGGGAAGGACGAGTGGTGGGCCATATCGCTTTCTCGCCGGTAAGCGTCTCGGACGACACCACGGGCTGGTATGGCTTGGGGCCGGTTTCCGTACTGCCGGAATACCAGCGGCAGGGTATCGGCAAGGCGCTGATCGAAGAGGGCTTGGCTCGGCTGCAAGCCATAGGCGCCCAAGGCTGCTGTCTCGTCGGCCACCCTGAGTATTACGTCAAGTTCGGGTTCCGTAATGTGCCTGGGCTCGTCTACGAGGGAGTGCCACCGGAGTATTTCTTCGCCTTGCCCTTCGGCGATCATGTTCCGCAGGGTAGCGTTACCTTCCATGAAGCTTTTCTTGCGGATGGGCAATCATGAAAACCCAGTACTACACCGCAGCCAGTCTCGATGGCTTCATTGCCACGGAAGAGGATTCCCTGGAGTGGTTGTTCACTCTGGGCGACCTGAGCGAATCCAGCTATCCGGCGTTCATCGCCGAGGTGGGTGCGTTGGCCATGGGGGCTTCCACCTACGAGTGGATCCTGCGCAATGCCGATACCGTGGCGGCCGAAACCGGCTCGCCATGGCCCTACACCCAGCCGACCTGGGTGTTCACCCATCGTAACCTGGCGATTCCCGAAGGAGCGGACGTTCGCTTCGTGCAGGGGGAGGTGCGGCCTATCCATGAAGAGATGCGTGCAGCCGCGGGAGGAAAAAACCTCTGGATCGTCGGTGGTGGCGATCTGGCGGGGCAGTTTCACGATGCCGGCCTGCTCGATGAGCTCATCGTCCAGATTGGTTCCGTTACCCTGGGCAAGGGTAAACCGCTCTTTCCACGCCGCGTGCTGAGCCCAACCCTGCGCCTCGAATCGGTACGCCAGATGGGTACCGGTATGGTCGAGTTGCGGTATGGGGTGGTCGCAAGGGAGGAATCGCATTGAAAAAGGTCCTGGTGGTTACCGGCGGCAGCCGGGGCATCGGTGCGGCCACCGCCCGCCTGGCCGCGGCCAGAGGCTACGCCGTGTGCATCAACTATCGCCACAACGAGGCGGCAGCGCAGGCCGTAGTCGAGGAGATCGCCCACGCCGGCGGCAAAGCCATTGCCATGGCGGGCGATGTCGGCAACGAAGCCGACGTGATGCGCCTGTTTGCCGAAGTCGACGAGAAGCTCGGACCGGTCACGGCGCTGGTCAACAACGCCGGTATCCTGGAAAGGCAGATGCGAGTGGAGGAGATGGACGCCGCGCGCCTGAACCGGGTACTGACCACCAACGTGATCGGCAGCTTTCTCTGTGCCCGGCAGGCCGTACGGCGGATGTCGACCCGGCACGGCGGGCAGGGTGGGGCGATCGTCAACGTCTCCTCCATCGCCTCGCGGCTCGGCGCGCCGGATGAGTACGTCGACTACGCCGCTGCTAAAGGCGCTATCGACAGCTTCACCATCGGCCTGGCCAAGGAGGTCGCGGGCGAGGGCATCCGTGTCAACGCCGTGCGACCCGGGGTGATCTACACCGAGATCCATGCCAGCGGGGGCGAGCCCGACAGGGTCGAGCGAGTGAAGGCGGGCGTGCCCATGCAGCGCGGCGGCCAAGCCGAGGAGGTGGCCCGCGCCGTTCTCTGGCTGCTCTCCGACGAAGCCTCGTACTCTACCGGCACGCTGTTGGACGTAACTGGCGGAAGATAGCAGTGGAAGATAGCGGTGCGGAGTATCAGGCGGGGAAGGGAGGCAATAGTCGTGCTGTTCAAGAAGGCGTTTCTCGAAAAGATTCGTGATGGCCGCGTGACGCTGGCCTTTCGGCGCTGGCAGCGACCAACCGTAAAGTCAGGAGGTACGCTGCTCACCGCCGTGGGCGAGCTTCCCATCGTGTCGGTGACTCAGGTCGCGCTTGAGGAGATCTCCGAGCAGGATGCGGTGCAGGCTGGCTATGAATCCCGCGAGGCAATGCTGCGCGAACTCTCCCGGCGTAGTGAAGGCGAGTTCTACAAAATCGAGCTGGGCGCGTTACGCCCCGATCCTCGGATAGCCCTTCGCGAATCGACGGATCTGACGAATGAGGAAATCCGGGGCTTGCGCGAGCGTTTGCGGCGGCTGGATGAGCGAGCCGCACATGGGCCGTGGACTCGAAAGACGCTGGAAGTGATAGGGAACCGTCCCGGTGTCCGCGCTGGGGAACTGTGTGAGATGATGGATCTGGAGAAGGAAGCCTTCAAGCTCAACGTGCGCAAGCTCAAGAATCTGGGCCTGACAGAGAGCCTGGGCACGGGCTATCGGCTCTCTCCGCGGGGCCGGAGAGTGCTCGAAGCACTGCAACATGAGGACTGCACCATAGTGAGAGAGCCGAGTACGACGGCCTGAGAGCGGCCATGCTTTAGCCTAATGTCTATGTTGCTTTCAGCGTTACTCAACGTTAATTTGCGTAAACAAAGCCGCTGAGACGGCTCTGACGAAAAAACACAAGTATGCAGGGAACTACCCGGTAACCAGTTTGCCGGGTAGATTCTTGTTTGCCCTACCGCCAGGCTGTGTGCGGCCTACTTCGTGCGGGTGTACTGCCTGGCGCGCAACATCCCCACCGAGAACATCCGCCTCTCGCAGAACAACATCGTCGACCCGGAGAACCGCTACAACCAGATCTTCAAGATCCAGGTCGAACTGCCGGAAGACATCTCCGAGAAAGACCGCGAGGGCAAGGACCTGCCGCTGGAGCAGACTATCGCCAACATGTTCTCCAAGCCCGCCGCGGTGTATGTCAAGACTTCGCCCATCTGATCACCGGCTGGAGCCGCTGGCCGCCGATCCGGTCTAGAATCGCGGGCGGCGGCGAGAACCGGCGACACCCAGCGCCACCATACCCGCGACCAGTCCCCAGAAGGCCGCGCCGATGCCGAACAGGCTCACGCCTGAACCCGTGACCAGGAAGGTGATCAGCGCCGGCTCGCGCAGGGCCTCCTCGCACAGCGCCCGGTGCAGGCTGCTGGCGATGGTCGGCAGCAGCGCCAGGCCCGCCAGGGCCACGACCAGTTCCCGCGGCAGGGCGTCGAACAGGCTACCGATCGAGCCGCCGCATACCGCCGCGAGCAGATAGAACAGCCCTGCCCAGACCGCGGCCGGATAGCGCCGCGCCGGATCGGCGTGAACGTCGCTGCCCATGCAGATCGCCGCTGTGATGGCGGCGAGACACAGGCTGAAGGCGCCGAAGGGTGCCAGCAACAGTGTGGCCAGGCCGGTCCAGATCATCAGCGGCGAGATCGGGGGGGCGTAGCCCGCAGCGCGCAGTGTGGCGACGCCGGGTGCGTTCTGAGAAGCCATGCTGACCACGAACAGAGGCAGGCCGATGCCGAGCAGACTGGATGGGGTGAAATGAGGCATGGTCGGCATTGGCAGTGCGAACGACCAGTGCGCCGCGGCGGTATCGATCTTACCTAGCGCGGCGGCGCAGGCGAACCCTAGAACCAGCACCAGCAGGATAGCGTAGCGCGGCAGCCAGCGCTTGGCGATCAGATAGGTTGCCAGCATCACCAGCACCAGGGTGAAGGCGTGGCCCAGCGAGACGAAGGCGTCGAGGCCGAAGCGCAGCAGCACGCCGGCCAGCATCGCCGCTGCGATCGACTGCGGAATCACCTGCATCAGCCGTGCGAACCAGCCGGTGATGCCGCAGATCAGCACCAGCAGTGCGCAGAACATGAATACCCCGATCGCTTCGTTGAGTGAGCTGCCGGGCAGGCTGACCGCGAGTAGCGCGGCGCCGGGTGTCGACCAGGCGGTAAGGATCGGCTGCCGATAGTGCAACGAGAGCCCGATCGTGGTGATACCCATCGCCAGCCCCAGAGTGCTCAGCCAGGCGCCGATCTGACTCGGCGAGGCGCCCGCGGCAGCGGCGGCCTGGAAAATGATGATCGCAGAACTGCTATAACCGACCAGTACGGCGACGAAACCGGCGGTGGCGTGGGCGGGACTGCTGTCGCGCCAGAAGTTGGACTGGGGCATGGCGAGTGTCTCGAAGAGGGTTTGTGCGTTATAGCGCACAAGTCCAGCGGAAGCAATGTGCGCTATAACGCACATTGCTTTCAGTACGCGCATTGAGGAAGATGGTGTGCAAACCGCAATGTGACCGAAGAGGAGTTGCCATGGAAGCCGATCTCGCGGCGCTGGGTCAGCGACTCAAGGCGTGCCGCCAGGCTTATCGGTTGAGCCTGGATGGCGTCGCTCGGAAGACCGGCGTGAGCAAGGCGATGCTGGGGCAAATCGAACGCGGAGAGTCGACCCCCACAGTGGCCACACTGTGGAAGATCGCCAGCGGCCTGCGGGTGCCGATGAGTTACTTTCTGGCGCCCGGCTTGACCCCGGCCAGCCGCTCATCGACCCCATGGCACCAGGATGCCTCCGGCATGACCGTGCTGCCACTGTTTGCCTTCGACCCCGGTCTGGGCTTCGAGATGTTCGTCATCGATCTTCCCCAAGGCACGTTCAGCGAGTCGCCGGCGCATGCGCCGGGCATCGTCGAACACGTGGTGGTCATCGAAGGCGTCATGGAGCTCGCGGTCGAGGGGCAGTGGCATCGCCTCGAGGCCGGCGATGCCATGCGCTTCGCCGCAGACCGCCCGCATGCCTATCGCAACCTCGAAGCGCCTACGGCGCGAATCCATGATCTGATCCACTATCCGCCGGACATGTGAACGTCGTCAGGCGCGCATCCTTTAGCGCCTCAGGACGGTGCTTGGTGAGCAGTGCCCAGGGGATTGCCGCGCTCTCGGCAACTGGCTCGCCGCGGTAATCCGCTGGCCGGAAATGCATCTGGAAGGCGCGTAGCACCGCCCAGGTGTGCGCATCGCGCTCGCCGCCGGGGGCAGCGCATAACCGTGGGTCCCGAGCTTGCACTCAGCAGCTGCATCCGCCCAGTATTGGCATGGCATCGCCTCTGTGAGACCTCTGTCACCACCATGATCGGCGCCTGCCAGGGCTGCAACGCGGCTGCGTTTGCTCTGCCCTCGGATTTTTCGCGACCCCCAAGACGGCAGCGGGTAAAAACTGGATAATGGAGGGTTTCTGCTCTTGCTTCGCCGAAGCCCTCTCACGTCCTTCCGGTGCCGATCCATGGAAATCAAAGTCAATTTTCTCGAAAATCTCAGGCTTGAAGCCAAGTTTGACGATTTCACCGTCATCACCGACCAGCCCATCCGCTACAAGGGCGACGGCTCGGCACCAAGCCCGTTCGACTACTTCCTGGCGTCTTCCGCGCTGTGTGCGGCCTACTTCGTGCGGGTCTACTGCCTGGCGCGCAACATCCCCACCGAGAACATCCGCCTCTCGCAGAACAACATCGTCGACCCAGAGAACCGCTACAACCAGATCTTCAAGATCCAGGTCGAACTGCCGGAAGACATCTCCGAGAAAGACCGCGAAGGCATCCTGCGCTCCATCGACCGCTGCACCGTCAAGAAGGTGGTGCAGACCGGCCCCGAGTTCCAGATCGAGACGGTGGAGAACCTCGACGAGGACGCCCAGGCCCTGCTGATGGTGCAGCCCGACGAGGCCTCCTACACCTGGATCGAGGGCAAGGACCTGCCGCTGGAGCAGACCATCGCCAACATGTCCGCCATGCTGGCGGAGCTGGGCATGAAGATCGAGATCGCCTCCTGGCGCAACATCGTGCCCCACGTGTGGTCGCTGCACATTCGTGATGCCGCCTCGCCGATGTGCTTCACCAACGGCAAGGGCGCCACCAAGGAGAGCGCGCTGTGCTCGGCGCTGGGCGAGTTCATCGAGCGCCTGAGCTGCAATTTCTTCTACAACGACCAGTTCTTCGGCGAAGAGATCGCGGGCAGCGCCTTCGTGCACTATCCCAACGAGGAGTGGTTCAAGCCCGGGCCCAACGACGAGCTGCCCGCAGGCATCCTCGACGACTACACCCGCGAGATTTACGACCCGGAGGGCGAGCTGCGCGGCTCGCACTTGATCGACACCAACTCCGGCAAGCGTGAGCGGGGCATCGTCGCCTTGCCCTTCGTGCGCCAGTCGGACGGCGAGACGGTCTACTTTCCCTCCAACCTGATCGAGAACCTCTACCTCAGCAACGGCATGAGCGCCGGTAACACGCTGCCTGAAGCCCAGGTGCAATGCCTTTCCGAGATCTTCGAGCGGGCGGTGAAGCGCGAGATCCTCGAACAGGAGTTGGCGCTGCCGGACGTGCCCATGGAGGTGCTCGAGCGCTACCCGGGCATCCTCGAAGGCATCCAGGCGCTGGAGGCCCAGGGCTACCCGGTGCTGGTCAAGGACGCCTCGCTGGGCGGCCAGTTCCCGGTCATGTGCGTGACCCTGATGAACCCGCGCACCGGCGGTGTGTTCGCCTCCTTCGGTGCCCACCCCAGCTTCGAGGTGGCACTGGAGCGCAGCCTCACCGAGCTGCTGCAGGGCCGCAGCTTCGAGGGTCTGAACGACTTCCTGCCGCCGACCTTCAATTCCCAGGCCGTCTCCGAACCCAACAACTTCGTCGAGCACTTCATCGACTCCTCGGGGCTGGTCTCCTGGCGCTTCTTCAGTGCCAGGAGCGAGTTCGAGTTCGCCGATTGGGACTTCTCCGGCAGCGGTTCCAACAGTACGGATGAAGAAGCAGCCACGCTGTTCGGCATTCTGGAAGAGCTGGGGCTCGAGGCCTACATGGCCGTGCACGAGGACCTGGGCGCGCCGGTGTGCCGCATCCTGGTGCCGGGCTACTCCGAGGTGTACCCGGTGGAGGACCTGATCTGGGACAACACCAACATGGCGCTGGACTACCGCGAGGACATCCTCAACCTCCACGCCCTGAGCGACGAGCAGCTCGCCGGGCTGCTTGAGCGCCTGGAGGAGAGCCAGCTCGACGAGCACATGGACATCATCACCCTGATCGGTATCGAGTTCGACGAGAACACCGTGTGGGGCCAGCTCACCATCCTCGAGCTGAAGCTGCTGATCCACCTGGCGCTTGGGCAGCACGAAGAGGCCCTGGAGCGGGTCGAGATGTTCCAGCAGTACAATGACAACACCGTGGAGCGCAGGCTGTTCTACCAGGCCATGGCCGCGGTGCTGGAGATCGTGCTCGACGACGAGCTGGAGCTCGACGACTACCTGCACAACCTCACCCGCATGTTCGGTGAGAAGACCATGGCCGCGGTGGTCGGCTCTGTCACCGGCGAGGTGCGCTTCCATGGCCTCACGCCCACCAACATGCAGCTCGAAGGCCTGGAGAAGCACCAGCGTCTGATCGAGAGCTACAAGAAGCTGCACGCCCACCGCGCCAGGCGCGCAGGGGCGTGCACTCCCACCTGAGCGAAGGCGCTAGGTGCTCCGGGCCCTCAAGGGTTCCGCCTGGCGCAGCACGAAGGCCAGCGCCTCGGCGAAGCCGTCCATCACCGGAAGGCCGTGGCGCCTGGCAAGCTGCGCGCCGCGTCCGGCGAAGGCGCCGGAGCCCAGTACGATGGCTCGAGCCCCCTCCGCGCGGGCTCCCTCGCAGAGGCTCGCCAACCGCGTCTCGGCCAGGGTGGTGCGCGCCGCGGTCTCGCTCACGCCGATGCCGGTGGCCACGACGCGGCAGCGCTCCTTCACGCCGTAGCACTCGCAGAGCGACTCAATGGTGGCCACGGCGCCCTCGAAGGTGGTGATCACCGTGAAGGGGCCGCCGGTGGCGTCCGCGCGGCGAATGCCGGCCTCCGCCAGGCTGATCACCGGGGCGCCGGTCAGAGCGCGGGCCTCGGCAACGGCGATGTCATCGAAGCAAGCGAGGATATAGCCGGCGTACCCCTGTGCCATGCGGCTTTCGATCAGCGCCATCACGTGGCCTGCGGCGCGGGTCTTGTCCTGCCCGTTCTCCACCGCTCGGGGTCCTTGGTGCGGGCTCTCCGCCTCGATGATCACGCCGGGCGGTGCCTGGGCCTGCAGCACCTCCCGCACTCGCTGGGTGACGGTCGGGTTGGTGTTGGGGTTGATGGCCAGCACGCGAACGGGGGCCGGCGGAGTGGCGTCTCCAGGGTAATGGGTCATCGATCAGCGCCCCGCCAGCAGGTCGGGGAGCCACATCACGATCTGAGGCCAGACCATGATGGCCAGCGTGAACAGCGCCATGATCGCCACGAAGGGCAGCGAGCCCCAAATCACGTCGTTGAAGCTGCCGCCATCCTTGCGCACCCCCTGCACCACGAAGAGGTTCATGCCCACCGGCGGCGTGATCAAGGCGATCTCGCACATCAGCACGATGAAGATGCCGAACCAGATGGGATCCACGCCCACGGCCATCACCATCGGCACGGTGATCGGCACCGTCAGCACCAGCATCGACATGGCATCCATGAAGGTGCCGAGCACCACATAGAAGAGCAGCAGCACCAGCAGCAGGCCCACCTGGGTGAGGCCGAAGCTCGCCACCCACTGGGTCAGCGCCTGGGTCACCCCCAGCATCGAGAGGGTCACGTTGAGCAGTAGCGCGCACATCAGCACGATGATCACCATGCCGGTGGTCTTGGCGGCGTGCAGCGAGCAGTGGATCAAGAGGTCGAGGCTCAGCTTGCCCCCGCCCACGATGAAGGCCAGGGCGATCATCACCCCGATGGCCGCGGATTCGGTGGGCGTTGCGACCCCGCCGTAGATGCTGCCCATCACTACCCCGAAGATGACGAAAGGCGGCACCAGGTGGCGCGAGAGGGCAAGCTTCTCTCGCAGCGGCAGGTTGACTTCCACCATGGCGCTGCTGCCCGCCTTGCCGTGGGCGATGAAGAGGTAGACGGAGAAGAGCAGGGCCAGGGTAAGGCCCGGGATCAGCCCGGCGGCGAACAACTGACTGACCGAGGTATTGGCCAGTTGGCCGTAGACCAACAGGTTGATGCTGGGTGGAATCAGGATGCCCAGAGTGCCGCCGGCAGCCAGGGAGCCAAGCGAGGGGCGCACCGGATAGCGGTACTTCTGCAGCGCCGGCAGCGAGATGGTGCCCACGGTGGCGGCGGTAGCCACCGACGAGCCCGAGGTGGCGGAGAAGAGTGTGCAGGTGGCGATGTTGGTGTGCAGCAGCCCGCCCGGCAGGCGGTTGAACCACACCGAGAGCGCCGCGTACATCCGGTCGGCGATGCCGCCGCGCAGCAGCAGTTCGCCGAGCAGCATGAACAGCGGAATCGCCAGCATGGAGGGGCTGTTCAGGCTGCTCCAAACCACGCCACCCATCATGTCCACCAGGGGGAAGCCGTGCATCAGGTAGCCGCCGATCACGCCGACGAAGAGGATGGCCACGGCCACCGGGATGCTCAGCAGCATCAGGCCGAGCATGATGAAGAACGCCGTGGCGATCAGGGGAATGCTCATGACTGGCCTCCTTTGCGCGCCGGGTCGCCGGTAGGGGATTCATCCGCCTGCGGCTCGTCGAGCAGCGGCTCGTCCGATTGCTGTTCGCGCTGCTTGAGGTCCTCGAGCTCCGCTGCCAGCTCGTCCTGGGTCGAACTCGGCCCGAAGCGGCGGTTGAGCGCCTTCCAGTCGCCCTTCGCCAGCAGCCCCATGGCCTGGGCGGTGAGCACCGCGGCGGCCAGGGTGAAGGCGACCATGGCGATCAGCCACACGGTCTGCGGGTAGATCAACGGCGTGGCCCGCGGCGTCTGGGCGATGGAGCCGTAGAGCCGGGTGTCCTGGACGGTCTGGATGGTGAAGTAGAGCAGAAAGGCTGCCAGCAGCCCGAGGGTCAGGGCGGCCAGGGCGTTGAGCACCGCCTGCACCCTGAAGGGCAGGCGCATGTGCACCAGGTTGATGCGGATATGGGACTGCTCGACCATGGCCACGCAGAACGCCAGCGGGGCGGCGATGGCAATGGCATAGCCTCCCAGCTCGTCGACCCCGCCGAGCGACATCGAGAAGGCCTTGCGGATCACGGTTTCCACCGTGATCAGCAGGGCGAGCAGCAGCATCATGGCGCCAAACAGCATGCCGAGAATGCGAGCATAGATCGTCATCGTCACCTCCCGGGCTCAGAGGCCGAGCTTCTGGCCGACGGTATCGCGCCACACGTCCTCGCAGTCCGCAGCGGCGGCATTGCACTGGCGAGCCCAGATCGGCAGGGAGACCTCTTCCACGGCGGCGGCCACCTTGGCCAGGTCCTCCTCGGTCACCGGCACTTCGGTGAGGGAGTAGAGGGTGCCGTACTCGCAGGGTGTCTCGCCGGCGTTGCAGCGCATGGCGTCTTCATAGAGCTCCTCGGAGTAGGTCCAGATCTCGTCGCTCAGCTCGGCGATGGCCGACTCGAGCTGGGTCTGCTGCTCCTCGGTCATGCTGTTCCAGGTGTCGAGGTTGATGGCGTAGCCGTTGATGGCCAGCTGCAAGGCGATGGGCAACACCGTGGTGGTGGCTTCCGGCCAGCCGCCGGAGTTGGCCGAGGCAGGGCCGGTAATGGCACAGTCGATCACGCCGCGGGAGAGCGACTGCTGGACGTCGCCGAAGGGCATCGAGATGCCGGTGGCGCCGAGCTGGCCGACGAAGTTGGCCGCGCTCTGGTCGCCCACGCGCACGCGCTTGCCGCGCAGGTCATCCAGGCCGCCGATCTCGCCGCGGCAGAAGATTACCTGGGGGCCGGCGGGCCAGGTGCCCAAGAGCTTGGCGTTGAAGCGCTCCTGCAGGCGGTTGTCCACGTAATCGTAGAAGGCGGCGACGTGCTCACGGCCGGCCTCGAAGCTGGTATTGAGCCCGATCAGGTCGAGCCCGAGGATGGAGGGCTCATCGCGACTCACCTGGGGGCCGCGCAGGGAGACGATATCGAAGAGACCGGAACGTAGCACGCGCAGGCCGTCGGTGTCGGGAACCCCCGCCACGTCCACCGGCAGGTACTGCACGGTGATATCCAGGCCGGTGTTTTCCGCCAGGTTGGTGAAGAAGGGCTGCTCCTTCTGCTGGGCGATCAGGCCGGAGCCGGCGGGCTGGCCCAGCACCTGGATCGACAGCGCGCTGGCCTGGGCGGCGGAGGCCATCAGGGCGGCGGAGACGGCGGTTACCAGAGCGGTACGTTTCAGCATGGTCTTGGTCCTGTCATCGGTGGCACCTTGGGAGGGAGTACGGCTCCGCTGGGCGCCAGGTGGCGGTGTCGGCCCGCCGCGTTCAGGCGGCGGCAGTCGCCTTGAGTGATCCAAATTTCATGCCATCGCATTCAAGAAACTGTAGTTTCATAACGAAAACAGCCAATTACTCCAGAATTGCCTATTAGTCCGCCGCGCGGGTGTTTCTTTTTTTGCCCGGAAAGTGTGCAGATTGGTAGCGCCATGCGCCAGGATGGTGCCGTCTTCCTACAGTTCTTCGAGCTTATCGTTCAGCGTCTCGATACGGCGCAGGCGGCGGCGCGAGTCGTCACCGGCAAGCTCGATGGTGCGCATGGCCAGCAGGTGGCAGAGCGCCATGACGGCGGTGTGGTTGAACAGCGGCCCGGCGGCAAGGGTGCAGCAGCGGAAGTGCCAGGTGACGCTGGGGTCCGGGGCTAGTCCCTCATCGGTGATATAGAGCACCCGGGCGCCGCTCTCACGGGCTTCGGCCAGCACCTGCTCGGTGATCGCCACCCGGCGACGCAGGCCGATGACGATCACGCAGTCCTCCGGGCGCACGCTGACCAGGTGCTCGCCCAGGGTCTCGCCGCCGCCGGGCAGGCTGACCACCTGCTCCACCACCTGGGTGAGCTGCCAGCGCAGATAGTCGGCGAAAGGGTGGCTGGCGCGAAAGCCAATGACCCAGGTCTTGCGGGCGTCGAGGATGGCCCGGGCCACGGCGTCCACCTGCGCCTGGATGATCGCCGAGAAGGTCCGGTCAAGGTTGTCCTTGCCCTGGTCGAGATTGAGCGCCAGAGAGCGCTCGCCCGGCTCCAGGGCCGCGCTCTGCAGGAAGAGGCGCGAGCCGGTGGTCTGCTCCTCGCGGGCGTGCTTGCGCGCCGCCTCGTAGCTCTCGTAGCCGAGCCGGCGTACGAAGCGCGACACCGTCGCCTTGGAGACCCCGGCAAACTTTGCCAACTCCTGGGCATCGTAGCTGGCGATTTCACCGGGGAAATCGCATACGAACTCGCCCAGTCGGCGCTCGGCCGGGTGCAGAGAGGGCAGGGCGCTGCGCACTCGGGCGAGGAAAGAACGCGTCTGCGAGGATCTGGCCATGCCGACTCCTGAAACTGTGGTTTCAGACATCATGTCCGGTGAGCAACGGTGCCGCAACCATCGGACCGCTGGCCTGGCGGGTAAGTCAGCGAAAGCAGCAACCAGAGCACACAAGCGCCTCGGGTCAGTTCATACTGGCTCAGGGCGCTGCGTTTGGTGTCACTGGAGCGATACAACAATGGGGCTATCCAATGGACAAAGTGGCGATATTCGTGGACGTCCAGAACGTCTACTACACGGTGCGCCAAGCGTATAAGCGCAATTTCGATTACAACAAGTTCTGGGCCGAAGTCACTGCCGGCAGGGAAGTCGTCAAGGCCATCGCCTATGCCATCGACAGGGGCGACCGGAAGCAGCAGGAGTTTCAGAACATCCTTCGCGCCATCGGCTTCGAGGTGAAGCTGAAGCCCTACATTCAAAGGGCGGACGGTTCCGCCAAAGGCGATTGGGACGTCGGCATTACCCTCGATGCCATCGAGTACGCCGAGCAGGCGGACGTCATCGTGCTGGTTTCGGGCGACGGCGATTTCGCCCTGCTGGTCGACAAGATCCGACAAGTCCATGGGAAGGTGGTGGAGGTCTATGGCGTACCGCAGTTGACGGCTAACTCACTGATGAGCGCCACCAACGAGTTCAAGCCCATCGATGAGAGGCTCCTGCTGTCATAGAGGGGGCCGTGCTGGCCGGTGGGATGTCGAATCCCATGCGGATAGTTCGACTACTGGCAGATACGCACTCAACGGAGGCCACGATGAGCCTGCTACGCGTTTCCTGCTTCAGTATCTCGCTGGACGGCTTTGCCGCCGGCCCCGAGCAGAGCCTGGAAAATCCGATGGGCATCAACGGTCTGGAGAATCAGGACTGGCAGTTTGCGACCGCGACTTTCCAGCGAAGAGTGCTGGGCCAGACGGGCGGAGAAACCGGCCCCGACGACGATTTCGTAACCCGCGGCTTCGAGAATGTCGGCGCCTGGATCATGGGCCGCAACATGTTCGGTCCCGTACGCGGCCCCTGGCCGGATGAGGGCTGGAAGGGGTGGTGGGGCGACAACCCGCCGTTTCACATGCCGGTCTTCGTATTGACCCATCACCCTCGCGATCCCGTCGAGATGCCGGACGGCACGACGTTCTACTTCATCACCGAAGGTATTCATGCGGCCCTGGAGCGCGCTCGCGAAGTCGCAGGTGGCAGGGACATGCGTCTCGGCGGCGGTGTGGCGACCGTGCAACAGTACTTGCGTGCACAGCTCGTCGATGAGCTTCATCTTGCCGTCACCCCAATACTGCTCGGCGCCGGGGAGCACCTGTTCACCGGCCTCGACATGCGCACGCTCGGCTATCGCTGCGTAGAGCGGGTGGCGACCGAAAAGGTGACCCATATGGTACTCAGGAGAAGCGCAGCAAGAGCGAACTGATCTCTACAGGATGCGTGCGTATTGACGTACGTACCGGAGGGCGTACACTACTGAATAGTGTAGTAGTGAATGCAGAGGTGCGTCATGACCGGAATTACCGCTACGGAAGCGCGCAGCAACCTGTACCGGTTGATAGATGAAACTGCCGAATCTCACCAGCCGATTGTCATCATGGGCAAACGGAACAAGGCCGTGTTGGTTTCAGAAGAAGATTGGGCTGCCATACAAGAAACACTGTACCTGCTCTCGGTTCCTGGCATGCGGGAGTCCATCCGCGAGGGGATGGAGACACCCGTCGATGAGTGTGATGGGGAGTTGGACTGGTGACATGGAGATTGGTCTACACCAAGCAGGCTCAGAAGGATGCAAGAAAACTGGCCGCAAGCGGCTTGAAGTCCAAGGCTCAGGAACTGTTGGAACTGATTTCGCAAGATCCATACCGGAAACCGCCACCCTTTGAAAAACTCATCGGTGATCTTGCAGGTGCCTACTCACGGCGGATCAATATCCAGCATCGCTTGGTTTACCAAGTGCTCGAAGACGAACGAATCGTGAAGGTGCTCAGGCTCTGGAGCCACTACGAGTAAGATCCCGAGGGAGAGGAGCTACCAGCTCCACCATAGCGAAAACTATCGCCTCCATTAATGGTATTTCTAGTCTGCTGGCATTCACTCTGTGGCACACTGAGTCATGAAAAGGTTCGATCCGGCACGGACGCGCATAGCAACCTAGTGGAGCCCACGCGCATGAGTGACGATGCCGCGCCGTTGAGCGTAGACACCGCCGTCTACAAAACACTGCTGGAGTCTACCCAGGCCATCCCTTGGCGAATCGACTGGGAGGCGATGCGCTTCTCCTATATCGGGCCGCAGATCGAGCGCCTGCTGGGCTGGTCGCAGCGCAGCTGGGGCGGTATCGAAGATTGGGCCGATCGCATACATCCGGAGGATCGGGAGTGGGTAGTCAGCTTCTGCGTCGAGCAGTGCAAGGCGGGGGTCGATCACGAGGCGGACTATCGCGCCCTGAAGGCCGATGGCAGCTACGTGTGGATTCGTGATGTCGTGCACGTGGTACGCAACGATGCCGGGGAAGTCGAGGCACTGGTCGGCTTCATGTTCGACATCAGCGAGCGCAAGAAGAACGAAGAGAAACTGATGCGGCTGCAACGAGAACTCGAGGAGCTCTCGTATCAGGACGGCCTCACCGGTGTTGCCAACCGGCGCCTGCTCGATTCCGTGCTGGAGTCGGAGTGGGCCAGCGCCAAGCGTGCCGGCCTGCCGCTCTCGTTCATCATGATCGATATCGACTGCTTCAAGCTCTACAACGACTACTACGGCCATCTCGCCGGCGACGACTGCCTGCGCCGGGTTGCGCAAATCGTAAGTACCGCTGCCGCGCGGCCTCGCGACTTGCTGGCACGCTTTGGCGGCGAAGAGTTCGCTCTCGTCTTGCCGGAAACAGACCTGGAAGCCGCCTGTCAGGTGGCAGAGCGCTGCCGAGCCGCCCTTTGTGATGCAGCCATCCCGCATCGCGCTTCCGACGTCTCTCACCTCGTTACCGTCAGCATGGGCGTGGCAACCGCTACCCCGGCGGAAGGGGGGATCCCGGCCAGCCTGATCGAACAGGCGGATCGGCGGCTCTATCAGGCCAAGCAGAGCGGGCGGGACCGTATCGTTGGGGCGTGATTGACCTGTCTCAGGAGATGGAGTTGGCGCCAGCCTCCCTTGGTGATGTACGGTCAGAGTTAACCTGAGTTAATGAGCGGTGAGGGGTTGTGAGCGCGGCAAAGGAAATTCTCGAGCGGCTGGCGGGCTGCCCACTTCCCGAGTGGCATCTCGTCGAGCCTTCACTTCGGCGCAAGACACTAGAGTCGGGCGAAACCCTTTTTCTATCTGGCATGGCGTGCCCCTACGTTTACTTCGTCGAGACCGGGATCATCAAGATGATCTACGAAACCTGCGACGGCGATGCCTGGGTCAAGGCATTCGCTGCCGAAGACAGGTTCTTCACCAGTCTTGCCGCCCTTTTGCCTGGCGGTGTCACCAGCTTCAGCGCCGTTGCCGCTTGCCCGGCTTCGGTCGAATCGTTGCCATACCACCTGCTGGATCAGCTAGGCGACAAACATCCACAATGGCAGCGTGCCCTCCGGAAAGGCTTCGAGCTCTATGGCTTTCGCAAAGAGGCGCGTGAGCGCGACCTGCTCACACTCTCCGCGGAGGAGCGCTATCAGCGTTTCATCGAAGAGTACCCGCACATCGCCGAGCGAGTGACGGATCGGGACATAGCAGGCTACGTTAGAGTCACGCCCGTTGCCCTCAGCCGAATCAAGGCACGCATCAAGCTTCGGCAGATGGAGGAGAAGGATGCATCCTGACATCCTCGACTACAACCAGCGGCAGGAGCCCAGCGACAAAGCCATCTGCGACCTCCTGGCCGAGACCATCGAACGCCACCTGCCCGAGGCCGAGAGCAAGGTGTGGCATGCCCACCCTGTCTGGTTCCTCGATGACAACCCGATAGTCGGCTACAAGAAGCTCAAGCATTGCGTGCGGCTGCTGTTCTGGAGCGGCCAATCCTTCGAAGAGGAAAGTTTGCAGAAAGAGGGCAGCTTCAAGGCCGCGGAAGCCCGTTACACCGCCGTCGAGCAGGTCAACGTCGACGACCTCGAGCGCTGGCTCGGCAAATCCCGCGACATTCAGTGGGATTACAGGAACATCGTCAAGCGCAAGGGGCGGCTTGAACGGCTGAAGTGAAGGGCGTACGCCACATCCTCAGCTCTGTAGAGGCGCTAACCAGACCTGCCGGCCCTCGCGCCGAACCCTTCCTTCGCGCTGAAGCTGTGCCAGCGCGCGATAGACCGACTCGTGCGTCAGCCCGATCTCACCTGCCAGGGCTTTCCAGCTACCCGGCAGCGTAAACTCCGCGTTCTCTCCGCTGGCGTGCGCCTGCAGATAGGCGAGCAGGCGCTCCTGGGCACGGGGTATGTTGAGAATCTCGATGCGCAGGCGCGCCTCATGCAGCCGCCGGGCCAGGTCGATCATGAGCTCGGTCGCCAGCGCCGGTTGCCGCTGCATGCCTTCGACCACGGCGGCCTTGGGGTAGCTGAGCAGAAAGGCCTCGGTGTCGGCCATTGCATCGCAATGGTAGCGCGCTGCGAACAGCGAAGCCTCGGCCAGCCAGCGGGCGGGGCCGGCGCGGTCGACGGTCACTTCCGCTCCCGTCTGGTTCATCCGCATCATCCGCACCTGACCGGACAGGATCACGTACACCGAGGCGACAGGCTCCCCGGCGTGGAATAGCATCTCCCCGGAGGCCAGCCGCCGCCGATGGCCAGGGCGGCCGGCTAGCGTCTCCAGGGTCGAGGCGATGCCCGGTAACGAACTGAATATGATTTCGCTCATACCCAAATGATGCTGCCGGGCCCACTCTAGGTGCAACCGAAACCGAGAGAGGGCATTCCAATGACACGTCTGTTGGCTTTTGTGCTGTTAGTTATCACCACCGGGGCGGCCCAGGGGGAAGCGGTAGGGCATGGCTCTTACGCCGGGTTCCACTCACGCGAGATCAAGGCGCTCTCCGCCAGCGACGTGGAAGGGCTCCAGCAGGGCAGAGGGATGGAGCTGGCCCTGCCGGCGGAGCTGAATGGCTACCCAGGCCCCATGCACGTGCTGGAACTGGCCGACGAACTGAACCTGACCGAAGAGCAGCGGGAGCGAACCGAACAGGCATTTGAGCGCATGCGTGAACGTGCCAGTGACCTCGGCGAGCAGGTAATCGAAAGCGAGCGCGAACTCGACCGGCTGTTTGCCGAGCGCCGCGCAACGCTCGAGGAAATCGAACGCCTTACCGATCAGACGGCTCGGCGCTGGGGCCAACTGCGGGCGGTACACCTCGAATACCACCTGGTCATGCTCACGGTGCTCGATGACGAGCAGGTTCGGCAATATGTTCACCACCGTGGCCAGCCTAGTGACGCCCATGGCCACAGCCAAGGTCACCGTCACTAGGGGCTGAGTGCGCTTACACCTTGCTCACGATCAGCGCGGCATTCACCCCGCCGAAGCCGAACCCGTTGCACAGTACGTGCTGAGTGGCGTGCTCCCGCGCCTGGCCGGAGACGATATCCAGGTCGTGCAGATCCTCGTCACGGTTCTCCAGGTTCAGGGTAGGGGGTAGGCGATCGTGCATGGCGGCCAAGGCGGAAAAGATGCTCTCCACGCCGCCGGCGGCACCCAGTAGATGCCCTGTCGAGGACTTGGTGGCAGAGATCGGAATGCCAGCCAGGGCGTCGCCGAAGGCGTTGCGCAGGGCGGCGATCTCGGCCCGGTCGCCGACCGGGGTCGAGGTGGCGTGAGCGTTGATGTGGTCGATATCGGTGGGCTTCAGGCCCGCCATTCGCAGCGCGGCCCGAATGGCCGCCGCGGCGCCACCGCCATCTTCCGGGCCGGCGGTGATGTGGTGAGCATCGGCGCTGGTGCCGTAGCCGCTAAGGATCGCCAGCGGCGTCGCCCCGCGCGCCTCAGCGTGGGCCAGGGTTTCGATCACCAGCAGCCCTGCGCCTTCTCCCATCACGAAGCCGTTGCGGCCCTGGTCGAAGGGGCGTGACGCCTTGCTGGGATCGTCCTGCTCGGTGGAGAGTGCCTTCATGGCGTGGAAGCTGGCCAGCGACAGCGGGTCGATACAGGCCTCGGCGCCGCCCACCAGGGCCACCTCGGCCTCGCCGCTGCGAATCATGCGCATGCCGTCGCCGATGGACTGCACCCCGGCCGCACAGGCCGTGACCGGGCAGCCGATCGGCCCGCGCAGGCCATAGCGGATCGAGACGTTACCCGCCGCCAGGTTGGCCAGAAAAGCCGGCACGGTGAATGGGGAGAGTCGGCGGTGGCCGCGCGCCGTCAGGGTGCTCTGCGCCTGGGTGATGGTGGGGAAGCCGCCGATGCCGGAACCGATGATGGTGGCGGTGGCCAGCCGGTCCGCATCGCTTTCGGGAAACCAGTTGGCCTGGGTCAGCGCCTCTTCGGCGGCGGCCATGGCATAGAGGCTGAACAGCTCCAGCTTGCGACGCTCCTTGGCATCCAGCACGCGGTCCGGGTCGAGGCCGGCTTCAGGGTCATCCTCGATGCCTGGCACCGAGCCTGCCACCTTGATCGGCAGTTCGCCGGTATCGATGCGGGTGATCGGAGAGATGCCGGAACGGCCGGCGAGAAGGCGCTCCCAGCTTGCCTTGACGCCACAACCAAGGGGACTGATCATGCCCATGCCGGTGATGACGAGCGGTGATTGCATGGTAATTTCCTGAACAGCTTGGGGTTGTGCCACGCTAACAGTCAGGTTGATATGATCAACATAATATTCAGCGTGGGAGTGTGAGATCGCCATGCCCTACTCGACGAACCACAAGGCCAAATCGCGCGAGCGTATTCTCAAGTCGGCCATCGAGCTGTTCAGCCGCAAGGGTTTCGAGAAAGTCTCCATCGCTCAGATCATGAAGCTGGCCAAGATGACCCACGGCGCTTTCTATGCCCACTTCGCCTCCAAGGAAGCGCTCTACCACGCCTCGGTGCGGCAAACCCTCGAGAGCAGCCGCGCGGCCAGGCTGGTCAAGGGGCCGCTCTCGGTGAAGCACCTGACCGAGCTGGTCGCCAACTGCTGGAATCTCCAGGAGCTGGAGCGCAAGCACAAGCCGGGGCCGGAGACCGTGCTGTTCAACGAGATCGGCAACGAGAACGCCGAGGTCCGCACGCTCTTCGAAGCCTCCTACCTGAGCATGAAGAAGATGCTGGAAACCCGGCTCATCGCCTTGAGTCGCTTGAAGAAACTGCCCTTCGAAGCCGACCGCGAGGTCATCGCCGACAAGTCCCGCGCCATTCTCGCCTCGCTGGTAGGCGCCGTGGCTATCGCCAAGAGCCTGCCCGGCGAGCAGGAACGCCAGCACATCCTCAATGCCGCCCAGCGCAACATCCTGCAGATGCTCGGCGTCAGCGAGAGCGAGCTGGAGAGTATGCTGGGCGATATAGGGCGAGAGCAGAGCCCCGCGTAGCATGCGTCTGCACATCCATATTGATACCTGAGGCGTTACAGGTTACACTTGAGACATGATCCGAAGCTTCAAACACAAGGGCTTGGCTAAATTCTTCAAGTCCGGCAGCACAGCAGGGATTCAGGCCGCTCATGCCAATAGGCTTCGGTTGATTCTCGGTAGGCTGAATGCAGCAACAGATGCCAAAGATATGGATTTGCCTGGCCTTAGGCTGCACGCCCTTACAGGGAACCGCTCCGGAATTTGGTCAGTCACGGTTAGTGGTAACTGGCGAGTGACGTTTCGGTTCGAAGATGGAGATGCCGAGATAGTAAATTACGAGGATTATCACTGAGGTACCCGCCATGCTGATGCACAATCCCCCCCACCCTGGTGAAGTATTGCGCGAGCTATGCCTCGAGCCTCTTGGCTTGTCTGTAACGGCGGCCGCAGAAGGATTGGGCGTGAGTCGAAAGACCCTGAGCGCTGTGTTGAACGGTAAGGCTGGCATTAGCCCGGAAATGGCAATACGGCTGTCTATCGCGTTTGATACATCGGCAGAAAGCTGGCTGAACCAGCAGGCGCAATACGAACTTTGGCATGCCGAACAGCATCGCAATGAGCTCAAGGTCAAGCGGCTTGTTGCTGCCTAGGTAACTTATCCGGGGTAGGGCGGTAGCTGACCGGCCTGCCGGCGTCACGCCAACCGCCTTCATTCGAACGGATCAGGGAGGAAAGGCACAAATGGCACGCGATAATCCCAAACCCTCGGCCGAAGCCAAGCCGAAGCTTCTTTCGGGAGGCAACCCACAGATCCCCAAGGGTGACGGCGACGCCCCGGTGCAGGCCTACATCGCCGCCATGCCGGAGTGGAAGCACGACGTCGGGCGCAGGCTCGATGCGCTCATCGTGCGTACGGTTCCCGAGGTGCGCAAGGCCGTGAGATGGAACTCGCCCTTTTATGGGGTCGAGGGCCAGGGGTGGTTTCTCACCTTCCACTGCTTCACCAAGTACCTCAAGGTGGCGTTTCTCAACGGCGCCTCGCTGGAACCACCGCCACCCATCGAATCCAAGGACCCCAACACCCGCTACCTGCATATCCACCAGGACGAACCGATCGACGAAGCGCAGCTCACGGAATGGCTTCGCCAAGCCTCCCGGCTGCCCGGCGAGCGCATGTTCTAGCGAAATCTCGGCCGGCGTTTCATGGTGGTTGTTGAGCACATGTGGTTGCGAGCCGCGCTCATAGCCTACCCCTATCGAGCCGAAAGCCTCCCTCTTGCTTGACGGCTTCGTTCCTGACTCCTTCACTGTATTTTGACGGCTTACAGGACGCCTCTCTTCCTTCTGGCTCGGTCAGAGGGTGCTGAATCCGAGGCGATACAAAATCGTCAGTCCAACTGTCCTGTGGGCCACCATTCAGTCGAGGAGAAGACCGTGTCCGATCAAAAGCCTACACGCCGGGAGTACGGGGCGCGCACCACGTCCCGTCTGCAGGGCAACGAGCACTGGTGGCCCGACCAGCTCAACCTCAACATTCTTCATCAGAAGCACCCGGATGCCAGCCCGTTCGGTGCCGACTTCAGCTATGCCGAGGCGTTCTCGCAGCTCGACGTCGACGAGCTATGCGCCGACCTCGATGCCTTGATGACCGACTCGCAAGACTGGTGGCCCGCCGACTGGGGCCACTACGGCCCGTTCTTCATTCGCATGTCGTGGCATGCGGCCGGTACCTACCGCGCGCTGGACGGTCGCGGCGGCGGCGGCACCGGCGCCCAGCGCTTCGCCCCGCTCAACAGCTGGCCCGACAACGGCAACCTGGACAAGGCACGCCGCCTGCTGTGGCCGATCAAGCAGAAGTACGGCGAGAAGATCTCCTGGGCCGATCTGTTGGTGCTCGCCGGCAACCGGGCGCTGGAAACCATGGGCTTCCGCACCTTCGGCTTCGGCTACGGGCGTGCCGACATCTGGGCGCCCGAAGACGACATCTACTGGGGCCCCGAGACCGAATGGCTGGCCACCAACGACGAGCGCTATACCGGCAGCTGGGAAGACGGCAGCCGCGTGCTCGACAACCCCCTCGCCGCGGTGCAGATGGGCCTCATCTACGTCAACCCGGAAGGCCCCAACGGCGTGCCGGACGCCATGAAGTCCGCCCAGGACGTACGCGAGACTTTCGCCCGCATGGGCATGAACGACCGCGAGACCGTCGCGCTGACGGTAGGCGGCCACACCTTCGGCAAGATGCACGGCAACGGCTCACCGGATGCCGTGGGCGAAGCGCCGGAGGGCTCGAAGATCCACCAGCAGGGCTTCGGCTGGGCCAACACCAATGAGACCGGCCTCGGCGAGTACACCGTGACCTCCGGCCTCGAAGGCGCCTGGACCCCGACCCCGACCAAGTGGGACAACTCCTACCTCAACACCATCTTCGCCCACCAGTGGGAAGTGAAGAAATCGCCTGCCGGCGCAAATCAGTGGCAGCCGGTCGAGGTCAAGGAGGGCTACTGGGTGCCCGACGCCCACGTGGAAGGCAAGAAGAACCCGCCGGTGATGAACACCGCCGACATGGCGATGATCACCGATCCCACCTACCTGGAGATCGCCAAGGACTTCCACCAGAACCCGGACAAGCTCGCCGACGAGTTCGCCCGCGCCTGGTACAAGCTGCTGCATCGCGACATGGGCCCGCGCGCCCGCTATCTCGGCCCTCAGGTGCCGGATGAAGAGCTCATCTGGCAGGACCCGGTACCCGAGCATAAGGGGCCGCTGGTCAACGACCAGCAGATTGCCACCCTCAAGCAGCAGATCGCCGACTCCGGCCTCACCGCCAAGCAACTGGTGAGCACCGCCTGGGCCTCGGCCTGCACCTACCGCCAGACCGACCACCGCGGCGGCGCCAACGGCGCGCGCATCCGGCTCGAACCGCAAACCGGCTGGGACATCAACAAGCGTTCCGGCGTGTTCGAGGTGATCGACAAGCTCGAGCAGATCAAGGACGCCTCGGACGCCAACATCTCCCTGGCGGACATGATCGTGCTGGGCGGTAGCGTCGGGGTCGAGATGGCGGCCAAGGCGGCCGGACACAACGTCACTGTGCCGTTCACCCCGGGCCGTACCGACGCCACCCAGGAAATGACCGAGGTGGATACCATCGCCTACCTGGAGCCGAGGCACGACGCCTTCCGCAACTACATGCAGCCCCAGGCCACCTCCATCCCGGCCGAGCACCTGATGGTGGACCGCGCCTTTATGCTCAACCTCAGCGTACCGCAGATGACCGCGCTGCTCGGCGGCATGCGGGCCATCGGCGTCAACGTGGGTGACAACGACGACGGCATCCTCACCAACCGCCCCGGCCAGCTGACCAACGACTTCTTCGTCAACCTCATCGACATGGGCACCGTGTGGGAGCCCCTCGACGAGAGCGAAGAGCGCTTCGAAGGCCGCCACCGCAAGACGGGCGAGAAGAAGTGGACCGCCACCCGCGTCGACCTCGTGTACGGCTCCAACTCCCAGCTACGCGCCATCGCCGAGGAGTACGCCGCCAATGGCGGTGAGGAGCGCATGATCGACCGCTTCGTGAAAGGGTGGGTGAAGGTCATGGAGAACGACCGCTTCGACCTGCATCGCTGAAGCACAGGTCCGCGGCAATAACGCGGACCTGGTTTTAAATAATTGACCCCGAAGGTTGGTTATCCCGCCTTCGGGGTCTTTTTATGTCCCGACTCAGATCAAGATAAGCAGCACTAGCAACGTCTCATGCTTTCGTTGACGTTGCCCTCAACGTTTCCCTTGGTTACTTTGAGTTAAGAGCTACAGAAGATAGCTTACCCAATCACGACGTACTCAGGGACTGCCGCATTAGGATGATGCGAATCATCATCCATTCTGCCAGCAGGGGCGGTAGCGTGCCCCGACTCCCAACTCCCCGCCAGACGAAATCAATCCTATTTACATTTTCCAGTAACTTACTGAATTCAAATAGTTTCGACTGCGCATGGTATTCTCTGACAATCGATTATTCAGAAGAGATAACCCATGCGCCATGAAGGCAAACTCACCGAGTGGAACGACGCCAAGGGCTTCGGCTTCATCACGCCAGCCGTAGGCGGCCCTCGCGTGTTCGTCCATATCAGCGCCTTTCCCCGGGGTGGGCGCCGCCCAACACTTAACGAGCCGATTACCTACCAACTGACACAAGACAGCCAGAACAGACCGAAAGCCCAGAAGGCGGCCTACCTGAAAGCAGCACGCCACGTATCCCCACGCTCCAGAGGGCTGATGTTGGCATCCGCCATCGCCGCTGTGTTCTTCACGCTCCTGGCAGCCTTGAGCGCTCTAAACCACGTGCCAATGCAGCTCATAGCGGCATACGCACTGCTGAGCGTGATCACCTTCGCCATGTACGGCATCGACAAAGCCGCAGCAGGGAAGGGCAGAAGGCGCACACCGGAAGCCACGCTGCTTTTCGCAGGCTTGATAGGCGGCTGGCCCGGCGCGCTGGTGGCGCAGCGGCTGTTTAGGCACAAAACCAGGAAGCAGCCGTTTCAGGTCATTTTTTGGTGTGGGGTGGTGGTGAATTGTGCGGTGATTGGGTGGTTTGTTTATGCGGGGCAGGCCGCACGGCTGTGGGCTGGTTTGGGGGTCGGTTAACCGTGACTAGGGCTGTACCGCGTCACGATCTTTCCTGCATTCAATCCATTAGTTAATGCGCATGCAGTATATTGGAAACGGCAAAGAGTGCATGCGGGCGAATTCTGTATAAGTGGTCGAGTTATACTTGGGTATTGGAATATTAATGAGTGGGAGAAATGAAGCTCGCCAGATAATATTTTGAATGCGCAGGCTGTTCATTCAATATCAGGACGTGTAGTCCAATCGCTGTTAGATGCCACTTGGCTACATAGAGGGTAGGACAAGATGAAAATAAAATCCGTAACCGTTAACCGGTTTCGAAGCTACTCAAGCCCGGTGACGGTACAGGTTGATGACCTTCTCGTTCTTGTTGGCCGTAACGACATTGGAAAATCAACGATTCTTGAAGCATTGGACATCTTTTTCAATGAAGGTAAGGGATGCGTCAAGATCGACAAAGACGATATAAATAAAGATTGCCTTGCTCAAGGGCAGGATTGCATTGAAATCGGAGTCGAATTTACTGATCTTCCTGCAGATATCGTTATTGATGCCACGAACCAAACGACACTACAGGATGAATACTTACTAACGTCAGCGGGAACCCTGCATGTCATAAAGAGGTATCCAAATGCGGGGAAGTAAAAGGTATTTATTGAAGCCAGTCACCCTGCAAACCCAGAATGTGCTGACTTACTTCTGAAGAAGAACGCTGACCTCAAGAAGATATTGGAAGCTGGCGGTTTTGATTGCCCAGATAAGACAAAAAATTCTGAGCTACGCAAGGCTATCTGGCGTGGGCAGGCAAACTTGCAGCTAAGCGACTGCGAAATCGAAGTTGCCAAGATTGACGCCAAGAGCATATGGGAGCAGCTCAAGGCGTATATGCCGCTGTATACTCTATTCCAATCTGATCGAAAAAATAGCGATTCTGACGATGAAGTTCAGGATCCAATGCGAATCGCTGTTAGAGAAATCCTCGGTGATCCACAAATTCAGGCAGACTTGGCGCAGGTCACGGACACGGTGAAGGCACGTTTGGAAGAGGTGGCCCAGAGAACCCTGCAGAAGCTTGGTGAAATGAACCCAGCCATAGCCAATTCGCTTGATCCTCGACTTCCTGATTTTGCCAGCCTGAAGTGGCCGGATGTCTTCAAGAACGTATCTATTACCGACGATGACGATATCCCCATCAATAAAAGAGGGAGTGGAGTAAAGCGCCTCGTGCTGATCAGTTTCTTCCGTGCAGAAGCAGAGAGGAGACAAAATGAGGCTAACTTGCCCGATATTGTATACGCCATTGAAGAGCCGGAAACATCTCAACACCCAGAACATCAGCGCGCATTGACTGATGCTCTGATCGCTCTTTCTGAAGCGCCCAACACCCAGGTGCTGCTCACAACGCACAGCCCCGAGATCGTAAAGCGCCTTAAGTTTGAGAACATCATCCTGATTTCAGATCAGACTCCAGAACGAGTCTCACCCGTTCTGGAGCATGAGCTACCTTATCCAAGCCTTAATGAAGTGAATTTTTCGGCTTTTGGAGAGGCTTCCTATGAATATCACAACGAGCTATATGGGTTCATTGAGGCAGAAGGGCGGTTGACGGAGTACAAAGCTGGCAAACCGCAGCGTCAGTACATTCGTCTTCGGCAGGATGGTTCTACAGTATCGCAGCAGATCGTTCTTACCGAGTACATACGCCATCAAATTCATCATCCTGAGAACGACCAGAATGTATCGTTTACCGCAGAAGAACTCACAGAGTCGATCGAAGCTATGCGGCGGTTTCTCCAAGTTTGAGGCGCAGGGAGAGGCGGCATCTAACAAAGCGCTGCACTCGGACAAATTTTCCGGTGAGCGCGGCGTTATGCCTAGAGGGATTCCCCGTGCCTGAGAAGCAATGGAAGACATATGAAGAAGTTGCCGCATATTTGCTTAATCAATTCGCTGAACATTTCGATCTTGGCCGATTTGAGGGAAAGCAAGTTGTCGCGGGAGAAAGTGGAACCGAATGGGAAATTGACGCAAAAGGGTGTGCCAATAACGGAAGCAACTTCATTGTCGTTGAGTGTAAACGCCATACCAAGACTGGGATTAGTCAGGCAATCACAGCTGCTCTTGCATGGAGCATCCAAGATACTGGTGCGTCAGGCGGAATCCTAGTTTCGCCAATTGGACTGCAAGAAGGTGCCAAAAAAGTTGCTGCTAAGGCTGGGATTGTAGAGGTTGTTCTGAATCAGGATTCAACAACGTCTGACTATGTTCTGCAGTTTCTGAATCAGGTTTGCCTAGGCTTCTCCGACAATATGAACTGAAAATTACTGATAGCCTGACAATCACAGTCATGGACAAAGATGGAAACGTCATAGAGAGCAGAAAAATATAGGTATAACACTACGCTCAACCGGACCTGCGCTAAAAGCCGCGCAGTCCGGTTAGCTTTACGTTAAACACCAAGAGATCGCACTCGTGCTATTCCTACTTCGAATGCTCGCTAGACTGCCCTTCTCCACAGAAGCGACACTCGCATGGCAGCGAACGCTGTTGGATCGTATTTACGCCAAAGATATTGCTGTGGCAAGGAAGCTAAAAGACAAGGAGAAAGTTGAATCTCTTGAAAGCCAGCATCGTTTCGAGATTGATCTGCATGACGAAGAGGAAGACGCATACGTCACTAAGAAGTTACTCGCAAAAGCGCGTCGCCTTCGCGTTCCCATTCCACATCGCCACAACGAAGACAAGACAGAATCTAAACACTGGTGTGAAGGACGTTACACGGGGCGGTGGAATCTCACAACACTCGGTGTTGCTGCTCTGCGCGAGGAGATCCGTCATGAGATTAAAGCAAGGCATGAAGCGAGGTCGCAATGGGTCGTATGGCTATCAGCTCTCACCGGTGTCATTGGGGCGCTCACTGGTTTGGTGGCGCTACTTGTACACAAAGGGCCGTGAAAGAATTTTGCCCTACCCTTTTATCGAACGGACACGCAACGGCGGATCATATTGCATAGATCCGTCGTGAGTAGTGCCGCCGTTGCATGCCGCTCATGGCAAACGTTAAGTACGTTAGTCTCAAGAGTGAACGAAAATGAGAAAAAACCATGTTAGGAATAGCCATAAGCTACTATTTAATATGTTTTGTAGCAGCATTTGCGCTCTATTTTAAGCTGCACGAGAAAGGTAATCCGCCAGTCCGAGTGGTAGCTCACATTAACCCCGGTTGGGCGGACTCTGGGTGGGGAAGATTCTTTGAAGCTGTTATTTTCGCTATACTTGGCGCTATACTCGGTACGCTGTTAACATCACCGGCAACGCCTGCACAAGCTGTAGCTGCAGGGTTGGGATGGACGGGACTCTTGAGTTCTGCATCAAGCGCAGCTGAGGAGGTGACTAGTGGGCAATAAAAAAATTCAGGAGATTTTGAACGCTATAGAAAAGGACTCAGCCATTGAAGGAACCGAATATAAGAACATTCAAAAGATTATTGAGCGCTGGGAGTCGGAAAGGAAAGAGCTTACGTCTGACGCAAGGCTATCCGAAGATGCCAAAGAAATCATCAATAGAAATAGGTCTCTTCTGAATGCTATAGTTCAATTAGAAAAGACAGAGCACAGGATTTCAAAATATTCGAGTAGCGCTGCTTTGCTGGGAATTATTGGAGCTGCTGCTGCTGCACCTATACTACCCGGAGCCGTTATTCCAGCCGCGATTATTTCTGGCATTGCTGCTCTCGGCGGTTTTGCGAAAAAACTCAAGTATGAACACGATTCTATCGAAAAGGCAAGGTTGTTCTTAAAGCAAGCGGAATGTCAAGAGGAGAACTCTGAAAATGGTGTCACTTAACAATTCAATGTACACAACAAGCATGTGATTGCGGCGCTAGATTCACAACTACCAACAGGGGAAACGCTATGAAATGCCTCAAGCCAGACATGCTGAAAGCCTTCCTTAGCAGCATTGAGCACACGCTCAACAATAAGCCAAATGGCCAGAGCATGTACAAATTCACCAATGGCCTGGTCCTCAATGTCTATGAGACTGGATCCGTTGTATTTCAAGGTGACAGCGTCGACGGTGAACTAGCGAATCAAATTAGAGCATTCATTGAAAGCGTCAATGCGCCATTCAATTGAAGTGTAGTCGACAATATAACAATTGTTCTAGCCGACGCTGCACTTCATGCAATGAAAGCGGAAGAGGTATGGTTTTGAAGATGCGCGGGCGCAACTGATTTAAGCGTTAGAGTTACGGTTGTCTTAAATAAATGGTAGGAAATAAATATGTCAGAAGGAACAGAAAAAGCTGAACCAAAGCAACGTGGTCCAAAGTCGGGGAAAAAGAAAATTTCGACGACTGATCTCCCGAAAAAAACACTGGAGGAATGCCTTGTCGTCATTAATCCGATTCACGAGATATACGCAGGCGGAGCGGCGACTTGGGATGAAATTGCAGGAGCAATGAATGCTGGCCCCAAATCCGCCAACACTAAATACCTAATATGGGCCGCACAGGCATACGAATTAATTCTCAAAGATGGTGAAAAATTCCATCTTTCCGAAACTGGACGAAAACTGCTCGCTCCAAACTATCCTGAAGAAAAGTTTGAAGCAGCGATCAAGGCAGTGCGCATACCTACAATTCCTAGCAAGTTTTATTCTGACTATGATGGAAAACTTATTCCAGATAACGAGTTTCTAAACAATGTTCTAGAAAACAGATACTCTGTACCTCGCGATCGTGTCGAAGAAGCTAAAGGAATAATCATTTCCAATGCAGAGTACGCAGGATTAATCCTTGAGCACTCGGGAGGAAAAAGGACCATCCGCCTAGATGGGGCGGTTAATAGCACAACGAAAAAAATTGTCGAGAATGAAGAGAAGCAGACCGTTGCAGAAGAATCGCAACAAGAAGTTGATTTTTCACCTATTGACGATATCAATGATGATTTTGTCGATACTTCAGACACAGAAAAACTATGTTTTTATATTACTCCAATTGGGGAAGAGTCTTCTTCAGAGCGAAAACATGCGGACATGCTTCTTAAGCACCTCGTCGAGCCTGCCTTCTCTAAGTTCGGTATCATGGTTGTAAGAGCTGACAAGATTGGACGTTCTGGGCTGATTTCTCAACAAATATTCGAACATATAGTTTCCAGCAAGTTTTGTGTTGCTGATCTTTCATTTGGGAACCCAAATGCTTTTTATGAATTGGGTGTCAGGCATATGACAAAGCTGCCGACTATCCAAATAATACGAAAAGGAGACAAGATTCCGTTCGATGTGGAGTTATCGTCAAATCTGGTGGATGGCGGTCAGGCCGCATTCCTGTCTGATTGATCGGCTACTTGCTCTCCGTCTTGGAACTTGACGTTGCTCACGACTAGTTCCAGCTTTTGGAAGTGCTTGATCCTCCTCCATCGCTTTTGGGCGCTCTGGAGCAGCTTGAAGACCATCGCCAGGGTCGTCGCCCGGGAGCCGCAGTTCCGGCTCCGCTTGGTCCTCAAGCGGACCGTGGCGAAGGTCGACTCGATCGGGTTGGTGGTGCGGATATGCACCCAGTGCTCTGCCGGGTAGTCGTAAAACGCCAGCAGCTCGTCCCGATCCTTGGCCAGGCACTCCATCGCCTTGGGGTACTTGGCCTCGAAGCGCCTCAGCGTGCGATCAAAGGCTTGGTGTGCCTGGTCGCGGGTCTCGGCCATCCAGATGTCATGGAGGTCAGCCTTGACCTTGGGCTGTACCGATTTTGGCAGCTTGTTCAGCACGTTGGCAGTCTTGTGGACCCAGCAGCGCTGATGGTCGGTTTCCGGGTAAATCTTGCTAAGCGCCGCCCAGAACCCCATGGCACCATCGCCCACTGCCAGCTTGGGAGCATGGGTAAGGCCGCGCTCTCGCAGGCCTGTCAGCAAGGTCTCCCAGCTGGCCGCCGACTCGCGGAAGCCGTCCTCGACGGCCACCAGTTCCTTGCGGCCCTGCTCGGTGACCCCGATGATCACCAGCAGGCAAAGGCGGTCATCCATTCGCACGTTGCTATAAACGCCGTCGGCCCACCAGTAGACGTAGCGCCGGTCTGACAGGTCGCGCTGCCGCCACTCGGTATGCTCGTCTTCCCACTGCTTCTTGAGCCGTGACACCGTGTTGGCCGACAGTCCCTTGGCCTGGTCGCCCAGCAGCGCCGCCAGGGCCTCCTGGTAGTCGCCGGTGGAAATCCCCTTCAGGTAGAGCCAGGGGATCAGCTCCTCGATGCTGCGGGCCCGCTTCAGGTAGGGGGGCAACAGGCTGCTGTTGAAGCGAGCGCCACCACCGCTGCGGTCGCGGACCTTGGGCACCTGCACGCTGACATCCCCGACGCCGGTCTGAACGGTACGCTCTGGCAGGTAGCCGTTGCGGACCACGGCTTGGCGCCCATCAGCGAGGCGCTGGTCAGCGTACTGTGCCAGGAAGGTGGCCAGTTCAGCCTCGACGGCTTTGGCGATCAGGTCACGGGCACCGTGGCGCAGCAGCTCGTGCAGCGGGTCAGAGACCTGGGGTTCTGGTTGTGAAAGAGCCCAGAGGGTAGAATCGGTCATGGCGTATCCATTCCGTGTTGATTGTGATCTGGCGAGATCAATCAACAGGATACGCCACCCTTCCTACCTCCTCCCATACACCAGAAGTCACCATAGCTCTCGATGTGGCCCAGGGGCGAACAATAGTTATTGACGTTTCGGACATTTATACCTTGATGGACAGGATGGAGTCGGCTAAGAACGAGCTGATTGAGCATATAAAGAACTACCTGAGTCCGTCTGACAATAACAGGAGTGAGGATAATCCAATCAGTATTTACCTTCCAGGATTGCATGTCAAACTCCCTAAAATTGAAGGTTGAATGCTCTACAATCTGTACAAAGAAAAGTAGCGAGATACTGCACTTGCTCGGCCAATGAAGTCACCAGTGATCATCGCCCAAGATGGGCGCTTGCGACTAGATCGTGAGCGCTTGAAACAGCATCGAAAGCGGCTGGGCCTGAGGCCGGAACGCTGAGCGAGTACTCTTTGGTCAGCTCCTGTACATTTTTCATCGCTTCCATCAAGCGGACCGAGAGTGGCAAGACATTGCTATATCGTACCGTTCAGCGACTGGCCGAGACCACCGGAGTTTAATTGAAGTTGAGGCTTGAGGTCGATTCGCTGTTGTAGTAATTCGCTACCGATGTATGTGGTTAATCACACAGGACCCGACAGCTAGGCCCTGATTTCTAGAGGTAGCTGTGCGAAGTGTTCGAGCGAATGTGAAAAAAACAGCATGACTGAGGCTATATCGAATGATTCATGCGATAACGCATGGGAAGACTCGCATCTATCAGAGGTACCTAGGGCGACGCGAGCCGAATGAGCTAAGGGTGCCTGAAGAGGATGAAATTACCGCGTTGGTCATGGGGCCTCTGGCGTTTCTAGCTCCAGAGGCTATAGCCGCTTTTTGGATGTCTATTATAGAGCGGCGGCGCCCCGAATCGCGTTTTCCAGGTGGACATATTTCATTCGCAAAAATGCATTTCTGGCCGAAACGTGGAATTGAGCCGGATTTGTTCGTTGAGCTGGGTTGGGAGACAGGTGAGAGAAGGTGGATTTTGGTTGAGTTCAAGTGGCGTTCGACGTTAAGTGGGGAAGATCAACTTCATAAGCAATGGTTGAAATTTCTTTCTTGTCATGAGCGAGAGAATTCGTTTCATGTGTTTATTGCTCCAGAAATTAGTGAGGGTCACAGAGCATTAGGAGTGGAAGACGTTTGGCGAGGGAAGTTGCTTCTCTATCCATGGTCTGATGTGCTTAGTACACTTCGGAATTTTGATTCACCAGAGTCTCTGTTACTTGCTGGTTGGGCAGAAGAGGTGCAGGCTCTGCTAGGAATTCTTAATATCAGGCCTTTCCGTGGCTTCAAGGATATGGCTTTTTCGCAGGACTGCCCTTTTTACCCGACGGCGTTTTGGCGTGCCATTGACGGATTTGAAAGCTTGGAGCCTCCGGCCTCATTTATTGAGGGTGCTGCGTTAGCTGATAACTTTAATTTGGATGACGAATGAGTAATATAGGAAGGCATATACTGGAGAGTTTTCAATTTGTGTCGAGGGTCGGCTCGGAATGCGATCAATTGTCTAAATTGTTGAAGCAGGAGATTAGTGAGCTGGTTGCTTCTGATGATGAAGTTTCAAGATTGATGCGTGCTGAGGGGCACTGGATCGGCTCAGACGAAACAGACGAATGGGGCTGGGTCAGTACTGCTGTCGGGTACTCTCTGCCGATCAAGGTTAAACCTAAAAGAACCGTGAATAGGTACCTTTCGTTCCAAATTAGTCTGTCCGGTAAAGGTGTGGCGGCCGTTGATAATAGTGAACCTTTGGTTCATGTGCTTTGGTGGGACGTTCCTATAGACTTTGAAGAGTGCTGGATGGGTTTTCCTTTAGATGTCGACGAAAATTCTCCATTCTCGCTTGAGTCGGGGGTGTTGTTTCGATGGGCTTCATATGACGCTAGGGACTCTCAATGGGTTTATAGTCTTAGGCTGACTTCCCTGAATACTATTCGTGATGTCGAGACAAAGATCGTGGGGCCCGTGAGATCGCTACTTTGTGGTGGTACTGTGGAAGAGTCTCTACCGCTAGCCTTAGAAGGCCTTGTTCACTATACAGCGGTGGATGATAAGATCGGACATTACCGAATTGGGACTTGAACGACTGTCACACTTCATACCACCACACTTCAGGAGGGCGCGCTATGGGGCTAAGGTATGCGACAGAGCAGGACTTGCCGAGGATCGTCGATATCTACAATGCAGCTATCCCGAGCAGACGATCCACTGCTGATACTGAGCAGGTCACGCCTGAGGCCCGCCTTGAGTGGTTCCGCAAACACCAACCCGAGCGTCGTCCGCTGCTTGTGTATGAGCGCGAGGAAGGGGTGGTGGCGTGGATGAGTTTCGAGGATTTCTACGGCAGGCCGGCTTATCGCCACACGGCAGAATTGAGTATCTACATCGATCCCAGGTATCAGGGCAAACTACTCGGGAAAAGTTATTGCACGCAGCTGAGGAGGTGGCACCGAAGCTGGGGCTGCACTCCCTCGTTGGCTATGTTTTTGCCCATAACACGCCGAGTATACGGCTCTTGAAAGCGCTTGGGTTTCAAGAGTGGGGACGTTTGCCTGACATCGCGGAGATGGATGGCAAAGAGTATAGCCTCTGCATCATTGGCAAGCGGCTCGCTCGCACCGAGCCAAACACCACCCTCTAGCCCTATCTGGGCGGTCAAGGACCCCACCAGTGATCATCCCCCAAGACGGGCGCTTGCGGCTGGATCGTGAGCGCTTGAAGCAGCATCGCAAACGGCTGGGCCTGAGTCAGGAGGCGCTGGCCGAGTACTGTTTTGATCGTCGCTTGTGCGTCTCCATCGCGTCCATCAAGCGGGCCGAGAGTGGCAAGGCGGTGCTGTATCGTACCGCGCGTCATCTGGCCGAGATCTACGAGGTGGAGGTCGAGGAGCTGTCGGCGGAGGCCGAGGAGGCTGCCGTTGTCGCTGCCGATATCGAGGAGATGGAGAGTGCCCGCGTACTGATCCAGTTGCACGCCGTGGCGGCCGATCCCTCGGCGTTGGCGAGCTGGGTGCAGCATTTTGGCGGCAGCCTGGAGGAAGGAGGCACGGCGCTGTTCGGCCTGCCCCGGGCTTACCGTAGCGATGCGTAGCGCGGCTTGTTGTGTGCCGCCACCCTGGTGGAGCAAGGGGTGGCCCGCGGCGTTTATCTTCAGGCAGGCCACTGAATGCGATAAGTAATAAAAAAGCTACCGTCACGGTAGCTTTTGTCGGTAAAGAGCAGTCTAACTTATTTTTTTGAGGATTTGCTATGTTTTAATTCCGGGGTATTTCCCGGGGTGTTTTTATTGTCACGTCGACGTTGGTCAAGTTTCCCTGTTGATTTAGCAGTTGGTTTTGGGCCTGGTTTAAGAGCCATGGTGGTTTTCCTTATGTGTTTGAGAGCAAGCCTCTCATGTGTCAATGTACCTGTATTGATGCATGTGTCAATAGGCACGAGATGGATGCAGTAATGGTTTCCGTCTGACCCACACCCCGTGGGCTCCCTATAGTTAAGCAGTGTTTTGTGCCGTTTACCTGTTTTCTTTCTTTGTCGTCTTGGGAAGCCCTTTCTTGAAACGTCATAGGGTGTCATCCCCTTCATGCATCGCCCTTGGTGCGGGCGTTTTGCATTGTAGGTGACCAGATAGTGCCCTTCTGGTCCTGCTGCATCTCTTCTAGGGTATCCTACCAATAGTTGGCAGCGACGACGCTAAGCGACGTGCCACCAACTGTCAGACCGGCTTTCAGGTACGTATAAGTTACCGGCGCTCTATTCTCTCTCGATGCCTCAATTACAGGAGCCAACTTGCGTTTCGGCTACCAGCGTTCGCGGCCGGCGCAGATTGACAATCTGCAGAAGAGCACCCAGCGCTGCTACACCGCCAGCGCATGCTGCCAGTGACCAGACAGGTAGCTGCAGCAGCAGTACGAAGCCTCCGCCTGCTGCACCAATGGCGCTGCCCAAGTACAGCGCTGATTCGTTCAGGGCAATGGCTAGATTGCCGTCGCCCTTAGCTTGGCGGGCCCGGATAAGTTCGTTGTTTTGTGGCACTTGCAAGGCCCAACCAACGGCTCCCCAAAGAACGATCGGTAGCATCACCAACCAAGTACTTAGCGCAGCCGTAAGCGGTAGAACAAATAATGATACTGCAAGAATCAACATAATGGCAAAGGTCACATTTGGCCCCTTTAGACGATCTACCAGTGGCCCGACCAAGAAGCTGCCGAGTACACCGCCAATGCCCCAGGCCCAGAGATAGGGTGTGACTGAGCGCACGGCGCCATAGGCCGGGTCAGCCAATAGCGGAGCGATGAAGGTGTACATGCCTAGGCTGGCAATGGCCGCAAGCAGGGAGACTGTAAGAATGACCAGAACATGGCCGTCGCTGAGAATCGTCAGCTTCTGTCTTAGCGAGCTGGCTGTCGCTGCGGGCAGGGCCGGCAGTTTCAGAAGCAAGCCGACAAAGGCAATCAAGCCGAGTAGGGCGACAAGCCAAAGCGCCGATTGCCATCCCATCTGCTCAGCAAACAACAGGCTGAGCGGTACGCCAAGCACCACACCGCTGGCCATGCCGCCCATAATGATTGCAATGGCCTTGCCCCGGTGTTCTGGGGTGGAAACTGCCGCAGAGGCACCAATGCCCATGGCTAGGTATACGCCGGCACCTACGCCTGCAATGGCGCGCCAGATCATTAGCACAGTGAAGCTTTCGGCCAGTGCGCTAGCGGCATTGGCGATGACGAACATGCCTAGAGACAAGAGCAGGCCGGCACGCTGTCGATGGGCTGGGGTCAAGGCAACGAACATAGGAGAGCCCAGTCCATAGGCAAGGGTGAAGGCAGTAACCAATTGTGCAGCCATCGACACCGATACCGCGAATGAGGCTTCGATCATCGGAATCAGCCCAGCGGTAACGTAGGAGGCCATGCCGAGGGCAAAGGCTCCCAAGGCTATTAGGTAAACGGAAGAATGGTTAGGAGTATTCATACTCATTGCTCACTTAGGTTCCAGATAGTATTTAGGGGAAGGGATGTGGCCCCGAGTCGGGACCACATCGCGTGAGAGCTAGAGTTCGAGACTCACGTCGTACTCGTTCAGCCAACTGTTGAGGCCGACCGCCAACTCCATGCCCATGCGCTCGTACATGGGCGAGACACTACCGAGCGGCTTGGCAAGTGTTTGCTGGATTCGGCCTCTGTCGAGGAGCGGCGTCACCGGCGCGTTTCGATCAGCTTGGATAGCGGCTAGAGCATCGCGTAGGGCCTGTTCATAGGCAGGGTCTTGGGTCGAGGGGTAGGGGCTCTTGACCCGCTCGCTGATCGACTCCGGCAGCAGGTCGCGAGTCGCCGCGCGCAGGATACTTTTCTCCCGCCCGTCAAAGGCCTTCATCGCCCAAGGAATGTTGAAGGCATACTCGACCAGCCGGTGGTCGCAGAAGGGCACCCGCACCTCGAGGCCGACGGCCATGCTCATGCGGTCCTTGCGATCCAGTAGGGTCTGCACAAAGCGCGTCAGGTTGACGTAGCTCATCTGGCGCATACGCTGGTCTATCGTACTTTCGGTCGGCAGTACCGGTGCTTCGGAGATCGCTTGGGTGTAGCTGTCATGCAAGAAATTCTGCATGTCCAGCTGTGCTAGCAGTCCCTGATCGAGCAGAGGCTTACCGTCGAAATACTTGCCCGTGACCGAGGTCAGCCAGGGGAAGGTGTTGGCCTGGATCGCCTCAGGGTCGTGGAACCAGCGGTAGCCGCCGAATACCTCGTCCGCGCTTTCCCCGGACAGTGCCACTGTCGATTGCCGGCGCACCTCCTGGAACAGGCGGTAGAGCGACGGCCACATGTCCCCCCAGAAGGCCGGAGGCAGGTCGAGGGCGCGAACGATCTGCGCACGTAGCGCTGGGTCGGCCAGTTCGCGACTGTCGAGGACAATTTCCTGGTGACTGGAGCGGATCTTCTCCACTAGATCACGGACAAATGGGGCATCCGGCGTGCCGCGCACGGCGTCGCTGGTGAAGCCGCTGCCGTGATCAACGAAGTCGACGGAAAAGGAGCGAATGTTCTCCTTGCCGGCTGCCAGCAGTTTCTTCGAAGCCAGCGCGGTGATGATTGAAGAGTCGAGCCCGCCTGAGAGCAGGCTGCATAGCGGTACGTCAGCGATTATCTGGCGCTCGACGATGTCCTCCAGCAGGTCGCGGGTATGGCGAATGGTCTCGTCCAACGAGTGGCTATGCTCACGTGCTTCCAGCTTCCAATAGTGGCGGCGGTATAGGCCTTGGCGGTTGATTCGCACTACCTCGCCTGGCATCACTTCGTTCATGCCGGCGAATACGGCATGCCCCGGCGTTTTCACCATTTCCAGAATTTCTCGCAGGCCATCGGCGCGCACTTTACGCGGCACCAGGGGATTGGCTAGCAGAGCCTTGGGCTCGGAGCCGAATACCACACCGTCGGAGGTTTGGAAGTAGTACAGCGGCTTGACACCCATGCGATCGCGAATCAGCAGTAGTTCTTGGATGCGCAGATCCCAAATGGCGAAGGCATACATGCCATTGAGACGATCCACGCAGGCTTCGCCCCATTCCACATAGGCGCGTAGAACCACTTCGGTATCACTGCGGGTCTCGAACTGGTGTCCGAGTTGCTGCAGCTCGGTGCGCAGCTCTCGGAAGTTGTAGACCTCGCCGCTGTAGGTGATAGCGGCCACTTCGCGCAGGCCGCCGTGCATGGCTGTCATTGGTTGACGGCCACCTTCCAAGTCAATGATCGACAGGCGTCGGTGTCCTAGGCCGACTGGACCGTCGATCCACAGCCCACCGGCATCCGGTCCGCGCAGGGCCATAGTGTCGGTCATGCGTTGGAGGGTGCCGCGTTGCGTTTCCATGTTCTGGCTGTAGGACAGCCATCCAGCGATTCCACACATAGTCTTTCTCCTTGTGAGTGAGCTATCCAAGGCTTTCCAAGTCGTTGTCCTCGGCCAGCAGCACGCGCGTTTCGCCATGGACGTAGCGAACCGGTGGTGGGGTTTGGGCGTGGTTGTCGAGCTCGTTAAGCAGGCGCTGTAGCTCCATGGCGGTTTCGAGATCGGCGAAGGCTTGGGGTGGTTGCTCCTTGATTGCCACTGCGTGAACCACCTGCCGGCATAGACGCGAGAGTTTGTGCAGAGTGTCGAGTCCAGGCTCGTCAGGGGCGGCTGCGAACTCGTGCAGCAAGTCCTCGGTTCCATTGGCGTTGCGTGTCCAGATTCGAAGCTGGTCGTGGTCCCAGCGCGGCGTGTCGAACACTAGGCGTGCGTGTATTAGCCGGGTATCGCGATCGACGAAGCTGAAGTCCACCGTGCGCTGGCGTGTGATGTTGACGAAGCTGGCGTAGCCGGTGACCTGCGCCTCACCCAGGCTGGCGGTGAGCTGCACGGTGTCGAGCACCTCGCTGCCGGAGATCGAGAAGTCCGAGCGCACGCCTAGTACGCCATGCAACTTGAGCTGGCCGGCGCGTGGGCAGATCCAGCCGAGTAGATCCAGTGCATGGATCACTTCGCTGGTCACACCGCAGGTGGGGCGGTAGTCGTTGATGCGATCCTTGCCCCAGTGGAAGCTGGCACGCACCAGTTGCCAGTCGTTGCGTTCGACCCACTCGCGCAATTGCCTGCTGACGTCCGAGTAGCGCTCCACCAGATCCAGGGCAAAGCCGCTGATGTGCTCCAGTGCGCCTAGCAGCTGGTCCAGATTGTCCTGCGGCGTAACCAGCGGCTTCTCGCAGATCACGAAGCTCCGGTAACCGGCCAGCTGTTGCAGCACTGACGCATGGCTGTGATCGTTGACGCTGACCACGACGATATCCGGCGCGAACTCCTGCAGCGCCCGGCCGACGCTATCGAAATAGGGCAGCTCGGTCGGTTTCTGCTGGCGCCCGACGTAGGCCAGCGACAGTGGCAAGTCAGTGCTCGCGGCGATATGTTCGAAGGCGCGTCGGTAGCGGTTGCCGGCATAACCTAGACCGATGATCAGAATTTTCATGCCGAGGCCTCCTGACGGATCAGCAGGCGCTCGTCGCTGATGACGAAGCCCAGTGTCTGGTACAGCTTGTCGGCAGCCTCGGTGCTCTGAAGCACCACGGAGCCTACGCTGCAGCTGACGAACCAGCGCAGCAGGTTCTGCATCAATTGCCGGGCTATGCCACGGTTACGCCATTGCGGCTCCACCACCACCGACTGTACCCAGCCGGACAAGCCGTTAAGGCATCCGGGAGCTGGTGCACGTTGATCGATAATCGCGGTTGCACAGCCAAGCACTTCACCAGTTTCCTTGTGTTCTGCGGCTAGAACATGCACGCAATTGCTTGTGTTTAAGTGGCTGCTCAGCCAAGTGCGGTAAGCCGCGCGCCAGCGCATTGAGTCTTCTGGTGTCTTGCTCGAATACATGGCTTCAGTGCCATCCAGCAAGTAAGCACGCAGCTCCACTAGCCTGTTCAGGTCGGCCACCATCGCAGGGCGCACGATAAGGAAGGGCAGATCCATCAGGCCACCTCCGCGCTGAACACTTGGGACGCAAGCGGAATGGAGAAATGCTCGAATGTCTCGCGTAGTGATACCGCCAAATGCTCGATTTGAGCGTCGCTGTGGTTCGGTGTGGCATTCACGCGGAAGCGCTCGGTACCTACCGGTACCGATGGATAGTTGATCGGCTGCAAGTACACACCGTGGGTATGCAGTAAGCGTTCAGCCGCAGATTTGCAGAGCTTCGCCTCGCCCACCAGCACCGGTAGTACGTGCGTCTGTGAGCAGGGCATGACTGGGATGTCATGTTGTTGGAGGTATGCGCGCAGCTTGGCCGTTTGAGCGTGCAACCGCTCCCGCTGCGCACTGTTGGCCTTCAAATGCTCGACACTGGCCAGGCAACCAGCGGTTATTGCCGGAGGAAGCGAGGTGGTAAAAATGAAGCCCGTAGCGAAGGAGCGCACGGCATCGACAAGCACATGAGTCGAGGCGATATAGCCACCAATTACCCCAATGGCCTTGGCCATGGTGCCTTGAATAATATCTACTTGATCGGTAAGGCCGCGTTCAGCCGCTATGCCCGCGCCACGAGGGCCGTACATGTCAACGGCATGTACTTCGTCGAGGTAGGTGAGCGCGTTGTAGTGCTTGGCAACGGCGACGATCTCTTCGATGGGGGCGATGTCTCCGTCCATCGAATAAACTGACTCGAACACCACAAGCTTTGGTCGATCCAGTTGATAGCTGGACAGTATCTGCTCTAGATGGGCCACGTCGCTATGACGGAATATCTGGCGCTCGTTGGGCGTAGAGCGGATGCCGTTCACGATAGAGGCGTGATTCAGTTCGTCGCTGATCACCACGCAGTTGGGAATGCGGCGTAGAAGGCATTGGATGGTTGCGTCGTTGGAGCCGAAGCCGGTAGGGAAAACCAGAGCAGCTTCCTTACCGTGCCAGTCGGCGAGGCTTGCCTCCAGGCGTGCGTACACTTCGTGAGACCCACCAATATTGCGTGACCCGCCTGAGCCGGCGCCATAGACCCCTAGCGCCCTGTGCATCTCGGTAAGTACGCACGGATGCTGGGACATACCTAGATAGTCGTTACTGCACCAGATGACTACGGGCTCTGGGTGATGATCGCTCAGCTTGGCTAACGGGTACTGGCCGCAGAGACGGCTGAGGGTGGTGAAGGTTCGATACTGGTTGGAGGACTTCAGAGTCTCTAGCTGATCGCGAAGAAGTGACTGGTACATCCTGTTGACCCCTTTGCAGATTGATGACACATCAATGTGTAAACTCTTAATCAAGCAAGAGTCCTGGCCCAGGTTCGTCAGCCAGGAATGGGTATTCTTCTTCGGTTTCTCGAAGGGTACAATTTGACCGTTTATGCTATTACTTGAGGTAACCCTATGAGCGCACCTCAGACACCCTCCCAGCACACCCGGGCAGAGCTGGCTGAATTTCTTCGTAGCCGCCGCGAGCGAATCTCACCGAAAGAGGTGGGATTGCCTGCTGGCGGCCGGCGGCGCACACCGGGGCTGCGCCGCGAAGAGGTGGCAGCCTTGGCTGGGGTTGGCTTGTCTTGGTACACGTGGCTGGAGCAAGGGCGGGATATTAAGGCATCTTCTGCTTTTCTCGATAACCTCTCACGAGTGCTCAAGTTGGATGAGACCGAGCGCCGTCACCTTTTCTTGCTAGCTCATCAGCGGCTGCCACCGGAGCTAGGCCATGCCATTTGTGTGGTTCCACCGTTGATAAATCGGTTGATAAATGACATCCCTTCACGACCTTCCTATGTACTTAATCTGCGCTGGGATGTGTTGATTTGGAATTCAGCCGCAGACCGGGTGTTTGGTTTTTCAAGTCGCCCCGCCGATAGGCGAAATCTTTTATGGATGCTGTTTACTAGCCCCGGCATGCGTGAGCTTTTCTCTCCTTGGGATGAGCAAGCGCTACAGATTTTATCGAGCTTCCGTCGTGACTTCGTTCGTGCCATTCATGATAGCGATATCACCGACTTGGTGGCGGAGCTAGAAAACGTATCGCCTGATTTCAAGGCCTGGTGGCAGCAGCAGGATATTCATGGTCCATGCCAAGGCATTCGCCATTTGCAGATACCCACGATTGGGCAAGTAGAGTTCGAGCATACTTCATTGTCTATTGATGAAGATCGCCACCTGCGTCTTGTGTACTATGCAGCAAAAGAAGGTAGGCCTGAGAGTCGAGCTTTTGAAAAGTGGCTTCAGCAAGAGCCGGTTCAGGTCTAGAAATCGCTTTTGTGGCCGAGAATTATTTTTTGGAGTTGATTTGTGGACAGAGTAAAAGGTGCTTTGGCTTCATTGAAGGAGCTTGATGCGAGATATTTTAAAAAATTCAATGAATGTTATCCATTGTATGTTTCTGAGGAGGCGGAAAGGGTTTTTGGGCCCAGCGAGCTCTACGAAATGGCTATTGAGGCCCAGGTGCTCTTAACGTTGCTTGGTGATACTGCGAAGGATCGTATGAATTACATAGGGTTTAATATGTTGTATCCATTCAGTAATCCTGTGGACTGGTATAGCTGGAAGGAGAAAATAAAAGACCGAAAAGTTCCGCAATCCATCTATTTTTCAATTGGGGTGAGGATGGAGGCGGAGTTTAATAGGATGGAGCAATTTGTCGAAAGGAATGCGTGGGAAGAATATTCGAAGCTTTCCAGTTCTGAGTTCTCCGTCTCTTGCGGTAGATATCTTGAACATTTTGAAGATTGCTCTCAAAAAGAAGAGGCTGAAGATTTTCCTGATGCAGATGATAGGTATGGCTCATCCTCTATCCATATTGAGACTTTCAACTACAATCAGGCTGTTGAAAAAGCAGCAGTGAACAATTTAGAAAAGTGGCACAAAAATACTGGGATTTGGTCTAATATAAGCAACGTAGCAGCAAAAATATTTGGTGTATAAGATGGCAGGGCGCTATAGCATTGCTCTGGTGCTCACGCCACCTCTTGATGTGCTTTTCTATCGGTAAATAACCAGTGTGCCATGACACACTCCAATCGGAAATGTAACACTAAAAGAGAAATCAAGCACGATACTCCACCCACCCGTCAAAGGACCCCACCTGTGATCATCCCCCAAGACGGGCGCTTGCGGCTGGATCGTGAGCGCTTGAAGCAGCATCGCAAGCGGCTGGGCCTCCCGAGTTCGACAGATAGAAGCGTAAGCCACTGATTAACCTGAAAACGTGTTTTCAAAATTGGCACTACAAGCGAG
>JAAQTN010000041.1 GCA_011742915.1 Billgrantia desiderata | reverse complement strand
GGACCCTCCAGGTGAGCTCACGGAGGGGTCAGTTTTCCGTGTCGCCTGGGGGTCAGTTTTACGTGTCGCCTGACAGCAGTTGTTCAATTAGTTCTGGATCATGAGGGCGCTGCCACTCTTTCGTGTTACAAACCCATGCCATACAGCTGACCGACGCTGGATCAACGGCAGCGCCACACTGCCAACCGATGCAGCAGCGCAAGCAGGATCAAACCGGCGGAAAGCCAACCGAGGCCGAGCAGCAAGGTACTGAATCCGCTTGGCAGGGTATGGGGCGGACGATAGCTCATGCCGTGTTCGGCCAGGCGCGCCACGAGGTAGGTGAGCGCAGCGACGAGCGCCAGCGCGGTACTGGAGCGCCATTCGGCCAGATGCCGGGTGATACGCCAGGGCTCGCCGACAGGCTTGGCCTTGGCGGTTGCCCCAGCCTTGGCAGCGGCTTTTGCGCTGGCCCTGGGCTTGGGTTTGGGTTTGGCGGTTTTGGCGGCCCGGCTACCGCGCCCTGCCGAGCGCCGGGACCTGGCACTCCCCTTGCCGACGCCAAGCGAGAGGCCGGAAGCCACCCAGCGCAGCAGGCGGGAAAGCGCCCACCCCAGCGTGAACAGGACGGATAGCGCCAGGCTACCCATCACCAGGAAGTAGGTCATAGACGACTGCAGATCAGGCAATGCGCCCAAGGGTCTGCAAGGTGCGCAGCAGGACTGTCACGCTTTCCCTGGGCTGTGCGTATTCGTTCATCAGCGATTTGAGCCGCTGCTCGAAGACTTGCTGCCGCTGCTGCTGCTCTTCCGCTTCCAGCTCCGCCAGGCTACGCACCGGCGGCCCCGTGGGGATATCGAGCTTCGGATTGGGCTTTTCCAGCTCGCGCAGCGCCTCGGCAAAGGCGTCGTCCAGTTCTCGAAACTTGCGCAGTTTTTCGCGCTCATCCATGGAACGGTTGGGTTTTTGGTTTCTCATGTGTATCCGTTTTCACTCAAGTACCGGCCGGCCTCCCCAGCGGCACCTGCTGTCGAAGAGCCCCAGTATACCGCTAAACCCCTGTATAGCGAAGAAACGACGTTGCGCTACGCTAAAAGCAGAGGCTGCCTGACGTAAAGGAGCTGCGTATCATTCCCAGTACGTACTATGCACAAACAGTCAAACCCGATAACCGAACTTGCCTTTGCATCCCCCCGCAGCGCATAAAGAGGTGCATAAAAGCCATAAGAAAAGCGGGCGTTATGCCTGCCGGGCTCTGCCCAGGCGCCAGTGAGGGCACCAGTGTGTTGGCAGACGCAGCAAACGAGACGTTGCTGCCGAATCAAGCAAGGGACAGTTATGTTTAACGAGATGATGCGGGCGGAGATCTGGCTGCAGGATCATTTGGAGAGCCAGCAGGGAATCGAAGACCTCGCCAGCCGACTCGGTTATTCGACCTCACAGGTCCGGCGCAGGTTCAAGCAGTGCTTCGGCCTGTCCCCAAGTGCATACCGCGACAGTTTACGCCTGGAGAAGGCAGCTCGTCTGCTGGCCTTGACTCCACTTTCGATACGAACCATTGCCAGCCAGTGCGGCTACCAGAACCATTCCGCGTTCAGTCGTGCTTCCCAACGATACCACAATCAGACACCGCGCCAATACCGCCAGGCGCTACGTTTGAAACTACGCCACAACCCTTTTTGCAATGAAGGCGGTCGCAAACCGCCAACGTTTGAAATACATCATTCGGAGGTATGCCATGCCTTGGTAACCCGGCTCTATCGCCAACCGCACAATACCGCTTTGAGCATGCTCAAGACATGGCGGCAACATGCCAAGGGCACGGAAAGCCTATCCGAGCGCCTGAAGCGTGGCCGTATCATTGCCTTGATGCACAACACACCGCTGCCCAGCGCAACGGATCGAATCGATGTCGGCCCACGGGTCAGCCAGAGCGAAGCGCAGGGCATTCCCATCCCTCCGTCGTTCCGCTTGCTGAAGATACCTGCCCAGCAGCATGCCTTTATCACGGTCAAGTCGCTGGAAGAGATACCCGACGTGGTGCAGTACTTGATTTGCGAAGGGTTGCCAGCGGAGCGCTATCACGCTACGGGAGAGGCGCTTCAGGTGGAGTGGACGCAAGAAGAGATCGTGATGCGGCTACCGGTTCAAAAGAATCGATGAGCCTTACGCTTTGTCCTAAAACCGCTCATCCGAGCAACTAAACCTTGAGCAGGGACTAGCAAATCGAACGAAGCCGGGCCAATGGCCCGGCTTCGCACGCAATCAAGATTCGACGCGAACCAGCCAGCCTTCCACGGTGTCGGAACCGTGCTCGTCTTTCCAGGCTTTCAGCGTCTTGTGGTTACCGCCGCGGGTTTCCACCACTTCACCCGTATTGGGGTTCTTGTAGATTTTCAGCTTGCGCTTGCGACGGGCGCCACCACCGGCAGCAGCCGACTTGGCCGGTGCCGATTTGCCACCCTGCGGCTCCAGCAGGTTGATGACATCGGTGGAGCTCTTGCTGAACTCGCGCATCAGCGCTTCGAGCTTGTCCTTGAACTCGAGCTCGGCCTTCAGGCGCTCGTCGTTTTGCAGCCGCTCCATTTCAGCCTGAAGCTGCTTGAGCTGCTGCTCTTTCTGCATGAATTCGCTAAGAAGGGACATTGGCAATCCTGTAATTCATTTGGGAGTTTTGCGGGATGCGGCTTATAAATACAACAACCCGGCCGAAATGACAACACTCAATCTTATTTTCATCGACTTTATCGGCAACGTCAAATAGATGTGTCAAACGAAATTCGGAAAACCGCAACTGATGCGGCACGAGGAAGAAGCCGCCGCCTGCTTTGTATGATGATTTCCAAGCGCCTCCCCACCATCGGCATTTTCTAATTTAACGCCTTGTTGCCGCTCGGTCGTTTGCTACACTGGGGGAATGGAGACATTGGTCAAGCATACTAAGGATGGCATGTATTTGTTTCATAACCTCAAGTCACGCTTGGATTTATGCGACGAGGACAAGCGAGTTTTCGATAGCTACACGAGCCCCGTACGGGAAGTGAAGAAGGGCAGCCACCTGGCTCGTGAAGGTGAGGTGCTGGAGTGCCTGCATCTGATCGAGAAGGGCTGGGCCTGCCGCTACAAGATGCTGCACAACGGTAGAGAGCCGATTACTTCGCTGCTGCTGCCCGGCGATATCAGCGACAACGGCCAGGGTCTGTACAACCGGCTCGACTATTCCATCAAGGCGATCACGCCGTTGCGCTTTACCACCATCGACTCAGAAAGCGCCGAGCGGCTATTCGAGCGGCCACGCATTCTGCGTCTGTTCAAGGCTTCGGGCCATATCAGCCACAGCGTAGCCATGAACTGGATCGTCAACATCTCCGCGCGCAATGCCGAAGGACGTATCGCCAATTTGCTATGCGAGTGCTACGCCCGCTCCCACGCTGCCGGCATGACCTACCAGGGGCGTTATTTCTTCCCCCTCACCCAAACGGAAATCTCGGAAGTGGTAGGCCTTTCCAGCGTTCACGTAAGCCGCTCGCTGAACAAGATCAAGCGCAAGGGGCTGATCGAAAGCTGCGACCACAGGCAGATCCACATCAAAAACTGGCATGGCCTGGCCGCGCTGGGAGATTTCCGCTCGGAAAACCTTGCGCCTTCAATACCCTGCGCGGCCTCCTGACGCTCTCAATGAGCCTCTTTCGGTGGCAGGGGCTCAATTGTCAGCCGAAGCCCCAAGGCATTAGCCACTTTATTGATAGTGGAAAACGCTGGGTTTCCCTCCCCAGACAAGGCCTTATATAGCCCTTCACGGCTCATGCCTACTTCCTTAGCCAGCTGACTCATGTTACGCGCACGGGCTATATCGCCCAGCGCAGCGGCGAGAAGAGCTGGGTCGTTTTCTTCCATCACCGCTGCCAGGTACGCAGCAATGTCTTCCTCGTTACGCAGATAGTCCGCGGTGTCGTAATGGCTAAATTGTGCGTGCGGATCAGCCATCGGTCACTCCTTCCATTGCGTGGCAATGGTCTTGGCTTGGTCTATGTCACGTGCCTGAGTGGCTTTGTCACCGCCACAGAGCAGCACCACGACCAGCCGGATGTCAACTGTAGTTCACACCATCCGGCGAGGCAAACTAGCCCGACACCCGAGCCGCTCCAAACGCGCGCTGCCGATCAATAAAAAATATCGCGCAGTATCTCGTAGATGATGGCGTTGACGGCATCCACCAGGATGACGTCGGGGCCGACGCGGCGCCATTCGTAGCCGTCGTAGCGTGGCAGATCGCGCAGGATGCGATCGTCCAGCTGCCTGGCGATGCCCGGCGGCAGCGGCTTGCCCCGCTCCAGGTTCATGCGGATGCCAGGCGGCAGGCTTTCCCGGCTGCGGTCGATCTCGATCCAATCGCGCCGCTCGAGCAGCAACCGGCGGATCTCGCGCTCATCGATGCGCGGGCCGTAGTCGACATTCCGCCCTGTGCGAGCCTCGCCCTGCCACCCTTCCCCGCCTCGAGACGCCCGCTCGCCGGGCTGGGCTCTGCCCTGCCCCTGAGCCCGCCCCTGTTGCCCCGGCGCCACTTCCTGAGCCTGCCCCCGGCCCTGACCCGGCCCTTGATGCTGGCCCTGGCCCTGACCACGGTTATCGGCAGGCTGGGCATGGGCGAAGGTCGCACCGGCCAGCAGCAGTGCCGCCGCACCGTGGAGTACCACACGTTTGGAAATAGGCATGAGCCGCTCCTTACCGCTGTGTTTTCTTCAGCTTAGGTGAGGAATGGGGAGGGAGTGTGGAACCCGTGATGGCAAGCGGCGCCGGAGCCAGTGTACATTCCCGAACCGCCGGTTATTCCTTGCGTTGCGCAAGGCTCATCAAATATAGCGCAGCAGCAAGAGCGAGTACTGAAAGCGCCAGATAGATCGCATCCAGTGGAGTCTGGAAGCGGATGTCAACTACGGCGCGGAAGAACTCTATGATCACCGCCAGGATCACCACCCGTGCTATCTTGTCCTTGAGTTGGTCGAAAGATTGCACGTTGAACGGATGGAGCGGGGCGTGATCTTCGGCTTGCTCAATGGGGGAGACGAAAAGCCGGTAGACCCCTAGCCCGAATATCAAAAGCACGATGGCAATCAAATAGATATCGATGGCCATGATGATGCTTGGCACCACGTTATCGTGAATGTCTTCCACGCTACCGAGCAGATAATACGCCACGGTGTCGATCAATATCTTGATGATATCGATGGTGCCGATGGTGAAGAGCACTACCGCACCGAGCAGGCTCGGCAGCACCGCCATCATCACCAGAAAGCGTGAATTCCACAGGAAGCGCTCCAGCACTCTTTCGGTGCGCCCCTGCGGACTCGGTGGCGTACCGGTCGTTGGTGGCGTACGGCTCTCTTCTCGAGAGCCAGGATCTATCGGCATAAGGTCAATGTCTCATTCAATGGAAACGCTTTCTCAGCCTGGCGAGGAATGGTGATTCAAACGCTTCAGCCAGCGCTGTTTTGCATATTGGCGAAGATTATGAATGCTGTCGGTCTCATCTACTATATCCTGCCCCAAGATGGTTTCAATGATATCTTCCAGCGTGATCAGCCCTACCCAGGTCCCGTGTTCGTTGTGCACTACCCGCAGGTGGTGATGATCTCGCAGCATATCGGTAAAAACCTGCTCGATGCTTGTGGTATCGGCAATGCTGACTACTGGCCGCTTGAGCTCGCTCATGGTTTTTGAATCTTCAGCATGGTACATGTCGGAGCGGTGCACATATCCGAATGCCTGTTCGCCCTGATCCATTACCGGTAGGCGTGTGTAAGGCGCCTTTCCATAACGAGCATCGAACTCAGCAACCGTCATGTTCGGTGGCACCGTTTCACATACCGTCCGCGGCGTCATGGCATCTTTCACCATCATTTCATGCAGACTGAGGATGTTGATGATGGTGCGTGATTCCTCCGGGTCGAGCACCCGCTCCTCCAGGCCGATTCGGGACAGCGCCTGGATCTCGGCGCGAAGGTCGACATCGTGAACGGAGCTTCCCAACCGCCGGGTGATCATTTCCGAGAGCCAGATGAACGGTGCCAGGAGCAGGATCATGGCTCGCAGTAGCGAAGGGAGAAACGGGGCCAACTGGCGCCAGTAGGTGGCGCCGAGGGTCTTGGGAATGATCTCCGAGAGTACCAGGATCAACAGCGTCATCACCACGGAGGCCGCTGCTATGTACGGCTCTCCGAAAATCACCGCAACCTGAGCCCCAACACCGGTGGCGCCAACCGTATGGGCGATGGTGTTGAGGGTAAGAATGGCGGCCAGAGGCCGGTCAATATTAGCTTTGAGTGCAGCCAACGCTGCATGAGCGCCAGGGCGATCCACCTTGAGCTGGGCAATGTAGCTCGGCGTGAGCGAGAGTAGCGCCGCTTCAAGCACAGAACACAAGAACGAAACGGCAAGTGACGCAACGATAATCGCTGCAAGGAGAATCATGAGGGCTCGCTGAAAGGACCGTTACCACTCTATACGAAAATTCAACACCACTGTCAATGGCCCCTTCCCTTGGGCCAAGCCAGGCATGAGCAATCGCCCGACGCTTTTAGATGAGGTCACGCTTTGGTATTAGGTAGTCTCAGCATTACACCGGACCAAGGGCTCTGTGCCTGACAAGAAGAACCAGTGACCAAGCCTACTAGGCAAGCCTGGTATGGGCGAAGGCGGCAGCGGCCAGCAGCAACGACGCCGCACCGTGGAGCGCCACGCACTTGGAAATACTCCTGGGCCGCTCCTTACCGCTGTGTTTTCTTCAGCCAAGGTGAGGAATACGCAGAGAGTGTGGAACTACAATGCAACGCCTACCTTGAGCTGAGCGACGCTTGCGCACAAAAGAATAAGCCGGCACCTCTGCCGGCTATTATAAGACTTCTTAGCGAAACATCAGTTGGGATCAGGTCTCTTCTTCTTCTTCTTCTTCTTCCTCTCCTTCCCAATTGGTGATAGTCCATGTAATGACTTCATCACCACTATCGTCCCATGTCATAATGGCGTTGGGATGGCCACCAGTGTTGCTCAGTGTAGAAGTACCTTCATTGCACTGAAATCTCGCACCCACCCCGTCGCAGGCACCCTGTCCCGTTTGAAGATTGATACCAACCTGCAGCTTGGCTGCACTGAGCTCAGAGATGGCAGCGCTATGCCTTGCTCGCTCCTGATAAGCCGTATATTGAGGCACCGCTATCGCCGCCAGTATCCCTATGATGGCCACCACGATCAGCAGTTCGATCAGGGTGAAACCGCCCTGGCCTCGCTTGGCCGTCGTTCTCTGTCGCATCAGTTCTTTCATGCTCATCGCCGTCGTCCCCTGCTCTCTGGTACCCGTACGGCCGTCTTGCCGGCCGTGTGGGCAGTTCACCTGCGGCCTGTTAGCCGCCCTTCGATCGCAGGCATCGCCCGCGACCTTGCTCTTGCTTTTTCCTACCTACCCCTTTCCACCTTCGCTCGAGCCTAGCGCAGCAAATGCCTGAGCTCGCTCATCGCAGGGGTCTTACGCCCCGTTTTCACTCACATTAATTTACACACCCTTTGCCCACAAGCGCTACCTACGTGGGTACTGCCATATTTGCATCATAATCGATGATACCGTTAATGCCAGTTGGAACCACAAACGCCATCACGGTGGGATGATGCATATCGAAGGGCTAGAATGCCTGTAACACGTTATCCTCACGCCCGTGCGGCAACCCCTGAGGCGCCATGAACGACTTTCGATCCGTCCCCAACGCCAGCCATGCGCCCAGCGGCACCTCGGCGCCTTCTGCACCCGATGCCAACCTCGAGGGGTTACGTGGCTTCGCCCGGCGCCTGGTGGAATACGGGCTGCTTTCCCGTCCGGCGGCGGAGCGGGCGGAGTACGAGGCGCGCGAGGCGGAAATCAGCCTGTTACAGCATGTGATCGAGTCGAGCCTGGCCACCGCGCGCGAGGCTACGCTGTGTGCGGCCTGGGAGTACGGCCTGCCGGTGATCGACCTGGATGCGCTGCGCCTGGCCAGCCTGCCCGCCGCCAGTGAGTACCCCGAAAAGCTGCTGCGCAAGCTGTGTGTGGTGCCGCTTGCCCGCCGCGGCCATCGGTTGACGGTGGCGGTGCCCTACCCCTCCACGCTGGCGAAACTCGATGAGCTGCAGTTCGCCACCGGCCTGAGCATCGATGCGGTGCTATGCCCGGTGGACCAGCTCATGCCGGTGCTGGAGGCGTACCTGGCTCACCACGACAGCCACATGCTGGCCGCGCTCGATGGGGTGGACGATGCCGTCAGCGAGCTGGAATTCGAAGATGGCGTGGATATCAGCGAGGACCGTGCCACTGATGCCGCCTCCAGCGGGGCCGACGATGCCCCCATCGTCAAGTTCGTGAACAAGGTGCTGCTCGACGCCATTCGGCGCAACGCTTCGGACATCCACTTCGAGCCCTACGAGACCAGCTACCGGGTGCGCATGCGGGTAGATGGCATGCTGATGGAGGCCGCACGCCCGCCGTTTGCCATGCGTACCCGTATTGCCGCCCGCTTGAAGGTGATGGCGCGGCTTGACATTTCCGAGCGCCGCCTGCCGCAGGACGGCGCCATCAAGCTCAAGGTCTCCAAGACCCGCTCGATCGATTTTCGCGTGAACTCGCTGCCCACGGTGTACGGCGAGAAGATCGTACTGCGTATTCTCGACCCTGCTTCGGCCCAGATCGGCATCGATGCGCTGGGCTTCACCCCGGAGCAGCGCGCGCTCTACGAAGGCGTGCTGGACCATCCCCAGGGCATGATTCTGGTCACCGGCCCTACCGGCAGCGGCAAAACGGTAACGCTCTACACCGGGCTGAACCTGCTCAACGAAGTGCAGCGCAATATCTGTACCGCCGAGGATCCGGTGGAGATCAAGGTGCCGGGGGTGAATCAGGTCAACGTGCTGCCCAAGATCGGGCTGGATTTCGCCAGCGCGCTGCGCGCCTTTTTGCGCCAGGACCCGGACGTGGTGATGGTGGGCGAGATTCGCGATCTGGAAACCGCCGAGATTGCGGTGAAGGCGGCGCAAACGGGCCACTTGGTGCTTTCCACGGTGCATACCAATTCCGCGGCGGAAACCCTGACCCGCCTGGCCAACATGGGCGTGCCGCCGTTCAACATCGCCAGTTCGGTGAGCCTGATCATCGCTCAGCGTCTGGCACGAAGGCTGTGCAAGCACTGCAAGCAGTTGGCGGAGATACCTCGCGAAACACTGTTGCAGGAGGGCTTTACCGAGCAGGAAGTAGATAGCGCCACCGTGTACGAAGCGGTAGGCTGCAAGCACTGTACCCAAGGCTACAAGGGGCGCGTGGGCATCTACGAAGTGGTACCGGTCGACAATGAGATGAGTCAGTTGATCATGCGCAACGGCAACTCAATGGACTTCGATCGGCTGGCACGGCAGGAGGGTCATCCGGATCTGCGGCGCAGCGGGTTGTTGAAAGTGATGCAGGGCATTACCAGCTTGACCGAGGTCAACCGCGTTACCAAAGACTGACGAAAAACTTGCGCTTTATTTCTCTCGGTTACATTTATCACTCTCAAGACATGCGCACTCGCGCCGATGATAATGAATGACGCATTCAAGTAGCAGGGAGCCTATGTCAACCAGAACGGCAAAAGCGCCACGGAAGCTGAAACTGTACCGCTGGCGCTGGACGGGCAAGGGGCCCGGCGGCAGGTTGGTGAGCGGCGAGGTGGTGGCCGCCGAGAAGTTCGAAGTGGAGCGCGAGCTGGCGAGCCAGAACATCATCGTCAAGCGGGTGCGCCGCAAGGGCGGGCTGGGCGGCGGCATGGGTACCGTAAAACCCCGTGACGTGATGCTGTTCGCCCGCCAGATGGCCACCATGATTCGCGCCGGCGTGCCGGTGCTGCAGGCCTTTCAGGTGGTGGCCGAGAGCATTCGCAAGCCGGCCATGAGCGCCGTGGTGCAGCAGATGATGAACGAAGTGGCGGCCGGCTCGAGTTTTTCCCAGGCGCTGCGCAATCATCCTGAGTGTTTCGACAGCCTGTTCTGCAACCTGGTGGAGGCCGGCGAGAGCTCCGGCTCGCTGGACCGCATGCTCGACAGGATCGCCACTTACAAGGAGAAGGTGGAGTCGCTGAAGGGCCGGGTGAAGAAGGCACTGTGGTACCCCATCGCGGTGATCCTGGTGGGTATCGCCGTGACGGCGCTTCTGCTGATCAAGGTGGTGCCGCAGTTCGAGAGCTTGTTCCACGGCTTCGGCGCCGAGCTGCCGGCGATGACCCGCATGACCATCGCCCTTTCCGAGTTCGCCCAGCAGTACTGGCTGTGGGGGCTGGGTGGGGGGATCGCCTTCGTTTACCTGATGCGTCAGGGCATCAAGCGCTCGTCCGCCTTTGCCTACCGCGTGCATGCGTTTCTGCTCAAGCTGCCGGTACTGGGCGACATTTTCGACAAGTCCGCCGTGGCGCGCTATTCGCGCACGCTGGCCACCACCTACGGCGCCGGCGTGCCCATGGTGGAGGCGCTGGACATCGCCGCCGGGGCCACCGGCAACCTGGTTTACGAGCGCGCGACCAAGCAGATCCGGGAGGACGTTTCCATCGGCCAGCAGTTGCACTTCGCCATGCGCCTGACCGAGCGCTTTCCAGCGCTGGCGGTACAGATGGTAGGCATCGGCGAGGAGTCCGGCGCGCTGGACGCCATGCTCAACCGGGTGGCCGACTATTATGAGGAGGAGGTCGACAACAAGGTCGACGCTCTCACCTCGCTGCTGGAACCGCTGATCATCGTGGTGCTGGGCATTCTGGTGGGTGGCCTGGTGGTCTCGATGTACCTGCCGATCTTCGAGTTGGGAACGGTGCTGTAACTATGATGCCTGATCTTATGGAGCGCTTGGTCGCGCTAGCCAAAGCACGCGAGGACATAGCCGCCCTGTGGCTATATGGTTCCCGCGCTCGTGGCGACCATGCAGAGCAAAGCGACTACGACCTTGCCGTCGCCTTTACAGATTGGCTCAATTCCCCGCTGGAGCGAAGACTCAGGCCAGAGCTTCTTGCTCTCGACTGGCAGCGCGAGCTTGCGCTACCTGAAGACAAGCTCAGTGTGGTGGATATCGCTATTTGTCCAATTCCACTGGGCTGGAGCATCCTCGAACAAGGTCGGCTCCTGCTTGACCAGCACCCCCAGCTGCGGATGACCCAAGAAGCCCGTATCATGTCCCGCTGGGAACACGACTACTCTGGCATGAGGCGCTATGGCTGATTCGAGCCCAGGCATCGCTTATTTGGTCGCACTTCGACAGCATGTCGCGGAATGCGAGACGGATATCGCCACACTTGAACGGATCGTCAAGGAGCGCCCTTGGTCGCGTCTGGAACGACACGCCGCAGAGCGTACGTTGCAGGTTTTGATTGAAGGCTGCATTGGCGTTGCCAAGCATTGGGCCAAACGGGAGACAGGCACAGTGAGCCAGAATGCTCTCGGCGCCTTCGAGGCGCTTATCGAGCAAGGCTTGATCAGCCATGAAGTCCCGTGGCGCAAAGTGGTTGGTCTGCGCAATGCCTTGGTGCATGACTATTTGGAGGTTGATGACCGAATCGTGGCCGAAGTCATTGAAGCCGGTTATTACCGCCCCTTAATTGCCTTTGCGAGGCAGGCAATCCAAGCGCTCGAATCTTGACGAGACAAGGACTCCTTCTTGCTTGACCTTTCCCCCACCATTCTATTGCCGCTGGCGGCCCTTCTGGGCCTGTGCCTGGGCAGCTTTCTCAACGTGGTGATCGTGCGCTTGCCGGTCATGCTGATGCTGGGCTGGCGGTCCGAGGCTCGCGAGGCACTGGAGCTACCCGAAGAGCAGTCGCCCCGCTTCAATTTGCTGGTGCCGCGCTCGATCTGTCCTCAGTGCGAGACACCTATCGCCTGGCATGACAACCTGCCGGTACTCGGCTGGATCAAGCGGCGCGGCCGCTGTGCCGCCTGCGAGGCACGTATCAGCCCGCAGTATCCGCTGGTGGAACTGGCCGGCGCCGGCCTGGCGCTGGCGGTGGTGGCACTATACGGCGCCAGTTGGCAGGGCCTGTTCGTGTACGGCGCCTGCCTGGCACTGCTGGCCCTGGCGGTGATCGACCTGCGCACCCAGTTGCTGCCCGATGCCATGACTCTGCCGCTGCTGTGGGCAGGCCTGCTCTATCAGCTGCTGTTTCAGCCGCTGATGCTGCCCAGCGCGGTGATAGGCGCCATGGCGGGCTATCTTGCTTTGTGGAGTGTGTACTGGCTGTTCAAGCTGGTAACCGGCAAGGAGGGCATGGGCTACGGCGACTTCAAGCTGCTGGCGGCCCTGGGCGCCTGGCTGGGCTGGCAGTACCTGCCCATGGTATTGATCCTTTCCGCCGGTGTGGGCGCCATCGTCGGCATTGCGCTGCAGCTCGCTCTGCCCCGTCTGCGCGGCGCACCGATGCCCTTCGGCCCTTACCTGGCCAGCGCCGGCATGATCGCGCTGCTGGTCGGCGAGCCGCTGATGGCCAGCTATGGGCGCCTATTCCTGCCCTAGCCGTATATCCCTTTGCCATATCCAACATGGCGGGTTATGCTCGGGATATACGCAAGATATATCCCCCAGAAACACGGATAAGGAGCACGGATCATGGAGCAGGCCGCCGTATTCAAAAGCAACCGAAGCCAAGCGATACGACTTCCCAAAGCCGTCGCCCTCCCGGATGACGTCAAGAGAGTGGATGTCATTGCCATAGGTCGTACGCGAATCATCACACCTGCCGGGGAATCCTGGGACAGCTGGTTTGATGGCCCAAAGGTTTCAAGCGATTACATGACTGAGCGTGGGCAACCCGCCGACCAGAATCGCGAGGAATTCTGAGTGCTCAAGTACATGCTTGATACGAACATCTGCATTTTTACGATAAAGAATCGCCCTGGTCATGTACGGGAGGCTTTCAGAAAGCATCACCTCCAGATGTGTATCAGTACGGTTACCTTGATGGAACTGATCTATGGAGCTGAGAAATCCGCCGCCCCGGAAAAAAATCTTGAGGTAGTTGAAGGCTTTGCTGCTCGCCTCGACGTTTTGAGCTATGACTGTGAAGCAGCAGCCCACAGTGGGCAGCTAAGAGCAGAGTTGGCAAAAAGCGGAACACCTATTGGTCCTTATGATCAGATGATTGCGGGTCATGCTCGATCTCGGGGGTTGATACTCGTTACCAATAACCGTCGTGAATTCAATCGCGTACCAGGCCTTCGCTTGGAAGATTGGGTCAATTCAGGTGAGCCTTCATGATCGTTGGCGTGACGGGCGGTATCGCCTCCGGCAAGAGTACTGTGGCACGCGCCTTCGCGGCGCTGGGCGTGCCGTGGGTGGATGCCGACGACGTGGCCCGCGAGGTGGTGGAGCCCGGCGAGCCGGCGCTGGCCGAGATTGCCGAGCGCTACGGTGAGCGGGTGTTGCAGCCCGACGGGGGCTTGAACCGCCGCGCCCTGCGCGAGATCGTGTTCGCCGACGAAAGCGAGCGCCGCTGGCTGGAGTCGGTGACCCACCCGCGCATTCGGCAGCGTATCGTCGCGCACCTCGAGCGGCTGCAGGCCGAGGGCGCACCCTACGTGCTGCTGGTCTCGCCGCTGCTGTTCGAATCGGGCCAGAGCGAGATGGCCGACCGCTGCCTGGTGATCGACGTGCCGGAAAGCCTGCAAATCGCCCGCACCGCCGCCCGCGACGATGTCGACGACGCCCAGGCCCGCGCCATCGTGGCGGCCCAGATGCCGCGCAGCGAACGCCTGGCCCGCGCCGACGATGTGATCGACAATACCGGTAGCGAAGCAGACCTTGCCGCCCAGGTGGCCGAACTGGACCGACGCTATCGACTGCTAACGACCTCTTGAAAGCCCTGTTAAAAGACCTATAAAATGGTCTTGAGAGGCAATCAGGAGGCTACCATGCCACACACAATCCTTGCCAACACCACAGCCAGTATCTCCGAGCTGAAAAAGAACCCGATGGCTACCGTTGCCGCAGGTGAGGGCTTTCCTGTCGCCGTTCTGAACCGGAACGAGCCCGCCTTCTACTGCATCCCGGCGGCCGCTTATGAAGAATTGCTGGAGAAGCTGGAAGATGCCGAGTTGAACCGGATCGCCGATGAACGAAGCTCTCAGGCTGAGATCACGGTAACCCTGGATGAGCTTTGAGCTTCGCTTTCGGGAAGAGGCTCTGAAGGAGTGGCGCAAACTCGATGACGGCGTGCGCTCTCAGTTCAAGAAGAAGCTAGCGGCCATTGTCGATGATCCTATCCGACCGGCTGCTCAACTCTCCGGTAGTAAGAATCGCTACAAGATCAAGCTCCGTAGCGCAGGCTTTCGCCTTGTCTATGAGGTGCGAGGCAATGAGCTCGTCGTTCTTGTCATTGCAGTAGGTAAACGAGAGCGCAACGACGTTTATCTCAAGGCCAAGCAACGCCACTGATCAACACGCCTGCTGGCCTTTACCTCTCACCGCTGGCTAGACTATGCGCAAAGCCAGCAACCGTTTCGGATTCATGAGCCAACACAACCAACGCCCCTTGACCGTCGCCTGCCCGCAATGCCGAAAGAAGGTGGAGTGGCGCGAGAGCAACCCCTACCGCCCCTTCTGCAGCGAGCGCTGCAAGCTGATCGACCTGGGTGCCTGGGCCGATGAGTCGCACCGTATTGCCGGCGAGCCGGCGCTCGACGAGAGCAATATCGACGAGTGGCTGGCCCGCGCCGAGCGAGGCGACGAGCGGTGACGCTCGCCCCGGCGCCGACCTATCGGCTGCTGGCCGAGCTGGAGCTCGCCTTCGACAGGCTGATCGAGCGCAGCGAGGCGTTGCTCGACCTCTATGCCGCCTCACCTGCCGAGGCCTGGGCCTTTCAGGCCGAGGCCAGCACCGAGTGGCTACGCCGCGCCCTGCTCGATTTCTGGTACGCCGATGGTCAGGACGGCCGCGCCACACGCAGCCATGTGGGGCTGGTGGCCGCCGACGATGCCCTGATGGCCGCAGCGACCGAGGTCAACGCCGCCAAGGCAGATTTTGCCGCCCGGCTTGCGCATATTCGCGACCATCACCCGCCGCTGCTGGCCGAGGCCAAGGCGGTGCTGCCGTTCCGCCACCCCGAGCTGCACGACCACCTGCGCGGCAGCGGCCTGGCCCGGCTGCACTTGAAGCAGTGCTGGCGGGCAATACCCATCGCCGAAGCGCCGGTGGCCCGGGTGCGCCTGGCGTGGTACTCGAGCGGTCGCTCGATCAAGCGGCTGACGGTGCGCGAGGTGGAGAAGAAACTGCTGGCACTGGATACCGATGCCCCCCACGTGCGCATTCAGCTGCGCAAACTGGCCGCCCTGCCCTCGGCCGAGCCGTTGGCGCAGGTGCAGAGCCAGGCACCGCTGATGCGCGCCAACCTGTTCTACTGCGAGCCGTTGGAAGACGGCCGCACCCGCCGCGCCATGAACGTGGCGCTGCCGCTGTTCCTGCCTGCCCCGCGCGGCCGGCTGCCCGACCACAACCTGCCGCCGACCGCGCCGCCCCAAAGCCGAACCCGGGCCCGGCGCAGCGACGAGAAGCTGGAAGACACGCCCTACCTACCCAGCCTGCGCATCTACCGCTATCGCTGAAGCACCGCCCGACCCGCTTCAACCGGCCTGCCGTGCCTGACGCTCCAGCTCTGCGGTCAACTCAGGCTGGAGCTTCAGCGCAGTGGCCAGTTGATCGAGCCAGGCGCGTTCCATGGAGTTCTGTTCGTCGACCACCGCTACGCTGATGAGATACATCTCGCGCGCGGCTTGGGGCGAGTCGGCCTGGCGCGCCAGCGCCTCGGCATCCAGCGGGGCAGTGAGCTGGCGCTCGACCCAGCGATGGAGCTCGTCGTCGGCACCTAGCGCATCGATCTGCTGGGCAAGGAGTTCGCGCTCCTGGGCGTCGATATGGCCGTCGGCGCGCGCGGCCATGATCATGGCCTGAAGCAGCTCGAGGCTGCGACGCTCCTGGTACTCGCCATGAAGCGCTTCGACTGGCTCGCCTTCAGCAGCCGCCGACTGGCCAGCCGCTTCCTTTGTTCCTTGCGAGTTCTGCCAGGCTTTCCAAGCCAGCATCCCCACCGCGGCAACGGCGCCGTACTTGAGCGCCTTGCCGCCGAGCTTGCGGCCCCGCTTCGAACCCACCAGCAGCCCCAGGGCGCCGCCGCCCAGAAGACTCTTCATGTCCACGTTCAACCCGCTGCCGGCGCTGGAAGCCTGACCCGACGAACCGCCGCTCAACTGACGCGACAGGCCTTCGAGCATGCCTTTGACATCCACACCGCCACTGCTTTTGTTACCGCTCTGGCCACCGGCTTGCTGCATGAGTTGCTGCAAGATCTTACTGGCGTTCATGGCTTAATCCCTAAGGGGATCCACACTGCCGCGCTACGGCAGTGTGGATCGATTGGACAATGGGTTCACTCTTCGTCATCCATGCGCGCTTCGTACCAGTCGAGCGCCTGTTCCATGCGGTCGTAGCCCCAGAAGGGCTCGTCGCCGGCCATGAAGAAGGGCGCACCGAAGATACCCAGCTCCTGGGCCCGTTCGGTGGCCTTGCGCAGCGATTCCTTGACCTCGGGCCGCTGGCTCTGCTTCAGCAGTACCTCGGCATCGAGATTGACCTCGGCCAGGCAGTTGGCGATGACTGCGGGATCGGCGATGTCCTGGTCGTGCTCGAAGTTGGCGCGGTACACGCTGCGCACGAAAGCCGGTACCCAGGGCTCCTGGGCATGCCAGTTGACGATGCGTGCCGCTAGCAGGCCGCTGCGCGGAAACTGCGAGGGCCGGTGGAAGCGGATGCCGTCGCGCTCGCACAGGCGTTCGATGTCGCGCCACATGTAGCGCCCCTTGGCCGGAAACAGCTTGAAGGGGGTGTCGTTCCAGCCTTGGGCCTGGAAGATCGGCCCCAGCAGGAACGGCTGCCAGTGCACCTCGATGTCGCGCTCGGCCGCCAGATGCTCGAGCTTCATCGCAGCCGGATAGGAGTAGGTGCTGGCAAATTCGAACCAGAAGGTGAACGTCATGGCGGTTCCTCGTGTTTCGTTACAGCCTCGGCTGACTGGCGCCTGAGTGCAAGCTCCTTTCGCTCGTCACCCCTGCTCCGTCAGTACTTGACCCGGGTCATGCACTTTCCGTTCAGCTCCTCCATACTGAAGTGTATTAGGAAAGGAGAAAATCCGGTGCCCCACCCTCTGAACGTCACGCAGATCTATCGCGCCTGCCCCGAGGATGCCTTCGATTTCGAGGTGACCAGCGAGCTGGAGTCGCTGGACATGCTGAGCGGCCACGACCGCGCCCGCGACGCGCTGGACTTCGGCACCTCCATGCGCAGCGAAGGGTTCAATCTGTATGTGCTGGGCCACCCGGGCCACGGCAAGCACCAGTTGGTGGGGCGCTTTCTCGCCGAGCGCTCTCACGACGAGCCTACCCCGCCGGATATCGCCTACCGCTACAACTTCGAGGAGCCTTCCCAGCCGCTGCATCTGCTGTTGCCGACCGGCATGGGCCGCGTACTGCGCGCCGACATCGAGCAACTGGTAGAGGAGCTGCGCACCGCCATTCCCGCGGTGTTCGAGGGCGACGAGTACCAGAACCGCCTGCACGAGCTGAAGCAGGCCATGGGCGAGCGCCAGCGGGACGCCGTAGAGGGCGTGCGTCGCGAGGCGCGCGAGCACGACATCCTGCTGCTCTCCACCCCCAACGGCTTCACCTTTGCCCCGGCGGCCACCAAGGACAAGATGATGTCGCCGGAGGAGTTCGAGCGGCTTCCGCGCGACGAGCGCGAGCGTATCGAAGGCACGGTTCAGGTGCTGCAGAAGAAGCTTTCCCAGGCCATCCGCCAGATGCCGCGCCTGGCCAAGCAGCTGCGCGAGCAGATCACGGCGCTGAACCAGGAGATGCTGCAAACCGCCATCGACGCCCCGCTGGCCGAACTGGAAGAGCTCTATGCCGACCACGACGGCATCCTGAACCACCTGACGGCGCTGCGCGATGCGATGGTGCTGCACGTGGATGCGTTCGTGGCCGAGGAGCCGGAGATACCGCCGGAGGCGATCTTCAGCCGCTTCCACATCAACCTGATCGTCGACAACACCCACTGCGATGGCGCGCCCGTGGTGTATCTCGATCTGCCCACGCATCAGCACCTGGTGGGGCGCATCGAGCATCACGTGCACAACGGCACGCTGGTCACGGATTACTCGCTGATTCGTGCCGGCGGCCTGCACCGGGCCAACGGCGGCTATCTGGTGCTCGACGTGCGGGCCTTGCTGATGCACGCCGGCGCCTGGGAAACCCTGAAGCGCGTGCTGCGCGCCGGCGAGATTCGTACCGAGTCGCTGGAGCAGGCCTATGGGCTGATCAGCACCACCACGCTCGAGCCCGAGCCGGTGCCGCTGGATCTCAAGGTGGTGCTGCTCGGCGAGCGCCTGTTCTATTACCTGCTGTGCGAGAACGATCCCGATTTCCTGGAGCTGTTCAAGGTACAGGCGGACCTGGAAGACGAGCTGGATCGCAACCCTGACAACCAGCCGCTCTATGCCCGCATGGTGGCCACGCTGGCACGGGAGTCGGCCCTGCGTCCGCTGGATCGCAGCGGCGTGGCGGCGGTGATCGAGCGCGCCAGCCGCCTGGCCGACGACCAGACCAAGCTGACCGCGCGCCATCGCGCCCTGAGCGACCTGCTGGAAGAGGCCGACCACTGGGCCGAGCGTGACGACGCCCAGGTGATCGCCCGCGCCCATGTCGAGAAGGCGGTGGAGCAGCAGCTGTGGCGGGCCAGCCGCATTCACGAGCGCAGCCACGAGGCGATTGCCCGCGGCACCGTGGCGATCCAGCTCGATGGCTCGGTGATCGGTCAGGTCAACGGGCTTTCGGTGATGAGCCTGGGCGACTACGCCTTCGGCCAGCCCACGCGGATCACGGCCACGGCGCGGCCCGGGCCCGGCCATGTGGTGGACATCGAGCGTGAGGCGCGGCTCGGCGGGCGCATTCATTCCAAGGCGGTGATGATTCTGTCGCGCTGCCTGGCCAGCCGCTATGCGCCGGATGCGCCGCTGTCGCTATCGGCCAGCCTGGCCTTCGAGCAGTCCTATGGCGGCATCGAGGGCGACAGCGCCTCGGTGGCCGAGGCGTGCGTGTTGATCTCGGCCATCGCCCGGGTGGGTATCGAACAGCGCTTTGCCGTCACCGGCTCCATCGACCAGCACGGGCGGGTACAGGCGGTGGGCGGGGTCAACGAGAAGATCGAGGGATTTTTCGATATCTGCCAGGCACGCGGCGGCGTCAAGGGCCATGGCGTACTGCTGCCCGCCACCAACGTGGAGCAATTGATGCTCAAGCAGACGGTGCGCAACGCCGTCGCTGCCGGCGACTTCCATATCTACGCCATCGAGACGCTGGACGAGGCGCTTGAACTGCTCACCGGCATGTCCCCTGGCGAGCGTGACGATGAAGGTCACTATCCTGCTGAGAGCCTGAACGGCAAGGTGGTCGAACGGCTCGAGGCCTTCCATCGGGCAGTGAAGAAACGCGCTGCCAGTGATGAAAATTCCGCTCACGAAAATACCACTGACAAGGACAAGAACGGCGGCAAGCCCGAGGATGGGAACGGAGACAAGGAAAGCGATCCAGAGAGTGAGGAGCCCGGCGATGAGCACTGAGGATGCGCCTCCCCACGGCGGGCAGGTAAGCGAAAACGGCACGGCTCTGGAAGCGGCCCGGGTTCTCGCCCTGCTCGATGCTTCCCGCCACAGCCTGGGAGCGCTTACCGCCGCGGTGAACCTGGCCAGCCTGCGCCATGCCGAACTGGTCGCGCTCTACGTGGAGGACATGGACCTGCTGCGCTGCGCCGCCTTCCCCTTCTCTTGCGAGATCGGCGCGCAATCGGGCCTGTCGCGCCCGCTCACTCCCGATTCGCTGGAAACCAGCATTGCCCGCCAGTTGCAGCGGGTGCACCAAGCGCTCGCCGGCGCCGTGGCCGGACGCAGCCTGCGTCATCGCCTGGAGGTCGCCCGCGGGCAGGTGGTATCGGCCGCGCTGACCATGGCCACCGCCGAAGACGTGCTGGTGCTGGGCAAGGCCGGTACGACGGAACGCTGGGGCACCCGGCTGGGCTCCACCAGCCGCCGCTTGATTATGGAAGCTCCCTGCACGGTACTGCTGTGGGACGAGCGCCACCCCTTCAAGCGCGGACCGCTGCGCTGGCTGAAGCCCGTAGCCGGGGAAAGCGAAGCGCCGCCGGCCATGGCGGAATGGCTGGCAGCACTGTTCGAGGACGGTGCCCCGCTGCCCGTCAGCCATGCCTACGAGCTGGAGCGAGCCTTGGCACATGCCAATGCCGGCGGCCTGCTGCTCCACCGCAGCGAGCTGGAGAGCCTGCTGAACGAGGATCCGGAGCTGATTGCAAGGGTGCCGCTGCCGATCCTGGTGGTTCCCTAGCGATGCAGCCTAGAGCTCCTTGTTCTCCTCTACTCGCCTTCTCATCCAGGCACCGACGAGCAGCAGCAGCGCCAGGGCGATGAGCGGCAGGATGAGATCCAGGGTAATGAAGTCGTCGCCCCGGGAGACGGCCTGCAGGCCGCTGTGAATGGCGCTGGCGTAGACCGCCCACTTGATGCCCAGCCCCAGTGCGGCGGCCATGACGAAGGTAGAGAGCGGCAGGCGACAGAGGCCCGCGGCGTAATTGATCACTGAATGAGGAAAGCCGGGCAGCACCCGCAGCGCGCACTGGGTCAACAGGTCGCCGCGCTTGGTGAGCATTTCCATGATCTTGCGGGTCAAGCCTTCCGGGTTCCAACGCTCGCCGACCCGAGCCGCCAGGTAGTAGGCCCCCAGCGCACCGCTGACGCTACCGAGAATGAGCATCGGCGTGGCGATGTGAGGCGGATAGAAAGGTGCGATGAGCCACAGGCCGATACTGCCTGGCAGGCCCACGGCCAGCGTCACGGCCATGGTGAGCATGACGCCGATGACGACGAGAGGGTGATGTGAAGTCTGTTCGACCCAGTGCCTTATGGCGGTGAGGTCAGGTGAGTGCCAGAACCAGACATAGGCAGCCATGGTGGCACTGGCCCCCACGGCAACCCAGCGCCAGCGGCGGCGAAGTGACGAGTCGTTCGGCATCGGCTAGCTTCCCTTCGATTTGCGCCAATGGTGCCATGCCCGCTTCTAGAGGTCACTTCCGCGTGCCTTGCCGGCGCCCCAGCCATCCCGAGCCTGGGTGAAAATTCGAGCCATGTGGCCTAGGCGTCGAGCTCGCCCTGCTTCTCTTGGGTCTCCAGTTGAGGCGCTACCGAGCCCTCGGCAGGCTCCAGCGGTGGCTCTTGCAACCGCTGCATGGTGGCAACCCGCAGGTCGATATAGCGCAGCAGCCCGAGTTGGGCGAACAGCACCGCCAGGCACCACATAAACCCCTTGATAACGCTCACGCTGGTTTCCTCGCTGAGGCCGACGGGGCCTCGTCAAGACGAGTGTAGTCCTACTCCGGGAAAAGAAAAAGATAGCCGCCTAACTTTTATCCGCTAGCTTTGAACGACATGCCTGCGCGAGCCTACAGCCTCTCTTCCACCCGCTCGAGGATCTGCCGGCTGACCTTGCTGACGAGCGGCTTGGCGGCCTTGGTCACGGCCTTCTCGACCAGGCGGTTGCGCAGCGTGTAGGTGAGCGTGAAGGAGACCTCGGTACCCGCTTCCACCGGGCTGAGGCGATAGCAACCCTCGTTGTGCACCCCTTCCACCGATTGCCACGCCAGCACCTCGGGCGGCCGGTTCTCGGTGATGGCCACGTCGAAGGTCCAGTCCATGCCGACGGCATGCACGTGCCAACGGTAGCGTTGGCCGCCGAGGGGTTCGATCCGCTTGATCAGATCGGAGTAGTCGACGAAATCCTCGACCCGCTCGAGCAGGGCAAAGACCCGCTCCGGTGGCGCCTGGAGAATTGCACTATGTTCGATGGTGGCCATGCGGTTCCCTATGCTGCACTTCGACGCTAAAATGCTTCACCTTGCAGGTTACCCGTCCTGCTGCACGTTAGCTAATCTTCGCTCATGCAAACCCTTGCCTACGGTAACCCAGCAAATCGCCGAGCGAGATGAAGCGCTAGGCGCGAGGAGCACAGTACCAGGAGCATATGGGGTATATGTGACTGGTATGAGCACCGCAGCACAAATTCGCCGGGAGCGAATTTGAACAGCCTTTAGGCTGGCCCGAAGGGGAGCCGCCATGGATGGCGGCTATAGCACAGCGATTCGCTCGCGCAGGCATTTGCCTTTCATTTTTCCACTGAGGTAGTACATGTCCACTCCCAAGGTCGGTTTCGTCTCACTAGGCTGCCCCAAGGCGCTGGTGGATTCCGAGCGCATCCTGACTCAGCTGCGTACGGACGGCTACGAGATCGTGCCCAGCTATGACGACGCCGACGTGGTGGTGGTCAATACCTGCGGCTTCATCGACAGCGCCAAGGCCGAGTCGCTGGATGCCATCGGCGAGGCGATTGCCGAGAACGGCAAGGTGATCGTCACCGGCTGCATGGGCGTGGACGAGGCGGCGATTCGCGACGTTCACCCCAGCGTGCTGGCCGTGACCGGGCCGCAGCAGTACGAGCGCGTAGTGGGCGCCGTGCACGAGGCGGCCCCGCACCACCACCAGCACGACCCGCACATCGATCTGGTGCCGGCCCAAGGCGTGAAGCTGACCCCTCGCCACTATGCCTACCTGAAGATCTCCGAAGGCTGCAACCACAGCTGCAGCTTCTGCATCATCCCTTCCATGCGCGGCAAGCTGGTGAGCCGCCCGGTGGGCGACGTGCTGCGCGAGGCCGAAGGGCTGGCCAAGGCCGGCGTGAAGGAGCTGCTGGTGATCTCTCAGGACACCAGCGCCTACGGCCTGGACCTGCGCTACGCGCCGAGCGAGTGGCGCGGTCGTGAGGTGAAGACCCGCCTCACCGAGCTGTGCGAGGCGCTCTCCGAGCTGGGCATTCGCGTACGGCTGCACTACGTGTACCCCTACCCCCACGTGGACGAGCTGATCCCGCTGATGGCCGAGGGCAAGATCCTGCCCTACCTGGACATCCCCTTCCAGCACGCCAGCCCCAAGGTGCTCAAGGCGATGAAACGCCCCGCCTTCGAGGACAAGACCCTGGCCCGCATCAAGCGCTGGCGCGAGATCTGTCCTGAGCTGACCATTCGCTCCACCTTCATCGTCGGTTTCCCCGGCGAGACCGAGGAGGACTTCCAGTACCTGCTCGACTGGCTGAGCGAAGCGCAGCTCGACCGCGTGGGCTGCTTCCAGTACTCCCCGGTGGATGGCGCACCGGCCAACGAGCTGGGCCTGGAGCCGGTGCCGGATGAGGTGAAGCAGGAGCGCTGGGAGCGCTTCATGGCGCACCAGCAGCAGATCTCCGCCGCTCGCCTGGAGCGCAAGATCGGCCGCGAGATCGAAGTGCTGGTCGACGAGGTCGACGAAGACGGCCCCATCGGCCGCAGCGAAGCCGATGCCCCCGAGATCGACGGCATGGTGTTCCTGGAGGCCAAGCGCACCCTGCGCCCCGGCGACGTGGTGCGCGCCCGGGTGACCAACGCCGACGAGTACGATCTTTGGGCCGAGGTGATAGAAGAATCTCAACCGGTAAAATTCATGGATTTTTATAGTGCTTGAATAACGGGTCCTGAATAAAAAGCCCAGACGCAAAAACGCCACCCTAGGGTGGCGTTTTTGTTGGCTGTAAAGCCGGGTTCGGGCTCCGCGAGCGGAGCCCGAGGGACGATCAGTCCTGACCCATCTGCTGCTTGATCAGGTCGCCGATGGTGGTCGGGCCACCGCTCTCGACTTCCTGCTCGCGCAGTTTCTTCAGGTTCTGACGAGTGTCGTCCTGGTCCTTGGCCTTGATCGACAGGTTGATCGCGCGGTTCTTGCGATCGACGTTGACGATGCGGGCTTCGACGGTGTCGCCTTCGCTCAGCACGTTGCGAGCGTCTTCGACGCGGTCGGCGCTGATTTCGGATGCCTTGAGCACGGCCACGACGTCAGTGGCCAGCTCGATGTGAGCTTCCTTGGCGTCGACTTCGATCACGCGACCGGAGACGATGGAGCCCTTGTCGTTGACGGCCAGGTACTCGGCCACCGGGTCGGAGTCGAGCTGCTTGATGCCAAGCGAAATGCGCTCACGCTCCGGGTCGATGGAGAGGATGACGGCTTCGGCTTCGTCGCCCTTCTTGAAGCGACGCACGGCTTCTTCGCCAGTCTCGGACCAGGAGAGGTCGGAGAGGTGAACCAGACCGTCGATACCGCCTTCCAGACCGATGAAGATACCGAAGTCGGTGATCGACTTGATGGTACCGGACACGCGGTCGCCCTTGTTGTACTGGGCGTTGAAGGTTTCCCACGGGTTCGGGGTGCACTGCTTGATACCCAGGGAGATACGACGACGCTCTTCGTCGATGTCGAGGATCATGACATCCACTTCGTCGCCGATGTTGACGACCTTGGACGGGTGGATGTTCTTGTTGGTCCAGTCCATCTCGGAGACGTGAACCAGGCCTTCGACACCCTCTTCCAGCTCGGCGAAGCAGCCGTAGTCGGTGAGGTTGGTGACGCGAGCCGGAACGACGGTACCCTCGGGGTAACGCTCGGTGATGCTGACCCACGGATCTTCGCCCAGCTGCTTCAGACCCAGGGAGACGCGGTTGCGCTCGCGGTCGAACTTCAGCACCTTGACGTTGATCTCGTCGCCCACGGCAACGATTTCGCTCGGATGCTTGATGCGCTTCCAAGCCATGTCGGTGATGTGCAGCAGGCCATCGACGCCGCCCAGGTCGACGAAGGCGCCGTAGTCGGTGAGGTTCTTGACGATACCGACGATCTGCTGGCCTTCCTGCAGGGTGGCGAGCAGCGCTTCACGCTCGGCGCTGTTCTCGGCTTCGAGCACGGCACGGCGGGAAACGACAACGTTGTTGCGCTTCGGGTCGAGCTTGATGACCTTGAAGTCGAGTTCCTTGTGCTCGAGATGCGTGGTGTCGCGCACCGGACGCACGTCGACCAGGGAACCCGGGAGGAATGCACGGATGGAGTCGATGTCGACGGTGAAGCCGCCCTTGACCTTGCCGTTGATCACGCCCTTGACGATTTCTTCCTTCTCGAAGGCCGCTTCCAGAATCTTCCACGCCTCGGCGCGCTTGGCCTTCTCGCGAGACAGACGGGTCTCGCCGAAACCGTCTTCGACGGCTTCCAGGGCGACGCTGACTTCATCGCCGACGGCGATGGTGAGCTCGCCGTTATCGTCGCGGAACTGCGCCGCGGGAATCTGCCCTTCAGACTTCAGGCCGGCATTGACGGTGACCCAGTCACCTTCGATGTCGACGACGGTAGCCGTGACGATGGCGCCCGGCTCCATGTTGATGTCCTGCAGTGACTGTTCAAACAGTTCAGCAAAGCTTTCGCTCATGATTTTCCTACGTGATCAACGGTGTTGAGGCGTTGCCGCCTTCTCCGCACCACCAGCGAGTGCGGGCCTTATTTACCAAACCCCCGAGGATGTTAGCGCTGGTTGGACCTGGCCGGGCTTGCAAGAATTTAGTGCCCGACCATGCCATGACATCCGTTCGAGGGCGCCGCAAGGGAGATCAAGTTTCGGGGACGAGGCCACGCTGGGCCAGCCACTCCGTCAACCGTTCCACCACTTCCGGTATACTCAGGCTCGTGGTATCAAGCGTTATGGCGTCATCGGCCGGCTTGAGCGGAGCCACGCTGCGTTGCATGTCGCGTGCATCGCGTGCCTGAATTTCCTTCAAAAGACTCGATAGACTAGCATCCACCCCCGCCTCCTGCAACTGAAGGTGGCGCCTGCGCGCCCGTTCCTCGGGGCTTGCGGTGAGGAAAACCTTCAGTTCGGCATCGGGGAAAACCACGGTGCCCATGTCGCGCCCGTCGGCCACCAGCCCGGGGGGCTGGCGGAAGTCGCGCTGGCGCTGCAGCAGCGCCTGACGCACGCCGTTGAGCGCCGCCACCTGGGAGGCGGCGTCGCCCACCTGCTCGGTGCGGATCTCGCGGCTGACGTCGTCACCTTCGAGCAGCACGCGGGTGCTCTCCGCCTCGGCAACGAACACCACGTCGAGACCGGCGGCCACCTGCTCCAGCGCGGCTTCATCATCCAGCGCCACACCGTGGCGCATCGCCGCCAGCGCGGTGAGCCGATACAGCGCACCGCTGTCGAGCAGATGCCAGCCCAGGCGCTCGGCGACCAGACGGCTGATGGTGCCCTTGCCGGCACCACCGGGTCCATCGAGGGTCAGCACCTTGGCCGTTTCGCTCATGCGTTCTCCCCTGTGTTCCTGACCTCTTCTTCGCTGACCCGCAGGCCGACCGTGCGCGCCAGCTCGGTGAAGCCGGGGAACGAGGTGGCCACGTTGGCGCAGTCGTCGATGACGATCTCCTCGCCGGCCCGCAGCGAGGCCACCACGAACGACATGGCGATACGGTGGTCGCCCAGGCTGTCGATACGCCCGCCGCCGTAGGCGACTTCGCGGTCGCCGGCGCCGACGATGTCGATGCCATCCTCGAGCACGGTGTGCTCGACGCCCAGCGTCGCCAGACCGTCGGCCATGGCCTGAATGCGGTCGGACTCCTTGACCCGCAGCTCCTCGGCGCCGCGCAGCCGCGTGGTGCCGGTGGCGCAGGCGGCTGCGACGAACAGCGCCGGGAACTCATCAATGGCCAGCGGCACCTGATCGAGAGGGATGTCGATGCCCTTGAGCGGCGCGTAGCGGATGTGCAGATCGGCCACCGGCTCGCCGCCCACCTCGCGCTCGTTGGTGAGGTGCAGGTCGGCCCCCATCAGCTTGAGAATGTTGATCACGCCGATGCGGGTGGGGTTGATGCCCACGTGCTCGAGAAGCAGGTTGGAGCCCGGGGTGATCGCCGCCGCCACCAGGAAAAAGGTAGCCGAGGAGATGTCGGAAGGCACGTCGATGGGGGCCGCGGTGAGCTTGCCGCCGCCGTTGAGCCAGCAGGTGTCGCCTTCGCGATGTACTTCATAGCCGAAGCCGGCCAGCATGCGCTCGGTGTGGTCGCGGGTGGGCGCCGGCTCGCGCACGCGGGTCTCGCCTTCGGCATAGAGCCCGGCGAGCAGCAGGCACGACTTCACCTGGGCGCTGGCCATGGGCATATCATAGGTAATGCCCTCGAGCTTCTGGCCGCCGTGGATCTTCAGCGGCGGGCGGCCGCCCTCGGCGGTGTCGATCCTGGCGCCCATCAGCCGCAGCGGGTCGGCCACTCGACCCATGGGGCGCTTGGTCAGCGAGGCGTCGCCGATCAGTTCGGTATCGAAGGCCTGGCCCGCCAACAGGCCGGCGAACAGACGCATGGCGGTACCGGCATTGCCTACGTAGAGCGGCCCGGCCGGCGCCTTGAGCCCGCGCATGCCGACACCGTGCACGGTAACGCGCCCCTGGTGCGGCCCTTCGATGGCCACGCCCATCTCGCGAAACGCCTGCAGGGTGGCGAGGCTGTCCTCCCCTTCCAGGAAGCCCTTCACTTCGGTCACGCCTTCGGCCAGGGCGCCCAGCATGATCGAGCGATGTGAGATCGACTTGTCGCCCGGCACGCGAATGCGCCCGGCCACGCGGCCACCGGGCGCGGCCCGGAAGGTGAGCTTGCCTTGTTGTTGCATCTGGTATTCCACCTGATAACTGGTCTGGTTCAGGAGAGAGTCGAAGTAGTGTCGTGCATGGCTGGCACGGTCGAAGATGGAGAGCATAGCATCACCGTCGCCCGCTTCCACGGCCCGGCGCAGCCGGCTCAGACCGGCCTCGAAGTCGTCGAGGGAGGCCAGCACGGCGTCGCGGTTGGCGGTGAAGATGTCGCGCCACATGACCGGGTCGCTGCCGGCGATGCGGGTGAAGTCGCGAAAGCCGCCGGCGGCGTAGCGGAAGATCTCCAGCCGTTCGTCCTGGCGCGCCAGGGTGTCCACCAGCGAGAAGGCGAGCAAATGCGGCAGATGGCTGGTGCGCGCCAGCACCTGGTCGTGGCGCTCCACGTCCATCTCCAGCACTTCGGCACCGCAGGCGCGCCACAGGGCTTCCACCCGTGCCACGGCGAGCGGTGCCGTCTCCCGGGTCGGGGTGAGGATCACCTTGTGCTTGAGGTAAAGCTGCGGGTTCGAAGCCGCCACACCGCTCTTCTCGGAGCCGGCGATGGGATGCCCCAGCACCAGCCCTGCCGGCAGCTCGCCGAAGGCCGCCAGTGCGCAGTCGCGTACCGCCGCCTTGGTGCTGCCGACGTCGGTGACGACCACCCGTGGCGCCGTCCCGCTCAGCGCCTCACGGGGCAGCAGCTCGGCGAGCTCCTGCATCACGCTGCGCATGGCCAGCACCGGCACCGCCAGCACGATCATGCTGGCACCTTCCACCAGCGCCGCGAGCCGGGTGTCACCGTGGTCGATCAGGCCCATCTCGATGCCGCGCGCGATCTCGCCGGCGTCCGGGTCGCAGGATTGGATGGCCCCCTGAAAGCCGGCGGCACGCAGCGCGGCGGCCAGCGAGCCGCCGATCAGCCCCAGGCCGACGATCAGGATTCGCGCTTCGTTCGGCGTCACGCTCGGGTTGCCACGTTCCACCACGCTTACAGCACACCCACGGGGTAGGAGCCGAGCACCTTGAGCTCGGAGGCGCGCAGACGCACTTCCTCGAGCACCGCGGCGACACGCGGTTCGTCCACGTGACCCTTGAAGTCGATGAAGAACACGTAGTTCCACACGCCGGTGCGCGAGGGCCGGGTTTCCAGACGTGTGAGGTCGATGGAGTGACGATGGAACGGTTCGAGCAGTTCGTGCAGTGCGCCGGGCTGGTTGCGCATGGCCACCACGATGGAGGTCTTGTCCTCGCCCGACATCGGCACGTGCTGGCTGCCGATGATCAGGAAGCGCGTGGAGTTGTCGGGGCGATCCTCGATCTTCTCGGCAACCTTCTCCAGGCCGTAGAGCTTGGCCGCCATGTCGCCGGCAATCGCTGCGCTGTGCCACTCGCCCTTGATCATCTTGGCCGCTTCGGCGTTGGACGACACCGGCACCCGTTCGGCCCGCGGATAGTGGGCGTCGAGCCACTTGCGGCACTGGGCCAGCGACTGCGGGTGGGAGTAGACCCGCGAGACCTTGTCGCGCAGGGTGGTGTCGGCCACCAGCAGATGGTGGTGAATGCGCAGCACCACCTCGCCGCAGATGCGGATCGAGGAGTCCATGAACGAATCGAGGGTGTGGCTGACCACGCCTTCGGTGGAGTTCTCCACCGGCACCACACCGTAGTTGACGGCGCCGGCTTCCACTTCGCGGAAGACTTCGTCGATGGCCGCCATGGGCATGCTCACCGCGCTCTGACCGAAGTGTTTTAAGGCGGCCTGCTGGGTGAAGGTGCCCTCGGGGCCGAGGTAGGCCACCTTGGTGGGCTGCTCCAGGGCCAGGCAGGCGGACATGATCTCGCGGAACAGCCGCGCCATCTCTTCGCTGTTGAGCGGCCCCTGGTTGAGCTCCATGATCCGCCGCAGCACCTGGGCCTCACGCTCGGGGCGGTAGAACACGGCGCCCTTATCGCTCTTGGTCTTGACCTCGGCGACCTGCTTGGCGCACTCGGCGCGGGCGCTGATCAGGCGCAGGATGTCGTTGTCGATCTCGTCGATGCGCTGGCGCAGCGTGTCGAGATTGTTGGGGCTATCGGTCATGGCTTATCCCCTGCGTTGCTCGAAATCGGCCATGAAGTCGATCAAGGTATCGACGGCCGCTTCGGGTACGGCGTTGTAGAGGCTTGCCCGCATGCCACCGACGCTGCGATGGCCCGCGAGGTTGAGCAGCCCGGCTTGTTCGGCTTCGGCCAGGAACGTCTTGTCCAGGCTGGCATCGGCCAGCACGAAAGGCACGTTCATGCGCGAGCGGTTGCGCGGCGCGATGGGGTTGGAATAGAAGCCGCTGGCGTCGATGGCCGCGTAGAGCTTGGCCGCCTTGCGCGAGTTGATCGTCGCCATGGCCTCGAGCCCGCCGATGTCGTGCTTGAGCCACTGGAACACCAGCCCCGCCAGGTACCAGGCGTAGGTGGGCGGCGTATTGACCATGGAGCCCGCCTCGGCCATGGCCTGGTAGTCGAACAGGCTGGGAATGCGCGGGCAGCGCCGGTCGAGCAGGTCGTCGCGTACCAGCACCAGGGTGAGCCCGGCAGGGCCGATGTTCTTCTGCGCACCCGCGTAGATCACGCCGAAACGCGACACGTCGAGCGGCTCGGCCAGGATGCTGGAGGAGTAGTCGCACACCAGCGGCACGCCGACATCGGGGATGTAGTCGAACTCGAGCCCGCCGATGGTTTCGTTGGCGGTGTAGTGCAGGTAGGCGGCATCGGCGGAGAGCGCGATGTCGGCCTGGGTGGGCACTTCGGCGTGGCCGCTGGGCTCGCTGGAGCCGGCCATGTGCACCGCAAAGCCCAACTGCTTGGCTTCCGCCAGCGCCTTCTTGCCCCAGATACCGGTATAGAGGAAATTCGCGGCGCCGCCCTGCCCCAGCAGGTTCATCGGCACCATGGAGAACTGCAGGCTGGCGCCGCCCTGCAGGAACAGCACCTTGTAGTTCTCGGGTACGGCGAGCAGCTCGCGCAGGTCGGCCTCGGCCTGCTCGGCGATGGCGACGAACTCGGGCGAGCGGTGGCTCATCTCCATGACCGAGAGCCCACGGCCCTGGTAGTCGAGCAGCTCTTCCCTTGCGCGTTCCAGCACCGGGGTGGGCAGCGCCGCGGGACCGGCGCAGAAATTATAGTGGCGTGTCATCAGCGTGGTGTTCCGTCTCAGCTCAAGCATGGTTACTGAACCGACACGCGATGAGCTGCTCCGTCGAGAAGTCTCGCGAGGGCGCTGTGAACCCATCCCTGGGCGCTATTTTTGCCTTCCATGGCAAAAAACCCTCGCTCCGACTTCTCCCCGGCGCTCATCGCTCGGCTTGGCGGCAAGCCTTATTCGTCGTTCTGGCTCTCTTCTACGCCGCCGTTCTCGTCCGCATCCGGCCCACTCTGCAGCTCGGCTTTCGGCGCGTCCTCCGCTTCACCCTCGGCGCCATCCTCGAGCTCGCTCGCCGCTTCGGGCTCGTCGATACGCACGGTCTTGACCAGCTTCTCGTCGTTGCCCAGGCGGATCAGCATCACGCCCTGAGTGTTGCGCGAGGTGATCGAGACCTCGTCGACCCGGGTACGCACCAGCGTGCCCCGGTCGGTGATCAGCATCATCTCGTCGGCGGAGTAGACCTGCATGGCGGCAACCAGGGAGCCGTTGCGCTCGCTGGTCTGCATGGCGATGACGCCCTGGCCGCCACGACCGCGCAGCGGGAACTCCTCGAGCCGGGTGCGCTTGCCGTAGCCGTTCTCGGAGGCGGTGAGGATGTAGATCTGGCCGCCGTTGCCGTTCTCCAGCGGCGCGCCCTCTTCGCCCTCGGTTTCGATATCGGCATCGGCATCGGCGTCGATCTGCTGGCTCTTGGGAATGATCAAGCTGATCACCTCGGCGTCGCCCAGCAGCTTCATGCCGCGCACGCCGCGAGCGGTACGGCCCATGGCGCGCACGTTGCTCTCTTCGAAGCGAATCGCCTTGCCGTTGGACGACAGCAGCATCACATGGTCGTTGCCCGACGTGATGGCAGCCCCCACCAGGCGGTCGCCCTCTTCGATGTCGATGGCGATCAGGCCGACGCTGCGCGGGCGCGAGAACTGATCGAGGCTGGTGCGCTTGACCGTGCCCTTGGCGGTGGCGAAGAAGATGTAGCAATCCGGGCTGTAGTCCTTCACCGGCATGATGGCGTTGATCGCCTCGCCTTCATCCAGCGGCAGCAGGTTGACCAGCGGCTTGCCGCGGGAACCGCGGCTGGCGGCGGGCATCTCATAGACCTTGAGCCAGTACACCTTGCCCTTGTTGGAGAACAGCAGCACGGTGTCGTGTGTGGAGGCCACCAGCAGATGCTCGATGACGTCCTCGTCCTTCATGGCGGTGGCCGACTTGCCGCGACCGCCACGGCGCTGGGCCTGGTAGTCGGAGAGCGGCTGGGTCTTGGCGTAGCCGGTACGCGAGACCGTGACCACCATGTCCTCCTCGGCGATCAGGTCCTCGATGGAGAGATCGAGATGGCTGGCCTGGATCTCGGTGCGGCGCGGGTCGGCGAACTGATCGCGCACGGCGGTGAGCTCCTCGCGGATCACTTCGAGCAGGCGCTCGCTGGAGGCGAGAATGGCCATCAGCTCGGCGATCTTCTCGAGGATGCCCAGATACTCCTCGAGCAGCTTCTCGGTCTCGAGACCGGTCAGGCGGTGCAGGCGCAGCTCGAGGATGGCCTGGGCCTGAGCCGGCGAGAGACGGTACTCGGTGCCGGTGGTGTTGAGGCCGAAGCCCTCTTCCAGCTCTTCCGGCTTGCACGAGGTGGCGCCGGCGCGCTCGAGCATGGCGGTGACCTGGCCGGGCGGCCAGACCCTGTCGAGCAGCCTCTCCTTGGCCTCGGCGGCGCTCGGCGAGGCCTTGATCAGTTCGATCACCTCGTCGATGTTGGAGATGGCCACGGCCAGGCCTTCGAGGATATGACCGCGCTCGCGGGCCTTCTTCAGCTCGTACAGGGTGCGCCGGGTAACCACTTCACGGCGGTGACGAATGAAGGCTTCGAGGATTTCCTTGAGATTGAGGATCTTCGGCTGGCCGTTCTCGATGGCGACCATGTTGATGCCGAAGACGTTCTGCAACTGGGTCTGGGCGAAGAGGTTGTTGACCACCACCTCGCCGGACTCGCCGCGCTTCACCTCGATCACCACGCGCAGGCCGTCCTTGTCGGACTCGTCGCGCAGCTCGGCGATGCCCTCTATCTTCTTTTCCTTGACCAGCTCGGCGATCTTCTCGATCAGCCGCGCCTTGTTCACCTGGTACGGCAGCTCGGTGACGATGATATGGTCGCGACCGCTCTTCTCATGGTACTCGATGGTGTGACGGGCACGTACGTAGATGCGCCCGCGGCCGGTGCGGTAGGCCTCGAGGATGCCGGCGCGGCCGTTGATGATGCCCGCGGTGGGGAAATCGGGGCCGGAGATGTACTCCATCAGATCGTCGACGGTGAGGGTGTAGTCGTCGATCAGCGCCAAACAGCCGTCGATCACCTCGCCCATGTTGTGGGGCGGGATGTTGGTGGCCATGCCCACGGCGATACCCGAGGAGCCGTTGATCAGCAGGTTGGGCACCTTGGTCGGCAGCACCTCGGGAATGCGCTCGGTGCCGTCGTAGTTGTCGACCCAGTCGACGGTGTCCTTGTCGAGATCGGCCAGCAGCTCATGGGCGAGCCGCGCCATGCGCACCTCGGTGTAACGCATGGCCGCCGCGCTGTCGCCGTCGATGGAACCGAAGTTGCCCTGGCCGTCGACCAGCACGTGACGCATGGAGAAGTCCTGCGCCATACGCACGATGGTGTCGTAGACCGCACTGTCACCGTGGGGGTGGTATTTACCGATGACATCGCCCACCACACGGGCCGATTTCTTGTAGGCTTTGTTCCAGTCGTTGCCAAGCTCGTGCATGGCGAACAATACGCGCCTGTGCACCGGCTTGAGGCCGTCGCGTACGTCCGGTAGCGCGCGGCCGATGATTACGCTCATCGCATAGTCGAGGTACGACTGCTTCAGTTCGTCCTCGATGTTGACTGGCAGAATCTCTCTGGCGATGTCACCCATGGGTCGTCGAATCCTTTGCACTGCAGCGGTTTGGCGCGCTCCGTCAAGCCAAGCCGTGGCCGAGGCGTGGCGCGCCATTACAGCCTGCCATCATACCACTCCGGCCGGCACAAAGGCAGCTTGAGGGACAGTGCAAAGGAGGCCTGGACACGGCCAGGCAAATGATGCTGGGACTTACGACGCTTTCGGCAGCACGAGCGGCTCCAGCGCCTGGAGGATCTCGCCTTCTATTGCCATGGCCTGCTTGGCCCGTACGTCGAGCAGCACGAAGGTGAGGTCGGCATCGGCGATCGGCTTGCCGTCGCCGATACGACGGATCTCCTGATACATGCGCGCGCTGCGGCTGCTCAGTTCGGCAATGCGGGTCAGCACTTCCAGGTCGTCGCCGGCCACCGCGGCCTGGCGATAGTTGATGTTGAGGTTGACCGCTACCAGCGCCGGGTCGCCCGAAGCGAAATGACGCGCCAGGTCGGGGCGGTCGTCGAAGTAACCCCAGCGCCCCTCTTCCAGAAACTCCAGGTAGCGGGCATTGTTGACGTGACCGTAGCCGTCCAGGTGATAGCCACGCACGCGCAGGGTGACACGGGAAATACGGGGATCCATGCGATGCTCTCCTTGATGCGTCGAGGGGTTGATTCCGCTCGATTCTAGGCCCGCCGCCGCGCCAGATTCAAACAATGGTTTGAATTTTCACCTTGACCGATAAGCGGCCAGCGGCAAACGTGCCACTGGAACCCGGCCTCCCCCTTCGCCATAATATGCGTCCTTTACGCTCAGGGAATGCACCATGTGGTTCAAGCACTTGCACCTTTACCGCCTGCACGGGGCGGCGGCGATCCCCGCCGCCGACCTTGAAGAGGCCCTGGCCGGACAGGCGGCACGCACGCCCGGCAGCCAGGAAGCCAGGCGCGTGGGGTGGTGTCCGCCCGCGGGCCGTGCCGGCACCGCGCTGCTGCACGAACTGCAGGGACAGCGCCTGATGACCATGCTGCGCCATGAGCGCCTGCTGCCCGCCGGCGTGGTGCGCGAGGAAGTGGAAGAGCGCAGCGCCGAGATCGAGGCCCGCGAGGGGCGCAAGCTGCGCCGCCAGGAGAAGCAGGAACTCAAGGAGCAGGTTTACGAGGAGCTGCTGCCGCGCGCCTTCGTTCGCAGCCAGAAGGTCGACCTGTGGTGGGATACCCGTCGCGAGCTGATCGCGGTGAACACCAGCTCCCGCAAGCGCGCCGAGGAGGCGCTCGATCTGCTGCGCGAGACCCTGGGCAGCCTCAAGGTGACCCCGTTGAGCGCCCAAACCCTGCCGATGCGTGCCATGACGCAGTGGCTCGCCGACGAGAAGTCACGCCCTGCCGCGCTGCAGCTGGGCGACCAGGTGGAGCTCAAGGCCAAGGGCGACGATGGCGTGCTGCGCGCCCGCCAGGTGGATCTCGACAGCGACGAGATCCAGCAGCTGCTGGCGACGGGCAAGCAGGCCAGCCGCCTGGCCATCGAAGTGGAAGGCCGCCTGGGCTATGTGCTGCACGACGATCTGACGCTGAAATCCCTGCGGTTCAGTGACGCACTGATCGACGAGGCCAGCGAAACCGAGGACGATGGAGATGCCATCGTGCGCCTCGAAGCCGATTTCATGCTGATGACACAGGCCCTGGCAGAAGAGATAGAGCGGCTGATCGACTGGCTCGGCGGCGAAGCCAATGGCGCTGCGCAGGCAAGTGCATGACCGAATCCGGTAACCAAGAAGAACCGATGACCGAGAATCCGACTGGCGCGACGCCCACCGATCCCTGGGCAGACATCCGACCCTATCGCGATGACGAAGTGGCCGCGGTACTGGCGAATCTGGCCGGCAACCGCGAGCTGCTCGATGCCCTGACCCGCTACCGGCTGCCGCGCTTAAGCCGCACCCTGCCCTGGCTGGCCCGCGCGCTGGCTTCCTATGCCATTCGGCGCGAAACCCGGGGCGTGGCCAGCGTGCACGATTTCCAGATGCGCGTGGCCTATTACATGAACCGCATGATCCGCACCTCCACCGACGACTTTCGCGTCGAGGGGCTGGAGAATCTGAACGCGGACACGGCCTACCTGTTCATCGGCAACCATCGCGACATCTCGCTGGACCCGGCCTTCGTCAACTTCGCCCTGCACCAGGCGGGCCGCGACACCGTGCGCATCGCCATTGGCGACAATCTACTCAAGAAGCCCTACGTGACCGATCTGATGCGGCTCAACAAGAGCTTCATCGTGCCACGCGCGCTGCGCGGCAAACGCGCCATGCTGGCGGCTTACCAGAACCTCTCGAGCTACATTCGCCACTCCATCGTCGAGGACAACCACTCGATCTGGATGGCCCAGCGCGAGGGGCGCGCCAAGGACGGTATCGACCGTACCGACCCGGCGATCATCAAGATGCTGACCATGGCGCACCGCATGGAGCAGCGCAACGCCCCCATCGGCGATGCCATTGCCGAGCTGCGCATGGTGCCGGTCTCGATCAGCTACGAGTACGACCCCTGCGACCTGCAGAAGGCGCGCGAGCTGCACGCCATTCACAGCCAGGGGCATTACGAGAAGAGCGAGTTCGAGGATATCCAGTCCATCGTGGCCGGCATCACCGGCCGCAAGGGTCGCGTGGAGCTGCGCTTCGGCGAACCGCTGGGCGCCGGCTTCGACACCCCCGAAGCCGTTGCCGCCGAGATCGACCGCCAGGTGATCGGTGGCTATCGCCTCTTCCCCAGCCACTACCTGGCACTGGAAGCCCTGGGCGACGCGCCGGAGCTGCTGGACCTGAGCGAGGTCAGCGACGTGGACCGGGCCCGTTTCCAGGCCCGCCTGAACGAGGTGCCCGCCGAACTGCGCAGTTGGTGGCTGGCCCAATACGCCAACCCGGTGCGTAACAAGGCCGCCCAGCTCGCCGGCCGCAACCTGGGAGGCGCATGAGCGCGCACGCTCATGCGCCGCTCGACCGCGGCGCCCAGACCCGCGAGGCCCATCGGGTCACGCTGATCGGCGCCGCCATCGACCTTGCCGTTGGCCTGCTCAAGCTGATCACCGGTTTTCTGGTGGGCTCGGCCGCCCTGATTGCCGACGGTATCCACTCCTTCTCCGATCTGGTGACCGACGGCTTCGTCGTGGCGGCAACCCACTACGGCCGCCAGGAACCGGACAGCGACCACCCATACGGCCATGGCCGTATCGAGACGCTGGCGACACTGGCGCTGGGCAGCGTGCTGATCTTCGTGGCCGGCGGCATTGCCTGGGCCAGCCTCATGCGTCTGCTCGGCGGCGAACCCTTCGCCGCACCCGGCCTATGGGCCATCGGCGTGGCCGTGGTGGCATTGATCGCCAAGGAGTGGATCTTCCGTTACACCCTGCGCGTGGCAAAGCGCGTAAAGTCGCGCCTGCTCGAGGCCAACGCCTGGCACTCCCGCTCCGATGCGCTCTCCACCGTGGCGGTGCTGATCGGCCTGGTGGCGGCACAGTTCGGCGCCGGCTGGGTCGATGCCGTCGCCGCCATTCTGGTCGGCATCATGGTCGGTCAGGTGGGTTGGCGGCTGCTGTGGGAATCGAGCCGCGAGCTGATCGACACCGCCCTGCCGGAAGCCGAGCGTCAGCAGATGCAGAGCATCGCCGAGGACGTCCCTGGCGTACACGGCGTACATGACCTGCGCACGCGTTCGCTGGGCAGTCAGTTCGTACTCGACCTGCATATCGTGGTGGCGCCACGGCTGACCGTTTCCGAAGCCCACGAGATCGGCAATGCCGTGAGCCGCCAACTGCGCAACGCCTTCTCCAACCTGGCCGACGTGACCTTCCACATCGACCCCGAAGATGACGAAGGCGAAACCGAACACAGCCTGCGCCCCGGCCTGCCCCTGCGTCAGGACGTGGAAGGCATGCTCGACGACGCCTGGCACGACTGCAAAGTGTGGCAGCAGCGCGTCGCCCTCGATTTGCACTACCTCGCCGAACAGATCGACATCTCGGTGTACGTACGCCACCTACCGCCCAACCAGAGCCTGGAAGACGCCGCCCGCGAACTGCGCGAAGCCTCGCAGGAACTGGCCTGGGTAGGCAGACTGAGGGTGTGGCAAGGGCCGGGGAAGGGGTAGCGGTCAGCGCTCACCTTGGAGCAGGAGCCTGCTCGGCAGCACTCACCTCAGCACCTTCGTGCAATCCCTCAGCCACTTCCAGATCGTAGAGTCGTGTGGTGGGCCCATCCGGACGGCAGCGCTCCTTGACCAGAGGATGCCACTGATTGCTGGCCGCGCGCTGGCGGGCATATTTAGCGGTCAGGTCGCGGATGTAAAAAAGAGGGAGCATGAAAACCTCAAAAACTGTGGTTGCCCACATCCGTCCTCGCGGCATGATATTCTTCTGAACCAAGTCACGATTCAATTGAAGATTGACTTTAGCTGTCTTATGCTTTTTCCGATATTTTTCCAACACCTCTTTACGGTTGGAAGCGCTCAAGGGATTTCCCTGCTCGTCGAACCAGGGCCCTTTCTCCATATAGCAGCGCAGATATTCCCAGAACATGCCCTGGGTTTCCGCGGTACGTCCCATGGGCAGATTGAGACGCAAGGCAATCACCTCCTCCGCATTTCCATAACGCTGCAGCAACAGCTGTAACGGAGTCTCAGTCATGGCGCCGGTGTACTGGGTCACCGTGCGGCTCTCCTGCATCCAGGCCACCGCCTCGTCCCAAGGTGCGTGGTAGAGCTTGTCCTTGTCCTGAAAATAGACCTCCCGGGTACGGCGGTTAAAGCGGATAGGGGAAGAGGATGGCCAGAAGACTTCGAGCAGAAAGACTACCGATGTGATCCCGAACATGATAGCGGCGGTCGTGAAGACATAGAGCGCCCCCTCCCAGTCCTGAAAAATAACGGGCGACATAATAAGAAACATATAGATCGCCCCCATCCCCCATACCCCGGTAAAGATCCCCTTGCCTTCTTCGGCACCGCTGGAGAGATCCAAGTAGTGCTCGGTTTGGTCCTGCACCTCGCCTAACTGCATGGGTTGCTTGGCGGCCCGGCGCTTGGGCGATAACACGATCAGCTCATCGGCCAAGCCAAGCCGCTGGGATAGATCGGCGAAGTAGGTCTTGATGCTCTGCATCGTCTATCGCATTGCCCAACCTGACAGTCGCTCGCGTGGATGTGGCTCTGTTGCTTGAGCTGCAGACTCTTCCCCTGGATGATCGATACCACGATACGTCATAAATCGATACCCACCGGTAATTTGGCTAGGTTGGTGATTTCGATAGTTCATTTCCTCCGGCTGCTTATCGTGCAACCCATAGGAAAATAGCAGGTCAATTGGCTCCGGTAGTGCAGGTGGTGACACCTCACGAGTCCACTGATACCAACTTTCTGCCAGAATACGATTTTCTCCAAGCACAGCTCTTGCGTGACGCCGAGTGTTGCCATCTGGCGAGCTAAAACGCCTGCGTATATAGGCAGCTTCGCTATCGACTTGTTCAAGCCACCCCCAGGATTGCTTAAGCTCTTCTCGTGCTGCGTCGATTTCACCACGCTCGGCCTCCTCAAGCTGCCACCGTTCGCGACTACCCATGACGGACGCAGCTACGGCACCTATGGTGCGGTTGTAGTAGCGGTTGGGAAGCGCATCCTCCCGGTTTTCCAGTATTGCTAAAGTCTCGCTATAGTTTCGATAACGCTGCGCCAACCAGGCCAAGTAAGTTAACGTATGAAAGCGGAAACCATCCACTGTCGGCCTACTGTGGCTCGCTGTCTCGCGTTGGTAGTGCCTGGCCAGGGCCAGCAATGAATAACCTTCAATTCGATCATTGAGCTCGAAGAGTTGGGCAGTCATGGCGTCTCTTTCACGTAGACGTTCCAAGGGTGGATAAGGAACGCCCGAGCTCATCGCTTGGCGATACATTCTATGTAATGCGGCTCGAGACAACTCGGCGCTGACTTTTTGTTCGTCAGCAACCAGACCACCACCGATATCATCGCTGATACCTGGGCAAAGCTCTTCTCGCCATTGAGGGTTCCTCCCGCCCAAGGGGCGACAACGGCGATAATAGCGTCGCTCGTGAGCAGCGATAAGATGCAGAGCACGCTGGCATCCTGGGTGCAAAGGGCCGCCATCGTCAAGCACGGGTGTCAGTGGATGGAACCAGTCGAGCGGTCCCATTTCGGGGTGTGTACGATCTACGCAGTCTAGCAAGCCGACAAATATTACCTTGACTTCGGCGCCAGCATAAAGATAGCTGCTTCCCTCTTTCTCACACACATCATCCAGCAATTCGCGCACAAAGGCCTTGGCCATGGCAGCACCAAAGTCAAAACCGAAAACGGAAACTCGAATTTGTGCCAGCGGCATCTGGCTGGCTTGTTTCACATCGCTCACGCTTTGTTGAAAGTCTCGAATAGCGGCCGACTGGCGTGTATGGGAGCCACTCATCAGAACACTGGCAACAATAGTGTTATCCCGGATAGGTGCAAAGGCCTCAGCCCCTGTGCGTACAACAGAGTCTCTAGCCTGCTTGACCCAATTCCAAGGCCGAGTGATAGACCCCTTAAATGAACGTCCAAACACCTCCCACCAACGTCCTCTTTGGTTACCGGATGCGACATCTTTTGCAGCATCGATAGCACTGTCCCTTAACTGGCCATCACGGGTAGTTTCAGCTTCGCTTGGGACACGATGGGCTGCGCCAGCAACATTTTCTGAAATACTAGCATCGAAAGGCGTACCAAGGCCTGAATAGTAATATTTTCTTAATTTTATATTGGAACTTTCGCTCTCAAGAGGATATGCTTCGTACAATTTTCCGATATTGCCAACCCTACCATTTTGAGCGTCACTTTCCAGATGTCGCCCCATACCATCGAAGAAAAATCCGACATCTAGCTTCTGATTGCAGTCTACACCCATACGAAGCGTTGGTGCATTTTCGAAGCGCGCAGAAATCGACTGAGCAAATTCCATTGTGCAGCGGTCAATCATTCTGAAAACTCCGGCTGTACTGGTTGAACTTGGGAGATCTAACGTTTTCGCTCCAGACAAGATCGACTTTATTGTCAGGCAGAAAGTGAACGTGTAAGTATTGGTCCCCACGAGAATGCTCAGGCATGGGTAGTGTTATGCTGTGTTGCTCAGACTGAATGCCGGCCCGTTCTTGTTCACCAGTCATACTGAGGATCCAAACCACTTCCACAGTGCTGCCTTTGAAAGACCAGCAGCAGGTCGTTCCACCCCACGATTGAGCCGTTATATTTCCACCGTAGTTATCGTTGACCCAAAATCGGAAAATAGGTCGATCAGTGTGATTGTAGCCTGCAATACTACCACTCACCGAGGGAGAGAGAACGCTCTGCCAAGACACAATAGCGATGACTCCACCCACCAAAGCAATCTGTAACCAAATAGGTACCAGACGAAAGAAGCGTCTAATAACAAAATTAGCCAGCATCAGACGATTCTCCATAACTCTTCTCAAGGAGCTCTAATAGCGGCACATCCCCGCTTGCGGCTTGTTGTAATAAATTATGCATACCTTCCTCCTGCCAAACGGAATCTCCTCGGCTTAGCTGCAGATAAGCATAAGTTCGTCGGTCTGACCGACGCGTCAAGCCATGAAAGTCAGCCTTTTCTAACACCTGTCCAACCAGGCGGGGCCGCTCACAATCGCAGACATTTCCAAAGATATCAGGAGTGGTTTCAAGCAGCTCTGCCGTTAGGGCCATAACTTCAGCTTCCCCGTGTAAGGATATCCAAAGCTCATGATTGACCTTTAGTGACCATGGTTTGGGGAAGTCTACCCTTGGCAAACCATCCAGCGCAGCCCACTCCTTCTCCTCATTGCGGTACCACCAACGTTGGACGCTGCCAAACAACCCATCACGGCACTCCTCTGGCGCTGATGCATACAGCTGTTCGATAGCCTCGGGCAGATAAAAGCGTAGCAGCGCGCGCGCTCCCTCAGGATTTTCGACCACCATGCCTGGAGCTAGCTGAAGAGCTAGTTGCGCCCCTTCAAGCTCGCTCTCGAGCCACGCATGCAGAGCACAGTGTATGGCTTCGAGGTTGTGCCATGCGCTTAGGTGAGCGTCGTTGACTTCAAGCAGCCATGGGCCTTCACGCTTCAGATGAAGCTGAGCATCGTCATCGATTAGAGGCCAGTAATCACTCTTTCCTGCGTATATTTCGAAAAGAGTGGTGCGTACTGCTGGCGCTAGAACAGCAAGTTCGATCAGCGCGTAACGCTTCAGATTATTGGGCGGCGTTGCATCCAGCCATACGCTTGGAATCCAGCGACCGCTCATCCGTTACCCTCCGGAATGGCATATTGCCCTTCTGCGACAGCTTTTTTCCAGCACTCTTCGCAGACCTCCGGGATTTTGAGCTGAGTCGCCAACGTTGCGTTATGAGCGACACCCTCAATCCTATCATGCACCTCCGGCACTGCCCTGCCCGGCAGCAGCGGCGTCTCCACTGCCTGGCCGGAGCCCGAGCCGGGGCTGCCTCCGGCGTTGATCTTGACCTTGGGGCCGACTAGGGTGACGCCGCCGCCGTCGAGCTTGAGGAAGCTGCCGCCGGCATTGAGGGTCATTTCGCTGCCGGCTTCGAGCACCACCTTGTGGCCGGCCTTGATGTGCAGTTCGCGGCCGCATTCGCTGAGCCAGGCCTGGCCGGCCTTGACGTGCAGGGTGCCCTGTACCGTGAGGTGCTGGTTGGCGACGGTTTGCTCATGGCGCTCGCCGCGCACGGTGTGGTGATCGTCGGCGTGGATCTCACCGATGCGGTCGTGGTGCACGGTGAGGAAGCTGTCGTTGCCGATCTCTTCGGTGCGGTCGTTGTTGGTCAGCAGCTCCAGGTCTTTCTGGGCGTGCAGCCAGATCTGCTCTTCGCCGGCCTGGTCCTCGAAGCGAAGCTCGTTAAATCCTTCGCCTTTGTGACTCTGGGTGCGGATGACGGTACGCGTCTTGTGCTCGGGCAGCGCGTAGGGCGGCGTGTTGACGGCGTGGTAGGTGCGCCCGGTGATCAGCGGTTGATCCGGATCGCCCTCGAGGAAGGATACCACTACCTCATGCCCAATCCGGGGTATCGCCATGCTACCGTAGCCGCCGCCGGCCCAGCCCTGGGAGACGCGCACCCAGGCACTCGCCGTTTCATTCGGCTCGGCATAACGATCCCAGGGGAACTGGACCTTGACCCGGCCGTGCTCGTCGCAATAAATCTCTTCGCCTTCGGGGCCGACGACGCAGGCGATCTGCGGGCCGTCGACACAGGGCTTGGCGTTGGGCTGTGGGCGCCAGGCGCGGTCGGCGGGGGTGAGAATCAGTTCGTTGTCGAACTTGGTCATCTGGCCTAAACCCGCCGCGTCGCTCTGGGTGACGCCGTCCTCTTCCAGGGCCTGGGGCTGGCTGCCGGTGTGCTTGACCTTGACCACCTGCCAGTCGCGGTTGAGCTCACTGAGGTCGTGGTCGGTGAGGGTGAACTTGACCCCGGGGGCGAGCTCGGGCAGGTCGCTCTCGGCGGCGCAGGTCAGGGCGCCGCTTCTGAGGTGTTCGAGGCGGATGCGGGTGAAGGCGTCGCCGGAGGCGTCGGCCTTGTAGCGCCCGGGGTAGTCGTAGTGTTCGTACCCTTTATCAACGACGGCCCGCTGGGCATGTTCTCCCAACCACTCTGCGTCGTGCTCGGGAAGCTGGGCCTGATGTAGCTGTGAATAGCCGGGGTTCTTGAACGAGTAGTCCTTGAGCGTGACCGAGGCCGGGGCGACCCGGGCGAGCTGCTGGAGCTTGCGCACGTGGCGGCTCGGCGGGGTGCCACCGGCACGGCCGTGGTAGGTGCGCTCGCCCAGGTGGGCCAGGGTCTGGGGGGCGTCGGCGAAGACCAGGCGATGGGCGCCGTTCGGCGCGTCTTCGAACTCGTGGAAGTAGAACAGGCCCTCTTCGGCGGCCAGGCGCTCGACGAAGGCGAGATCGGTTTCCCGGTACTGCACGAGGAACTCTCGTTCCGGCAGTTCGCGGGTGACGGCGAAGGCGACGTCGGTGAGGCCACGCTCGTCGCACAGGGTGTTGAGCACGGTGAGCGGCGAGACCTCCTGGAAGATGCGCGAGTTGTGGCGCAGGTCGAGGCGCCACAGCGCCGGGCGGGCGACCAGGGAGTAGAGGGTACGGCGATGGCCGCGGTCGCCGCGACCGAACTCGCTGACGATAGCATGCACCCGGCGCAGCACCTCGCCGTCCTGCCAGATCGTCAGGCTCACCGGGCGGTCGAGCAGCTCGGTGGCGGAGAGGCTGCCGTCGCGGCTGGCGAAACGCACCTCGAGGTGGAAGGGCTGCGAGAGCGCTTCCTCCAGGGTGAAGTCGATCACCACCAGTTCGGCGCTGTCGACCCCGGCGAGATCGAGGGTGAATTGCAATCCAGTTGCATCGGCCATACGCGCGTTCCTTTCGGCAACCTGATGAAAAAGCAGGATAAGAAACGCAAGGTTACGCATGCGACACGAAGACACAAGGCGGTAGATGCATGAAGCGACGATGGCTGACGCAAATTGTCGGCAATATCCTACAAACACCCAGCTTCTTAAAACTCTCATACCTATCGTGTTGCCGTTATCACTCCTCTATACTGGCTTCATGGCTTACATTCCTTAACACGCTTTCGGCGCGCCCGATGACGCATCGCCCTGCCCCACATGGCTCAAGTTCGCTTCTCAGACCCAGCCGCCGCCGCTTCATCGCTGGCCTGGCAGGGCTGCTGCTTGCCGCTGGGTTGGGCCTCTCTCCTGCGTCACTCGAGGCGCGCATCGACCGTGCCCGCCTGCGTAACAGTATGCAACGTCTGTATGGCAATTCCGGACTTGCGATTCTCGCGGATTGGTTTTCCCTGTTGGACCGGCTGCGCGGTGCCGATCTCGACACTCAGTTGCGCGAAGTGAACGATTTCTTCAACCGGCGGGTACGCTGGGTCGACGATATCGACAACTGGGGCGCCGAAGACCACTGGGCAACCCCACTCGAGACCATGGGCAAGGGTCAGGGCGACTGCGAGGATTACTCGATCGCCAAGTACGTCACCTTGAAGGAGCTTGGTGTTCCCGGCTCGCGCCTGCGCATGATCTACGTTCGTGCGCGTATAGGCCGCAGCCAGATCGTTCAGGCACACATGGTGCTGGGGTATTACGAGACGCCTTCCGCCGTGCCGCTGGTACTCGACAATCTGGTGCCTTCCATCACTCCCGCCACGCAGCGTACCGACCTGGACCCAGTGTTCAGCTTCAACAGCGACGGCCTGTGGGCCGGCGGCTCGACCCAGTCGCGGGCCGATCCGGTGGCACGTCTGTCACGCTGGCGCAGTGTGATCGAGCGTATGGAACAGCAGGGATTCATGGGATGACGAAGAAAAACGAACCGCCTACAAGAGCGACACATGCCCCGCAGCAGGATGAACGAGGGCATCCATTCCCCGGGGGAACGAAGACATGTCACTGATCAAGCAACTCTGGTTGACCATCGCGGTGTTGCTGCTGCTGGCCTTCGTGGGCAGCCTGCTCATCGGCGTGACGAGCAGCCGCCACTACATCGAGCAGGAAGTCCAGATCAAGAACAACGACAACGCCAATGCACTGGCGCTTTCGATGAGCCAGATCGAAAAGGATCCGGTGATTCTGGAGCTGCTGCTGGCGGCTCAGTTCGATACTGGCCACTACCAGCGCATCGCGCTGTACGACCCTCAGGGCGAGATCATCGACGAGCGCACTGCCGGTGAGCATATCGACGATGTGCCGGGCTGGTTCGTGAACCTGGTGCGCTTCGAGGTGCCGCCCGGTCGGGCCGTGGTTCAGGATGGCTGGCAGCAGTACGGCACCCTGGAGCTGGCCAGCCAGCACAGCTTCGCCTACCGTTCGCTGTGGCGCAGTACGCTGGAACTGGCCGGCTGGTTCGCCATCGCCGGCGCCATCAGTCTGCTGCTGGCGGCCTGGATCGTACGCACCATTCGACGTCCGCTGCGCGACGTGGTGAGCCAGGCCCAGGCCATCGGCCAGCGGCGCTTCATGGTGGCCAACGAGCCGCGTACACGCGAACTGCGTGAGGTGGTCCAGGCCATGAACCAGCTCTCCCAGGCGGTACGCCAGATGCTCGGCGAGGAGAGCGACAAGCTCGACCAGCTACGTCGGCGTATGCAGCACGACCCGGTTACCGATACGCTCACCCGGGCGCCCTTCCTCAACCAGTTGCAGGCTCATCTCAAGAGCGAGAAGGACGATGCCAGCGGAGCACTGGTCATGGTGCGCGTGGCACGTCTTGCCGAACTCAATCAGCAGCTCGGCCATGTCGCCACGGACGCCCTGCTCGCTCAACTGGCGCGTCGTCTCGAGCAGTTGGCTCGCAGCCACGGCCACGGCACGGTGGGACGACTCAACGGCAGCGATTTCGGCATGATCCTGCCGCGTCATCATGATCTACAGAAGCTGGGCAAGACGCTTCAGCAGCATCTGGAGAGTCTCAGCGCCGAGCAGAGCGTCGACACTTCGCTGGCTTCCGCGCTGCGTCAGTACAGCCAGGGCGAGAGTCAGGCCGAGCTGCTCGCCAGCCTCGACGGCGCCCTGGCCGCGGCGGAAACGCGCGGCCTGAACGGCCAGGAGATCGTCGACCAACCCGCCAGCAGCGTGCTCTATACACGTCATGACGAATGGCGTCAGGCGCTCGCGGAAGCGTTGGCGCAAGGCGTGTTCCTGGCTCACTACCCGGTGCTCGATGCCCACGGCAGGCTGATCCACTTCGAGGTGCCATCGCGCCTGCGCTTGAAGGGCGAATGGCGGCCAGCGGGTGTCTTCCTGCCCTGGGTGTCGCGCCTGGCCATGGCTCCCACCCTCGATCTGGCCGTCGTTTCGGCGGCACTTACCGATGTCGAATCCAGCGGCAAGGCGGTGGCCGTCAATCTCTCGGCGGAGTCACTGGGCGACGGGCACTTCGTCGGCGAGCTGCTTTCCCGCATTCAGGCGCACCAGAGTATTGCCGACAAGCTGTGGTTCGAGCTGCCTCAATCCGTCGCACTGCAACAGCCCCAGGCGCTGCGGACCCTGTGCCACGCCCTGCTGGGCCTGGGCTGCAAGGTGGGCCTGGAGCATGTCGGCACCCAGTTCGGCAAGATCGAGGGGCTGCAGGATTTGGGCCTGAGCTTCATGAAGATCGAAGCCGCTTTGAGCCAGGAGGTGGAAAGCCGCAGCGATCAGCAGAGCCTGCTGAGAGGCATGGCAACGCTGGCCCACTCACTGGGCATTCTCACCTTCGCCGAGGGCGTGGAGAGCCAGGATGCGGCAAAGGTGCTGTTCGAGCTGGGGCTCGATGGTGTGACGGGACCGGGTATCCGGCATCACGCAGGCGACACCTGATCCACCAGCTACACCCGACACGACATGAGGCCGGCAAATCGCCGGCCTCATGCTTCAATGCGTCTGGGCTCAGAGAATCTGGGCTCAGATGATGTCGTTGTCGGTATCCGACATCAGGCCGATGCTGTTCCTGCGCTTGCGCAAAGACTGACGCTCCAGCAGCTTCTGCTGAGCCGGCTCGGGCAGATCGGTAAAGCTGATCACGCCCTTGTCCATCAATACGTTGATCACGTCCTCGAGTACGCGCACGAACGCCAGGTCGGACTTCGACAGTGCCAGGTTGTCGACGTCATCTCCCCCTTCGGAGACGAACTCCTGCAGCTCGGGGGAGCAAGGCGGTACGAACTCGCGGCACTCTGCCGTTGCCTCACGGCTGACCTGTACGACCTGCCCTGACTCATTACGCTTGATGTACATGGGAGTGTCTCTTGAAAGGCTTTACCTAGATTAACAAACGCCCTGCCCGGTGTCTCCAGGCAGGGCGCAGGCTACCCTCTCATCAGCCAGTCGGACGACTAGTCGATGTGCAGCTGGCCACTATCGAGCAGCCCCTTGAGGAACTCCGCCGACCCTTGGTCGTTCATGTTGAAGTTCTCGAGCACGATGACCTGAGTGGCGTTGCTGCCGTTTGCGCCGATGCTGCCCTCGTGGTTGACATAGAGTACGGTACTGGAGCCCTCTTGCGCAGCGAAGATGAAGCTGTCGATGGTTTCTGCCGCTTCACCTTGCAGCAGGTCGGCCAGGTCGAGCGTGTTGATGCCAAGACTGAAGTCCTTCACCACGTCATGGGCGGCACTTCCCACGCCTCCCTGATCGCCGAAGTTCCACTGGAACACGTCGTCTCCTTCGCCGCCAATCAGGGTGTCGTTACCGGCACCACCGATGAGGATGTCTTTACCATCGCCGCCGCTCAGCACCTGTGCCCCGGCGCCACCGAACAGCACGTTGTTGCCGGCATCGCCGTTCACTACCTGGCCATTCTGGACCACGATACCGAGGGAGCCGGAAGCGCTGTCGCCATCTGCATCGGTCACGATGAAGCCGAAGCCCAGGTTCTTGGGTGCGCTATCATCCATGCTGAAGGTGGAGATCGAGGTGATGCGCACCGTCGTACTGCTGCCAGGCATCAGGTCGATATAATCGATATAGGTGCCCAGCTTAGCCGTGATGAACAGGCTGCCGTCAACCAGGGAGCTGGGCGCGGCGGTACCGCCAGCAGCGGGCTGAGTGGCCCGCCCTGGGGCGTTCCCTGCCGGCGTGGCGCGGACAAGCCCATTGTCTGTCTTCATGATCGATCCTCGAGACGTCATCACCTACTCGCGGCTCTTCATGTTCGGCCCTTGGTGCCGGGGTGAGTCGGCACTTACTATGGCCTCTGCTGACGTCTGGTGACCCATCCCGTCTTTCACCCCCAAGTCACCCCGAGGCACCACCCTCGGGAACAGCACCAGTCAGGCGCTGCGCGCCATGCCTGGCGATCGGGTAGGGGCCGGGGTCACCCCCGGCGCCCTCCCACACCACCGTACGTACCGTTCGGTATACGGCGGTTCATGA
>JAAQTN010000040.1 GCA_011742915.1 Billgrantia desiderata | reverse complement strand
ACTCCACCCCAGATCCCTTTTATCCCCACCGAGCCTGGCATCTGGGGACTTCTGACTGACCCGGTGCAACATCCGGGTTAGGTTGTTAACCAACAAGCCCCGCCGTCCATCCCGGTCGGCGGGGTGGTTTTTTCCTGTCGGGGGAGGGGCCATGTCGCCGTCATTGAAGGGCATTCTGTTCATGTGTGCCGGCGTACTCTGCCTGGCCATCGGCGATGCCATTGCCAAGTGGCTGGGCGAGGTGCACTCGCCGCTGCAGATCATCTTCTTCCGTACCCTGGTCTCGCTGCCGTTGATCGCCGTGCTGGCGCACTACGGCGGCGGCTTGACCAGGCTACGCACTCGTCGGCCCGGGGTCCACCTGGTGCGCGGCTTGATCTATACCGGCACCATGGGCTTCTTCGTGCTGGGGTTGACCATGCTGCCGCTGGCCGAAGCGACGGCCATTGCCTTTGCTGCACCGCTGTTCGTCACCCTGCTGTCGGTGCCGCTGCTCGGTGAACGGGTCGACTACCAGGTCGTGGCGGCTTCGCTGTTGGGCTTTATTGGTGTGCTGGTGGTGGTGCGGCCGGGGGGCGAGGGGTTCCATCCCGGTGCGTTGATCATGCTGGCCGCGGCGGTTTTCTATGCGCTGCTGATGATCACCTCACGCCGCTACGGGGCCACCGAGCACCTTTGGGCCATGGTGTTTTACATCACTCTGGTGCCGCTGGTGCTGAGCGCCGCGACCCTGCCCTGGGTATGGCAGGACCCGCACCCCTGGCATTGGCTGGGGTTCCTCGGCGCCGGCGTGATCGGGGTGGGGGCGACGGCCTGCATCACCATGGCCTTTCGCTTCGCTCCGGCGGCCATTGCCGCCCCCTTCGATTACACCGCCATGCTGTGGGCGGTGCTGCTGGGATGGTGGTTCTGGGGGGAAATGCCCGACCTCTGGGTCTTCCTGGGCAGCACGCTGATCATCGGCAGTGGCCTGGCGATCGCCTATCATGACCGCCGGACCACGCTCAAACGCCGCCCCACCTCCTAATTCCGATTTAGCTAAACCCGATTCAGGCGCCAGCGCCGCCACTGGCGCGCCACCAGGCCGTGCTTGGGGGCCGCCAGCAGGGCGACGAGGAACAGGCCGGAAGCCACCAGTACGATGGCGCCGCCCGAGGCGACGTCCAGCGACACTGAAAGCACCAGCCCCACCACGGCAGAGATGACGCCGACGGCGACCGAGATCGCCAGCATTAGCGGGAAGCGGTCGGTCAGCAGGTGGGCCGTGGCGCCCGGGGTGATCAGCATCGCCACCACCAGGATGATGCCCACGGTCTCCAGGCTGGCGACGATGGTCAGGGTCAGCAGCAGGATCAGGCCGTAGTGGATGAAGCTGGTATTGAAGCCCAGCGCCTGGGCCTGCTGCGGATCGAAGGTGTAGAGCAGCAGCGGTCGATAGGCGAGCCAGATGGTCAGCACGGTCACCAGGCTTGCCGCCAGCGTCAGCATCAGCGCGGTGGTCTGCACGCCCAGCACGTTGCCGAACAGAATATGCATCAGGTGGGTGCTGGTGGCGATCTTGCTGATGATCACGATGCCCAAGGCAAAGGCAGCGGTGAACATCAGGCCCATGGCCGCATCCGCCTTGATCCGGGTATGGCGCTCCAGCGCGCCGATGCCCAGCGAGGTCAGCGCGCCGGTGACGAAGGCGCCGATGAAGAACGGCCAGCCCAGCAGGTAGGCGATGGCCACCCCGGGCAGCACCGCATGGGAGATGGCATCGCCCAGCAGCGACCAGCGCTTGAGCACCACGTAGCAGGAGAGCAGGCCGCAGATCGCTCCCACCAGCACCGAGGTGAGCAGGGCGCGCTGCATGAAACGGTACTCGAAGGGCGCGGCCAGCGGCTCGGGCAGCAGGTTCACCACCAGCATCAGCAGGGCGATCAGGCCATCGATCACCTGGGCCAACGTCTCAAGCTGCGGCACGTGCACCCCCGTAGGCAGAGCCGGAGGCCGCTCCTACCGCCAGGCGGGCCAGCATGGCGTCGCTGAGCATCTCTTCCGGTGTACCCATGCCGACGACCTGACGATTGATCAGCAGCACGCGGTCGGCATGGCGACGTGCGCTGGGCATGTCATGGGTGACCATGATGACGGTGCGGCCCGCGTCGCGCTGACGCTCCAGAGTGGCGAGAATCAGCGCCTCGCTGGGCGGATCGACCCCGGCCAGCGGCTCGTCGAGCAGCAGGATGCTGGCCTGCTGTGCCAGCGCGCGGGCCAGCAGCACGCGCTTCTTCTGGCCGCCGGACAGCTCGCCGATGGGGCGCTCGGCATGCTCGGCCATGTCGACGGCATCCAGCGCGGCTTCCACGGCCTGGCGGTGGCTGGGGTTGGCCCAGTGGCGCGGCAGCAGGCGCTGCCACAGTGGGTCCTGGCGCATCAGGCCGTAGCGGCCGGTCAGCACCGTCTCGCGTACCGAAATGGGAAACTCCCACTCCATGTGCTCCTGCTGCGCCATGTAGGCGATATGGCCGGCCCTGCGCTGTACCGCTGGGCTTTCGCCAAGGATACGCAGCTCGCCGCGCAGCGGCGTGAGGCCGCCGATCACCAGCTTGAGCAGGCTCGACTTGCCCGCCCCGTTGGGCCCCACGATGGCGGTCCACTCGCCCTGCGGTAGTGCCAGGGTGACGTCTTCCAGCACGGGGTGCTGGTGATAGGCCGCGCTGAGGCGGCGTGCCTCGAGCGCCGGTGCCGTGTCACTCATGAGTGCCTCCCAGGGCCTCGCGCAGCAGCCCGACGTTGTGGCGCAGCATGCCGGCGTAGTCGGGTGCTGCGCCGTCCGGTTCGCTGAGGGAATCGACGTAGAGAGGGCCGGCGATTTCTACCTCGGTCTCGTCGGCCACGCTGCGCACGTGGCGGTCGGAAATGGTGCTCTCCCAAAAGATGGCGGCTGGCCGCTTCTCCTCGATCAGATCGACGATGCGCATGATCTGGCGCGGCGAGCCCTCTTCCTCGGCGTTGGTGCCCCAGATGCCGTCGTGCTCGAAGCCGAAGGCATCGGCGAAGTAGACGAAGGCCGCTTCGCTGGTGATCAGCAGGCGCCGTTCCTCGGGAATGTCTGCCAGCGTCTCCAGCAGCTCCTTGTGCAACGCATGCAGCGACTCCTGCAGGGCCTCGGCGCGCGCCTGGAAGGCGTCTGCGGCGTCGGGTCGGGCCTCGGCAAGCGTATCGGCGATCACGCCCACGTATGCCGCCGCGGCGCGTGGGTCCATCCACATGTGCGGGTCGACCTCGCCGGCGTATTCGCCGGTGGCGATCGGCTGAGTGGTATAGCCGCTCTCCTCGGCCAAGGCGACCACCGGCACGCCGCTGCCGACCGTGGCGTTGATCTGAGAGAGCCACTGCTCCAGGCCGTAACCGTTGTAGAACACCACCTCGGCCTCTTCGAGCGCGATGAAGTTGCTCGGAATCAGCTCCCACTCGTGGACCTCCGCCCCTACCGGTGTGAGCACCGTGACATCGGCGTCGTCACCCGCCACGTCGCGCACCAGGTCGCCGATCACGGAAAAAGTGGCCGCCACCTTCAGGGGCGGCTCTTCGGCCTGGGCCGAGGTCGACATGGCGAAGGCAAACGCAAACGCGCTGAGCAGCAGGAAGCCCTTGGGGGTCGGCATCGGTCACTCTCCTCTGTGGCCAGGCGTTGAAAGGCAGTTGTTACGTTCTGGTGAATTTGTAAGCGCATAGACAGTATTTTAGCCAAGGTTAACTTGTAGAGTAGTAGGAAATCTCTATCGAGGTCTTGTTGCTGCCCTATGAGCACTTTGGCTATATTGGCGCGATGACCGACTCGCCGAACGACGTGACCCCGGATCGCCTGTGCAAGGCGGATGCCCTGCCGCCCAGCGACCAGCATGCGCAGCAGTACGCCGCCGTGCGCAACGCCCACGAAACCGAACTTCTCGAAGACTACGTGGAATTGATCGCCGATCTGCTCGAGCATCAGGGCGAGGCGCGCTCGACGGATATCGCCGCTCGCATGGGGGTCAGTCAGGCTACGGTGTCGAAGACCGTCACCCGGCTCAAATCGTTGGGACTGGTATCCAGCAAGCCCTACCGTTCGCTGTTCCTGACCGAGAAGGGCGAGGCGATGGCGGCCATGTCGCATCAGCGCCATGCCATCGTGCTGCAGTTCCTGCGCGCCCTCGGCGTCAGCGACCGCACCGCGCGCATCGATGCCGAAGGTATGGAGCATCACGTCAGCCAGGAAACCCTGGAGATCATGCAGCGCTACACCCGCGAACAGGGGCGCCGTGACGCCTGAGGCTCACTCGCCTCAGGCTGCCACTTGCTGTTTTCCTCGCACGCTTTTCTCTAGGCTTTGGCGAAGAACGCCCTGGCGGCGGCCTCGGCGTCCGGTTGTCCGCAGATTGCCGATACCACCGCCGGCCCTTTGGCTCCCGCGGCACGCACCGCGGCGGCATGCTTCGCCTTGAGGCCGCCGATGGCCACGGCCGGCAGCGGGCTTGCCGCCACCAGGGCGGCCAGGCCGTCGAAGCCGAGCGGGGTGGCGTGGTTGCGCTTGGTCGAGGTGGCGAACACCGGGCCGAAGCCGAGGTAGTCGAGGGCGGCCGGGTCGAGGCGCGAAAGCTGCTCATGGTTCTGCACCGAGAGCCCGAGGATGGCGTGCTCACCCAGCGCGGCGCGGGCTGCCGCCACGTCGCCATCGTCCTGACCCATGTGCAGGCCGTCGGCCCCGCTTTCCAGCGCCACCCTCAGCCGGTCGTTGACGATCAGCGGCACGCCGCTGCCGGCCAGGGCCGCCTTGAGACGGCGCGCCTGATCGATCATCTCGTCGTCGGAGGCGTGCTTGTCGCGCAGCTGTACCACGGTGACACCGCCACGCACCGCAGCCACCACTGTCTCCACCAGCCCGTGGCGGGCGCAGAGCTCGGGGTCGGTTACCAGATAGAGGGAAAGATCGAGCGGCATGGCATCACCAATGCGATTGGAAAGCTACTCATCTTACCAGAGCGATGAGGCTACGCTTTGTCTGAAAACTGTCTGCGCTCGGTCATACGGCGTTAAAACTCGGCTCAAAGTACTCATTTACACCGCGTAAACTCCGTCTTTTCACCGATTTTTGCCTTGTCTGACCGTCGCTCGACGACTTTTCGGACAAAGCTTAGGGGGCTGGGCCGGCGGCACCCAGAAACCGTTGCTGCCAGTAGTCGATGTGCAACGGCACGCTGGTGACCTCGCGCCCGCTGCCCGGGGCGTGAATCATCTGGCCGTTGCCGCGGTAGATGCCCACATGGGTTGCCTTGCGGCGGTCGCCGAAGAACAGCAGGTCGCCTGGCTGGGCCTGACGCACCGCCGGCAGGGCACGAAACTGCTCGTCGGCGGTGCGCGGCACCTGAATGCCTGCCGCCCGGTAGGCCATCTCCACCAGGCCCGAGCAGTCGAGGCCTTCAGGGGTATTGCCACCGAAGCGATAAGGGGTGCCCAGCGCATTCTTGGCCGTGGCCAGGATCAGCGCCCGCTCGATGGAGAGAGCGTCCGGGCCGCGGCTCGGATCGTGAGTGTCGATATCGCGGCTGGCGCAGCCGGCCAGCAGGGTCAGTGCCAGCAGCCAGGTCAGATGGCGCAGCAAATGCCCGACGGCACTGTGAAAGGCCCCTGGCGCTACCTGTTCTAGCCTGGATGAGGTCGGCATGGGCGGTCGCTCTTCATGGCGGTGCTTTTCCTACTTTAGCGCGATCCGAAGGGCATGACAGCTGCCGACGGCTGGAAAAACGTCGTAACGATCCGCATCATCCTGATGACGAGCAAGATGACAGCGACACCAAAGGAGAAACGCATGAGCTTCAAGGGAGAGCAGCACCCCGGTGTGCAGACACCGACGGCCGATTCGCAGGGCTTTCGTCTCAATCACACCATGCTGCGGGTGAAAGACCCGGAAAAGGCGCTGGCCTTCTACACGCGGGTGTTCGGCATGCGAGTCATGCGCCGGCTCGACTTCGAGGAGATGAGCTTCTCGCTCTACTTCCTGGCCAGGCTGGATGACGGCGAGCAGGTGCCGGAGGACCAGGGCGAGCGCACGGTCTGGACCTTCAGCCAGACGGGGCTGCTGGAGCTGACCCACAACTGGGGCACCGAGAGCCAGGACGACTTCGCCTATCACGACGGCAATGCCCAGCCCCAGGGCTTCGGCCACATCTGCTTTTCGGTGCCCGATCTCGATGCCGCCGAGGCGTGGTTCGATGCCAACGACGTCACTTTCGTCAAGCGCTCGGACCAGGGCAAGATGAAGGACGTCATCTTCGTCAAGGACGTGGACGGCTACTGGATCGAGGTGATCCAGGCCGACCGCCTGAGTGCACTGGGCGACTGAACTCGCCACCCAAGTCTCCTGTCCATGCCAACCGCCCATGCAAACAGCGACGCCGCCCCGTAGGGCGGCGTCGGCGTTCGAGCGGCCCTGTCACGACAGGGCCATGGCGAGGATCACTCTTCGCCGGGCAGGCCGCCGAGCTCTTCGATCAGCGCCTGGTAGCCTTCCACCTGATCGCGCAGGGTCTGGGTGACCTCGTCTTCCGCAATGTAGGTCACCGGCATCAGGATGCGCTCCTCGGTGATCTCGATGAAGCGCGGATCCTGGGTGGCTGCTTCCAGCGCCTCGGCCAGACGCTCGACGTGGGCGTCGGGGGTGTTCTTCGGCACCATGGCCACGCGGATCTCGGCGGCATTGATGTCGTAGCCGGCTTCCGGCAGGGTCGGCGCATCCGGGAACGCCACCAGACGATCTTCGGCCAGGCTCAGCAGCACCGGCATCTCGCCGGTCTCGGCGTAGCCGGAGTGGGTGCCGCCGCTGTAGGCGAAGTCGACGTCGCCGGAGAGGATCAGCGGTGCCATGCCGGCGCCGCCGGAGGTGGGTACGATGCGCAGCTCGAGACCTTCCTGCTGGGCGATGTACTCGATGATCATGCGATCCAGCGCGGTCTGGGTGGCATAGCTCATGCCCGGGTTCTCGCGGGCGTACTCCACCAGCTCTTCCCAGCTGTCGCCGAAGGGGCGATCCTCGCCGGTAACGATGGCCGACTGGCCGAGGGTCACGCCGGCCACGTAGCGGAAGTCGTCCAGCTCGTAGGTGGTTTCGCTGGAGAGCGGGCCGAAGGTGATGGTCATCGAGGTGCCGAAGACAAAGGTGTAGCCCTCGTCACGGCTGTTGGCCAGGCGGGCCAGGGCCACGCCGCCGCCGGCGCCCGGCTGGTTGACCACGTTGACCGGCTGACCGAGCTCCTCGGAGAGGATGTCGGCCAGCACGCGGCCCTGGATGTCGGTGCTGCCGCCGGCACCCCAGCCGATCACCATGGTCACCGGCTTGGTCGGGAAGTCGTCGGCCTGGGCCATGCCGGCTGCGCCGAAGGCCATGGCGGAAGAGAGGATGGCAGTACCCAGCAGTTTCATTTTCATGAGTTGGAACCTCGTGGTTGCGCTTGTTGTGTTGTGGTGTGGTGATGCCGGTCGCTGCCGGCTGTGGTTCAGTTACCCGACGCCTTGAGGCGCTTCTGGCGCCACTGGCGATAACCGCTCCAGCCCAGGTGCAGCGCCATCAGCGCGGTGAAGACGACGAAGGCCAGAGCGATGGGGCGGTTGAGCAGGATGGCGATGTCGCCGCCGGAGAGAATCACCGCCTGGCGCAGGTTCATCTCCAGCATCGGCGTGACGATGAAGGCCACCAGGAAGGTCACGAAGGAGTAGTCGAACTTTTTGAGGAAGTAGCCGAAGATGGCGAAGGCGAACACCGTGACCAGGCCGAAGGTGCCGTAGCCCTGCACCTGGATGCCCGCCAGGCACAGGAAGATCACCACCGGGATCACGATGTGCGGCGGCACGCTGGTGACCTTGGCGAAGATGCGCAGGCCGTACCAGCCCACCGCCAGCATCAACAGGCTCGCCACGATCATCCCCGAGAACAGCGTGAACAGCATCTCGGGATGGTCGCGCAGCATCAGCGGCCCCACCTGGATGCCGTGGATCATGAACGCCCCCACCAGCAGCGCGGCGGAGACGCTGCCCGGAATGCCCAGGCCGAACAGCGGAATGTAGCTGGCCGGGATCACCGCATTGTCCGCCGCCTCGGCGGCCGCGATACCGTTGGGATTGCCCTTGCCGAAACTGTCCGGATCCTTGGCGCTGCGCTTGGCCAGGCCATAGGCCATGAATGCCCCCACCGACGGCCCTAGCCCCGGCAGTGCCCCCACGAACGCCCCTATCCCGGTGCTCTTGAACACCGTCGGTAGCGTGGCCTTGAACTCCTTGAACGACAGATCGTCCGCCTTGTCGTGGCTCAGCTTGATCACGCTGGCGCCCTTGTTGCGGCGATACTCATCCAACTGCACGAACATCTCGGCCAGCGCCAGCGTGCCGATCACCAGCGGCAGGATCGGCACCCCCTCCATCAGCTCGGCATAACCGAAGGTCAAGCGCGCCGCCCCGGTCTCCGGATCGAGCCCCACGGTGCCCAGGATCACTCCCATGCCGCCGGCCGCCAGCCCCTTGAGGAACGAGCCCCCCGCCATGCCGGCGATGAACACCAAGGCAAAGATCAGAATCGCCGCCAGCTCGTACGGGCCGAACTTCAGCGCCACCGAAGCAAACGGAATCGCCACCGCAATCAACAGCAGTGTCGCCAGCAGATCGCCCACCACCGACGCCAGCAAGCCCACCTTCAGCGCCTTGCGCGGCTTGCCCGCCCGCGCCATGGGAAAACCGTCCAGACAGGTCGCCGCCGACGACGGCTCCCCCGGTGCATTGAGCAGAATCGCCGACACCGCACTGCCCGCTGCGGTGCCCTTGGACAACCCGATCAGAAAGGCGATGGCCGCATAGGCCGACATGTAGAACGTCAGCGGAATGGCGATGGCGATCGCCACCGCCCGGTTCAGCCCCGGGATCACCCCCACGATATAGCCCAGCAGCACCCCGCCGAGAATGATCGCGATCGACTCATAGTGCAGCGCCGCGGCGAAGGACGACAGAATGGCATCGAACCCGATCATCTCACACCACCCCGATGCGCATCAGATGAGCCGTCAGCCCATACAGCCCGATAGCGGGAATCACCGCCGTCAGCAGCACCACGTGCCAGCGGCGCTCGCCCAGCAACAGCAGCAGCGACCCGATCATGAACGGTGCCACCCAGGTCAGCGGGAAGCGATCCACCAGCACGATGAAACCCAGCACGAAGAGAAACGGCCAGGTCTGATGCCATAGATGCCCGAGCTCGGGCAGGCGAAAGAACGGCTGGCGCCGGCGTAGCAGTGCAACGGCGCTGAGCAGGGCCAGGGCCAGGGCGCAGGCCAGCATGACCCAGGCGCCGAGCGTGGCCAGGGTACGTGGATGCATGCCGACGGCGAAACCGCGGCCGCCGTAGTTGGGCACGATCCAGGTGAGCAGCAGCACGGCGAGGGCGGCGACGCCCAGGCCGGACCAGAAATTCATGCGTAACGATATGGGATTCTCGGACATATTGTTGTATGAGCGCCGATTCGGTAACGAAGGTTGGGAAGCCGTAAAAGCCATGTATCGATTGCAACGAGTGTCGATTGAAACAACTGTGGGCGGTGGTGGGATTTGGCGCTACGTTGCACTCTAGTGCACTTTCTGCGAAAGTAAGTGCGCCAGAGTGCATCACCCTGCCTGGCGCATCGGGAGCCCACATGCACGACGACTTCGTCGCCAACCTTCGGCTGTTGTGCAGCTATTACCCTTCCATTGCCGAGGTATGCCGTCGGCTGGAGATCAATCGCGCCCAGTTCAACCGCTATCTGAGCGGACGCTACCGCCCCCGACATGCCGCCATGCGGCGTCTGTGTGCATTCTTCGGCGTGGAAGAGCACGAACTCTACCTGCCGCACGAGAACTTCGTCTCACTGGTGCAGGCGGGGCGGCTGCCGGTCGAGTCGTCACGTCAGGGGGGAGTCGAGTGGCCGGACGCCCTGCTGCAGCGTGGCCGTGAGGACATGGCTCGCTACCTGGGGCGCTATTTCGAGTACTACCACTCGATGGCCCAGCCCGGGCACATCATTCGCACGCTGGTGTGTCTGGAGGAGCGGGAGAGCGGCATCGTTTATCAGCGCACCGAACGCATGCAGGGAGCGAATCAGGCTCGGCCCTGTCACAACCGCTATACGGGGGTTGCGGTCAAGCTCGCCGACCGCATCTTCCTGACCGACTACGAAACCCTGAACGGCTACGAAGTGACCCATACCATCCTGTTTCCGACCTTCCAGAGCCAGGTGACCCGGCTGACCGGGCTCCGGCTCGGCGTGGCGGACAACAGCGAGCGCATGCCCTGCTGCGTGCGGGTGCTGTTCGAGCGGATCGACGAGCAGGTGGGGCTGCGTCGGGCCCTGTCGCAGTGCGGCCTGCTCGCCCTCGACGACCCCAGTCTGGACGCCGCGCTGCTGGCCGCGGTACGCAACGACGTGGCGCCCGGCGAGCCGCATTTCCGGGCCCGCCACCAGCGGGAGTTCTAGGCGAAGGCGTAGACATCCATGGCCAGCACTCCGTGCTCCACGCTGTGGTGCAGCCGGCTGGCCTCGCCGCCCGCGCCCAGCGCTACCAGCAGCGGCTGGAAGTGCTCCGGCGTGGGGTGATTGCGACGCGCCTGGGGGGCGGTTTCCCACGCCAGCAGGGCTTCGCGCTCACCGTTCGTCAATCTCTCGTGCACCCAGTCGGCGAACTCGCCAACCCAGGCCGGCGTCGGTGCGCCCTGCACCTGCATCTCGCTGAGGTTATGGGTCAGGCTGCCCGAGCCGACTACCAGCACGCCCTCTTCACGCAGCGCCGCCAGCTTCTCGCCCAGCGCCATCAGGGCCTGGTTCGACCAGGTCACCGGCAGCGACAGCGATACCACCGGCACCTCGGCGGCGGGAAACATCAGCGACAGCGGCACCCAGGCGCCGTGATCCAGGCCCCGCTCCACCGGCACGGCGTTGAGCGTGCGGGCCAGGCGCAGTGCCAGCTCGGGGTCGCCCGGCACCGGGTACTGGCACTCGTAGAGCGCGCGGGGAAAGCCGCCGAAGTCGTGGATGGTCTCGGGTCGCTGGCTGACGCTCACCAGCAGGCGCTCGCTGGCCCAGTGGGCCGAGACCACCACGATGGCCTTGGGTGAAAGGCCGGCGCCGAGTTCACGCAGGAAATCATGGGCCAGCCCCGGGGTGAGGGCCAGCATGGGCGAGCCGTGGGAAATGAACAGGCTGGGCAACATGGCATAGCTCCTTGAAAAAGCTCCTTGCAAAAGCTCCTCGAAGGCTGGCGCCGCGGGCGGCGCCAGGCAGTGGGCCAGTTCAGGCAGAGAGGTCAGGCGAAGCGGCGGCTGACGACGAAGCTGCCGCTGCCGAGGCCGGCCTGGACCAGCAGGGCGATGGCCCAGAATACCGGGTACTCCCAGCCGCCGCCCGGGTTGGAGAATACCCAGCCGTTGCCGGCATGCGCCCAGGCGGCGCCGAGCAGGATGGGCACCAGGGCCAGGCTCACCCAGCGAGTGTAGATGCCGAGCACCAGCGCCAGGCCGCCGCCGACTTCGGCCAGAATGGTCAGGTAGGCGATGAAGGGGGGCAGGCCGAGCGACTCGAAGAAGCCTACGGTGCCGGGCACGGTGAAGACGAACACCTTGAGCAGGCCGTGGGCCAGGGCCATGATGCCGAGCGACACACGCAGCAGGGCGGTGGCATGGGCCTGGTTTTGAGACTGGATCTGAGCTTGAGCAGGTGCAGCGGCAAGCGGGGTAGCGGTGGTTTGCATGGGAAAGAACTCCGTTGTTGTCAGGGATGCCTTCACTCTACGCCGCACTTGACTCGGGATAATCCTCTCCAGGTGAACAACTTTATTGCGCAATGGGCGACAATCCCATCTCGCGCTCCCACTCGGGGGGATCGCCCCAGGCCTCGGCGAGGTAGTCGAGCAGCCGCTCGACCTTGGCCGGCAGGTGGCGTCGCGCCGGGTAGACGCCGTAGATCCCCAGGGTGATCGGCTCCTCGTTTTGCAGCAGCGGTACCAGGCGCCCCTGGCAAATGCTCTCGGTGATCAGAAAGCTCGGCTGATGGGCGATGCCCAGCCCGGCTTCGGCGGCATGGGTCAGCACATCGCCGTTGTTGCTCTCCAGCGGCCCGTGAACCGTGAGGCGCTGCCCGCCGAACTGCCACTCGCTGCCGCCGGTGGTGCGATAGCGCAGGCAGCGGTGCTCGGTCAGCTCCGCCAGGCTGCGCGGCTCGCCGTAGCGGGCCAGGTACTCGGGCGAGGCGCACGCTATCATGCGGCAGCGCGCCAGCCGCCGTGCCACCAGCGTGGAGTCGGGCAGGCTGCCGATGCGGATGGCCAGGTCGTAGCCCTCTTCCAGCAGATCCACCCGGCGGTCGTTGAGGTCGAGGCGTACCTCCAGCGCAGGATGCTCGACCATGAAGCGCGTGATCAGCGGCGAGAGAAAGCGCATGCCGAAGGACATCGGGCCGTTGACCTGCAGCCGGCCGCACACCTCGGTGCTGCCGGCGCCCAGCTCGGCCTCGGCCTCTTCCAGCGCCTGCAGGATGCCCTGGGCGCTGGCCAGGTAGCTCTCGCCGGCCTCGGTGAGGTGCAGGCGCCGGGTGGTTCGCTGCAACAGGCGCACGCCCAGGTGGCTCTCGAGCTCCATGATCAGGCGCGAGATGCGCGTGCGCGACAGGTCCAGCGTTTCCGCAGCGCGGGTGTAGCTGCCGAGTTCGGCGACTCGCACGAAGGCTGTCATGGCATCCAGCAGGTTCATGGGATCTCCTCGCGCAGCCTCAATAGCCGGTCATTTCCAGATAGCCGATACCCAGATTGTCGCCGCTCTCGGCGTCGCGGGCGATCATCTCGCCCTCCCAGTAGGCCACGCTGGTGTCCATCCAGCGCTCGGCGTGAGGCGCCTCTACGATCATATCCAGCCCGGCGCGGGGAATCTCCAGGCGCCAGCGGGTCGGCACCTCGCGCCCTGCCACGCGCTGGGTGGCCAGCGGTGTCATGCCGATCTCGTCCGGGGCCAGCGCGGTGGGCTCGCCTTCGGGGTCGATCCAGGTACCCGAGCGGTAGTCGCCGCCGTCGGCGCCGCCACCGCGCAGTTGGAAGGCCATCAGCTTGTGGCCGCTCTCCAGGTGCAGCGAGAACCAGTCCCAGCCCTGCTGCTCGGGGCCCAGCAGTTGGCTGCTCCACTCGCGGTCGAGCCAGCCGCGCCCGCTCACCGCGCGAGTTTCGCCGTCCAGGGTGACCTCGCCTTCCACGCGCCAGAACGGCTGGCTGTAGTACATGGAACCTTGGCCGTCAGCGGATTTCTGGCTGAAGCCCCCCACGCCGTGCAGCACCAGCGGCCCCTCGGCAACCAGAGCCAGGTCATAGCCGAAGCCGCCGTGGGCGTCGTCCTGGTGGGCTGTCAGCTGTAGCTCGGTGAAGCTGTCGCCCGGCGCGTCTGAGGTATCGACGCGAGTGGCCAGTTGCCAGTGGTCGATCCAGGCGCGGAAGGGCTCGGCCACCGCGCCCGCCTGGCCGTCGTCCTGCCCGGAATGGCTGCGGGCGAAGCGCTCCGCCACCCGGTGGGTGTCGCCGCGGGAGACCGCCATGTGTGCCATCCACAGCTGGTCGGCGGCCCAGGGAGCGGGCTCGGGGCGTCCGTCCGGAGGAGTGAGCGCCTGGCGGAACAGGGTCCACTGCAGGCCCAGCGGCTCGCCGCGTTCGTCCTCGAGGTTGGCGGTGAGGTACCACCACTCGATGCGGTAGTCCGGGTGGGCGGCGTGGTCCTCGGGGAAACTCAGGCGAATGCCCTCGTGGGCCTGGGCGAAGTCGCCGGCTTCCTGGCCCAGCCCGGCGAAGCCGGCGGTCTCGCCGGGTGGCGCTTCCTCGGCGCAGCCCGCCAGCCAGAGCGCCGCCAGCAGCGCGGCCAAGATGGCGATACGCATCATGTGGCCTCCTCCGCCAGCAGGGCGCGGGGCGGCGCGCGCCACAGCTTCGTTGCCGGCAGCGCGGCGGCAGCCAGCGCCACGCCTACCGCGGTGGCCAGCGTGAGGGCCATCTCACCGGGGAAGACATGCAACGGCAGGCGCCAGCCGAAGGCCGCCACGTTGATCACCGCCACCAGCCCCAGCGCCAGCAGCGTGCCCAGCGGCAGCGCCAGGGCGCCGACCACGAAGGCCGCGCCGCCGAGCTGGGCCAGCTGCACCGTCACCAGCCGCTGGCGCGGTACCCCCAGCGCCCACAGCGGCGCCAGCTGAAGGCGGCGCTCCCGGGCCTGGGCCAGCAGGCTCGCCAGCAGCGCCAGGGCGGCCACTGCCAGGGTCAGCGCAGAGAGTGCCCGGGTGATGGTGAAGGTGCGCTCGAAGATGCCGGTGGCGATACGCTTCACCTCGCGCTGATCCACCAGCTCGTCGCCGCCGATGGCGAAGTGCTGGCGCAAGCCCGTTCTCAGCGCGGCCCCGTCGCCGCCCGGCGCCAGCACGATGCCGATGGAGCCCGGCGGGGCGGCGAAGCGGCGGGCGAGCTCCGGCGTGGCCAGCAGCACCTCGCCGCGGGTGTTGCCGTAGTCGGGGTAGACGGCGGCAATTGGCAGAACCGCTTCTCCGCCCGGCGCCGTCAGGCCAATGCGGTCGCCCGGGGCGAGCCCCTCGGCGATGGCGAGCTGCTCGTTGACGAAGGCCGCTTCACCCGCGGCGAAGGCCTGCCAGGCGTCGTCGCGGCCGGCCCGGGTCGCCAGCAGCGGCCAGCTCGGCAACAGCGCCGTGCCGGGGGTGATGCCGTAGACGCCCACCGGCAGGGCCAGTTCGCGCGTGTCAGTGTCGCGCTCCACGGCAACCAAGGTGCCCTCGCTGCGGCGGGTGGGCAGCAGCTCGGCGACCTCGTCGTGCTCGGCCAGCCAGGCGTGGATGTCGTCGTGCTGCTCGACGGGCGGGCGCAGGTAGAAGTCCGCCACCAGGCGCTGGTCGAGCCAGTCGAGAAAGGTCAGGCGAAAGCCGCCGACCATGCTACTCACGCCCAGGTTGGCGGAGAGCGCGATCAGCAGCGCCATCATCGCCAGGGCCAGTCGCGGCAGCTGCAGCTGCAGATCGGCCAGCGCCCACTGGGCCAAGGGGCGTCGGCGCAGCAGGCGGCCGAGCCCGGCCAGCAGCAGGGCGATCAGGGGCGGCAGCCACAGCGCGCTGGCCAGCAGCAGCGCGGCGACCAGGCCGAAGCCGGCCAGCAGTCCCTCGCCCGGCGGCTGCCAGGCGAGCCACAGCCACAGGGCCAGACCGCCCAGGGCCACGGCGGCGCCCGCCGCACTCATCAGCTTGAGCTGACGCTGAAAGCCGCTGCGCCAGGCCTGGGCCTGGCCCAGCCCCAGTACGCTCAAGCGGGCCGCCCGCCACAGTACGCCGCTGCCGGCCAGCAGCAGCCCGCCCAGGGTCACGGCGAGCCCGCCTAGCCAGTAGTGCCAAGGGAGATTGAGCGTGACCGCCACGTCGGCGCCGTAGAGGCTGCCCAGGGTGGCCGCCACGTCGGGCTGCAGCACCCGGGCCAGCCACACGCCGCTGACGATGCCGGCCAGGGCACCGATGATACCCAGCAGCAACAGCTCCAGGGCGAGCAGCCCGACCAACCCGCGCCCCGACACACCCAGCGCCCGTAGCGTTCGCAAGAGCCCCAGGCGCTGCTCCAGGGCCAAGCCCAGCGCCGCCTGCACGATGAACAGCCCCACTGCCAGGGCCAGCAGCGCCATGGCGGTGAGGTTGAGATGGAAGCTCTCGGTGAGCTGGCCGGGCGATACCAGGGTGGCCGCCCGGGTCAGTACCAGCCCTTCCGGGGCCTGTTCGAGCGCCTCGGGAGCGGTGACCAGGCGGGTGATGCGCTCGCCGCTGTCGAGCAGCGTCGCGGCGGCGGCGATGTCCATCACCAGGGTGTCGGGCGGCAGCCTGGGGGCCAGGATCAGCGGTGGCAGCCGACCTTCGACCAGACCGGCCAGGCGCGGCTCGGCGCCGGGGGCCTCGCGGTGGCTCATGCCCAGCGCCGGCAGGGTATCCGGGGCGACGCGGGTCTGCCACGGCGGAGTGAGAAACGCAGTGAGCTCTCCGGCTGTGCCCGCCGCGGCGAAGTCGCTGTCGCCGGGCAGGGTGAAGGGCTCGATGCCGATCACCGTCAGTTGGGTGCCATCGGGGGCTTCGATGCTGCCCTCCAGCAGCGGCGAGACGGGCAGGCCGGCGCGGCGCAGGCGCAGATAGTCGTCGCGGGTCAGCGGCTCGCCGTCGCGGCGCTCCAGGCGGTCGAGTCCGGTGGTGAACAGCGCCTCGGCGCGGGCGTAGCTGTCGCGGGCCGAGGCGTTGATCGCCTGCACGCCGCTCCACAGCGCGCTGGCCACCCACAGCCCCAGCAGCAGCATGGCGAGCTGGCCGGGGTGGCGCTTGTAGTGGGAGAGCAGGGTGGCGAAGGCGGTCAGCATCAGCGGCGGCTCGGCTCCGGTTGTGTGAGCCCTGGTTCCATGAGCCCCGATTCCGTGAGAGCGCCCAGCCGGCCGTGGGTGAGGCGCAGGCAGCGGTCCAGCGGTGCCGCCACCTGGGCGCTGTGGGTCACCATCAGCAGGGCGCTGCCGGCCTCGCGTACCAGTTCCAGCAGCAGGGCCAGCACCTCGCCGGCGGTAGTCTCGTCGAGGTTGCCGGTGGGCTCGTCGGCCAGCAGCAGGGCGGGGCGCGGCGCCAGCGCCCGGCCGATGGCCAGGCGCTGCTGCTGGCCGCCGGAGAGCTGCTCGGGGTAGCGCCGTTCCAGGCCGGCAAGGCCCAGTCGCTGCATCAGATGCGTCGACCACTCGGCATTGTCGCGCCCGGCCAGCCGTGCCTGCAGGCGCAGGTTGTCGAGCGTGTTCAGGCTCGGCACCAGGTGGAACTGCTGGAACACCAGGCCCAGGGTGTCGCGGCGCAGGCGGGCGCGGGCCGGTTCGTCCAGCGCGGAGATCGAGCGGTCGGCAAGGAGCACCTCGCCGCTGTCCGGCAGGTCGAGCCCCGCCGCCAGGTGCAGCAGGGTCGACTTGCCGCTGCCGGACTCGCCCATCAGCGCCAGACTCTCGCCGCCGCGCAGCTCGAGGTCGACGCCCTCTAGCACCGCAAGCGGACCCTGGGGCGTGGCGTAGGTCTTGTAAACCTGGCGAAATTCGAGCATGGCGGCTCCCGTCGACGTTGCGGCGATGAAGCCATGGTTGCAGAGTATCCAACCAAGGCAGCGAGTAACTTACCATGAGCTCGCAGCCCGATGTCGCCAGGCCGAAGCAGGAGGGAGGCGAGCGTGACCGTCACGGTATCCATGCATTTCGTCAACGAGCTGTTCCGCGGCGTGCCCGAGAGCGAGGCGGACCGCGAGGGCTATCTCGTTCGCGCGGGCATCTCGCCGTTCCTGCTCAGCGCGCCCCACGGTCGGGTGACGGTGGAGCAGTTCGCCACGCTCTACCGGCTGCTGGTCAACGCCTGCGACGACGAGACGCCTGGCTTCTTCGCCCGGCCGCTGCGCAGTGGTACGCTCAAGCTGCTGTGCCTGAGCGTGCTGGAGGCGCCCACGCTGAAGGTGGCGCTGCATCGCTACACGCTGTTCTTCCGCATCGTGCTGGACGACTTCGGCTATGAGTATCGCGTCGAGGACGGATTGGCACGGGTGGCGCTGGTGGAGCATCGGCCGCCGGCGGGCAGCCGTATCCTGGTGCACGAGCTGATGCTCAAGCTGTTTCACGGCATCTGTTCGTGGCTGATTGCAAGCAAGATTCCGCCGGTGATGATGGAGTGCGCCTACGCCCAGCCGCCCCACAGCGCCGACTACCTCTACTTCTATCCGGGCAAGGTGAGTTTCGAGCGCGAGCAGACCGCCATCTACTTCGACGCCGCCCTGCTCGAGCAGCCGATCCGCCAGACCAAGAAGCAGTTGGGCGCCTTCCTGCGCCGGGCGCCGGCCGACTGGTTCTACGTCTCCTTCGAGGACCGCGTGGTGTCGCATCGGGTGCGTGAGCACCTGGCGCGTCATCTGGCCACCTCGGGCTCGGTGCATGACGTGGCCCGGGCGCTGCACATGTCGGTACGCACGTTGTCGCGGCGGCTGGCCGCCGAGGGCACTCACTTCCAGGCAGTGAAGGACGAGTTTCGGCGCGACTTCGCCATCCAGGCTCTGACGCGTAGCGAGCGGCCGCTGCTGGCCATCGCCGACGAGCTGGGCTTTCAGGATCTGGCCTGCTTCAGCCGTGCCTTCAAGGGTTGGACGGGCAACTCGCCCGCCGCCTACCGGCGGGCGAGTACGATGCTGCCCCAGAGCGCCTGAATCCGCGCCGTCAGGCCGGTTCGACCTTGGCCTGATCGCGTGCCAGCTCCTCATGCCGGGTCATGCGGCGGTAGAAGAGCGTGGCAATGGTGGAGTTGATGACGATGAACAGCGAGTACATCACCGGCATCAGCAGGATCAGCTGCTGGGTTTCGTCGGCGAAGGTCATGATCACGATCAGCGCCGCCAGCGGGCCGTTCTGAATACCGGTTTCCAGCGACACCGTCCTGGCCTTCTGTGGGTTCAGCCGCAGCGCGCGGGAGAACAGGTAGCCGAAGGCGAAGCCGATCAGGCCCACCAGAATGACCGCGGCATAGACCTCCCAGCCGGTCTCCACCAGCAGACGCCAGTTCCTGGGCACCCAGGTGACCACCAGGAAGAGAATGACGATGGCGCCGAGGATGCCCCCCATCAGCTCGATGACGGCGCCGACGTTGGAGTTCCGGCGCCGCAGCCACATGCCGATGAGGGTGGGAATCAGCAGCACGAAGAGCAGTCGGGCGATCTGATCCGGCGGAATGCGGAAGGCGTCGTCGATGCCCTGGGTGTAGAGCTCCATCAGCAGCGGCACCATGATGAAACCGGCCAGGGTGGAGCAGATGGTCATCATGATGCTCAGGCTGAGCAGGCTTTTCGAGAAGTAGGCGAAGATGTTCGAGGTGGTGCCGCCCGGCATGCAGCCCACCAGCACCAGGCCCACCGTCTGCTCGGGGGTCAGGTTCAGCACCCGCGACAGCGTGAAGGCGATCAACGGCATCAGCATGTACTGGGAGGCGAACCCCACACCGACGGCCTGCGGGTGGCGCAGGGCCAGCCTGAAGTCCTTGAAGGTCAGCGACGACCCCATGCCGAACATGATGATCACCATCATGAGGGAGAGCAGGGTCTCTTCCAATGGGCTCAGCATTCGTTATGCTCCAGCGTCTCGTTGTTATTGAATGGTCATTGAGTCGTTGTTGTCGAAACCGCTACGCGACCGATGAGGGGCTACCGCCTGTGGCTGCGGCTCGCACTTCCTTGCGCAGTACCTTGCCGACGGGGGTCTTGGGCAGCTCTTCCCAGAACACCACCTTTTTCGGCACCTTGTAGCCGGCCAGCTCCTGCTTGCAGTGGGCGATGACATCCTTCTCGCTGATGCCTTCTTCGCGCAGCACCACATAGGCATGCACGGCTTCTCCGGTCTGGGCGTCGGCGACTCCGATCACCGCCGACTCCTGCACCTGAGGGATACGCGCGATGCAGTCTTCGACCTCATTGGGGTAGACGTTGAAGCCACTGACCAGAATCATGTCCTTCTTGCGGTCGACGATGCGGAAGTGGCCATCCTCGCTCATCACGGCGATGTCGCCGGTGTAGAGCCAGCCGTCCTTGAGGGCGTTGGCGGTCTCCTCGGGGCGGTTCCAGTAGCCCTTCATCACCTGCGGCCCGCGCACGATGATCTCGCCCGGCTCACCCACCGCTACCGGCTGGCCCTGCTCATCGACGATGCGCACGTCGGTTTCCGGCGCGGGGATGCCGATGGAGTCGGTACGCTCCTTGCCGATGGGGTTGAAACAGATCACGGGGGAGGTTTCCGTCAGGCCGTAGCCCTCGGTAATGGGGCTGCCCACCACGTTGCGCCAACGCTCGGCCACCGACTTGTGCAGTGAGGTACCGCCGGCCAATGCCACCTTCATGGAGCGGGGCGGGTAGACGGTGAACCACTCCTCGTTGAGCAGGGCGTTGTAGAGGGTGTTGACGCCTGAGATCCAAGAGATGTCGTAGTTGTCGAAGGCGCGCTGGCAGTTCTGGATCGGCCGCGGGCTGGGCACCAATACGTTGTGGGCGCCCTTGTGGTAGAAGGCCAGCAGGTTAACGGTGAAGGCGAAGATGTGGTAGATCGGCAGCGCCGTCAGGATGCACTCCTTGCCCGGCTCGATGTGGTCGCCGGCCACCGAATCGACCTGTTCCAGGTTGCTGATCAGGTTGCCGTGGGTCAGCTCGGCACCCTTGCTGACCCCGGTGGTGCCACCCGTGTATTGCAGCAGGGCGGTATCCGTGCGGGTCAGATGCTGCCAGTACTGGCGCGTGTCGATACCGTTAGCGGCCTTCGCCTGCCGCCCATTCGCCAGGGCCTGGTCGATGGTGTGGACGTCCAGCCGGTGCTTGGGAATCACCCGATTCCAGTACTTGAGCACCAGTTGCAGAACCCCCTTCACCACAGGCGGGAACCACTGGGCAACGGAGGTGACCACCACCTGCTTGATCCCCGTTCGGTCGATGATCGCCTCGAGCTTGTCGACGAACATGTCGATGATCACCAGCACCTGGGCGCCGCTGTCGTTGAACTGGTGCTCCATTTCCCGCTTGGTGTAGAGCGGGTTGACGTTCACCAGGATGCAGCCGGCCTTGAGAATGCCGAAGGCCACCACCGGCAGCGTCAGGCAGTTGGGCATCTGCACGGCCACACGGGCGCCGGCTTCCAACTGGAGTGATTCGCGCAGGTAGACGGCGAAGGCATCCGACATCTCTTCCACTTCGGCATAGGTCAGGCGGCCGTTCATGCCGTTGGGCATGCAGGTGGTGAAGGCGAGCTGCTGGCTGTAGGTCTGCCCGGCCGCCTGGATCAGCGCCGGCAGGCTGTCGTGAAGGTGGTGGCTGGCGGAGGCTTCACCGGTTGCAGGTCGGACGGCAAGGTAATGGCTCATCCAGGGTTTGTTATCGTAATACTGAACGTTCGACATGAATGGCCTCTCGTGAGCGGCCTGGCTGCTGCGCAAGCGTTACGCCGGTGCAGCGAGCCAGGCCCTTTCTTATTACTTTCTTTGCAATCTACTTTCTTTGCAGTCTACTTTCTTACAGTCTAGTTGCTGACAGTAACCAGCTCTGCTGTTGAACGACAGTATTCACACCTCCTGACGAATGCGCTTCTTGTCGAGCTTGCCCACGCTGGTCTTGGGAATCTCATCGACGAAGCGAACGAACGACGGAATCGCCCAACGGTTGAGGCGGCCCTCGTCGACGAAGCGCTGCAGGAAGGCCTGGACCTCCTCCGCCTGGGGTGGGCTGTTGGGATCGCTGGGTACTGCCAGCGCTGCGGGGCGCTCGCCCCACTTCTCGTCGGGTACGCCGATCACCGCCACCTCAGTGATACCCGGGCACTGGCCGATCAGGTTCTCCAGCTCCAGCGAGGAAATCCACTCACCGCCGGTCTTGATCACGTCCTTGATGCGGTCGCGGATCTGCAGGAAACCGCGCTCGTCGAGTACTGCCACATCGCCGGTATGCAGCCAGCCGTCGCGCCACAGCTCCTCGCTGCGGGTCTCCTCCTTGTAGTAGCCCTGGGTCAGCCAGGGGGCGCGCACGCGCACCTCGCCCACGCTCTCGCCATCGTGGGGCAGTGGGGTGCCGCTCTCGTCGACCACCTGGAGATGCACCAAGGGTACGGGCACGCCGGCCTTGCAGCGCCACGGCAGTTGGGTGGCGAAATCGGCCTCGTTGATGTCCCGCGGCAGGATGTCGGCGGTGAGCAGCGGACAGGTTTCGGACATGCCATAGGCGCTGCGAGTATCGATGCCCAGCTCCCAGGCTTTCTGCGCCAGCGGCTGAGTCAGGGCGCTGCCGCCCACCAGTACCTTCCAGCCGGAGAGATCGACCTTGCCCGAAGCGATCGCCTCGGCGCCGACCACCATGTTGAGCAGGGTCGGCACGCAGTGGGAGAAGTCGACCTTCTCGCCCACCAGCAGTTTGACCAGCATTTCCGGCTCGTAGCGCCCGGGGTAGACCTGGGTGGCACCCATCAGCGTGGCGGTGTAGGGCACGCCCCACGCATGCACGTGGAACATCGGCGTGATCGGCATGTACACCTTGTCGCGGTTGAGCAGCTCGAAGCCCGGGGTCTGGAAGGCGTTGGCCTCGCCCAGGGTGTGCAGGACCAACTGGCGATGAGTGAAGAACACCCCCTTCGGATTGCCGGTGGTGCCGGTGGTGTAGAACAGCGTGGCCACCGCGTTCTCGTCGAAGGTGGGGAAATCGTAATGGCTAGGCTGTGTGGCCAGCAGCGCCTCGTATTCGCCCACCAGGTTCAACGAACTCTGCACCTCGGCTGGCGCGTCCTGGCACAGCAGGTAGCCGCGGATTCGCGGCAGACGCGTTGCCAAGGGCTCGAGCAGCGGCACGAAGTCCTCATGCACCAGTACGAAATCGTCCTCGGCGTGCTCCATGGTGTAGAGAATCTGCTCCGGCGACAGACGCACGTTCACGGTGTGCAGCACTGCACCCAGCATGGGGATGGCAAAGAACGCCTCCAGGTAGCGATGGCTGTCCCAGTCGAGCACCGCCACCACGTCACCGGCCTTGATGCCCTGGGCGCTGAGCGTGTGGGCGAGCTGATGGACCCGCTCGCGGAAGCGTCGGTAGTCGTGGCGGCTCAGGTCGCGGTAGACGATCTGGTTGTCGCCGGCCATGCGCACGCCAGAGTCGAGCAGCTCGCCGATCAGCAGCGGTGGGTTGGTGGCGGAGGGCGTGGCGGGCAGAATCTTCGGCGTGACGGTGTTCATCTACGTCTCCTTGTATTTGTTTTCACTCTGCGGCAGGTTGCGCCTCGATCAGGCGCAGCGTTCGATGAGCAGCGCGATGCCCTGGCCGCCGCCGATGCACAGCGTGATCAGCCCGTAGCGACCGCCGGTGCGCTCCAGTTCGGCCAGCGCCTTGATGGTCAGAATGGCGCCGGTGGCGCCGACCGGGTGCCCCAGCCCCACGGCACCGCCGTTGGGGTTGAGTCGCTCGGCGGGGAAGTCGAGTTCCTGCGCCACCGCCATGGCCTGGGCGGCGAAGGCCTCGTTGGACTCGATCACATCGATATCGGCGATGGTGAGGCCCGCCTCGTCGAGGCAGCGGCGCACGGCAGGAATCGGCCCCAGGCCCATCAGGCCGGGTTCGACCCCGGCGGTGCTGGCACAGATCAGCCGCGCACGCGGCGCAAGACCGCGCCTGCTGGCCTCGTCGGCATGGGCCAGCACCAGGCTGGCGGCGCCGTCGTTGATGCCCGAGGCGTTGCCGGCGGTGACCACCCCCTCCTTGGCGAAGGCGGGCTTGAGCCGGGCGAGATCCTCGAGCGTGACACCGTCGCGCACGTGCTCGTCACGCGCGAACTGACGCTCGTTCTTACCCTCGCGCACCGTGACCGGCACGATCTGCCCATCGAAGCGGCCCTCGGCGATGGCACGGGCGGCCTTGTGGTGACTCTCCAGGGCGAAGCGGTCGATGGCCTCGCGCTCGAGCCCGCAGCGCTTGGCGATGTTCTCGGCGGTCACGCCCATGTGGCCGCTGCCGAAGGGGTCGCTGAGCACGCCCAGGGTCAGGTCGGTGACGCTGGCGTGGCCCATGCGCAGGCCGTTGCGCGCCTGGGGCGGCAGCAGGTAGGCGCCGCGGCTCATCGACTCGGCGCCGCCGGCCAGTGCCAGGCGACTGTCGCCGAGCACGATCTGCTGGGCAGCGGAGAGAATCGCCTGCACGCCTGAGCCGCACAGGCGGTTGACGTTGAACGCCGCCGCACCCTCGGGCACGCCGGCATCCAGCGCGATATGGCGGGCCAGGTAGGCGTCCTGCGGTCCGGTGGTAATGATATGGCCGTAGACGGCGTGATCGATGGCGCCGGCTTCGACGCCGGCGCGGGCCAGCGCCTCACGGGCGGTGACGGTGCCCAGCTCATGGGGAGCGAGCCCGGCCAGGCTGCCGCCGAAGCTGCCGATGGCGGTGCGGGCGCTGCCGAGAATGACGACGGAATCGAGCCGCATGAGATTCTCCTGTCTTGAATCTTGTGAGCGATCAGGCCGCGTCGCTCTTGCCGAGCAGCGAGCGGGCGATCACTTCCTTCATGATTTCCGAGGTGCCGGCGTAGAGCGTCTGCACGCGGGCATCCAGGTAGAAGCGTGAAATTGGGTACTCCCGGGTATAACCGTAGCCGCCGAACAGCTGCAGGCAGGCATCGATGGTGCGGCACTGCATCTCGCTGAGCTGGAGCTTGAGGATGGCGGCGTCGGTGCCGTTCATCTCCCCCTGGCGGTACTTGGCCACGCACTGCTCGAAGTAGGCGCGGCCCATGTCGATCTGGGCGCGCACCTCGGCCAGGGTGAAGCGGGTGTTCTGGAACTCCCCCACGGCGCGACCGAAGGCGCGGCGCTCGCGCACGTAATCGAGGGTCAGAGCCAGCGCACCCTCCATGGCGCCCAAGGCCTGAGCCGCCACGCCGAGGCGCTCGCGGGGCAGCTCCTGCATCAGGTAGGCAAAGCCGGCGCCGGCCTCGCCGAGCAGGGCCTCTTCCGGCAGGCGCAGGTCGTCGAAGAACAGCTCGGCGGTGTCGCTGGCGTGCTGGCCGATCTTCTTGATCGGCTGGCCGCGGGAGAAGCCGGCAAGCGTAGTGTCGACCAGGAACAGTGAGACGCCGCGGGCGCCGGCGGATGGATCGGTCTTGGCGCAGACGATCACCAGGTCGGCCAGCTGGCCGTTGGTGATGAACAGCTTGCTGCCGTCGAGCCGCCAGCCCGATTCGGTGCGGCTGGCGCGGGTCTTCATCGCCGCCAGATCGCTGCCTGCCCCGGGCTCGGTCATGGCAATGGCACCGATGGTCTCGCCGCTGGCCATGGCCGGCAGCCAGCGCTCACGCTGGGCCGGCGTGCCGATGTGCAGCAGGTATGGCATGACGATGTTGGCGTGGATGTTATAGGCGCTGGCCAACCCGCCGAAGCCCTGCCGCGAGATCTCCTCCAGCGCCAACTGAACGATGGCGAAGTCGGCGCCGCTGCCGCCCAGCACCTCCGGCAGGTCGATGCCCAGCAGGCCGGCTTCGCCGAGCTGCTGCCACAGCGAGCGCGGCATCTCGCCGGCTTCTTCCCACGCTTCGTAGAGGGGCGCCACCTCCTGTTCGAGGAAGCGGCGGATGGTGTCGTGGAACAACGGCGTCAGGTCGTCTTGCGGTGCGCTCATGGATCAGCCGAGCTCCTTGCGCAGGTGGCGTTTGAGAATCTTGCCGGCGGTGCTCTTGGGCAGGGCCTCGGCAAACAGGATGCGCTTGGGCACCTTGTAGGGCGCCATGTGGGCCTTGGCGTGGGCGATCAGCTCCTCTTCGCTCACCTCCATGCCCTCCTTGGGCACCACCACGGCAGTGATCGCCTCGATCCACTTGGCGTCGGGCAGGCCGATCACGGCGACCTCGGAAACGGCAGGGTGCTTGAACAGCCCCTCTTCCACCTCGCGGCTGGCCACCACCACGCCGCCGGTGTTGATCACGTCCTTAATGCGGTCGACGACGTAGAGGTAGCCCGCCTCGTCGAAGTAGCCCACGTCGCCGGAGTGGAACCAGCCACCGGCGAAGGCTTCCTCGCTCATCTCGGGCTTGTCCCAGTAGCCGGTGAGCAACTGCGGCGAGCGATGCACGATCTCGCCGTGCTCCCCGGGTGGCACGTCGTTCATCTCCAGGTCGACCACGCGCGTTTCCACGGTGAGGATGGGGCGGCCCGCGGATGCCGGGCGCTCGGCGTGCTCCTCGGGGCGCAGCACGGTGGCCAGCGGCGCGATCTCGCTCTGGCCGTAGCAGTTGTAGAGTCCCACCCCGGGCAGGCGCTGCTGCAACTCCTCGAGCACCGGCACCGGCATGATCGAGGCGCCGTAGTAGGCCTTCTTCAGCGTCGTGAGATCGAATTTGTCGAAGCCGGGATGACGCAGCAGGCTGATCCACACTGTAGGCGGGGCGAAGAACGAAGCGATGCCTTCGCCGGCGATCTGCGCCAGGCAGTCGTCGGGCAGCGGCGCCATGCGCAGGTGCACCGGGGCGCCGAGCAGCAGCGCCGGCATCAGGAACACGTGCATCTGCGCCGAGTGATAGAGCGGCAGGGCGGCCAGCATCGGCTCGTCGCCCTTGATGTCGAGCTCCACCATGCAGGCCATGTACTCGGCGAGCAGCGCCTGGTGAGTCATCATCGCCGCCTTGGGTGCCGCCGTGGTGCCCGAGGTGTAGAGCAGTTGGGCCAGGCTGGCGCTGTCGATCGCGACATCCGGCTCGCTAGCGTCGCCGCTCTCCTTGTCGAGGGCTACCTGCAGCACGTCGAAGCCCGTCTCGCCCTCGGCGTGCAGGGTACCGGAAAGCGAAAGGCCGAGCCCTTCGCTCGCCCTGGCCACGTTGTCGGCCAGGCTCAGGTCGCTGAGCAGCGCACTCGCGCCGGATTGCTCGAGAATGTAGCGCAGCTCATCGGCGCTCAGCGCGAAGTTGATCGGCACGTGCACCAGGCCGGCGCGGGTGGCGGCCAGCCAGGCGATCACGTAGGCATCGGAGTTCTTGCCGTAGGCGGCCAGGCGGTCGCCCGGCGCCAGGCCCGATGCCAGCAGGCGGTTGGCGACCCGGTTCACCGCCCGATTCAGCTCGGCGTAACTCCAGCGCCGGCTCTCGAAGGCCAGCGCCAGCTTGTCGCCGTGCTTGCGTGCGCTGCGACTCAGCGCGGCGCCGATGGTGTTCTGCTGAATTCTGCTGGGTGTGGATGCTGTCTGGTTCATCATTACCTGGACCTCTCAGTCATCGTTGGCCGCAATGCCACGCTGTCGCTGGCGTGTCGCCCCCGCCGTGACGATGGGGGCATGGCCGCGCTTCCCTGCTAGGCGGCGGGTGCTTGCCTCGCGGCCCGTCTGCCTGTCTGCAGATTCAGCCGCAGGCAGGCCCGGCTCGTCGGGGCAGAGCACCCACAGCAAAGAGGCATTGACCGTTGCCGGTGCGGTGGGGGGCACATGGTTCATGGCATGGTCCTCCTGGCTCAGGCACCGTTGGCGACCAGTCGGCACTGGCTCTCCGATAGCGGACGGAAAGCCTCTTCGGCCGGAATGGTGCGCACCACGCGGAACAGGTCGTCCTCGTTCTGGGACTCTTCCGGTGTCTTCACTTCCACCAGATACATGTCATGCACCATACGCCCGTCCTCGCGGATGTAACCGCCGGTGGCGAAGATGTCGTTGATTGGCGTATCCGCCATCTGTTGGCGAACGGCCTGAGCCTCGTCGGTGCCGATGGCGTCGATGGCCTGCAGGTAGTGCAGCGTGCTGGAGTAGAGCCCCGCGTGAACCATGGTCGGCATGCTGCCGGTACGCTCGCGGAAACGCTCGGCCCAGGCGCGGGTTTCGTCGTTGAGGTCGTAATACCAGGCCTTGGTGAACTGCAGCCCCTGGGCGGCATCGAGGCCTATGCTGCGCACGTCGGTGCTGAACAGCACCATGCCTGCCAGCACCTGACCTGCCTGGGTGATGCCGAATTCGCCAGCCGTGGTGATGGCGTTGATGGTGTCGGAACCGGCGTTGTTGAGGGCGATCACGTCGGCACCGGAGGCCTGGGCCTGCAGCAGGAACGAGGAGAAGTCGTTGCTGGGGAAGGGGTGGCGCGCCTTGCCCACGATGGTGCCGCCATTCTCCAGCACCACCCGCTCGACGTCGCCTTCCAGCGCGTGGCCGAAGGAGTAATCGGCGCTGAGCAGGTACCAGTTGTGGTGGCCTTCCTGAGTGATCGCCTTGGCGGTGCCGTTGGACATGGCCCAGGTGTCGTAGACCCAGTGGATGTGGTTGGGTGAACAGCTCTCGTTGGTGACGCCGGAAGAGACGGCGCCGTTGACCAGGCCCAGGCGATTCTCTTCCTCCAGCAGCCGAACGGCGGCCAGGGTGACGGAAGAGGCCACCAGGCCGGTGACCATGTCGACGTTGCGCTCGTCGATCCACTCGCGAACGATGCTCGAGCCCACGTCGGGACTGTTACGGTCGTCGGCGCTGAAGGCCACAATGTTGGCGCCGGCAACGCTGCCGCCGACATCCTCAATGGCCATCTGGATGGCATCCAGCCCCAAGGGGCCGATGGGGTCGCGATAGGGGCCCGACATGTCGGCCAGGTAGCCGATGCGGATCTCGTTGTCGGTAATCTCGGCGTGTGCTGTCTGGCCGGCGAGCATGATGGAGGCGGCAAGCGCTCCCAGGGTGAAGCGGCGTGTCGTTGTCATTGTCTGCCCTTGTGGTTGTTGTGAGAGGCTTTGGGTCGTTACGACGGGTTGTGGATAAGTCTGTGCATAATTTGGTGAACCTTTGTGCAAAGGGTGTGAGTTGGCTCAAAAGCGGTTACTCGCTCCCAGGCACGCTGGATCATGGTAGGAGGAAAGTGATTCGCTGGGTTTACGCATCGAGCCACACTTTTTGCAATTCGTGCCATCTGTGTGAGGTAAATGAGAGGATTAAGACTTTGGTCTAGGGGTGAGGAGACAGAACGTGCCAATCGGGTGTCTTGCGGTACTGGATCGAATGAAAGCCAGAGAGGTGTGAAGGAAGGCGGGAGCGAGAGACGAAAAAAGGGGCGCCGTCGGCGCCCCCTGTGGACAGTACTGGGGTTTACCTCAGTGGCTATGGTCGTGGCCGTTATCGCCATGGTCATGGCTGTGCCCGTGGTCATGACCGTGATCGTCGTGACCCGGCTCGGCCAGGGCGTCGTGCAGCACCTGGGCGTTGTGACGCATCATGCCCAGATAGGTGCTGGCCTCGCCTTCTGCTGCCAGCGCATCGGCATAGAGCGTGCCGGCAATGGGCAGGCCGGTTTCCTCGGCGAGCTGATTGATCACCGCCGGGCTGGTCATGTTCTCGTGGAACAGAGCGCGCACGTCCTGCTCGCGAATCACGTCGATCAGTCTGGCCATGTCGGCGGCGCTGGGCTCGGCCTCGGTGGAAAGCCCCACCGGCGAGAGGAAGCGAATGCCGTAAGCGTTTGAGAAGTAGCCGAAGGAGTCATGCCCGGTGATCACGCTGGTGGAAGATGGAATCTCGCCCAGCAGCTCGCGGATTTCGGCGTCGGTGGCCGCCAGCTCGTTGATGTAACGCTCGGCATTCTCGCGATAGGCGGCTTCGTTGTCCGGGTCCGCCTCGATCAGGCCGTCGCGGATGTTGCCCACGTACACCTTGCCCATGGCCAGATCCTGCCAGGCGTGCGGGTCGTAATCGCCATGCGCATGATCGTGCCCGTGGCCATGGTCGTCATGATCATGCTCGTGGTCATGGTCGTCGTGATCGTGATCGTGATCGTGGTCGTCATGTTCGTGGTCGTGCCCATGATCGTCGTCATGTCCGTGGTCATGGCCATGCGCTTCCTCATGGTCATGACCGTGATAGTCCAGCCTGTCGATGCCGTCGGTGGTGGTCACCAGCGGGCCGCTGTAGTCGCTGGAGTCGATCAGCCGCTCCATCCAGCCTTCGAACAGCAGGCCGTTGAACACCACCAGATCGGCATCGGCCAGGGCACGGGCGTCGCGCGGCGTGGGGGAGTAGACATGGGCGTCGCTGTCGGGGCCGACCAGCGAAATGACCTCCACATGCTCGCCGCCCACGTTCTGCACCATGTCGGCCAGAATACTGAAGCTGGTGACGACCTGAATACGTTCGGCGGCGATGGCGGCCGGCAGCGCCAGCATGGCCGAAGTGCCCAGGATCAGGGCCGCAGGTGTGGCGTGTCGCATGGTAAGCCTCCTCGTAGCTTGGTGTTTTTCGTCTAGGGTCAGTGCGGCTCGGGTGAGCCGAGTGGCGTGGCGTGCCGGCGCAGCTTGGCCAGCAGGCTGTGATGACGGCCGAACAGAGCCGAGAGTGCATAGCCCACCCCGGCCAGCAGAATGATCGCCGGACCGGAAGGAATACTGAGGTGATACGACAGCAGCAGTCCGCCGGTGCTGGCCACCAAGGCCAACAGCACGGCGATACCGATCAGCCCTTCCAGGCGCTTGCTCCAGAAGCGCGCAGTGGTGGCCGGCAGCATCATCAGACCCACCGCCATCAGCGTGCCCAGGGTCTGGAAGCCGGCGGTGAGGTTGAGCACCACCAGACCGAGGAAGACGCCATGTACCAGCCCGCCCTGCATGCCCTGGCCGCGCAGGAACAGCGGATCGAGACACTCCACCACCAGGGCACGGAAGATCAGCGCCAGGGTCAAGACGATCACGCTGCTGATTGCCGCGATCAGCAGCAGCGCGGTGGTGTTCACCGCCAGAATCGAGCCGAACAGCACGTGGGTGAGATCGACGCTGCTGCCCCCCAGCGAGACCAGCATCACCCCCGCCGCCAGCGAGATCAGAAAGAAGCTGGCCATGGCCGAGTCTTCCCGATGGCCGGTCATCTGCGACACGCTGCCCGCCAGCATCGCCACCAGCAGTCCCGAGAGCACGCCGCCCAGGCTCATGGCCGGCAGCGAGAAGCCGGCAAGCAGAAAGCCCAGCGCTACGCCGGGCAGAATGGCATGGGCCATGGCATCGCCGATCAGGCTCATGCCGCGCAGCATCAGGAACACGCCCATGGGCGGTGCCGCCAGCGAGAGGGCCAGGCCGGCCACCGCGGCGCGCCGCATGAAGCCGTAATCGAAGGGCGCAATCAGCCACTCGTGAAGCAGTTCGATCATGCCCCCACCCCCGGGATGCCAAGGGCGAGGCGCGCCGACTCGGCAGCGGTGGGGCGGCTGTGGACGATCTCCCGGGCCGTGGTCCACTGGGCGTGGCCGTGGTTCAGTATTACCACCTCGTCGGCCAGGCGTGCGAGCTGCTCCATGTCGTGCAGCACCACGATGATGGTGGCGCCATCGGCGGCCATCTGCTGCAGCACCGTCATCAGCACCTCGACGGTTTCCACATCGACGTTGGCGAACGGCTCGTCGAGCAGCAGCAGCTCCGCTTCCTGCATCAGGGTGCGCCCGATCAGTGCGCGCTGGCGCTGGCCACCGGAGAGCTCGCCCAAGGGGCGATGAGCCAGGTGCGAGATGCCCAGCCGCGCCATCACCTCACGCCCACGGCGATAGTGACGGGCACAGTAGCCGGTGAGGGCGCCGTGGCTCGGCCAGCTGCCGGTCATCACCAGCTCTTCCACGCTCATGGGAAAGGTGAGATCGAGTGCCAGCTGCTGGGGCAGCCAGGCGCGGCGCTCTTTGGGTACCGCGCACACCACCTTGCCCGCCACCGGACGCAGCATGCCCATGATGCCCTGGATCAATGTGCTCTTGCCCGCACCGTTGGCTCCCACCAGGGCAGTGATGGCGCCATCGCGGAAGCGGCCGTTCACGTGCTCGAGCACGGTACGGTTGGCCTGGGCCAGCTGCAGGTCGCGCAGCTCCAGACGTGAGCTCTGCTCCACTGGCATCAGCCCCACCACCCTGCCGCCCAGGAAACGGCCAGCCACAGCACGCCCAGCGGCGCGGCAGCCAGCAGCAGGCGGCGCGTGGCGGAAAGTGACATCAGCGAGAAATGACACGGCCCCTCGGGGCGATGGCGGTGCGTGCGGTGTACCATGCGGTGACCCTCGCGAAACAGATTAAGATATAACATAACAAAATGGTTGGTAAAGTGCAGTGCTGAATAACGCCATACCCCCATGTGGGGATGAACATTGGCCAGGCCAAGGGCGGCAGTATCCCGCATTCGTTGCAAAAGGGAACCGTCATTGTCGCAGTTTGGCATGGCCGGGTGCCACAGCAGACTTTGCCCGGACATAAGGCAGCAACAGCCCGCTATGGGTTCCCAGCAGCACGGAAGCGCCATAGCCCAGCCCCGCCAGCAGAATAATGGCGGGGCCGGAGGGCAATCCGGCGTGATAGGAAACGAGCAGCCCCACCACGCTGGAAATCAGCGCAAGCCCCACGGCGATGGCGATCATCCCCTCGAGGCGCTGGCTCCAGTAGCGTGCGGCGGCGGCAGGCAGCAGCATCAGGCCGGCTGCCATCAAGGTGCCCAGGGTCTGGAAGCTCACCACCAGGCTGAGCACCACCATCATCATGAACAGGGCATGGGTCCAGCCGGCGTGGCGCCCCTGGAGCGTCAGGAACTGCGGGTCCAGGCACTCCATCACCAGGGCACGAAAGGCGATGGCCACACCGAGCACTATCGCACTGCTGGCCACCGCCACCAGCATCAGCGTTCGGCTGTCTACCGTGAGTATGGTGCCGAACAGCACATGGCCCAGGTCCAGCGCGTTCCCCGACAAGCTGACGATCAGCACGCCCGCGGCCATGGCCACCAAGAACAGGCTGGCCATGGCCGCGTCCTCCTTGAGCCCGCTGAACTGCGTCACCCCGCCGGCCAGGGCCACGGTAACCAGCCCGGCCAGCACGCCGCCGGTCATCATCAGCGGCAGGGAGAAGCCGGCCAGCATGAAGGCAACGGCCACACCCGGCAGAATGGCATGGGACAGTGCCTCGCCCATCAGGCTCATGCCGCGCAGGGTGAGAAACACGCCGAGAATCGGTGCGCTGAGCGACAGCGCCAGGGCAGCCACCAGAGCACGGCGCATGAAGGCATAGTCGAAGGGTGACGTCAGCCACCAGAGCAGCGTATCGAGCATGGAACAGGCCAAGTGTCATTTTAGAGATGTTATATCATAACATAATTGGACCCAATAAGAGCCCAGACTCGGCAGCCTGGGCTCTTGGCTCTAACCAATACGTTTCACCAAGGGCTCAATAGCGCAGCGCCACCCCTACCTGATTGGGCATCAGCAGCAGAGCGTATTCGCCTTCCAGGTGCATGTCGCCGAACGAGACCCGTGCCGGCTGGAAGCGATTGATCGCCGCCGTGGCCTGGCGCGGCTGGGTCTGCAGCTGCAGCTCGCTGACCAGCATGCCGGTGGCGAAATTGATCGCCCCGTCGCGGCCGCGACCGTCGCCCACGCCGATCAGCAGGCCGGAGGCCGTATTCACCAGCAGCGAGCCGAGGCGTGCCTCCAGGCTGCGGCGCTGGCGCTCCTCCGCGGCCACCTCGTGCAGCAGCCGGCGCGCGCTCTCGATATCGCCATCTCCCTCGCGCAACTGTCGGCGGGCCGCCGGGTGCGGCTGACGGTCCATCAGCGTGCCGGCCAGCGCCAGGGCCGACTTCACCGCGCCCACCCTGGCGTCGTAGCGGGTGTCGCGGCTGTCCGACTCGCTGGCCTGATAGACGTTCACGGCCAGCGTAGAGGCGTACACCCCCGCCCAGCCGTACTGCCACACGTTGGCGTGGCGCTCGCCCCGGGCCAGGGCGTCCTCGTAGGCCTGGTACTCCTGGGTGGGTTGCTGGGCCAGGGCCAAGGGAGAGACAAACATCAGGAGGGCGCATGCAAATGACAGCAAGCGGCAGCGAGGCATGAGAGTTTCCTTTTGTAAGGCGTTGGGCTGTGCTTATAAAGTAGCATTCGCCTGGGCCTCGACCCACACTGGCGACACCGAGCCGCAAAGGAGTTGCGCATGACAGTCCCTTCCGTCGCCCCCCGTCACTCGTTGATGATCTTTCTCGGCTGGCTGTTGTTGGTCGCTCTTGTGGCCATGATTGGAGCTTTTACCTCGCCTGGCGCCTGGTATGCCGAGCTCGAAAAGCCGCCGCTCACACCCCCCGGCTGGGTCTTCTCGGTGGTCTGGCCGATACTCTACCTGCTGATGGTGATCGCCGCCTGGCGGGTTACGCTACGTGTTTCCCCCGAGCAACGGGTCACGGTGCTGTGGCCCTTCGTCGCCCAGTTGGCGGTCAACGGGCTATGGTCGCTGCTGTTTTTCGGCATGAACCTGATGGTCGTCGCCCTGCTCGATCTCGTGCTGCTATGGGGACTGCTGCTGCTGACGATTCGTCGCTTTGCTCGCATTTCGTCACTGGCTGCCTGGCTACTGGTGCCCTACCTGGCCTGGGTCAGCTTTGCGGGCTACCTCAATGCAGGGATCGTCTGGCTGAATGGGTAACGCTTCGAACAACCGGTCGTGACCGGCCGGTAACGAGCGCGTAAAGTGAAACAAGCATACCGCGACCTGGAGAGCTTCATGCCTCGTCAGCCCCTCGACGACACCGCGCTGGACACCGTATTTCGTAAAGCGCGCACCCATTACGGTTTTCGGCCGGAGCCCATCGAAGAGGCTACCCTGCGTGAGCTCTACGACCTGCTCAAGTGGGGCCCCACCTCGATGAACTGCCAGCCGGCGCGCTACGTCTTCGTAGTGAGCGACGAGGGCAAGTCGCGTCTGATCCCGGCGCTCTCCGAAGGCAACCGCGACAAGGCCCACGAAGCCCCGGTGACGGTGATCGTGGCCATCGACACCCGCTTCTACGAACACATGCCCACGCTGTTCCCCAGCTCCCCCAACGCCCGTGAGCGCTTCGCCGAGAACCCCGACAAGGCCAGCGACACCGCCTGCCGCAACGGCACCCTGCAGGGCGCCTACCTCATCGTGGCCGCCCGCATGCTGGGCCTCGACGTCGGTCCCATGAGCGGCTTCGACAACGACATGATCGACGAAGAGTTCTTCCCCGACGGCCGCTACAAGAGCAACTTTTTGGTCAACCTCGGCGTGGGGGAGCCACAAAGCCAGCGCCCAAGGGGGCCGAGGCTGGCGTTTGAGGAAGTGGCGGAGGTGGTTTGAGACAACGCATGACTTGGCTCAATCCATGGATAATTTCTTGTAGCGAAAAGTTACGATAGATGCTTGTCTAAAAGGACTAGAAAAATACGACAGGCAGGGAACGCATGTTTTATGCGCACTCCATTGAGGATGCCGACAGAGCTCATTGGCAGCCATTAGCAGGGCATCTGAACGCAGTGGGTCAACTGGCAGCTCAGCGAGCGAGCCGGTTTGGCGCCTCGCCATGGGGCGAGGCAATAGGCTTGCTGCACGACCTTGGCAAGTACACTGTGCCTTTCCAGCGGCGTCTGGAAGGTTCGCCGGAGCGCGTTGACCACTCCACGGCAGGCGCCCATGTCGCCATCGAGAAATATCCGCAGCTTGGCCATCTATTGGCCTATCTAATTGCTGGCCATCATGCTGGACTGGCCAATGGACGGGATAGCGGCGAACGTACGCCGCTGAAGAACCGCTTAGAAGCAGACTTGCCCCCTCTCGACCCGTTGTGGCAGCAAGAAATTACGCTCCCCGATACGTTACCTCTACCAGCGGATTTTACTTCCCTACGCGACCGCAAGTTTTTTCAGGCAGCCTTCCTTGCACGGATGCTCTTTTCCTGCCTAGTTGATGCCGATTTCATTGATACCGAGACCTTCTATGCTCAGCATGATAGCGGTTTGCCCCGCGAACGGGGTGGTGGTCCAGCCCTCAAGGCTTTGCGTGCGTCGCTGGATGAGCACCTAGAGACCCTGCAGGCGAGTAAGCCGGACAACTTCGTCAATCGCTTGCGAGGAGAAATCCTCTCCCATGTACGTTCCCAAGCCGAACTCACGCCAGGTAGATTCTCGCTGACAGTACCTACCGGTGGAGGCAAGACGCTGGCCTCGCTGGCTTTCGCTCTCGATCATGCCATCGCCCACGGCATGGATCGGGTGATCTATGTGATTCCCTTCACCAGTATCGTCGAGCAGAACGCTGCGGTGTTTCGTCATGCCTTGGGGCAGCATGGCGAGGCGGCAGTGTTGGAACACCATAGCGCCTTCGACACTGACAATCAGCGCGACCAGCGAAGTATCGACAAGTTGCGCCGCGACAGCGAAAACTGGGATGCACCGATCATCGTCACCACGGCGGTACAGTTCTTTGAAAGTCTCTTTGCTGCCAAGACTTCACGCTGTCGCAAACTGCACAACATTGCTAACAGCGTGGTGATCCTGGATGAAGCCCAAACCACGCCCTTGCCGCTGCTGCGGCCCAGCGTGACGGCACTGGACGAACTAGCGCTGAACTATCGCACCAGCGTCGTGCTGTGTACGGCGACTCAGCCGGCCCTGGTCGAAACCGACGATTCTGAAAGTAGTTTCAAAGGTGGTTTGCGAAACCTGAGGGAGCTTGCCCCAGAGCCTGAAAAGCTCTATCGGCAACTGGAGCGTGTCCAAGTGCGTCATGTTGGCCCCATGACGGATGAGGAGCTTCGCGATCAACTGCTCGCGACCGATCAGGTGCTATGCATCGTCAATAACCGTCGTCACGCCCGGGCTCTGTACGAGTCGATAGCCCAGCAGCCTGGTGCCTATCATCTCACCACCTCGGTGTGCGCTGTGCACCGTCGCCAGATACTGGCCGAGATACGCCAAGTTCTGGAACAGGGGAGGCCCTGCCGGGTAGTTTCGACATCTCTCATAGAAGCAGGGGTGGACGTCGACTTCCCGCGCGTCTTGCGTGCCGAGGCAGGACTGGACTCCATCGCCCAGGCGGCTGGGCGCTGTAATCGCGAAGGCAAGCGTGCCGTTGGCGACAGTGAGGTGTTGATCTTTTCTACCGTCAATGAAGAGTGGGAGCCTCCTCCTGAACTCAAGCAGTTCGCTCAAGCTACTGTCGAAGTGCTCAGGCATCACGGAGATGACCCTTTGTCGTTGGCAGCGATAGAGGCCTACTTCCGCCTACTGTATTGGCAGCAGGGGCCGCAGCGGCTAGACCGGCATGGTCTTTTGAAGTTGGTTGAGGATGGCCGTCTCGATGGACTTCCCTTCGAAACCCTCGAGCAGAAGTTTCGCATGATCGAGAACAACCAGCGTGCCGTGATCATTCCCTTCGACGATAAGGCCCGAGCCGCGCTGAGAGATCTAGAGCATGCCGAAGGAGTCGGTGGTATCGCTCGCAAGCTGCAACCCTACACCGTACAGGTTCCACGCCAAGGCTTCGCTGCGTTGGAGCGGGTTGGCGCCATCTCGGCTGTTAAGCCTGACAAGTTCGGGGAGCAATTCATGGTGCTGATAAACAAGGACCTCTATGACGAGCGCCTTGGGCTGAACTGGAGCGAGCCTACCTTCGTGAAGGCTGAAAATCTTACGTGGTAAGTACAACTGGATAGGAATTGGAAAATTTCGCGAACTGGGACTAGCCTTATCCTAAGCCACATTGAGCTGAGAGCAGGCCATGCCCCCCAACCATCAGCAGGATCCAAGAGAGTTCACTCTCCAGTGCAGGATTTGCCGGAGACGAATTTTACTGGAGGTGGAGTGGGGAGCAGCGGTCGCTAGGATCGAAGCGCCCACAAGATGGGCTTGGCTGCTGGTCTCCCTAGCAACGGTAGCACTACCCATTTGGTTGGGCTGGCTTATGTGAGGGAGTGGATAGAAACCTATCAGTTGTACTTACTGTTGTCGCCCCGACCTGCCGGGGCGCGGATCTGCCAAAGGATGCAATCATGACATTTGGAGTTCGTCTGCATATCTGGGGGGAGAGGGCCTGCTTTACTCGGCCTGAGATGAAAGTCGAGCGTTTCTCCTACGATGTGATCACGCCGTCCGCAGCGCGAGGCATCCTGGAAGCTATCCATTGGAAGCCGGCGATTCGCTGGTGCGTGGATCGCATCCATGTATTGAAACCGATCCGATTCGAATCGCTGCGCCGCAACGAAGTCGCGGGAAAGCTGCCTGCCTCGACCGTTACCAAGGCCATGAAGGCGGGGCGTGTCGACGACGTGGCTTATTTCGTTGACCAGAATCGGCAACAGCGTGCTGCCACCATTTTGCGCGATGTGGGCTATGTGATTGAGGCTCACTTCGAGTTCACTTCGCGTGCCGACGAGAGCGATACGCCCGGCAAGCATCTGGACATCTTCAATCGCCGTGCTCGCCAAGGACAGTGCTTCCACATGCCATGCCTGGGCACACGAGAGTTCCCAGCTGCATTTGAGTTGATCGAAGCTGAGGTTGACATGCCACAGGTCGATCCACAGCTAAATGGGGAGCGTGATCTCGGCTTCATGTTGCATGACATCGACTTCGCCAACGGCAAGATGCCACGTTACTTTCGCGCCAGGATGCAGGACGGCGTGATCGAGGTGCCGCCTTTCGAGGAGGCATTGGCATGATCCTGACCGCTCTGAACGATTACTATCAGCGACTGGCTGATGAAAATAAAGTGCCACTGCCTGGCTTCAGTAGTGAGAAAGTCAGCTTCTGCCTAGTATTTTCCCAGGATGGAAAGCCGCTACAGATCATCGATCTACGCGATACCACCGGCAAGAAGCCTCGACCCAGCCCTTGCCAGGTGCCTGTGGACAAACGTCGTACCTCGGGAATCCACGCCTATCCGCTGTGGGACAAGACTGCGTATGCCCTCGGTGTCTCTGCTGGTGAAGGTAAGCGACTGGTGGATGAGCATGACGCATTCAAGGAACGTCAGCGCGCGCTCTTCGGCGAGAGTGATGATCCCTATTTGATCGCCTTTCTTAGACTGCTCGATCAATGGATGCCAGAGCAACTCATCGGTCTTCCTGGCTACAGCGAAGAAGTATTGGATACCAATATTATATTTCGGCTCGATGGCCAGCGACAGTATTTGCATGAGAACCATGAAGCACGACGGCTATGGGGCGCTGCGCTGGAAAGTGGTGAAGGGGAGCTGGGACAATGCTTGATCACCGGTGAGATCGCCCCGTTGGGTACCGACCACCCTGCAATTCGAGGCGTCAGGGATGCACAGTCGTCTGGCGCATCGCTCGTCTCGTTTAACAGCGATGCTTATGAATCCTACGGCTACAGCAAGAATCAAAACGCCTCGATTTCCAAATCAGCCATCTTTGGCTACTCAACGGCGCTGAATTACTTGCTGAGAGGAGATACCGATAATCGTCAACGGCTCCAGATCGGCGATGCCACGGTGGTGTTCTGGGCCAGAGCCAGGGATGCGGCACATGCTGAGGCGGCCGAGGACTTTTTCGCCATGCTCAATGAGCCGCCCAGTGATGAGCAAGAGGCTGCCAAGCTGGGTACCTTGCTGACCGATATTTCTCAAGGACGTCCTTTGCAGGAGCTGGATCCGTTGTTGGAACCGGATACCCAGTTCTTCGTGCTCGGTCTTGCCCCTAACGCTGCTCGCTTATCGGTGCGCTTTTGGTATGTGGATAGTCTGGAGCGCCTGGCTCAGCACTATGCCCAACATCATAAAGATATGCTGCTGGAGCCTATCCCTTGGAAAGGTGTGATGCCGGGTGTGAGGCGGCTTGCTCTGCAGACAGCCCCCATTCGTGGCGACTGGCCAAAAGCTGAAGATGTGCTGCCACAACTAGCCGGCGAGATGATGCGCTCCGTCCTTACCGGGTGTCGCTATCCTCAGTCTCTGTTGAACAACATAGTGATGCGCTTTCGCAGCGATGGTGGCATTACTGGCCTGCGCGTGGCGCTTTGCAAGGCTGTACTTGCACGAGATGCACGACTCGTAGCGAACTCGAATTTCAACTATCAGGAGGTGCCCGTGAGTCTCGATCAACATTGCACCAATGCCAGTTACTTATTAGGAAGGCTGTTTGCTGAACTGGAGAATGCTCAGCGAGAAGCCCTAGGTAAAGAAGTCAATGCTACAATACGTGACCGTTATTATGGTGCGGCTTCAGCTACCCCGGCGAATGTGTTTCCAATGCTGACGCGAGGTGTTGTTCACCATTTCTCTAGGATACGAAAAGATAAGAGAGAAAATGTCGCCTATGCTATTGAGAAAAAAATGGGTGAGATAATGAAAAAGCTGCCAGCGGAATTTCCTAAGCATCTTTCTATTCAGGAGCAAGGAAAGTTTGCTATTGGTTATTATCAACAGAAATGGACTCGTCAACAAGAGAATGCTGATGAGGCTAGCCCGGGAGATATGGAATGACCGCCATCGCCAATCGTTACGAATTCGTGCTGCTGTTCGACGTCACCAACGGCAACCCCAACGGGGATCCGGATGCAGGCAACCTGCCCCGGCTCGACCCTGAGACGAACCAGGGGCTGGTGACAGACGTCTGCCTCAAGCGCAAGATCCGCAACTACGTCGCCTTGGAGAAGGAAGAAGAAGCCGGCTACGCCATCTATATGCAGGAGAAATCAGTACTCAACAACCAGCATAAGAAGGCCTATGATGCGCTCGACATTAAACCCGAGCCCAAGAAGCTGCCCAAAGAGGTGGAAAAGGCTCGGGCGCTGACGGAGTGGATGTGCCGGAATTTCTTCGATGTTCGCACCTTCGGTGCGGTAATGACCACCGAGGTCAACTCTGGCCAAGTGCGTGGCCCGGTGCAGATGGCTTTTGCCAGCTCTATCGACCCGGTCGTGCCGATGGAAGTCTCGATCACCCGAATGGCGGTTACCAATGAGCGCGATCTGGAGAAGGAGCGCACCATGGGCCGCAAACACATCATTCCCTATGGCCTCTATCGTGCCCACGGCTACATATCGGCCAAGCTCGCTGAGCGTACCGGCTTCTCGAACGATGATCTCGAGCTGCTGTGGCGCGCGTTGGTCAATATGTTCGAGCATGACCGCTCCGCTGCTCGTGGCGAAATGTCGGCGCGCAAGCTGATCGTCTTCAAGCACGATAACCCGATGGGTAATGCCCCGGCACACCTGCTGTTCGACAGCGTAAAAGTCGAGCGTGTCGAAGGTGAGGAGAACACGCCAGCCCGTCATTACAGCGATTATCGCGTCTCTGTCGATGCAGAGGCCTTGCCGGCCGGTGTCAGCGTCGACGAGAAGCTGTAGGCGAATGGGATGGAGGATGACGTTCGACCGATCCCGCTCTCGGCGCTGCAGCACATGTTGTTCTGCCCGCGCCAGTGTGCGCTGATTCACCTCGAACAGCAGTGGGAGGAGAACCGCTATACGGCTGAAGGGCGCATTCTCCATGAGCGGGCCGACCACCTGGGCCATGAGCGCCGGCGCGGCATTCATACCGCGATGGCGCTTCCGCTGGCCAGTGAGGTGCTGGGATTGACCGGAGTTGCCGATGTGGTTGAGTTCGACGAAACCCGGCAACCTCACGTGGTGAGGCCCATAGAATACAAACGTGGCCGGCCCAAGGCGCATCGAGCCGATGAAGTACAACTCTGTGCCCAGGCGCTGTGCCTGGAGGAGATGCTGAGCCTCAGAATCGAGGAGGGCGCGCTGTACTACGGCAAGACCCGGAGGAGAAAGACCGTCACGTTCGACGAAGAGCTTCGGACACTGACCTTGCGAATCATCGCAGAGACGCGTGCCCTCTTCGATAGCAACCGTACGCCATCCGCTACCTACGAGCCAAAGCGCTGCGACCACTGCTCGCTGATAGATGCCTGCCAACCTCAGGTCATGGGTAAGCAGAGATCGGCAGGCCGCTGGCTGGAGCGTCAAATTCAATCTCTGGATGAGTGAATCGTATGCGCCGCCAGCTCAATACACTCTACATCACTACTGAGGGGGCTTGGCTCAAGAAGGATGGAGCCAATGTGGTCATGGATGTCGAGGGCAAGGAGCGGGCACGACTTCCCATTCATATGCTCGAATCACTGGTCTGCTTCGGCAGGGTGCTGGTATCTCCACCATTGATGGGCTTTTGTGCCGAGCAAGGAGTCACCATTACCCACCTGACCCCCAACGGTAAGTTTCTTGCACGTATCGAGGGGCCGGTGTCAGGCAATGTGCTGCTGAGGCGTGCACAGTATCGCACCAGCGATGACGGGGTTGGTTGTGCGGATATCGTTCGCGGTCTGTTGATTGGTAAGGTGCATAACCAGCGTGCGGTAATCGCCAGAGGGCTTCGAGACTACGGTAGCAAGCTGGAGCCGCCTGAGCGAGAAGATTTGGAAAGGGCGCGCACCCGTCTAAGCCGAATCGCTCGGGATCTATTGCAAGAGCCCACGACGAATGGGTTACGTGGTCTGGAGGGTGAAGCCGCGCAGGTCTATTTCGGCGTCTTCGATAGTCTCGTTCGCCACGATGGTGAAGTCTTCCGCTTCACTGGCCGCAACCGTCGTCCACCGCGTGATCGCCTCAATGCGCTGTTGTCCTTCCTCTATACGTTGTTGACCCACGACTGCCGTTCGGCGCTAGAAAGCGTAGGGCTGGACCCGGCAGTGGGATTCCTTCATCGGGATCGCCCCGGCCGGCCCAGCTTGGCACTCGATCTTGCCGAGGAGTTCAGGCCCCTGCTGGGGGATAGATTGGCGCTGTCTCTAGTCAATCGTCGCCAACTACGAGAGAAGGACTTCACAGTTGCTGAAAGCGGTGGTGTGGTCTTGACCGACGATGCGCGCAAGACGGTACTGACCGCCTATCAGGAGAGGAAGCGCGAAGAACTTAATCACGCCTTTATCGGCGAGAAGGCTCCGATTGGCATGCTGCCGATATTGCAGGCTCAGTTGTTGGCACGCCATCTGCGCGGCGACCTGGATGCCTACCCGCCCTTCTTATGGAAGTGACTCGACTAGGAGAGTGCAGCGATGATGGTTCTGGTCAGCTATGACGTCAGCACGTCATCAGAGGGTGGCGAAGGAAGGTTGCGCCGGGTTGCCAAGGCTTGCCGTGATGTCGGGCAGCGAGTGCAATTCTCGGTTTTCGAGATCGAAGTCGATCCTGACCAATGGGTTCGCCTTCGACAGCGGCTAATCGATCTGATCGATGATGAAGTGGATAGCTTGCGCTTCTACTTCCTGGGAAAGAACTGGAAGAATCGTATTGAGCATATTGGCGCAAAGCCTGCCTTGGATATGAATGGCCCCCTCGTTTTCTAGTTTCCCTCCTGTTCTGCGAACCATAAGCGTCCTGGGTTTTCCTGGCAGGTTCGCGGCTCTTTAACAATTTGATTTTTCTAATTTTATTATGCCTGGCCATCAAAACCAGGCAGTATTTCCTGCTGCAGCGTCCTACTTCGCAGAACTATGGGCATTTCACCTGCTCCATCAAAGCGTTATAAGGGAACAGTCGCGGCCCGCACGGGCCGCGCGGATAGAAACATTCTCTGCCGGGAGATCCTGACTCTCGCGATGGTCGCGGCCCGCACGGGCCGCGCGGATAGAAACTTCCGGCAGCGCACGGATGGCCCTCAGCACGTCGTCGCGGCCCGCACGGGCCGCGCGGATAGAAACCCGGGCTGGTGGCTGATCCCTACCGACGTCACCGACGTCGCGGCCCGCACGGGCCGCGCGGATAGAAACCCATCAGGGAAGCGCGCCCTCGAGTTGCCATGGAGTCGCGGCCCGCACGGGCCGCGCGGATAGAAACTCGCGAGCTAAGAGAGCAGCGCGACAACAACGTATCGTCGCGGCCCGCACGGGCCGCGCGGATAGAAACAGTGTGCCGACCAACCAGGGCGATGACGCCCTGGAAGTCGCGGCCCGCACGGGCCGCGCGGATAGAAACGCTTTACGGGCCATGGTTTCCTCCAGGCGTGAAAAGGTCGCGGCCCGCACGGGCCGCGCGGATAGAAACGACAGCCTCGACCGGCGTCCATGGCAACTCGAGGGCGTCGCGGCCCGCACGGGCCGCGCGGATAGAAACAGCGGCGCAGCGGTACCACGTTGGAGATGCCGAAGTCGCGGCCCGCACGGGCCGCGCGGATAGAAACTGGATCGGGTGGGTCAGGAAGTCGAGCAGCAGGTGTCGCGGCCCGCACGGGCCGCGCGGATAGAAACGTCATGGAGCACCGCGACGACGTCGAGGCGGCCAACGTCGCGGCCCGCACGGGCCGCGCGGATAGAAACCCTACCCTCCGGCCAGGTCGCCTCCAGCGTGCAGGTCGCGGCCCGCACGGGCCGCGCGGATAGAAACCACCGCCATGATCTTCCATCGCCCCAGGTTCTGGTCGCGGCCCGCACGGGCCGCGCGGATAGAAACCATGTCCCGGCTGGCATCGGCGAAGGACCGGAACGTCGCGGCCCGCACGGGCCGCGCGGATAGAAACAAGAACAAGGTCATGGTCTGGGGCGATACCAAGCGTCGCGGCCCGCACGGGCCGCGCGGATAGAAACACCGCGAAATGGGGCATTGGGCGGTGCTGCCCAACGTCGCGGCCCGCACGGGCCGCGCGGATAGAAACTGTTTCAGCAGGCGATAGAAGCGCTTGGCATAGCGTCGCGGCCCGCACGGGCCGCGCGGATAGAAACACCCCGGTGAACATCGAGAAGGAGATGGAGGCCGCGTCGCGGCCCGCACGGGCCGCGCGGATAGAAACTTTGTACAGGCGCCAGAGGGCGTCGAGGCCTGACGTCGCGGCCCGCACGGGCCGCGCGGATAGAAACGCGATCATCTACACGATCGACGCGACGGACGACTGGTCGCGGCCCGCACGGGCCGCGCGGATAGAAACGCCGCCTACTCGGCGGGCTACTTCCTGGCGGCTGGTCGCGGCCCGCACGGGCCGCGCGGATAGAAACTGGTAATCGATGCCGACACGGTGCCCGCCCTCGGGTCGCGGCCCGCACGGGCCGCGCGGATAGAAACTCTTTCGCGCTGCTGGCATACGGGTTGTTGCGGATGTCGCGGCCCGCACGGGCCGCGCGGATAGAAACGTGAGACAAAAAGCCCACCCCCTCGGAAAGCACCGTCGCGGCCCGCACGGGCCGCGCGGATAGAAACCTCGGCAATCTCACGCATCGTAACCCCGCGTGAGTCGCGGCCCGCACGGGCCGCGCGGATAGAAACGGCAGATTGGCCAACCTGAAATGGTGATTAAGCTATGGTCGCGGCCCGCACGGGCCGCGCGGATAGAAACCATTACCTGCGTGACCACCCGGCCAAGGTCAACAGTCGCGGCCCGCACGGGCCGCGCGGATAGAAACTGGTGTCGCCGGCCATCATGATGATGGTACCGATAGTCGCGGCCCGCACGGGCCGCGCGGATAGAAACGCCCTCGCCGCCGGTATCGACACCTACCGCAAGGAGTCGCGGCCCGCACGGGCCGCGCGGATAGAAACTTGTGCCCACCTTCGGGCGAGTGGCTGTTGTGGATGTCGCGGCCCGCACGGGCCGCGCGGATAGAAACGTCATCTTCGAGGTAATGGATGCCGCCGGGCACGAGTCGCGGCCCGCACGGGCCGCGCGGATAGAAACGGGCCGGCAATTACCTAGGCATCAAGTGGCCCAGGTCGCGGCCCGCACGGGCCGCGCGGATAGAAACCGTGCATCTTGGACAGCCAGGCACGCTTGAATGCCGTCGCGGCCCGCACGGGCCGCGCGGATAGAAACCATCCAGAAGGAAGCGATACGGGTCTGCCGCGGCGTCGCGGCCCGCACGGGCCGCGCGGATAGAAACGCCTTCGGCGCGTGGAGAGACGACCAGGGCGTACGTCGCGGCCCGCACGGGCCGCGCGGATAGAAACATCACTTCGGCGGCAGCCTGGCTGGCACGGATGCGGTCGCGGCCCGCACGGGCCGCGCGGATAGAAACCTCAGCCGAGCGTGCACGATGAGTAGGCTGTGGGGGTCGCGGCCCGCACGGGCCGCGCGGATAGAAACGCGTAACGGCGCCAATGTCTACGCGCTGAAGGAGTCGCGGCCCGCACGGGCCGCGCGGATAGAAACTCCTGCCTGTCGGTGCGCCTGGTTCAGCGTCCGCCGTCGCGGCCCGCACGGGCCGCGCGGATAGAAACGATGACGCCCGAGCAGGTTGAAGACATGGTCCAGCGTCGCGGCCCGCACGGGCCGCGCGGATAGAAACGGTTACTTCGTCTTGATGCGATCCATCAGCCCGGGTCGCGGCCCGCACGGGCCGCGCGGATAGAAACCTTGGCGGCAACCGCGACCACGGCCTGGTCATCGCGTCGCGGCCCGCACGGGCCGCGCGGATAGAAACGCCGTCCAGCCGGGGGAAACCGCCTGGGAAGCGGTCGCGGCCCGCACGGGCCGCGCGGATAGAAACTTGTAGGGCCATGCCCGGGTGACGTCGGCCACCTCGTCGCGGCCCGCACGGGCCGCGCGGATAGAAACAGGTGCCGGGCGAGGAGCAGCCCAGCACGATCACGTCGCGGCCCGCACGGGCCGCGCGGATAGAAACAAGTCCGACACGCCGAGCGCTGTCGGCAACGGTACGTCGCGGCCCGCACGGGCCGCGCGGATAGAAACTCGTCGGCCGGGTTGTAGACCGACTTCATCACCGGTCGCGGCCCGCACGGGCCGCGCGGATAGAAACGCGTTCGTCGTCGATCGGCAGCTGAAAGCTGCCCTCGTCGCGGCCCGCACGGGCCGCGCGGATAGAAACCTCAACGACATGCTGGCCAGCATGGCGGTTCGCGGTCGCGGCCCGCACGGGCCGCGCGGATAGAAACTCCCAAGACATACCAGGCTTGAACCTGGCCTCCAGTCGCGGCCCGCACGGGCCGCGCGGATAGAAACGCCCATCACGTCACGCACCATCGCAGGAGTCCGCGTCGCGGCCCGCACGGGCCGCGCGGATAGAAACTCGCTGCCGCTGTGATGGTATTGCCAATACGGCAACGTCGCGGCCCGCACGGGCCGCGCGGATAGAAACGACCTCACGGCGGTATCGGGACTATCTTCTGGCGTCGCGGCCCGCACGGGCCGCGCGGATAGAAACACCCCGCCAGAGCCGTCTCTTAGATTCGCCCAGCGTCGCGGCCCGCACGGGCCGCGCGGATAGAAACGCTGGGCTCTACCCCGCCCAGTTGGGCGAGAACAGTCGCGGCCCGCACGGGCCGCGCGGATAGAAACTACGGCGAGAGCGACGAGCAGATACAGGTGCAGGTCGTCGCGGCCCGCACGGGCCGCGCGGATAGAAACACCCGCAACCGGCGCAAGATCAACCAGACCCTCGGGTCGCGGCCCGCACGGGCCGCGCGGATAGAAACCGGCCTCTATGGCGGCAATGATCCTGCTGAATCGGTCGCGGCCCGCACGGGCCGCGCGGATAGAAACCAGGAAGGTGGTGGGCTGCTTGAACATGCCGGAGCGTCGCGGCCCGCACGGGCCGCGCGGATAGAAACATTACTTCCCCACGGATAGGCGATGGCTGCCATCCGTCGCGGCCCGCACGGGCCGCGCGGATAGAAACGTGAGAAGCTTCTGCTCAAGAGTCAGGTTGTTGTTGTCGCGGCCCGCACGGGCCGCGCGGATAGAAACTGCTCGCACCCCGCTGCAGCGTGCAGGAGATCAGGTCGCGGCCCGCACGGGCCGCGCGGATAGAAACGGCGTCAAGCGGGCGACCAAGCACCTGCCGATCATGTCGCGGCCCGCACGGGCCGCGCGGATAGAAACGCCCACCTGGGGCAGCATCCAGCGGCCGACCGTGGTCGCGGCCCGCACGGGCCGCGCGGATAGAAACATGTGGTGCACAAGATGCCCTCGGCTCTGCATGGGTCGCGGCCCGCACGGGCCGCGCGGATAGAAACGGGACCAACGTAGTGCTGATCGCCAATCTCGCGCCGTCGCGGCCCGCACGGGCCGCGCGGATAGAAACAGGGTCGACTCGCCCATCACTGCCACGAACGACCGGTCGCGGCCCGCACGGGCCGCGCGGATAGAAACACCAAGCGCGCCATCGAGCAGATCCAGCCGCCCGAAGTCGCGGCCCGCACGGGCCGCGCGGATAGAAACATCTGACCATATTATGGCTCGAACCATGGTTTGGGCGTCGCGGCCCGCACGGGCCGCGCGGATAGAAACATCTACTGCCTACGTCATCCGCTAAAGGTACTGCGGTCGCGGCCCGCACGGGCCGCGCGGATAGAAACGTCGATACCACGACGATGGCCGTCGACATGCTGGTCGCGGCCCGCACGGGCCGCGCGGATAGAAACATGGGGCTGTCGGCTCGCTACAACGCCTACCGTGTCGCGGCCCGCACGGGCCGCGCGGATAGAAACTGGTAGCTTGTGTCGGCGTCTCGCACCCGGCGGAAGGTCGCGGCCCGCACGGGCCGCGCGGATAGAAACTCAACCAGCACGACGCTAATGAAGTCGCACGATTGTCGCGGCCCGCACGGGCCGCGCGGATAGAAACCAGTACATGGGGCGCGAGTCACACAGGCCGCAGCCGTCGCGGCCCGCACGGGCCGCGCGGATAGAAACCTCGGCCATCCATACCGCCACGTCCTCGCAATACGTGTCGCGGCCCGCACGGGCCGCGCGGATAGAAACCGCCACCGCGCCATGCCGGTGGGCGATACCGGGGGTCGCGGCCCGCACGGGCCGCGCGGATAGAAACACCCATGCCGGCGACCAGCCGACGCGCGCCCAGGCGTCGCGGCCCGCACGGGCCGCGCGGATAGAAACACGAGCTGATGTCTCGCACAGCAGATCGTCGTCAGGTCGCGGCCCGCACGGGCCGCGCGGATAGAAACAGCCCAAAGGCTACGGGCGAACGCCCAGGGCGACCTGTCGCGGCTCGCACGAGCCGCGCGGATAGAAACACTGGCGTCACGTTGTCTGAGCACAGCACTTCGGGTCGCGCGGATAGAAACTAAGGCAACTACTTTCATAGGTGTAGGGTCCCGGATGATCAGATGAGCTATAGGAGTTATCCTCTGCTGGCAGCCAGAGAGCTTCTACAGCAATTCATTCGGGAGCAGGTTCATGGACATCAAGCTGCATAAGCAGGCCACGACGACACCGAAGATCCGTGCTGAAATCCAGGCGGCACCCGCCAGCATCACGGATAGCGAGCTGGCCCGCCAGTATGGCGTCTCCCCCGCGACCATCCGGCGCTGGCGGTACCGCGACGATGTCCATGACCGACCGCACACGCGTCACAACCTGCTGGCCACCCTCACGTCCGAGCAGGAGGAGGTACTGATCGCCGCTCGCGGATTCCTGCGCCTGGGCCTGGATGATCTCCTCGTCGTGGCACGTGAGTTCCTGAACCCTCGACTGTCTCGTTCAGGCCTGCACCGCATGCTCCAGCGCCGCGAGGTGCCGACACTGGCAGAACTGGCTCGGCAGGACGCTGGCGATGATGGGAAGCCCCGGCACAAGCCCTTCAAGGACTACGAGCCCGGGTATGTGCATATCGACATCAAGCACCTGCCTCAGATGCCTGATGAGGAGCAGAAGCGCTACCTGTATGTCGCCATCGACCGTGCCACACGCTGGGTCTATCTGGAGGTCAGGAGCAGCCAGTCTGCCAAGGATGCCAAGGCGTTCATGAAGCGCGTGGAGGAGAAGGCTCCCTTCACGATCCAGACGGTG